>JBFFKK010000019.1:0-41639 GCA_041555445.1 Sulfurimonadaceae bacterium
AATTACACCCCTGTAAATAAGCGGAAAGCCCTTAATCGATAGGACTAATGACGGAAAGATTGATAGACTATATGATAGTAATGGATATAAAATAAATAGTGGAGGGTGACAAAAAGCTTCAGCTTTCCCTCGTTACGACGTTGCATGAATAGGGGTCAGGGATAATTATAACTATGTGACAACTATGGTGCAAAAGTGTAACTGACAATAGCGACAGAGATCAAAAAATTCTGGATGCCTACAACAAAGGTTACTCTCAACACCTCATTGCCCGGCATTTAGGATATACTCAACCTTTCCTCGTTACGACGTTGCACGTCGTAATGCATACTGAAACTATAATCACCAAAAACCTCTATTTCACTGCGAGGTGACCAAAGCCTCTCTACGCTAAACTAAAAATAAAGATTGAAGAGCTGACCCCTATTTCTTTATGGCAGGTTGTCATGACTTTTATATTGCAGTATGCATTCCCACGCTAAGCGTGGGAACGAGGGAAAACGGAGATATGTTGATTATAAAGAACAACCAATTACACACCTCTGATGACAAACCCTTACAAGATGTTTCTCAAATAAGACAGTTTGGTGCATCAAATAAAATCGCTGGTGATATCCATAATAACCCTAGTGATAAGTTTCAGGGGAACGAATATTAATGAAGAATATATTACTTTTCATTAGTCTGGCTCTATTGTTTTCAAATTGCAGTTCATCAAAACCGTATGAAGATTACGAAACAGAAAAAATTGTAAACTTAAATGAGAAAATAAAAAAGACGCTACGTGATAAAACAGAAACTAAGAACTTTATATTCCTTGATGTCTATCTTATGGGCGAGATTAAGGGAAAGGCAAAACTACGGTTATATCATCCACCATATGAAAATTATATAGAGATACATCTTGAAGGTAAGGTTAATGAACATATCCGAACAGATTGGTATGAAAATGAAATTCTCTTAGAATATATACCAATCGAAGAAGTTTCTGGTAATCTAGTTTTAAAATATAACCTTATCTAGTTTTGTTCTCGAAAATATGGAAAATATGGGGTCTGGTTACCAATATTAATTATGCTAGAAATATGGGGGGGTAACAACCCGCTACTGTTATTGAATTCTCAAACGCACCGCGAAATAGGGGTCAGCTCTTCAATCTTCAATTTTTTCTGATGTGGAATGCTCCCTATTGCTAGACAAAAGATTTATTTGAATATTTCGGTGTCAATTTGGTGCTATTGATGACCCAAAAGATACCTTTTCTGACAATCTTTGAACTTGGAAAACTTCGATATACAGGGTCTTTTAGGGTATATAAGGGTTTTGAAAACAGTCTCCAGTATCCGGAGCCACTCCATTAAAATAAACATTCCCATGCTACATAAACATGACGCGTTTCAACTATTTTAAACCTCTGAAGATCTGCATAGATGCTGAACACGCTTTAATCTCCACTTTCAAGTAAAATTGAATTTGTAAGAATATAACTGATAGGTAATCTGTCTGTAATAATATTGGTGATAAAATGTTTTTCAAATAATTGAAGAATAAAAAGTAATAGAGATGATCTTAGAATTTATATTGATTTTCATCGTTGCATTCATCTTTATAGGGCTCATCATCAAGAACGCGCTCAGGTTGGGGCTGGTCGATGTTCCGAATGAGCGCAGCATGCATACACGCCACCATCCTCGGGGTGCCGGTATCGGTGTTTTTCTGGCGGTTGCTTTAGTGGACCCCTGGTTTGAATATTCGTTGCTGATGGAGCACTACCTTAGCTGTCTGGCCATTTTTGCTGTCTTTGTCGTCGGCGTACTCGATGACCATCAGGACACGTCACCGAACACCAAGTTCTTTATAGTGGCTTTTGCCGCGCTGATGGTCTATTTTGACGGCATCTATGTCTCTACACTGGGCAACCTTTTCGGTATCGATGTAAATCTGGGGTGGTTTGCTCTGCCGTTCACGGTGTTCGCTATCGTCGGTTTTACCAATGCCCTCAACCTGATCGACGGGCTTGACGGTCTTGCCGGTTCGGTGAGTATGATCATTCTAGGGACGCTTTTCAGTATAGGGTACAGTTACGACGACACCTATATGATGCTGATCTCCGGTTCGTTTATCGCGGGACTTGTCGCCTTTATGTTCTACAACTGGAACCCGGCGAGTATCTTTATGGGCGACAGCGGTTCGCTTGTACTGGGGTTTGTCATCGGTCTGCTTGTCATCAAATCCGCGACCTACATCCAACCGGTAACCGTCCTTTTTATCATAGCGGTTCCGCTGATTGACACGATCATTGTCATGGTGCGCCGAAAACGTCATGGCAAGTCAATGTTCACGGCCGACAAAACACACCTTCACCACATCCTGTTCAACTTTTTTGACAAGGATGTCAAGAGAACAGTGGTATTTCTAGCCATTTTGCAAGCGGTCTACTCCATAACGGCGCTGCAGATCGTGGAGAGTGCGGACCAGAGTATGAGCCTGGTCCTCTTTGGGCTCAATGTCTTAATCCTCTATTTTGTCTTCACGGGGATGTTGCGCCGTCAGGTTATCATCGACAGGCATTCCAAAGAGCAGAAATAGCCTTTTTGCAACCCCTCTAGCAAACCGCTTCAACGGACTCTTCTACACAAGCGTACTTCTTTCTCGCCGTATTACATTTTTGTCATCTCTATTAAGAGTCTCTCTTCATGCTTACCATTGTTTGTAGAGATTGTGATGCATTTCTCCTGGGCTTACATCTACGCTTATGCTCTTTAAAGAGAGACGTAAATGATAAATTATTTATTATTGTTAAAATAAATTAATATTGATTTAATATCATTTGCTGTAATCTGTAGGTCAATTCAGAAAAAGGAGTCTAAAAATGAAATTTTTAGCATTGGTTTCAGCGTTGTTGCTGAGCGTATCGTTATGGGCAGTGAACATTAATACTGCCTCGGTCGAAGAGTTGTCAACACTGCCGGGTATCGGTCAAAGCACCGCAGAGAAGATCGTCGAGCACCGTAAAGAGCATAAGTTCAAATCGACATCTGAGCTTATGGATGTCAAAGGCATCGGTGAAAAGAAGTTTGAAAAGATCAAATCACAACTGAGTGTCTGACAGCTCTCCTGCAGAGCCGGACGGCAAATCAGGCAAAAATCACAATAGTACAGTTCCATAGGGCTCCCCTATGGACACCTTCTTCTCCACTTCCATAGTTGCTCACTTTCTCAATATTTTGATGATATGTTTTTGATATTAATTTTGTATAATGACTCTTAATAGATAGAGCAGAAATTTATACAATAATTAGGTGATCCTCTTTGATGAAGTACAATATAGCAATCATAGGTTTGGGGTACGTTGGACTTCCTCTAGCAGTAGAGTTCGGTAAAAAATATCCGACAGTCGGTTTTGACATCGCACAGTGGCGTATCGATGAGCTCAATGCCGGTGATGACAGGACGCTAGAGATTGAAAAAGAGCAGCTTAAAGAGGTCCTGGAGAATGGACACCTCTCTTTTACTAACGCTTTGGAAGATATTGCCGGCTGTAACATCTTCATCGTTACGGTACCCACTCCGGTCGATGCCCATAAAAAGCCTGACCTGACCCCGCTTATCAAGGCAAGCGAGACCGTAGGCAAAGTGCTGAAAAAAGATGACATCGTCATCTATGAGTCGACGGTCTACCCGGGGGCAACCGAAGAGGTGTGCGTTCCGCTGCTGGAAAAATTCAGCGGCCTGCGGTTCAACGAAGAGTTCTTCTGCGGCTACTCCCCCGAACGCATCAACCCCGGTGACAAGGAACACACCGTTACCAAGATCCTTAAAATCACGTCGGGTTCGACACCGGAGACCGGCAAGAAGGTCGACGACCTCTACCAAAGCATTATTACAGCGGGTACGCATCTGGCACCAAGCATCAAAGTGGCCGAAGCGGCAAAGGTTATCGAAAATGCACAGCGCGACATCAACATCGCGTTCGTCAATGAGCTGGCCATCATCTTTAACAAGCTTGACATCGATACGGACGCGGTGCTCAAAGCAGCCGGTACAAAGTGGAACTTTCTGCCGTTCAAACCGGGACTTGTCGGCGGACACTGTATCGGCGTCGACCCCTATTACCTGACCTACAAGGCGCAGCAGGTCGGTTACAAACCGGAGATCATCCTGGCCGGACGCCGTCTTAATGACAACATGGGTATCTACGTGGCTAACCAGGTCATCAAACTGATGATCAAAAAAGGGCTGAACCTCGCAAAGGCCAAGATCCTTGTCCTGGGTATCACCTTCAAGGAGAACTGCCCGGACATTCGTAATTCGCATGTCGTCGATGTTATCAAAGAGCTTGAAGAGTTCGCAACGGAGGTTGATGTCTGTGACCCTTGGGCTGATCCTGAGGACGTAAAGCGGATGTATGGTGTCAGTCTTGTCGGTGCTGGCGGCAAGTGCGATGACCTGAACCTGGCAGAGTATGATGCAATCGTTCTGGCTGTCGCCCATGATCTGTTTAAAGATCTTGAGATCCATACGTCCGACAGGCAGGTCGTCTTTGACATCAAGTCCGTCCTTGATGCGAAAAATGTGGATGGACGCCTCTGATGACAGCATTTGAAGACGCACGCAAGCAGTTGCAAAGCGGGCAGAAAACATGGCTGGTCACCGGTGCAGCCGGGTTTATAGGCTCTAACCTCACCGAGTTTCTGCTGGCCAATGACCAGAAGGTTGTCGCTCTGGACAACTTCTCGACGGGCTTTCAGAAAAACATCGATGAAGCGTTGGCATCAGCGGCCGGCGACGCGGCCGATCGGTTCACCTTCATTGAAGGCGATATTGCGGATTTCGCGACGTGTGAGAAGGCCTGCAAGGGTGTTGACATTGTCCTGCATCAGGCGGCCTTGGGCTCGGTACCCCGTTCCATAGCGGACCCGTTGACCTCCAATAGCGCCAACATTACGGGCTTTTTAAACATGCTGACAGCAGCAAAAGATGCCGGTATAAAACGCTTTGTCTACGCCTCTTCGAGTTCGGTCTACGGTGACTCGAAAGAGCTGCCGAAGGTCGAAGAGCGCACCGGCAAACTGCTCTCACCGTATGCGGTGATGAAGATGACAAACGAACTCTATGCCGCTGTCTTCAGAAAGACCTACGGTACCGAGACCATCGGTCTGCGCTATTTCAATGTCTTCGGCAAACGTCAAAACCCGGAGGGGGCCTACGCCGCGGTGATCCCCAAATGGGTGAGCTCGCTCATCAAAGGCGACGATGTCTACATCAACGGCGACGGCGAGACCAGCCGTGACTTTACCTACATCGCCAATGTCATTCAGATGAACATCCTGGCGGGATTGACGACCAATGAAAAAGCATTCGGCGAAGCCTTCAATGTCGCGGTAGGAGGACGGAACACTCTGAATGAACTGTACGATCTGATCCGGGATCAACTCATAGACCTGAAAATCAAAAATCATGAATCAATCCTCCAAAAAGAGCCCGTATACAGAGACTTTCGTCCCGGCGACATCCGCCACTCAAATGCAGACATTACGAAAGCCAAAACCTTAGTCGGGTATGTGCCCAGCCACACCATCTATCAGGGGATGGAAGAGGCGATCGCGTGGTATGTCGAGCATGTCTAAAAGCAGTAAGGCAATAAAAGGTATAATCATCTGCATATATGTATGCAGTTTTCGGAGAATCCATTGAATAAAATAGTCGTTATTTTCACACTCATTTTCGCATCGGTTCAAGCGGCAATGGCAGCCGATGTTACAGCACCTAACAATAGCAATGAAGCTGGCAGTACGGAAAAGGCGGTGATCCCGCACGTTTACAAAGATTACAGTTGGGACATCGGTGTGATCGGCGGTATGACATTTGACGGCATACAAACAGATGCGAAACGTACGACAATAGGCGCAGGTATTAAGGGGCACTATCACCTAACTGAGTATGTTGGTTTGGGATTAGAGTACATGAATTTTTTTAAATCATTTTCTTCTGACAATACAGCTAAAAAGATAAATAGTCAGATGTTCCTTGGTAGTGTTACATTCGACTTTACACCGGAGCGTACTTATAGCCTGTATGCAATAGCTAACTTGGGTTACGAGAGGCTATATAAAGAGGTGACAGGTGTACAAAATAACCCTGTACTTTTAGCTGGTTTTGGTTTTCGTTACTTGTTTGCAGACAGCTGGTCAGCAAATTTAGAGGGCCGTATGAAGATACGTTTGAGAGATATGAGCGGAGACAACGGAGATTGGGGACTGGTAGGAACGTTAGGTCTGAATTATCACTTTTGACGTTCGAAAGAAAAGGCTGAATAATAGAATGAACGCAAATATGAGGGCAAGCAGCTCTAGGTAAATGATGTGGCATCAAATCACTTAAACAGTATGCTTCTTTTACATGGCTTTTGTCTAAGCCCTGAAAAAAGTCATAAATATATTTTTAATATACAAAATGACTTTCACAACCTTTTTATGGAAATCAAGATCAGAAATATAATCATTAGAGCTATCAATTAGTATGAGTTTGGGTCAAAATACATTGATTAATTTATTAGGTGCAACTGTTCCTATGCTTGTCATGTTGTTTACAGTTCCCCCTTTTTTAAATTTGATAGGTCTAGAACGTTATGGTATGTTGGCAATAATTTGGGTATTGTTAGGCTATTTCGGTTTTTTTGATTTTGGCTTTGGACGTGCAGTTGCACAGAGAATGGCTACATTGAAATATGCAACCGATCATGAACGTAGTAGTCTTTTGTGGACTGCTCTGATTTCAACTTTTTTGTTAGGTATTGTAGCCAGTCTTGCTCTTTTGTTATCGGTAGATCATTTGTTAATGCACTTTATTGATATTGGTACAGACAATTATAATGAAATATATAAAAGTATTTTTTGGTTGATTCTTGCATTACCAATATTGTTACCAAGTTCTGTTTTGCAGGGAGCATTGCAGGGTAGAGAACTTTTTATATCATTGAATGTCATCAATATCATAGGAAGTACACTTAGTCAAATACTACCACTGATAGTTGCATGGAACGGATACACCTCTTTAGAATTTTTAATTCCTACTGTACTTATCGCACGTATCGTAAGTGTAGTGTTGACTTTTACAGTGTGTAGAACTGATAAATCCTTACTAGGTTCTGCACAAATCGATATGAACCATTTGACTCCACTTGTTAGTTATGGAGGATGGATATCAATTATCTCCATATTAGCGCCGATACTTATAACGATTGATAAATTGGTTATTGCAGGAATGAGTGGGGCTAAAACAGTGACTTTTTATGCGATTCCCTACAGTTTAGTGTCCAAAGTGCTAGTGGTGCCTGGAAGTTTAAGCAGTGCAATTTTTCCACGATTTGCTTATGCAGATAATAAAGAAAGTTCTATTGCGGAAAATGCAACGAAAATTTTAATAACTGTGATGACACCGATTGTGATGATTGGGATTTTATTTATAAATCCATTTTTAGGTATTTGGATAGATGAACAGTTTTCTATGGCAAGTAAAGGTATCGGAGAGTTGCTGTTACTAGGTATTTGGATCAATAGTATAGTGTATGTGTACCATGCAAATATATTAGCAACAAGAAGTCCAAGAATATTGGCAGTTCTTTATCTTTTCGAAATACCAGTATACATCTTCTTATTGTGGTTTGGTCTTGAATTATTTGGCGTTATCGGAGCCGCAGGAGCTTGGGCACTGCGTACCTTCATGGATACAACTTTTATATTATATATGTCAAATGCTGTGATTAAAACAGTGCATCACATACTAGTACCAATCGGGTTCCTTCTTTCCACCATACTAGTAATTGTGTTTTTTGGAGATGACTTTGTTATTCGGTTTAGTTTCGGTGTTTTGTTAGTAAGTATTTTCGTTGTCTATGAAAGAAAACAAGTGGGTGCTCTATATAATAACTTAAAACTCTACAGAGAAAGAACATGACAAATCAAAATGAATGGCCTCAGGAAGAATTAGAATATATTTCCATGTGTCCTGTGTGTACGAGTAAGAACAGTAGAGTATTACATAAACATTTGGTTGATAATGTATTTAATTGTGCTCCTGGAGAATGGACACTTTATTCGTGTAAAGATTGTAAATCAGCTTATTTGAATCCACGGCCAACAAGAGATAGTATCAAAAAAGCATACAAGAGTTATTACACACATAAATCTGTACCATCCCAGAAAAATTATAAACAGCTCACGCCTATAAAAAAAATAAAGAGAACGTTAGTAAATGGTTATAAAAATTGGCGTTTTGGCAGTGCGTTTCACCCATCAATACCAATAGGCATACTGATTATGTACTTATTGCCTGATCAACGATTGAAAATTGACAGGTCGTTTAGAAACCTTCCTAAACTCTCAAAAGTTGATAACCAGAGCCTTTTAGATGTCGGTTTTGGAAGCGGAGAGTTTTTGGAGAAAGCGCTATCCCTTGGTTGGCAGACAACAGGTGTTGACGTTGATGAGATGGTCGTTGAGTCAGCCAAAAAAAGAGATCTCGATGTCTATTTAGGAAGCATTGATGTCTTAAAAGATAGCAAAGAGTGTTTTGATGTCATTACTTTAAACAATGTCATAGAACATCTTTATGATCCAATAGAGACGTTAAACAGTTGTTACAGACTATTGAAACCCGGGGGTATGATATGGTTGGAAACTCCAAATATCTTTAGTTATGGACATGATATATATAGAGGTAATTGGCGTGGAATTGAGACGCCAAGACACCTGGTCATTTTTAATCATGATTCTCTTTCATCCGTTCTGAAAAAAACAGGATTTGAAAAAGTTGTGATGAACAAACGTCCATCGACAATTAAGGATATGTTCCGGCAAAGTGAAGAACTAGGTAAAATGAGAGGGCAGAAGATAACTGTCTGGGGAAAGTTGATGTTTCAAATGAAAGTAAAGCTATTTCGAGTATTAGTGACGTTCACTCCAAACAAGCGGGAGTTTATCACTGTACATGCACACAAACCAAAAGTTTAAGATATCCATTATGACAAAAGTAACTATTATGATACCTACATATAATCAAAGGGAATATATTGAACAGTGTATTGAAAGTGCTTTGGCACAGGATTATTCTAATTTAGAAGTTGTTGTTTCTGATGATTCGACAGATAAAGAAACAGAAAAGATCGTAACAGAAAAATATTTAAAAGACCCTCGTGTCAAATATTTTCATAACAGTCCTGGTTTAGGCAGGGTGAAAAACTATCATAAAACACTTTATGAACGAGCAACTGGAGCGTATGTATTGAATTTGGATGGGGACGATTGGCTGATCGATGTTAGCTACATTACACAAGCAGTAAATCTATTAGATAATGATAAGCAAATCGTCTGTGTCACCGCCAATAAAATCCAATATCATGAAAATAATAACGAATTTATAAAAGAAGAATCATACAATCAGACGTTACAGCCTGTTATGAGTGGTCAAGCGTATTTATATGAATACGCAATGCATAAGGTGTCATTTAATCACATGACGACACTATACAGACGAGAAGATGCCCTGAAGATAGGCTTTTATGATAAAGATATCATTTTAACAGACGGTGAATCGGTTTTTAGACTCATATGTGATCATAAGATTGCTTTTTTGCCCATAGAGGCCGGTGTATGGAGAGTACATGGTGGGAATGCTACACACCAGCAACTTGATGTTGATGATATACATGTTTTTTTTGCTGTAGAAGATAGTATCATCAAGTATTGTGCTGCCCATAACACGCATATGGGGAGACTTTTATTAAGGGAATGGGAATTCAAAATGAAAATCAAGCGGATTTATCCAATAGTTTATGCTTATATATTAGGTAATAAACCATGGAAATTATTGTCTTTATGTAAAAAAATCTATAGGTATGATCCTAAGTTTTTTTGGCGATTTCTCCCTTCCCTCGGCTATAGGTCAGTCATGCTTTTGAAGCAAAAGATATGGAATGGATGAAATAATGAAGGTGATGCAAATTGTACCGGTATTAAATTATGGCGGCATAGAATCGCATCGATACATGATTGCAAAATACCATGATCCTCAGAGTTATGAACTTATGTTCTGTTGTTTGAAGGACCAGGGCATGATATCGGAAAAGATTGAAGCACTTGGGTATCCAGTGATATATCTAAACCAGGATGTAAAAATTCCAAATTTTAAATTGATTTTGGTGCTATATAGGTTATTCAAAAAAGAAAACCCCGATATCGTGCACGCTTGTGCATCGGAAGCCAACTTCCATGCCGTAATAGCAGCATATTTAGCTCGGACACCTGTTCGTATTGCAGAAGAGATCGGTATACCGAGGCAAAGTAAAAAAGCAAAAGTGATTTTTCGAGGTGTATATGCTCTGTCAACGGCAGTAATAGGTGTGTCTAAAAAAGTGCAGGAGTACCTTATTGGCGAAAACAAGGTACCACCACGAAAAGTCAAGCTTATTTATAATCCATACGATATAGAGAGATACAAAGAATACAGTAATCATCTAAATACTAAAAAATCAGTCATTAATATAATTGGCGTGGGCCGGTTAGTAGAAGAAAAAAATTTTCGTATGCTTATTAATGCATTTGCTGAAGTCCATAAAAAGCATCCGGAATTATCTTTGACTATTGTTGGGGATGGACCGCTAAAGGCGAGTTTGCAAAATCAGATATCTTCACTGAAGATGCAAGATGACATTCATCTTTCAGGTTTTAGAGAAGATATTCCCGCGTTGCTACAAAAGAGCGATCTTTTCATCTTACCTTCAAAGTCAGAAGGCTTGTCTATCGCTCTTATCGAAGCAATGGCGATGGGAATGCTGGTGATAGGGACAGATGTGGGTGGAATCCCAGACGTTATTGGAAAAAACAGATCGATGGGCTGGCTCGTACCTAATGATGATGCAGAGAGTATGTCCAAGGCCATAGAAGAGGTCATATGCTTGTCTACCGAAGAGAAAAATACAATAAGCTACAATGCGAAAAGAGGTGTGGTAGAAAAGTTTTCACCTTACAAATATATGGAAACTTTAGACGATTTTTACAAAAAGCTGCGACATGAGTAATAAACAACCTGTGCAAGAAGCCATTTTGTCAAAAAAGAAGAGGTGATCAATGGTGTTTTTGACTAGTCTTAAAGTGATCTTGTTTTGAAAAAAATACTTTTTATCTCGGTAGACGGCACTCAGAACTATTTAAAGCCACTGTTCTTACCGACACTTTCAAGGGTGCAAAATCAAAATACTAAAATTGAGATTTTGGAGTTCTGCCCACATACAAAAGTTTTACTTGACGAATTAACCCATGCCGGCATTCAGCATAATGTACCGGTTTTTTTCGGACGTTATTTTAATCAACCACCGGTCATTGGATCATTCCTGTTTATTGTCTATGGCGCATTCCGTACTATGTATATCGTTCAGAAAAACAAGATCGATCTTCTTATGCCTAGAAGCCTTTTAGCCGGGACAATGGCTCTCTTGGTCAGAATGGTCTTCAACAGGCTGGAGATCGTTTATGATTCCGACGGCTTGATGTCGGATGAAAGAGCAGATTTCGGTTCTTGGTCCCGTTCGGGCTTGCTTTACCGATTTTTTCAAACGGTGGAAAAAAAATTGGTGCGTGATGCAAACATCGTGATTACCAGAACGCATAAGGCTAAAGATATTTTACTCGAACGTTCACCGGGTGTGAGCAGCAACAAAATCATAGTCATTCCCAATGGAAAAGACCCGGCATTATTCAAGATCACGTCGTTTGAACAACGTATGTCTATTCGTAGAGAATACGGGATCGAAGATGAACCGTTGCTCGTTTATGTCGGCTCTATCGGCAAACAGTATAGACCGGGTACAATGATTGAAATATATAGAAGATTTCGTCTAAAAAGAGATGATGCTAAATTGTTGATATTGACTCCGAATCCCGATGAGATAAAAGAGGTTGTCGCCTCTGCGGGAATAGAAACAGAAGGTGTTATTGTCGATAGAGTCGATCCTGACAAAATTGCAGCCTATATTGCAGCTGCAGACATTGGGCTGGCCTTAAGGGAGCCTGCTTTCTCACAACAAGCTGTTTGTCCTTTAAAGGTCATCGAATATCTGATGTGCGGTATTCCGGTTGTCACGAATGCCGGTGTAGGTGATCTTGATGTACTGTTTGCTCATCATGAGCTAGGGTATATGATACAGGACTTGGACAATCCGGATTATGAAGATATAACAGAGTTTATTCAGAGGACTTTACATATTGATGTAGACACAAAGCAGGCGATCCGAAATATTACTATTGCAAACTTTGAATTAGATGCTCTTGTCGAACGTTATCGTACTGTTCTGGAGGCTGAGTGAAAATGCGTTCCCGTCACTATGTGTTTTTTACACTAAACGACTTTACAAAGGATGGCGGCGAGACAGTACGGATCAGAGGCATCGCCAATGCGTTAGCGGCGCAGAAACAAGATGTGAAGATGGTATCCAATATGACTAACAAAGATGGCTTTTCTACGGCTATCGAGCTGATAGAGCTTGGATATTCGATGAATAAACGCCAAAAGAGAGTCTTCCAGTTTTTAGTGAGTGTACTACCATTTTTTATACTGCGTCTTTTTTATTACCGCCTCTATAAACACTGTAATGACGTGCTGGAAAACAACGATTTGACGGGGCAAGAGATAATTTTCTGTGGCTATCTTGATAACTCGATAGGTTATTTTTTAAAACGATCGGGGGCATCCATTAAAGTGCTTAATGATATTCATGGCATAGGCCCGATAGAGTTTAAATATAAGGTCAGTCACAATATCTTTGAGAAAACCTATAATCAACTTCGCCATTGGTCTGCTTGCCATTTGGATAGAAAGGTATTTGGACTTGCAGACGGCTTTATATTTGTCAGTAAGGCGATGCAGGACTATTTTTCAGGGTTGTATCCACAGATCCGCGACAAAAAGAGTTACATTGTCCGCGATGGTGTCTCCACAACATTATGCAGGCAAAAGGTTGATGTTGCCTTGCTGAAAAGGTTGCAAAAGAAATACCATTTGACCGAGCAGGATGAGGTCGTCTTTTTTGCGGGGAATTTTAAAGACTTAGGCGGGGTAATAGACCTTTTTGAAGCGTTCAGGGAGGTATTGACCAAAAGAGATGATGTGAAGATGGTTTTAGTCGGCGAAGGCGAGCATTATCGGAGAGTTCAAAAACGTATCCGGACGTCAGGATTGGAGGCAAAAATAATATTGACAGGAAGAGTCCCGTACGGACACTTAAAGACATACCAGCAGTTGGCGGATATTATCGTATGTCCGGACAAGAAACACCTGTATTCGGAACTAATCCCGCATATCAAGTATTATGATGCGCTGGCATCGGGAAAAATTGTCATAAATGGTGATTTCGCTTCCATCAGAGAGATCAATAAAGATGAAACGATGTCCGTCTCTTTCAAGCCTTCTGACATTGATGACCTTGCAGAAAAAATAATTTTTTGTCTCAAAAATAGAGATCTTCTGGACCAAAAGTACTCTTCTGTCAAAGATGTCACTTGTAGAGAGTTTTCTTATGATAAAGCTATAATCGGTTTATTACAAAAAAACGGTTCACCAAGGTAGATCATAAAAGTGTCAAAAAAGTCGTATTATTCACTCTTTTTTATCATCGTCTCGATCATTTCAATAATATTGATGAACATTGACACATTGACGTATAGAATACGTTTGGGTGCGAATACCCACGGGTTAGACCAGGATCTATATTATGACCTTATCTTTGGCCTATTGCTCTTTATCGGTATAACATTTTTGTTTGGACTGCTCAAAAACAAAATTTATATGAAACTTTGGATGATCAAAGCATTCGTAACATTGATTGCCATGGTCGCATATGAGTATACCTATGGGTTGGATGCTTACTCCTACTATGCAAATGCTGTAAATTACACGGGCTTATTCGAAGGTGGAACGTCCGGCACAACCAACATCGTCATAATGAACCATTTTTTTACCTATTTTGTCGGCGATAGTTACTACGCGCTCAAGCTTTTAAATTCATTGATCGGATTTTTTGGATTGCTCTTTCTATACAAGAGTTATGAACATATCATGCATAAGAATGGTTTTGAGCTGAAAAAAGATTATTTTATCTATGTCTTATTCCTATTTCCTTCGGTGCTTTTTTGGTCATCTATTCTAGGAAAAGACCCAATAAACCTCTTTTTTGTTGGTGTGTTTACCTATGGTTTTATCAAGTTTATCGATAAAGTGAGTATTAAGTTCATTTTATTGATCATAATTGGCATAGTTGGTGTCTATTTTATCCGTACCTGGTGGTCTGTAATTATGATTATGGCAGCAAGCATCTATTACATAAGGTTCAGGTCCGTCATCCATATCCTGGCTTTGCTGGTCTATATACCGATTTTCTATATGCTAATGACTGTTTTTTTACATTCGATCGAGGTGTACACTTTTCAGGATATCTTTGAACGTATGACAAGTACGGCCGCAGGTTTGGCACGAGGTGGAAGTAGCATTGAGACTGCAAAAATAACTGGGTTTATGGATTATGCGATCTATTATATTCCCAACCTGTTTACATCGTTGTATAGGCCGATGCCATGGGATGTTAACAATCCATTTTCACTGCTGGCCGCAATAGAAAATGTTTTTTTATTGTATTTCACCTATAAGTACATCATTAAAAACTGGCGGAATGTTCTAAGAAACAAGCACCTTCGATTTCTGATACTGTTTATTTTTTCGTGGTCGCTCTTCTATGTCATCATCTCGCCTACGAACCTTGGGATGGCCGTACGCTTTAAATTGCAGGTCTTGCCTGCAATGTTGATTGTTATCTGGGTGTCGAGATATATTTATCTTCAAAAGCAAAAGCAGAAACAAGATATGATTGAAGTGGAGCGAAAGAGACGCTCCATCGGGCAACGCGCTAAAAGGGATTTGGATATTGAAAAACAGTAAGACCATCACCATTATCATCAACACATCCTGGAACATCTACAACTTCAGGGTGGGGCTTTTAAAGGCTCTTCAGGCTGAGGGTTACCGTATTGTGGCCATCGCGCCTCGGGATACGTTCTCACATAAGCTTGAAGAGTTGGGGTTTGAGTATCATGAGATCAAGATGAACAACAAGGGGACGAACCCTTTTGAAGACTTCAAACTGATGATGGATTTTTATAGTCTTTTTAAGACGATAAAACCTGATGTCACATTGCACTACACCATCAAGCCAAACATCTATGGAACGCTGGCGGCGACGCTAGCCGGGGTGCCAGTCATCAACAATGTCTCCGGTTTGGGAACGGTGTTTTTGGATGAGAGTTTTTCATCAAAGATTGCGAGGTGGCTTTACCGTTTTACGTTCCGTTTTTCCAAAAAGGTCTTTTTTCAAAACAGTTTCGATGAGGGGCTGTTTATAGAGAATGGGTATGTCGACCCTGCCAAGACCGACCGTCTGCCGGGGTCGGGGATCGACACCACTAAAGAGATCGTGTTACATCACAATGTCGCCAATAAAAGTATTCATTTTCTATTCGTTGCCCGTTTGTTGAAAGACAAGGGGTTGCTCGAGTACGTTCAAGCGGCGCGTATTATCAAAGCGAAATACAAGAACGTAGAATTTGATGTTTTAGGGCCTTACTACCTCGACAATCCTTCTGCCATAACCGGACAAGAGATCGGAGAATGGCAGAGGGAAGGTATTATTAATTACCTGGGCGTGAGTGACAATGTTGAAAGTGTGATGGCCTATTCCGACTGTGTTGTTCTTCCATCATACAGAGAAGGACTTTCAAGAGTGCTTTTGGAGGCTTCGATCATGGCCAAACCCATCATCACGACCGATGTTCCCGGATGCAATGAACTCGTTGACGATGGATACAACGGGTTTTTGTGTAATGTTAAAGACGGTGTCGATCTGGCTGAAAAAATAGAGATGATGCTTCTGCTTGATGATATGGAGCGTATCAACATGGGGATACATGGACGAAAGAAGATCATCAATGAGTTTGATGAACAGATCGTGATCGATAAGTATAAAGAAGCGATCAAAGAGCTATAGGCTATCCGCGCATGTCGTGTTGTTCAGAGAACACGCTAACGGTTGAAATATTTGACAAGCAGCCGAAAGGGTCTGATCAGCGGGTATAGAAAGAGTGCTTTTTTCGGCAGAGCGACGAACTTGAAGTCATCGAACTTCGGTGCAAACAGTCCCCGGTAGGCGAAGCGGAGGCGGTCGCTGAAATTTTCTCTCATCCGCCAGAGGAGTCCGAAAGAGCTATAGGATTTCGTATTTGTTCCTTTTTTACCGTAATGTAAAGCGATTACTTTCCGTACAAGACCTTCTATTGCCACATCGCTGTCGATCTTATGCAGGACCTCTTTAGGAAGCGGCAGGTGAAAAAACAGTGCTGCAAGAGCGAGTCCCAAGTAGAGCATCCGCATTATACCCATGGCTTGTGCTACTGAGATAAGATGCTCCCAATCTACATCTTTTTTGGCGCGGACAGCTCTGTCGATATCGCAGATCCACTCTAAACGCTCAAACAGGTGTTTCGAGCCGTGTACACAGAGGTAGAGAAGGTGATTTTCAAATGAGAGCGTTTTAACGGGTTGGTGGTTGATCATGACGCTTTCGGTGTTGCGCCATAGTGCTGCTTCATCCCAGTCGACCGCATAGTTTGTTGAGAGCAGCTCCCAATGGATCTCGACACGGATAGGCCCCTTGTGCAGGCCGATAACGTTGACGCAGTTGTAAAAGGTATCGAGTGCGTCCTTTTCCAGCGCTATTTCAGGAGTGTAGCCTCTTTCTGACAGTAAAGAAAGCGTCTTTTCAACGGCATTGCGTCTGATCAAAATATCAAGGTCCCCGTATTGACGGAGTGTGACACTTCCGTAGGCCGTCTCACCCAATGCAGGGCCTTTGAAGGCGATTGCATCGATGCTGTTGCGCTCCAAAAGATGCATCAGTTGAAGCAGTTCGGCACTCATCAGCATATTGCGTTGGACAATGGCCATGTTGCTCTCTTTAAAGAGCGCTTTTGTTTCCGGAGAAAGCGAGTCGGGGTCTGCGGCTGTGACGGTTTTATAGAGAAGCGGATAGACGCCATACCTGTGCGACAGTCGGTGCAGGTTCAGATAATCGTCATCTGAAAAAGTCGAGAAAAGCGTTTGGAATGCAGAAATGTCGGTTTTTACACGGCAGCAGTCAATGAGCACATTAATGTCAGGCGATAGCATCGAAAGGTCCAGTCTATTCATGTGAAGATTATAGCTGCAGAGAACTTGAACGGGGTTAAACAGCGCTCACATTGCACTTGGATGAGAGGCTGAAAATATCCATTTAACTTCGTTCTAAACTTCACACAATATAATGACAAGCAATAATACATAGATATAGAGAGAAGTATGCATAAGAATTTATTTGTCCTTATTTTTGCTGTCATGATTTTGTTCAGCGGCTGCAGTATGAAAGAGTACACCCTCTTCCAAGACGAAGAGCGTGCGCAAGAGCCTTCGGATGTGAACAAAACCGTCTACAGAGAGGAGATGGTCTTTGAGAACAAGATCCAGCCCAACGACCGCGTCGGGATCATGGTCTATAACCAGTCGGGCGCCGGTCCTGGTCAGTTGACCTCGATGATCAGCTCGCGCGGAACACAGCAGGGCGGCAGAGGCGCCGATGAGACACAAGGACTTTTGGTAACGCAGGAAGGCACCGTCAATCTTCCGTTGATTGGAAGTGCCAAGATCCAGGGCTTTACCGAAGATGAGGCGGCTAAGCATCTCATGAACGAGTATGGCAAATACCTGCGTAACCCGTACGTGACGGTCGAGATTATGAATCAGCGTCTTTTTGTGCTTGGCGAGGTGAAAAACCCCGGTGTCGTACAGATCACAAACGGTACGATGAACCTGATCGAGGTCATTGCCCGTTCGGGTGACTTGACCGATTTCGCCGAACGGCGCGGCATCATGGTCCTGCGCGGCGACCTGAGAGATCCGGAAGTGCGTATGATCGACCTGACGCAGATGTCGGCCGTCCGGATCTCGAGTCTTTACCTCAAGCCAAACGACATCGTCTATGTACAGCCGCGCGCATCAAAAGGGCGTAAGATCGCCTTTGATGAGATCTCGCCGCCGTTCCAGCTGATTTCGTCGATTCTGGCGCCGTTTGTCAATATTACGTATCTCTATAAAGCATGGGACTATTAAATGAATACAAGCTCCGTAAATCCGCAAAACAGCATCGATGAAGATGAGATCGACCTCAGAGAGGTCTTCAGTACGTTAAACCGTTATAAATACTCTATTGTCATCTTTGCCATCGTCTTTACGATCGGTGCGACGATCTTCGCCTATTTCAAACCCAATGTCTATGAAGCCTCCACTACGATAGAACTTGAGCAGCAGGGCCGTGGCGGTCCGGGTGACGACATGATGATGCTGGCACTCAGCGGCGGCGGGGCGAACTTGGACAACGAACAGTTTATTCTCAAGTCCCGTTTTCTTTCAGAGAAGGTGCTTGAGGGGCTGGACATCGGTACCCGTTACTTTACAAGACACAACTTTCGCACGGTCGAGCTCTACAGAAGTTCGCCGTTTGTGGTGGTCACGAAAGAGCTCGACAGTGCGCTTGAAGGAACAATGTTTGAGATGGAGATATTGGATAAGGATCGTTTTATCCTTCGAATGACTCCAGCGGTGGGGTTTAAAGAGAAAAGCCTTGTCGCACTGGGGCTGATCGAGGCGTCCAACGACAGACCGAAAGCCTATGAACAGGAACACAAATTCGGCGAAGAGATCGTAACGGAGTGGTTCACTCTGACCATCAATAAAGTTTTCGATCTTGCGGAGAGATCGTACTCGTTCTCTGTCACGCCTAACGCTAAGATGGCCGGCTTCATTCAAAGCGGGATCGCAACATCGCTGATCTCTAAAAGCGGTACGATCTTAAAGATCACCTTCCAGGACAACGTTGCGCTTCGTGCGCAGGAAGTTATCAACACATTGAGTGAACGCTACCTGCAGCAGGAGCTGGAAGAGAAAACGTCTGAAGCCGATCAGACCTTGGCATTTATTGATGCCCAGATCGAAGAGATCAACAAAGACGTTGAAAAATCACAAGGGCAACTTGAATCGTTCCGTACCGAACATACGATCGTCGATGCCGGTTCGCAGGCGATGATGACAGCGCAGAACATGGCGGAATACGAGAGTAAGCTTCAGGCCCTTGAGATCGAATCCAATGTGCTCAAAAATGTTCAGGAGTATGTCAACACCGGTAAAGACCTTTCAGGGATCAGCTTGGGTTCAGCAGCCTATACGGACCCGGCATTGGCACAGATGATCCAGAAACTCCAGGAGAGTATTATGGCGCGTAATTCGCTCCTGGTCGAGTTTACGGAGCTTCACCCGGACGTGATCAAACTGACCGAAGCGATCAACTCTATCAAGTCATCGATCAAGTTTACCCTTAAAAACGACATCAATATCATCGAGCAGCGTAAAAAGACCCTGCGCCGCTATATTCAAAAGTATCAGCGTTCGCTGGAAGCACTGCCGGAAAACGAGCGCAAGCTGGCCAACCTGACACGTAACACACTGGTCAATGAGAAGGTCTATAACTTCCTTCTGGAAAAACGGGCAGAGACAGCGATCCTTCGTTCGTCAACCGTCTCCAAAACACGGGTTCTGGACATCGCACAGTTACCGGACCTTCCGATCAAACCGAAGCGTCTGCTGATCATTCTTGTCGGTATGATCCTGGGCTTTATCGTCGGTATCGCCTTGGCCTTTTTACGGGCATTCCTGGATGATACGCTCAAAACCGCCGAAGATATCGACAAGATGAGCAACATTCCGCTCTATGGGGCGATCCCGCAGCGTAAAGACAAAACCACCCGTTCGCAGTTTGAAGAGGCGATGCGTGTACTGCGCACCAACCTTCAATTTGTGGGTGGTGCGAAAAAGTCCAAAGTGGTTGCATTGACCTCGTCTATCTCCGGAGAAGGGAAGACAACCGTTGCAGTGGCTTTGAGCAAGATCGTCTCGGCGACCGGGAAAAAAGTGGTCATTCTGGACCTGGATATGCGCCGTTCCCGTATGCACGAAGAGTTTAGCATCAGCAACAAACTCGGCGTCAGTTCGGTACTGTCCGGCAGCAATACACTTGAAGAGGTCATCCAGAAAGAGGTGATGGACAATCTGGATGTCGTAACAGCCGGCCCTAAACCGCCGAATCCGTCGGAGTTGCTGGTGACATCGGGATTTGATGAGATGATCGAGAAACTTGCTTCAGCGTATGATTATATCATCCTCGACACGCCGCCGATCGGTCTGGTTACCGATGCGATGATCCTGCTGAAGATGGCCGATGTCGGTCTTATCGTGACGCGTGCAAATTACTCCAAGAAGTCATTTCTTAAAAACATCGAGCGCTTCTCAACCGAGCATGAACTGCATAATCTCGGCTTTATCATCAATGGTCTGGAGTCGAGCAAGAAGCATGGTTACGGCTACGGTTACGGCTATGGTTATGGCTCCGGAAAAGGCTACTACGAATAAACATTGCAGCTTTGGCGCAATTTGCACCGAAGTTCACCACTCGACGCACAGCAGTGCGCTTTCGGGATCACTTCAGCACAACTTACATCAAATCTACAACGTTTATCAAACTCACCGCAAGAGATGAAATCTTTCAGTACTTAGCTTGGAATTAAAAATTATTGTTTCAGCAGTGCTTCTATATCCTTTTTGATGTTTTCTGGTTTGGTGGATGAGCCGTAGCGTTTTACCACATGACCGTTGCGGTCAACCAGGAATTTGGTGAAGTTCCACTTGATCGATTCGGTCCACAAAAAGCCGCTCTGTTCGCTTTTGAGGAATTTGTAGAGCGGGTCGGCATTGTCGCCGTTGACGTCGATCTTGGCAAACATGTCAAACTGTACATCGTAGGTTCCCTGGCAGAAAAAGATGATCTCTTCATTGCTGCCGGGCTCTTGTTTGCCGAACTGGTTCGATGGGAAACCCAGTACCATAAAACCCTCCTCTCTGTACGTTTCATAGAGTTTTTCCAACCCTGCATACTGTGGGGTGAACCCGCATTCACTGGCTACATTGACGATCAGAAGAACCTTCTCTTTGTAGTGTGACATGGAGATCACTTTTCCGTCAATCGTTGTTACATTAAAGTCGTATACCGTCATTTTTTCGTCCTCGCCGTAGAGCAGGTTTGTCGTGATCATGAAAGATGCAAGAAGTGTCAATAGAAAACGCATGAATATCCTTTTGCACAAGTATAGCGTTAAATGCAAACGGTGAAAATTAAGTTTTGGATGCAAAGACCCTGGCAGAGGAATTTGTAATAAAAGGGGTTCTCGGATCGGAACGCTATATCGGATATAAGGTGGGTAGGACGAAATAAAAGATTAGAGGTTTAGAGCGGCAGAGAGGAGTCTCTACTTCTCTTCAGCGTCACGCAGTTTTTTGTACTGAAGAATCGTGCTTTCGAGACGTTTTGGATCCGTCACTTTACGCGAAGCGATGTACCCGATAATCGTACCGTTCTCATCTTTTTTAGGGACAATGTGAACATCGACCCAGTAGTACTTGCCGTCTTTGCGAAGATTCTTCACATAACCGTCCCAGACCTTACCCTCTTGGATAAGCTTCCACATACCTTCAAATCCGGCTTTTGGCATGTCCGGATGACGTAATATACTGTGTGGCTGTCCTATCGCTTCCTGTTTTGAGTAACCGGTCATCTCAACGAACTTGCGGTTGACAAAGGTAATAACACCTTTCAGATCAGTTTCTGAGATGAGGCTGCGGCCATCAAAGATCACTTCTTCATCAACGGGTTCAGGTCTTTTGATCATATAAAATACTCCTAAATAATTAGCGCAATTATACCAAAAAATGCATTTAATACTAAGGTTTGTTACCGGTTTTACCCGATTATTGCGAGAGAAGTCTCAATACTAAACATTGTTTCCCTAAAAGTGGACTCTGTGTTATAATAATTGAACTCAAAAACAGGACATGTGCATCTGATGTTAGCCAGTGAAATTTCCGCGCTTCTTACCGACAAAAAAAAGCTTTTGACCGAGGTCTATTTTGAGCTTCAGACCCATTTTGAGACCAAATACGGCAGCGACACGGTCATCTTTATGGAGATCGGGACTTTTTATGAGGTGTACGAGGTCAACAACGATGACATGCAGGTGGGCAAAGCCAAAGAGATGGCGGAGCTGCTGAACATCCAGCTCACCAAGAAGAACAAAAATATCGTTGAGAATTCGGTCAAAAACCCCCTCTTGGCCGGGGTCCCTGCGGTCTCTTTCGAACGTTACCTGGCGCGTTTGATCCAGGAGAAAAAATACACGGTCATCGTCATCAAGCAAAAAGGGCTGCCGCCCAAGGTGAGCCGTTACGTCTCGCAGATCATCTCACCGGGCACCAACTTTGACTACATGACCGACAATGAGGACAACTACATCGCTTCGTTGATGATCGATCAGCACAAAGATATCTTCTCTGTCGGTTACAGCGCTATCGATGTTACGACCGGAAAGACCTGGCTCTATGAAGCACACGGCACGTCGGAAGACCAGAGCTTCGCGCTGGATGAGATCTTTAACCTGCTCAACGTGCACAAGACCTCTGAGGTCGTTATCACCTTTTTGGAGGGGGTTCAGAACCAGAAAGAGGTACTGCGCTACCTCGAGATTGCCGACCGTTTTCACTACAGTGTTAATAACGACCGCCACAAGATCGCCTACCAGAATGAGCTTTTTCAAAATGTCTATAACATCCAGTCGCTGCTCTCGCCGATAGAGCATCTGGACCTTGAACGTTCGCCGATGATCTCGGAATCTCTGGCGATCCTGGTCCATTTTGTCATCGAGCATGACTACCACATCATCCAGAAGCTCTACCGTCCGCAGCTGATCGACAACCGGCGCTACATGTACCTCGGCAACAACGCCCTCGAGCAGTTGGGGGTGATCTCGAAAGACCGCAACGAGATGACGCTGTTCAAACTGATCGACAAGTCCTGTACGGCCATCGGCAAGCGTCTGCTGAAAGAGCGTCTGCTCAACCCGCTGCTGGAGAAAGAGGAGCTGACGCGCCGATACAACCTTATCGACCGGGTCAACACGCATACGCGAACGCTCGATGAGACGCTGCGCGGCATCTATGATCTTGAACGTCTGGCACGCCGCATCAGTTTAGGGCGTCTTCACCCGTTTGAGATGAACTATGTTTATGAGTCATTGACGGGTGTTCAGGAGCTGATGGGCTACATCAAAAAACACAAGATACAGAAGACCCCTTTCTCGGACCAGGAGATCAACGAGTTTATCCGTGATATCCAGAAGAGTGTCGACCTTGAAACCTCACGCCGTTTTACAATGGCGACAATCGACGAGAACTTTCTTATGCGGGGCGTGGATGCCGGTATTGACACGCTTGTCGATGAAAATGCCCGGATGCTGCAGACCTACAAGATCATTATCGCCAGGATCGAGGAGATGCTCTCGCATGCGACAAGCAGTAACGGCGGCAGCTATGTGACGCTAGGCCTGCTGGAAAAAGAGGGGTACTACATCGCGTTGAGCAAGAACCGCTGGTCGATGATAGAGAAGGTCTTTGCAGAAGAGAAGATCGAGATCGAGGGACTCTCCATCGACTTTGGCAGCTTCAACGTCAAGAAACTGACCAACAGCGTCAAGATCACCTCCGAACTGACCGATCAGCTCTCCGACAAGATCATGCGCAACCGTCTCAAGATCGTCGCCCTGGCGAAGGAGCGGTTTGTCAACCTTCAGGCGCTGTTTGAGCGGCGTTACACCATCCTTCTTGAACGTGTTATCCACTATGTGGCCGACCTTGATGTCGCGGTGAGTTCAGCGAAGACGGCAGAGCAGTACAACCACGCCCGTCCGACGATCGTCGATGTCCGTGAGGATGAGAACTTTATGCAGATCATGGCACTGCGCCACCCGCTCATCGAGATCCAGGAGCGACAGGGCATCTATGTGCCCAACGACATTGTGATGGGCACACGCGACTATCTTGACCTTCCGTATCCCAAGACCGTGATGCTCGATGTCAGTGTGCATGACGGCCATGATATCAACGGGGTGCTGCTGTACGGGATCAACTCCAGCGGGAAATCATCATTGATGAAGAGTATCGGTATTGCCGTTATTCTGGCACAATCGGGCTTCTATGTCCCGGCTAATGCCATGAAGTTCTCCCTGTATGACTCCATCTTTACCCGCATCGTCTCAAAAGACAACCTCGCCAAGGGGCTTTCGACCTTTGCCGTCGAGATGCTGGAGCTCAAGAACATCTTCAAGAGGGCTTCGCAGCATTCACTGGTCCTGGGTGACGAGATCTCCCACGGTACGGAGACGCTCTCGGGCGTCTCCATCGTGGCCAGTGCCATTATGAAGCTGACCAAGCTGCGCTCTATTTTTCTTTTTGCGACCCACCTCCATCAGCTTGCGACGATGCCCGAGATCAAGAAACTGAAAAATGTGGTGGACCTTCACCTGAGCGTTGAGTATGACGAAGAACAGGACAAACTGCGCTTTAACCGTATCTTGCAGGCGGGAAGCGGCAGTTCCGTTTACGGTCTCGAATTCGCCAAATCGCTGCATATGGACGAAGAGTTCCTCGGCAATGCCAACAAGATCCGAAAACGGCTCTCGAACGATTTTGATGAACTTGAACTGCTGGTCAAAAAACGCACGTCAAAATACAACAAAGAGCTTTACGTGACCAAATGTGTCATCTGCGGGGCCGTGGCGGAAGATGTCCACCACATCGCCCATCAGGCGGCCTCGAACGGCTCGGGGTTCATCGGCCATTTCCACCAGGACCACCGCAGCAACCTCGTGCCGCTCTGCAGAGAGCACCACCGCGCAATCCATGAGGGAAAGATCAAGGTCAAAGGGTTTGTGATGACCTCCAATGGTCTGGAGCTTGATTATGAGGACCAGATCGTGCAGGAGAAACGGGAGGTGCTAGAACCGGAGATCAATGTTGCTGACGAGACGGACGAAGAGAGCAGCAGTTTAAAGGGCTGGGACGATTTTTAATTGCTCGTCTGAGATCGTTCTATTTCGTCAAGCAGTTGCCCTGTTTTTTGTTCAAGCTCCGGGCCTGCCCACTCCATATAGTTCCCCAGGTCACACGCCTCCCCGATGATCGCTTTTGTCTTGGTGTCGCAGACCGTCGGGTAGGTCGCGATCCGGATATCTCTGGAGAGCTGTGAAAGACTTTGTAAGCGTTTCAGCAGATTTTTGTTTTCTGCTTTCTGTCGCATTGTTACTCTATCCAAGCTGTTTTTGTAATGCAGTGCAGCCGCCATACTGACTAACGAGATGCATAACATGATAATGAGCACTCTGTTTTGTAGTAGCACATGCTTTCCTGAAGTAAATAAAAATATAATAACACAAAAAATAATATTATTTCTTAATGCATGCTTTCATTCTCTATTAATCTCTCTGCAATCAAGCGGACAATATAATGTTTGCACTACAATGTCAAAAAAGGATACGTGTATGATATCTATTTACAAGAGAATAGGGGGAGGCGCTGCATGTTGAGTCGTAAAAAGATGGCGATTGCGACACTTTCTGTTGTGTCATTGCTGATGGTCGGGTGTACGCAGGAACAGCAAAACAAGATGAGCCGCGGCATCCAGAACTGGACAGGGACAAACGGTGTGATGGATGTGTACGCCGGCGAGAAGCTGATAAAGCGCTTCATCAAGGTCGACAAGATGACGACGGGTGTCGGTCGTGCCGACGGACAGCAGCGTGCCTACCGTTACAGCTACGGCTACCTGGATGAGAACGAGAACTTTAAAGTCGACGAAGGCGAGAAAAAAGTCTACTTTGAGGTCAGCGACTACAGCAACTATGTTTTTTATGAAAACCCCTATTATTAGAGAGACGATTTGGAACTGATAGCACTATTTAAAGAGATTCTCAAAGTCAAAAGCGAGACACCCGAGGACGGGGGCATCCTTAATTTCGTATCGGAATACCTGAGCGACTTTACGCCGGTACGCCTTGATAAAAACGGGGTGAAGAACCTCTTTATCTACAAAAAGTTCGGCGAAGGCGAGCACCTCTGTTTTGCCGGGCATGTGGATGTCGTTCCGGCCGGCGAGGGGTGGAGCGTCGACCCTTACGGTGCGGTCGAACAGGATGGCTACATCTACGGGCGCGGCGCGCAGGACATGAAGTCGGGTCTGGTCGCCTTTGTTCAGGCTGTCGAACACACTAAAACCTTTAACGGAACACTTTCGCTGCTGCTCACTTCGGACGAAGAGGGGCCGGCCAAGTACGGTACGCAGGAGGTGATGCGCTACCTGGAGCAGAAAGGGATGATCCCCGACGCCTGTATCGTGGCGGAACCGACCTGTGAAGAGCGCTTCGGCGACGCGATCAAGATCGGCCGACGCGGTTCCATCAACGGGGTGATCGAAAAACACGGCAAACAGGGGCATGCCGCCTATCCGGAAAAAGCGACCAACCCTATTCACAAGGTGGCGCAGGTGCTGCACCATATGGCCGGCGTGAACCTGGATGAGGGTGACGAGAATTTCGCCCCGAGCAAGTTTGTGGTGACCGACATCCGTGCGGGCATGGAGGTGACCAACGTCACTCCGGGCAAACTCAAGATGATGTTCAATGTGCGCAACTCGACCAAGACCGACCAGAAGTCGGTCGAAGCGTTTGTACACAAATACTTCTCGGAGATGAACTATACGCTTTCACTGGACCAGTCGGCGTATCCGTTCATGACCGATCCCGACACCAAGGTGGTACGTACTATCGATGCGGCCATAGAGAAGGTGACCGGTATCAAACCCAAACACTCGACAGCAGGCGGCACGTCCGATGCACGCTATATCGCCCCTTATGGTGTCGACGTCATCGAATTCGGTGTACGAAACGACACCATTCACGCCCCTAACGAAAGAACGACCCGCGAAGAGGTTGAAAAACTTTACGAAGTCTTCTGCGAAGTGATCAGAACATTTTAGAGGGCGCTGACGCGCTCTTGATCTTTGCGTATGAATGCCAGCATCTGCTGCGCATTTTTTGAGTAGAAGACCAGCTGCTCTTCATCCACACTTTTTGTATTTTTACGCTGCAGACGGAGGTAGTCCTCGCTCTCGTAGTAGGCGAGCAGTACACCGCTGTAGAAGAAGCTGTGGGCATTGAGCAGTTCAATAACGGCATCTATATCCCGGATACGGTGCAGGTTGATGTCGGCGTAGATCATATCGCAGTGCTCCTGCTGCAGGTCCATCAGGATCTCCATCAGCTCTTTTTCGGTGATGACGGCTTCAATGCGGATATACCCCAGACCGAGCAGGGTGTTGATACGGTGGGTAATGGGATCACGCACCGCATGCTTGGGTGCTATGTCGCAGAGCTCGATGCCGATGTCATCATAGACCTTCTGGATCTGCTTGCCGTATATTTTTGAGCCGGCATGCTGACAGCGCCGCTTGTCAAAAAGCAGGTAGGCGATAAGGACACCGGTTCGCCGCGGGTTTTGGATGCTGTGTTCTATCTGTGTCTCGGCGGGGACCTGTCCGAGCACGATGGCACACTCCGTCATCCCGTGGGAGATGTTGGCTTTTTGGCTGTAGGGGTGCAGCATGATCGCTTCGCCGTAGATCGCATCGTACCCGAGCCTCTGGGCCTCAAAGATGAGAAAATCGAACATCCTGTTCATAACCCCCATCCCTTTGTACCGCGGATCGACGGTGGCTACGGCGATCTCGGCGATATTGGAGTAGGGTGCCCGTACCAGGGCAAAATGGCCGATGATCTCGTTTTGGAAAAGGGCGACGATAGAGTGGATGTCGCCTTTTTCATTGGCTTTTCGGACCTCCTGGGGCTCATAGAAGAGATGTTTGTAGTAGGTGTAGTCGTAGTTTTTGTAGATCAGTTTCGAGATGCCGTCGCCGTCACCCTCTCTGAAGGACCGGACGGTGAGCTGTTTTATCACCGCGCTCTTGTCCAGCGGCTCTTCACTGATGATCGTGTTGGTCTTGATGTCAAAACATTTGTCGAACATCTGTATAAGGGTGAAACGCTTTCCGGCCTGGGGCAGGGATGTGAAGTAGAAACGGTCAACAAGGTCATAGATACGGTAAAACCCTTTTTTGTGGTCGGCACTGTGGTCGATCGGTTCACTGAGGAAACGGCTGAAGTCAAAAGGCGCCCCTCTGTCTTCGACATCGATCTTCAACTGACAGCTGTAGATATAGTACTTGACGGTGATGTCGATCTCGTAATCCCTCTCATAAGCATGTTCAAGTACATTCTCGATAAGCTGCATCAGCGCCTCTTCGAGCGGGGAGAGGTCAGAGACCGGCAGCCGCTCTTTAAGGTAGGCGAAGGTGTGGTAGATGAGCGGTGCATCTGCGCTGTTGGTGACCTTCAGAGCGATTTCGTCACGCATGTTCCATCGCTTCTAAGGCTGCGAGTGCCATGATCTTCATCCCATACTGCAGGGCATCGTCATCGACATCAAAACGGGCATTATGCTGGGAGACGCAGGTACCCTTGTCGGGGTTACAGGTGCCGAGGCGGAAA
Organism: Sulfurimonadaceae bacterium; assembly: GCA_041555445.1. GTDB lineage: Bacteria > Campylobacterota > Campylobacteria > Campylobacterales > Sulfurimonadaceae > Sulfonitrofixus. The sequence goes on from JBFFKK010000019.1 coordinate 28,668, forward strand.
AAGGCACCGGGAACCATTTCAAGGTAGCGTCCAAAGTCCTCACCGCCCATGACGGGGTCGACAAGGTCGATTGTTCGCTCCGGACCGATGACCTTCTCGGCAGCTTTACGCAACAGGTTGACCATCTTGTCGTCGTTGCACACTTCCGGCGAACCGAACGCATAGTTGAAGGTGTGGCTCGCATGCATTGACTTGGTGATCCCCTGAAGGGAGACCTCCATCATCTTGGGAATGGAGTGGCGGACGTCATGGTTGACGGTTCGCACGGTACCGCAGAGTTTGACATGGTCACAGATGATATTGGCGGCCTTGCCCCCTTCGATCGTACCCAGCGAGATGACAGCAGGGTGGAGCGGATCGATCTGGCGGGAGACGATGTGGTTAAGGGAGTTCACGGCCATCGATGTGACCAGGATGGCATCAACCCCTTCATGCGGCCGCGCACCGTGCGAACTTTTTCCGAACACTTCGATCTCGAAGGTGTCTGCCGAAGCGAGCATTACCCCGTATTTATAGCCGATCTCCCCGGTGTTGAGGTAAGGGTAGGCGTGCAGCCCGAAGATCGCTTTGACCTGTTCCAGTGCGCCGTCTTCGATCATCTGGGCACTGCCGCCGTCCGTGATCTCTTCCGCCGGTTGGAAGATAAAACGGAGGTTCTCCTTAAGTTGGGATCTGACCTTCACCATTGCGAGTGCCGTCCCCAGCAGGATGGCCGTATGGGAATCGTGGCCGCAGGCATGCATGATCCCCGGTGTACGTGACGCGTAAGGCGCACCGCTCTGTTCGGCTATGGGCAGGGCATCGATATCGGCCCGCAGTGCCACGAATGGCTTCTGCTCATCAACGATCAGCTCCGCAACCAGACCGTAATGGTTTTCATAGGTTGTCACCTTGAGTCCCGCTTGTTCCAACAGGGTCTTCAGCAGTGCCGTCGTCTCTTTCTCCTGACCAGAAAGTTCCGGATGTTCATGAAGCTGATGCCGCAAGGCGATAACCTCACTGTTTATATTCTCAATATTTCTCAAAATATCTTCATTCACACTTGGCATAGGTCTTCCTTTTTGCGGAACTGTTCCAGATAAGGATCTTTAATCTATTATAGAGCAGAATCTCTAAAAAAGCGAGAAAGCTGTTACGCCGTCCTCCTATTATCTCTCATTGGGTACAATACCGTTTTTAAAGAGAAGGACTTTTATGCGTATATTACTGTTTGTGACACTCTTCAGCGGGGCACTGTTTGCTAATGAGATAGCGTGGAACGACAGCTTTGAAGCAGCAAAAGCCAAGGCACAAAAAGAGGACAAAATTATCTATGCGTTGATCACCTCGGAGACTTGTCGATGGTGCCGTAAACTGGAATCTGAGACATTGCAAGAGCCCAAGGTCATAGAAAGTCTGAATAAAAAATATTCGCCGGTTGCATTGACGAGGGATAAAGACGCTTACCCGCCTTGTCTGAAAGCGCCTATGGTTCCGATGAGCTACTTCCTGACGCCCGAAGGGACGGTGCTTTACAGTGTCCCCGGCTATTGGAATGAAGAGGATTACCGTTCGATGATGGACGATGTCGAGCGCAAATATACGAAACAGAAAAGTATCATAAACCAGAAATAAAGGAGAACAAAAATGGAATTTGTAAAAACAGAAAATGCACCGGCTGCGATCGGGCCATATTCACAGGCGGTCAAAGTCAACGGACTGGTCTACACCTCAGGACAGATTGCGCTCCGTCCCGACGGTACAATGGTCGAAGATGATGTCGTGTTGCAGACGGAGCAGGTCTTTGCCAACCTTCGTGCCGTGTTGGCAGAAGCGGGTTCGTCACTTGACAAAGTCGTCAAGGTAATGGCGTTTGTCGCCGACATAGACGATTTCGCTACGGTCAATGAGATCTATGCCAATGCCTTCGGTGCGCATAAACCGGCGCGTTCATTGGTGGCGGCAAAGACCCTTCCAAAAAACGCCTTGGTAGAGATCGAAGTTATCGCTCTTTGCGACTGATCATCAGAGCAACTGGAGCAAACACTATCTTTTCATAGTGTTTTCAGTTGTTTTTATATTTTTTCAGCTGTTTTTGGGTCAATAAATCATAAGGTAGTAATTAATCAAAACTTATGGTAGCCAATGAAAAAACAGAGTATTAAGAAGATCGCTCTTTCGCGTTTATTAAAAGTCTTTCTCGTCTCTATCCTTATCATTCTCTCCATTATCGTATTGAGTTATCGTAGTTTTTTTCAGCTTGTCTCTGAAAATAAAGCGATCGCGATTGCAGAAGTGATCAAGGCCGGGTTAACATCGCATATGAAAGCCGGTATTATGGAGAAACGTTCCTACTTTTTGAACGAGATCTCATCCGTATACGATATTGAATCGATCAGCATCATCCGTGCTGACAGTGTTACCAAACAGTTCGGTGGGCCGGGTACATTTGACAAAGGACTCGATAATGACCTCCGGAAGGTTCTGCAGAAGAAAGAACCCCATTTCAGATGGAGTGATAACGACAGCAAGATAGAAGCGGTCATTCCCTATATCGCGAATTCCCAGGGCACACTTAACTGTCTGCAGTGTCATCATGTCAATGACGGGGATGTGCTGGGAGCCGTCAATATCACTATGGATACGGCGGTGTATCAGGATTTTGCCTTTACATACAGTTATGTGATCGCTGCAGTCTTGTTCTTCTTTGCCTTTATGATCATCTTGAATATGTTTCATGTCCTCGAACACTACATACGGCAACCGCTTTCGCAGATCATTGATGACGGTCAGAATGCCTATCGGTTGAAACAGGATATCGACAGTGCTAAATATGAGAGCCGTGAGTTCGCGGAGATGGCAGAGAACATCAATGTTTTCAATCAGCATATTCTGCATAAAGAAGAGGAGCTCAAAGAGAAGAACAAAGAGCTCAAAAATCTTAATGAAGAGATTGAGTCAACCCTCCGCGATACGCTTCAGGCAATGGGTCAGATCGAAGAGATGCGTTCGGACGAGACGAAACAGCATACCAAACGTGTTTCGACGATAAGCGCGATGATCGCGAGAGAATACGGTTTGGATGACGAACAGGTCAAACTCATCGAACTGTCATCATCCCTGCATGATATCGGGAAGATCGCGATAGCCGATGCGATCTTAAACAAGCCGGATAAATTGACCGACGAAGAGTTTGCGGTGATGAAGACACATTCGACAATAGGTTATGAACTTTTGAAACATTCAAACCGCCGGGTGTTGCAAGCAGCGGCGACCATCGCGCACGGCCATCATGAAAAATATGACGGTACGGGTTACCCGCAAGGCCTCAAGGGTGAGGAGATCGACCTGTTCGCCCGCATTGTCGCCATAGTCGATGTTCTCGATGCGCTGCTCTCCAAGCGTGTCTACAAAGAGATCTGGCCCCTTGAGAAGGTGGTCGACCTGCTTATTGAAGAGCGGGGTGGCCATTTCGATCCGAAGTTGGTTGACATTGTGCTGCAGAATATGGAACTCTACTCCAAGATCATAGTCGACATTTCGGAAGAGAAGCGTACCGATGAGGTGTCCAACGGTCTGAACAATCAGACAGTCGAACTTGCAGACTCGTAGTTTTTCAGCAGGTTTCAAAGAGACTAAAGCATCTTTAAAGATAATATCAGTATAATTCGCCAACTTTTAATCAGGGCATCTTCTTGTCCTGACAAAGACTAAAAGCGTTTTTTTAATAGGCGCTTGGTGTCGGAGAGGGCATAACCTCTCTTTACAGGCTGGACCTGATCATTGCGAATGTTGAACTTTTTTTGCGGCTTTGTGCATGTGAATAAGAGTCTTGTGATGATGAGTTTAGCCTGTGATGCTAAGCGTTTTTAGAGGACTCTTTAAATTAAACAAGGACACATATATGTACGCAATCATTAAAAATGGTGGTAAGCAGTATAAGGTTGAAGAGGGCGATATCCTTCTTCTTGACAAAATGAACCTCGCTGCAAAAGACACTGTTGAGATCAAAGAAGTTTTGGCTGTAAATGCGGGTGAGCTTAAAGTTGGAGCACCATTCGTAGACGGTGCTGTCGTCACTGCAGAAGTCATCAACGAAGGTCGTGACAAGAAAGTTGTTATCTTCAAAAAACGTCGTCGTAAAGATTCAAAAGTTAAACGTGGTTTCCGTCGTGATTTTACTCGCGTTCGTATCACTAAAATCGCTGCATAAGCACAAAAAAGTAGGAGAAAGACATGGCACATAAAAAAGGTCAAGGTAGTACTCAGAATAATCGTGACTCAGCAGGTCGTCGATTAGGTGTTAAGAAATTCGGTGGTGAGACAGTACGTGCAGGTAACATCGTTATCCGTCAACGCGGTACAAAAGTTCACCCAGGTAAAAACATGGGTATGGGTAAAGATCACACTCTTTACGCTCTTGTAGACGGTGTTGTTGTTTTCGAAAGAAAAGACAAGAACCGTAAACAAGTTTCAATCATCCCTGCTGCATAAGCACTTTTCTTTAGGCCCTCTCTTGGGCCTCTTTCACTCTTTTTAAATATTTACCACTGTAATTTTTTCTTTTCAAATGTATAATGTTAAATATTTAAACTATTTTCTTTTTTCTAAATACAAGGACAAACCATGTTTACAGATCAGGTCACATTAACACTTTCATCGGGCAAAGGCGGGGCAGGCTGTGTCGCCTTCAGACGTGAAAAATTTGTAACGAACGGTGGTCCTAACGGCGGCGACGGCGGTAAAGGCGGCGACGTCATTTTCCGTGTCGACAACAACACGCACACGCTCTCGGGGTTTAAAGGCAGAAAAAGCCTGAAAGCGGAGAACGGACGTCCGGGCGAAGGCTCGCGCATGACCGGTAAATCCGGTGCACCGCTCTATGTCATTGTGCCTCCCGGAACACAGGTGATCGACAAAGAGACGGGCGAAGTGCTGTTTGACCTGCTGACGGACGGTTATGAAGTGCGTTTTCTTCAAGGCGGCAAAGGGGGGCTTGGAAACTACCACTTCAAGTCCTCTACGAACCAGCAGCCCCGTTATGCACAACCGGGACAGCCGGCTGATGAACGCGAAGTTATTCTTGACCTTAAACTGATCGCCGATGTGGGGCTTGTCGGTTTTCCGAATGTGGGCAAGTCAACATTGATCTCAACGGTCTCCAATGCACGTCCGGAAGTGGCGAACTACGAGTTTACAACGTTGACACCGAAACTCGGGCAGGTCGATGTCGGTAACTACGAATCCTTTGTTATGGCGGATATCCCGGGTATTATCGGCGGTGCATCGGACGGTAAAGGTCTCGGTTTGGAGTTCTTGCGTCATATCGAACGGACAAAGACCCTCCTTTTTATGATCGACATCGCCAACTACCGTGAGACGAAAGAGCAGTTCGATACGCTTAAAACAGAACTTGAACAGTTTTCTGAAAAACTGGCTACCCGTTCATATGCGATCGCGTTGACGCGCAGCGATGCACTTGCTCCCGAAGAGCTCGTGGCAAAGACAGAAGCGTTTATCAAGGAACTCGGACTTGAACCGACGGCAGAGAGCCGTTTTGGTTTTGACACGAGCTTGCCGTTTTTTGAGCAGGATGATCAAGAAGGTACGCAAGCGTTCGACACCGAAAAACCGCTCTTTATCGCCCCTATCTCTTCGGTGATGCACACGAACATAGACGGCCTGCGCTACGCGCTTAACAATCTTGTGCACAAAAACCGCTGATGAAACGGTTAGTTGTTAAAGTCGGCAGCGCAGTTCTGACCGAGAATGACAGTGTGGCACTGGAGCGTATGCGGAACCTGGTTGATTTTATTGCAGAACTCTCCAATAAATATGATGTTATCCTGGTCTCGTCGGGTGCTGTCGCAGCCGGTTATACAAAACTGCAGCTTGACCGCAGTGCGATCCAGAACAAACAGGCCTTGGCTTCTATAGGGCAACCCCATCTTATGGAGCTCTATAATCGAAAATTTCTGAAATATGGCAAGATATGCTCTCAGGTACTGGTGACGGCTGCAAATTTTCAGAGCCGTGAGCAGGCTGACCGTATCAAGGGGACGATCGATACATTGATAGCCAATGGCGTTGTACCGATCGTCAACGAGAACGATGTGACGGCGACAGAAGAGCTGGTCGTGGGTGACAACGATCAGCTCTCAGCCTATACGGCAAATGCTGTCGGGGCCGAACTGCTATTGATTCTCTCTGATATCGACGCCTATTATGATGCTGACCCGCGAAAAAGCAGTGACGCAAAGATACTGAAAACGGTCAAAACGATTGCTATCGACGAACTGTCGCGTGAGGCGACGCCGCACGGAAACTTTGCCACAGGCGGTATTGTGACCAAACTCAAGGCAGCCGACTATATGTTAAAACATGGACGCAGCATGTTTTTGAGTTCGGGCTACGACCTGACTGACGCCAGGGCATACCTCTTGGATGGTGTGCACAAAGGCGGAACACTTTTCAGTACAAAGGGGTCCTGATGAATGTCATCTTTATGGGAACTCCCGATTATGCCAGCAGGATATTGGAAGCGTTGGTCGCAGATGAAGAGATCAATGTCGTCGCCGTTTATACCCAGCCCGACAAACCGGTCGGCCGTAAAAAGGTGATGACACCGCCGATCACGAAAACCGTCGCACTGGAGAACAGCCTGCCTGTCTACCAACCGACACGTCTTCGTGACGAAGAGACCGTGTCTGAACTCCTGCAGATCGAGTGCGACTACATCGTCGTCGCCGCCTATGGGCAGATCCTTCCGAAAGCGGTCCTTGAGCATGCGCCATGTATTAACCTCCACGCCTCGATCCTGCCGGACTATCGCGGTGCCAGTCCGATCCAACAGGCCATCTTGAACGGTGACAAAATAACAGGTGTGACGGCAATGCTGATGGATGTCGGCCTGGATACGGGTGATGTTTTGAAGATCGAGAAGATCGAGATCGGCGATGATGAGATGGTCACGACACTCTTTGACCGCCTGACGACGTGTGCAACGGCACTGACAATCGACGTACTGAAAAACTTCAACAGCTACACACCGATTGCACAGGATGATGCGAAAGCGACGCACTGTACCAAGATCACAAAAGAGGAGGGGCTTGTCCATTTTGATGATGCGCAGACGCTTTATAACCGCTACCGTGCATTCACACCCTGGCCCGGGATCTACCTTGAAAGCGGTCTAAAGCTCAAAAAGATGGCCCTTGTCGAGTCTGAGAAAAAGCATACCCCGGGTGAGATCCTCTCGATTGCGAAAGAACGTATTGTCGTCGGTTGTGCTAAAGGGTCAGTCGCTATCGAACTGGTGCAACCGGCTTCAAAAAAAGAGATGAGCGTTATCGCTTATCTTAACGGTAAGAGGCTCTCTCTTGCAGATACACTCGCTTGAATCTGTTGACTCCACGCAACGTTACCTCTTAGATGCCTTGAAAGAGGGTACTCTCTCTGCCCCCATATGTGTCACGGCTACACGTCAAGAGGCGGGTAAGGGGAGCCGAGGAAACAGCTGGAGCGGTCTGGAGGGGAACCTTTTTTTCTCGTTCGCAATTTCGAAAGATGAACTGCCTGCGGACCTGAAGCTGGAATCGGCATCTATTTACTTTACTTATATATTGAAAGAGCTGTTGACAGAGTTGGGCTCTTCTCTCTGGCTGAAGTGGCCGAATGATTTTTATCTGGGCGAAAAGAAGATCGGCGGAGCGATCACAAACCTCTATAAAGAGACGCTGGTCTGCGGTATTGGGCTGAATACAAAGATGGCGCCGGAAGGCTTTTCAAAGCTGGATATAGAAATTTCTAATGAAACACTACTGGAACAATATTTCGATGCGATGAAAATTTGTCCAACATGGAAGAAGATATTTAGAAACTATGAGGTAGAATTTGTCAAAAGCAGAAACTTCTTTACCCACAGCGGTGAGACAAAACTTTCATTGGCACAAGCAAGATTATTAGAAGATGGCTCGATAGAGTGCGACGGACAAAGGATATTTAGTTTACGATGAGTGAAATTATAGTAATTGCCAACCAAAAGGGTGGTGTAGGAAAAACGACAACTGCTGTCAATCTTGCAGCCTCTTTGGCTGTAGAAGGCAAGAAAGTATTACTGATCGATGCTGACCCGCAAGCAAACGCGACGACATCCCTGGGATACAGCCGCAACGATTATGAGTTCAATATCTACCATGTGCTTATCGGGACGAAAAAGCTGCGCGATATCATCTTGAAATCAGAGATATCGACACTGGACCTTGCCCCGGCAAACATCGGACTGGTCGGTGTCGAAAAAGAGTACTACGATGCGGGCAACACCAATGGCCGCGAACTGATCATGAAAAAAGCGCTTGCGCAGGTCAAAACAACCTACGACTATATTGTCATCGATTCACCGCCTGCACTGGGACCGATGACGATCAATGCGCTTTCCGCAGCCAACTCGGTGATCATCCCGATCCAATGCGAGTTCTTTGCGCTGGAAGGTTTGGCACAACTGTTGAACACGGTACGTCTGATCCGCAAGACAATCAATCCTCATCTTGAGATCAAAGGTTTCCTGCCGACGATGTACAGTGCGCAGAACAACCTCTCAAAACAGGTCTTTGCCGACCTGCGTCAACACTTTGACAACAAACTGTTCAAAGATATCGATGAAGAGCTGATCGTAATCCCTCGTAATGTCCGTTTGGCTGAGAGCCCAAGCTTTGGCAAACCTGCTCTTCTCTACGATGCAAAATCGAGCGGATCGGTCGCTTATCAGAACTTGGCACAAGCTATTATTGCGTAAGAGGGTAGAGAGTGGCAAAACAAAAAGCAAAATCTTTAGGCCGCGGTCTGGGTGAACTGCTGGGTGAGATCGAAGAGGCCTACGATAACGAGGTCCCCAGTTCAGAATCGGTCGTCGAACTTCCGCTATCACAGATAAAAGCAAATCCTTTTCAACCGCGTAAACATTTTGACGAACGCTCTCTGGCCGAACTGGCAGACAGTATCAAAACATATGGTCTGATCCAGCCCGTTGTTGTTGTCGAAGATATAGACGGCTATATCCTGGTTGCAGGCGAACGCCGTCTTCGTGCCAGCAAGTTGGCAAAGCTCAAGACGATCCGGGCCGTCATCGCACATATTGATGAAGAGAAAATGCGCCAGCAGGCGTTGATTGAAAATATCCAGCGTGACGAACTCAACATTGTCGATCTGGCGCAGGCGTATGCGGAACTGTTGGACGTGCATGGGATCACACACGACGAGCTTTCGGGCATGGTGCACAAATCGCGCGCGCACATCACAAACACGCTCCGTCTGTTGCAGCTTGCCAAGAAAACGCTGGCAGCCTTGAAAGAGGGCAGGATCTCCGCCGGCCATGCAAAGGTTCTTGTCGGTCTGAATGACAAAGAGCAGGCAAAACTCGTGGACTCTATTGTGGGGCAGAAACTGTCGGTACGCGACGTTGAAGCGATGACGAAATCGATGAAAAACGGCACGAAGGCTCCTGAGACGAAAACGGTGCAAAAAGAGTCACTGGATTTTGAGGCGCTTAAAGCACGCTTTGATGATCTGGGCATCAAGGCCAGATCCAAGTCGAATGAGATCACACTTCTTTTCGACAGTGAAGATGAGATCGAAAAACTTTTAAATCAACTCTATTAGAGTGGTTGTCTTAAAAACAACATTTATATTTAACTTTTGTAAAACTTATCGATTTTTAGCGCTTTTAGCTCTTTTTCCGCCTTTTTTTATTGAAAAATGATAAAAAAGGCATTTTACAGCCATTTTAGTGATCAAAAAAGTGTCACTTTTTTACGCTATCAACCGCAAACATTCTATTTTATTTCACATTTCTTTCATAACTTTGCACTCTTTAACAATAGCTTTAACTAGAGTATAGTAGAATTGCGCAACTTTTAGGAGGTGGTATGTTAGATATAAATCCGTTGCTATTGGGCATCACGATCGTTGTCTTCCTTATCCTTATTGCCGTTCTAAACAGTTTGCTTTTTAAACCTCTATTCAATTACATGAATGAGCGTGATGCAAGTATCAAGAAAGATCAAGAGGCTGTTGGCAACAACGACGCCGAGATCGCTGAACTGACTGCAGAAGCGCAAAACATCATTAATGAAGCGAAGTTGGAAGCTGCGGCGATAAGAGAGAAAGTGATTGCAGAAGCAAAAGAACTTGCAGAAAGCAAAATTGAAGCAAAACGTGCTGAATTAGCGAAAGACAAAGCTGAATTTGAAAAGTCATTGGCGGAGACCCGCGAAAGTCTTAAAAATACACTTCTGTCACAAGTGCCTCTATATAAAGAAGCAGTTAAAGCTAAGTTTAGTCAAATATAAGGAAACGATGTGAGTAAAATTCTTTTACCTTTATTGTTTGTAGCGACGTCGCTGTTTGCAGCTGACGGCGGTACAGACATTGTACAGCGCACCGTTAACTTCGTTATCTTTGCAGGTATCCTATGGTACTTGTTGGCAGAACCGGTGAAAAACTACTTTGGTGGTCGTTCACAAGGTATTGCCGACGAACTGCAAAAGGTGCAAGACAGACTCCGTGAGTCAAAGCAGGCTAAAGAAGCTGCTGTCGCGAAGGTCACAGAAGCCAAGAAACTGGCTGAAGAGATCGTTGCAGCAGCATCTAAAGAGGGTAAGATCTTAAACGAAAAGATCCTCAAGCAGTGTGATGTTGACCTGGAGAACATGCAGAAGCAAGGCGGCGCCGGTATGGAGCTTGAACAACGTAAGATGGTTCGTGAACTTGTTGATGAGATCATGAGCGAAGTGCTTGCGCAAGAGAGTTCTGCACTTGATAAAGAAGCAATGGCAAACATTATTATGAAGAAGGTGGCGTAGATGCAAGAGTTGATCGCAAAACGTTACGTGAAATCATTGGGTGAAGCTACAGGTTCTGAGTCATTGGTGAATATCGCTGAGATATTCAATGCGCTTTCTGCATGTTTTTCTGACGAGAAGTTCACTTCTGTCATGCAAAACCCGGAAGTTACGAATGCAGATAAAGAATCAATTCTACTGGACGCTGTTAAGTCAGCACAGAGCGAGAAGTTGAACAACTTCATCAAGCTACTGGTAGAGAACGGACGTATCAGTACCATTCCAGCAATGGCTGAAGAGATGCGTAAAGAGATCGCACGTAGTTCTAAAAACTACAGCGGTGTCGTTTACAGCAATGAAGATATTGATGCAAAGACTTTGACGGACCTCAGTACAGGTCTGGGTAAAAAAGTCGACGCAACAGTTGCGCTTGAGTTTGAGAAAAGTGATTATGAAGGCCTTAAGGTCGAAGTAAAAGATCTTGACATGGAGATCAACTTCTCTAAAACTCGTGTGAATGCACAACTTGTAGAACATATCTTAAAAGCAATCTAAATAGGAGGCAAACAAAGTGGTAGCTAAAATTCAAGCTGATGAAATCAGTTCAATTATTAAAGAGCGTATTGACAACTTTGAACTAAGTGTTGATATTAACGAAACTGGAACGGTTATTTCTTACGCAGACGGCGTTGCACAGGTCTATGGCATGAGCAATGTAATGGCGGGTGAGATGGTCGAGTTCGAAGATGGGACGAAAGGTCTTGTACTTAACCTGGAAGAGGCAAGTGTAGGTGTTGTTCTTCTTGGGAAGTCTGAGTCACTTCGTGAAGGAATGAGCGCAAAACGCCTTGGTAAACTTCTAAGTGTACCAGTCGGTGACGCTGTTATCGGTCGTGTTGTCAATGCACTGGGTGAGCCGGTTGACGGTAAAGGTCCGATCGAAGCGACTGAAATGCGTTTCGTTGAAGAGAAAGCACCTGGTATCATGGAGCGTAAATCAGTACACGAGCCGCTTGCAACAGGTATCAAAGCGATTGACGCACTCGTGCCGATCGGCCGTGGTCAGCGTGAGCTTATCATTGGTGACCGCCAGACAGGTAAGACGACGGTTGCTCTTGACTCCATCATCAACCAAAAAGGTAACGGTGTTATCTGTGTTTACGTTGCTGTAGGTCAAAAAGAGTCGACTGTTGCACAAGTTGTTCGTCGTCTAGAAGAGCACGGCGCAATGGAGTACACAATCGTTGTTACTGCTACTGCAGCAGAAGCGGCAGCACTTCAGTTCCTTGCACCATACACGGGTGTAACAATGGGTGAGTACTTCCGTGACAATGCACGCCACGGTCTAATCGTTTATGATGACCTTTCCAAGCATGCGGTTGCCTACCGTGAAATGTCTCTTATCCTTCGTCGTCCTCCGGGCCGTGAAGCATACCCGGGTGATGTTTTCTACCTACACTCTCGTCTTCTTGAGCGTGCAGCGAAACTGAACGATGACGAAGGTGCCGGTTCATTGACTGCACTTCCTATTATTGAGACACTTGCAGGTGACGTAGCGGCCTATATCCCGACTAACGTTATCTCGATCACTGACGGTCAGATCTTCCTTGAGACTGACCTCTTCAACTCAGGTATCCGCCCGGCGATCAACGTTGGTCTTTCGGTATCTCGTGTTGGTGGTGCAGCGCAGATCAAAGCGACTAAGCAGGTTGCCGGAACACTACGTCTTGACCTTGCTCAGTACCGTGAACTTCAGGCATTTGCCCAGTTCGCATCTGATCTTGACGAGATCTCTCGTAATCAACTAGAGCGTGGTCAGAGAATGGTAGAGGTACTTAAGCAGCCTCAGTTCTCTCCACTTGCAGCAGAGCAGCAGGCACTTATCATCTTCGCAGGTAACGAAGGTTTCCTTGATGATATGCCACACACATCTGTCGTTAAATTTGAAGCTGAGCTTTATCCGTTTATTGAAGCGTCTTACCCACAGATTTTTGAGAACATCAGAAGTACATCAAAAATTGATGATGAGACAAACGCAATGATGAAAAAAGCGCTTGAAGAGTTCAAAGCATCTTTTATCGCTGAATAAGAAGGACCATTATGGCCAACTTGAAAGATATTAAAAGACAGATAGGAAGTGTAAGTAACACGCAGA
>JBFFKK010000020.1:0-41435 GCA_041555445.1 Sulfurimonadaceae bacterium
CATACCGTCTTTATTGACGATCTTATAGGTTACTTTGTCGTGTGCCTCTTTAGCCGTCTCTTCGTCCATCATCAGACCCATGATTCTCTTAATAGAAGAGATGGTCTTTTCAGGGTTGGTGATCGCCTGACGTTTTGCAGGGTCACCCACAAGTACCTCACCTTTGTCCGTAAATGCAACAACCGATGGTGTTGTGTTCTTACCTTCGCTGTTCGGGATGACTTTTGCTTCACCGCCTTCGTAAACTGCGACACATGAGTTTGTTGTTCCTAAATCGATACCAATTACTTTGCTCATTTTTTTTCCTTAATTTTATTTCATAAAATGAAGGGAACCCCTTCATCTATTGCTAACGGTACCGGAAGTCATTCCGCCACCTACGCTAACGCTGAGTTTGACTCGGCGTCAAGCCCGCGCAACCTTGTTGCTTTTTTTAATTGCGCACCTAGTTCGCAATAACGACCATTGCATCACGCAAGGTTCGTTCTTTGTATTTGTACCCTTTTTGAAAGGTACTGACGATCTGACCGCTTTCGTGGTCAGGGCTGTCGACTTGCTGGACCGCATGGTGCACATTCGGATCGAACGGCTCATCTTCATTCACCGGTGTCACGCCGTGCTTTTCCATTGCGCTCAAAAATTGTTTAAGTGTTAATTCGACCCCTTCACTCACCTTCTCAAGCAAGGTCTCCGGATCGGCTTCCATATCCTTTGCTTTGATCGCACCGTCAAGGGCATCCAAAACAGGGATAAGGTCTTTTGCAAACTTTTCGTTTGCATATTCAAGCGCCTGATACTTCTCACGTTCAAGACGTTTTTTGATGTTGTCAAAATCCGCATGAACACGTGCATATTTATCCTGCAGCGCGGCTACCTCTTTTTGCAGAGTAACCAATTCATCTTCGACCTCTTCGACTTCAGATTCCTCGTGTGCTTCTAACTGCTCTTCGAGTTCCTCTTCAACCGATTGTGTCTCTTCATTTTTTTTATCTTCAGACATAATGTATAAGTGACTCCTTTCTTGAATTCTGGACAAATTATAACATATGAGTCATTTACTGTCAAGTATCGCATGATAGATATTGACTAATTATAGTTTAGTCTACTAGACTCATATCTAAAACCCCAATATTGCGGGGCTAGAAGAAGATCAGTACTATTATTCGTCAAAAAAACTGGAAGAAAAAAAGGATTAAGGCCTTTCTTGATACCCAAAAAGTTTCTATCGGTTTACTTTCCTGCGCCGATAATCTGCACCTGTACATCAACGACTTTTCTTAAGCAATAATCTAATCCTTGGAGACAAGTCCTCTTTTACGCAATGCTCTCTATAATCTTGTAACAAATACCCTTACGAAACAGGCCTCTTATGAATCATTCCGCCGTTATCTTCGACTATCATCAACGGACAAAGCACCATCCCGACCGTTACGCCGCTTCATTGGGCTACATGGACTGGGCGACACAACCCGATCCGTTTCGCAGCTACCGCGGCGCGCGTCTTGTCAAGCTTCCGCTCTCGTTTGAGAACCCGACGATGAGCTATAACACTGTCATGAGCGATGCCCATCTGCCCGCTGCGCCCCTCTCCCTCTACGCCATTGCGCAACTTTTCCAGTTTTCGCTCGGTATCGCTGCCTGGAAATGCATCGGGACCGACTGCTGGGCGCTGCGCTGTAACGCCTCGAGCGGTAACCTGCAGCCTACCGAAGCGACCATCATCCTGCCGCCGGTAGACGGCATCTCGGACAAAAGTGTCATCGCCCACTACGCGGTCAAAGAGCATGCGCTTGAGATCCTGGCCGAATTTGAGACCGATTACTGGAGAGAAGAGAAACAGCACGGCTGCTTTGTCGCGCTCAGTTCCATCACCTGGCGCGAGATGTGGAAATACGGCGAACGCTGTTTCCGTTATGTCAACATGGACCTCGGCCATGCCATGAAAGCGGTCAAAGTAAGTGCAAGGACATTGGGCCTGCAGGGTGCGAAAGTTGAAAACCTGCCCTTGTCTGACCTGGAAAAGCTGATCGGCCTTGACCAAAAATCGCGCTATGAGGTCAGTGAACCGGAGATAGGACAGACCCTCCTGCACATCGGCGAAACGGTTCATAGCCGGCATGACCTCACACAACTTCTCAATGACCTTCCCGCACAGTTTCAGGGTCATGCAAACCTCCTGAGCCGGTCCCACCACCCCTGGGAAGCGGTCGACCTGGCCATTGAAGCATCGCAAGTGGACGCAGAACCGATTGAACAGCACAAGCTCCAGAAAACCCGACCCGAACGTATGCCCAACGATTTTAGTGTCAAAGAGGTGATCTTCAAACGCCGCAGCGCCCAGGCGATGGACTTTGCCCGGACGCACATTACACTCGAACAGTTCAGACAGATGCTGCACGCCGTCACCGAACCGGTCGATGATTTTCGCAGCCGTGCCAATTTTGCACTCTTTGTCCACGATGTTGAAACGCTGGAGAAGGGGCTCTATTTCTACCTGCGCAACGCGGAGCACAAAAGTGCCCTTAAACGCCTCACACGAAAAGATTTCCTCTGGGAAGAGAAGATGCCGGGGCTCTACCTTCTGGAACAAGGCGACTTCCGTTCGCAGGCCAAGTTCATCTCCTGCTCGCAGGATATTGCCGGCGACAGTGCCTTCTCGCTCGGGATGATTAGCCAGTTCAGGGAACCGATAGAACGTTACGGCGCGCATGAGTACAGAGAGCTCTACTGGGAGTGCGGCGAGATCGGTCAACAGCTCTATTTAGAAGCGACGGCACTCGGTCTGAGTGCTACCGGCATCGGCTGCTACCTTGACGATGTGATGCATAGAATGCTGGGTCTGGAGGACGACACCTTTCAGACCATGTACCACTTTACCGTAGGGCGGGCTGTCATCGATACACGCATGAGTATGCGCGAACCCTACCCGAACCGTACCTGACCTATTTCCGCAGTGTTGCGATCAGCCGTTTTTCGCTTGACAACAGCTTTATCGCATCTTTTATCGAGCTGCAGACGATGTCGCTGTTGAGCATCGTCTGCGTACTGCACCCTTCATCCCCTATCAAGGCGATACCCAGTGCTGCTTTTTTCAACATCGCTGCATCATTGTTGCCGTTACCGACTGCCGCACATTGACCACTGCCGAGTTCATCGATATAGGCCGCTTTCTCCGCGGTATGGTCATCGCTTTTAAGCACCTTTATCGTAACGTCAAAGTGCTCTAACTGATCCTGAACACTGCCGAAGGTGTCGGAGGTGATGACATGGACACGGTACTGCAGCGCCAGATCATCAAGCAGCCGTTTCGCCTCCTCTTTAAGGGCACCGTCTTCAGCCAATGTTCCATTGTAGTCCAGGATAACATGACGCAAGGTCAGCGTTTTAAAGTGCGGAATAGTAATCGTAATCTCTTTCATTGGCAGCTCTCAAAAATATTTTTAAAAATCATACCATTTTCTAACTGCTAAAGTGCGTTTTTAGTCAAACGGGACTATCATGAGGCTACTGAAAGCCTGTAGATTTACAGGCCTGTTTATGAGAAGAAAGAGACCCGATGAATGACATAAAACTGACACAATACAGCCATGGCGCCGGTTGTGGCTGCAAGATATCACCCAAACTGCTGAGAGAGATCCTCGAGACCTCCAGAGAGACCATTGAACACCCCGAACTGCTGGTCGGAAACGACACAAACGATGATGCAGCCGCTTTCGACCTCGGCAACGGGACATCCGTACTGAGCACCACAGACTTTTTTATGCCGATCGTGGACGACCCCTTTACCTTTGGACGTATCGCCGCGACCAACGCTATCAGCGACATCTACGCGATGGGTGGCAAACCGCTTATGGCGATCTCGATCTTCGGCTGGCCTATCAACACACTAAGTGCCGATATCGCCCAGAAAGTCATTGACGGCGGCCGTTCCGTCTGCGAAGAGGCCGGTATCCCTCTTGCCGGAGGCCACAGCATCGACTCGCCGGAGCCTATCTTCGGTCTCGCCGTAACGGGCATCGCGGAGAACAAAAACATCAAACGCAACGACACGGCAGAAGCCGACTGCGAACTCTTCTTGACCAAACCGCTCGGTATCGGCATCTTGACCACGGCGCAAAAACAGGGCAAGATCTCCGAAGGCGACATCCAGGTCGCCATTGACGCCATGTGTACACTCAACAAGATCGGGGCAGAGATCGCTAAGCTCAAAGGGGTCACTGCCCTCACCGATGTGACGGGGTTCGGTCTGCTCGGCCACCTGACAGAGATCTGCGACGGCAGCAATATCAGTGCGGTTATCCGTTTTGATGATGTACCGCTGTTAGCCAATGTCAAAAAGTACCTTGCGATGGAGTGTGTCCCCGGCGGCACGCGCCGTAACTTTGAAAGTTACGGCCATAAGATCGCGCCGATGACAGCTGAACAGCAGGATATTCTTTGTGACGCCCAGACCTCTGGCGGACTGCTTTGCGCTGTCCATAAAGAGAGCGTCGAGGCCTTCCTGGAGATCACCCGATCTGCCGGTCTTGAGCTTACATCTATCGGCGAGACATACGAGCGCGGTGACTACAGCGTCGAGGTCGTCTAGGGTGGCCTTGCCGTTGACAGACGATTTTCGCTCCATTGTCCTGGAGGGGCGACCTCTCATCGACGTGAGGGCTCCTGTCGAGTTTGAGAAAGGGGCGTTTCCCACCTCCACCAACCTCCCCCTCATGAACGACGAGGAGCGCCGTCTCGTCGGTATACGCTACAAAGAGGCGGGCAACAGCGAAGCGGTCAAGCTCGGCCATGAGCTGATCCGGGGCGAAGTAAAAGCGCAGCGTGTTCAAGCGTGGAAAGACTTTATGCGCCAACACCCCGATGCCTATCTCTACTGCTTTCGCGGCGGGCAGCGTTCCAAAATATCGCAAGAGTGGCTCTCCGAAGCCGGCATCACCGTGCCCCGTCTCAAAGGCGGCTATAAAGCCTTCCGCCGTTTCCTGATGGAAGAGTCCGAACGCATCAGCGATGCGGCGGAGACCATCATCATCGGCGGGACGACCGGCAGCGGAAAGACACTCCTTATCCAGAAACTTGACAACGCGATCGACCTCGAAGCACTGGCTAACCACAGGGGTTCGTCGTTCGGCCGCTATACGACACCGCAGCCCAGCCAGATCGACTTTGAAGACCGGCTGGCCTACGCCCTTATCCGTCATGAAAACGAATCGCACGACAGACTCATCATCGAGCATGAGAGCCACAATATCGGCAGGGTCTTCATCCCGAAACCCGTCTTTGACAACCTCCAGCAGGCGAGCCTGGTCATCCTGGAAGCGCCTATCGAAACACGTGTGCAGATCACCTTTGACGAATACGTCACGGCATCACTGGCCGAGTACGAGAACCAGTACGGCGAAGAGGGTGCCGAGAGATGGTTCGAGGCGATGAACGCAAACCTCCAGCGCATCCGAAAACGTCTGGGCAGTGAACGTTTCATTCACCTGACATCCATACTGGAAAATGCCTACAAGGTCCAACAGATCAGCGGCAGAACTGAGGCACACAAAGAGTGGGTACAGATACTTCTTGAAGAGTACTATGACCCCATGTACTACTATCAGATCGAGAAGAGCCCTATCCCTGTGATCTTTCGAGGCACCGAAAAAGAGGTCCTCGCCTTTTTGAAGAGGTAACTACTTCTCCGCATCCGCCAGCGTCAGGCAGAAGAGCACCTCTTTGCCCTCTTTCTCCAGGGCTTCTACGGCCTGGGTGAGTGTCATCCCCGTTGTGATGATATCGTCGACAAGGATCACATACTGCTCTTTGAACGCGCTGACAACAAAACGGCGGGGGTGCAAAAGGCGGTATTGAAAACTCTTTCCAGAGTAGCTTTCCTTGCTCGTCGCCGTTATTTTGCCGAAATAGGGACGGATCTGCTCCGAGTGCAGGCTCTTGTTCAAAACGGCAGTGTGCGAGTAACCGTGTCTGACATGCTCGTCTATACCTAAAGAGGCCACGGCACCTTCAAAACTGAAGCTCCTGCTGAAACGGCGAAAAGCGATCTTCGCCAAAAGGGAGTAGATGTAAAAACCGAGGTCCGTGTGTTTGGTATGGAGCAGTTTTTCGATCTCTCTGTACTTGTAAAAAGAGTAGACATCGATGTTGCCGCGGATCTTGCGTTTGTAGAGTGAGGGTTGGAGGTTTTCGTTCTGGCACGCTTTACAGATGTGGGTCAGTGACCATGAAGAGCAGAGAAGGCACTTCATGGCAACGCCTTAGTCCATTTTCAAGACGGACATGAAGGCCTCTTGCGGCAGGTTGACCTTGCCGATGGACTTCATACGTTTTTTACCCGCTTTCTGTTTTTCAAGCAGTTTACGTTTACGCGTGATGTCACCGCCGTAACATTTGGCGGTAACATTTTTACCCATCGACTTGACCGTCTCACGGGCGATGACCTTGTTACCCAGCGACGCCTGGATCGCCACTTCAAAAAGCTGACGGGGGACGATCTCTTTCATGTTCTTGACCAGCGCACGGCCGCGTGACTCTGCTGCCGTTCGGGGAACAATGATCGAAAGGGCATCGACCACATCGCCGGCCACCTTGACATCCAGCTTGACCAGGTCACCTTCACGGAACCCGATCGGTTCATAGTCAAAAGAGGCGTACCCTTTTGAGATCGATTTGAGCTGATCGTAGAAATCGACGACGATCTCGTTCATCGGGATCGAATACTCCAGAAGGACACGCTCTTCATTGAGGTAGTCCATCTTATCCTGCATCCCGCGTTTCGAGACAAGCAGGTTCATGACATTGCCGAGGTACTCTGTCGGTGTAATGACCGTTGCCCGTACATACGGCTCTTCGATGCGCTCGATATGGTTAACCGGCGGCAGTTCCGACGGATTCTGCACTTCTATGAGCTCACCATCCGTCATGGTCACATGATAGACGACCGACGGTGCCGTTGCGATCAGGTCGAGGTTGAACTCCCGCTCCAGACGCTCTTTGATCACCTCCATATGCAGCATGCCAAGGAAACCGACACGGAAACCGAAACCGAGCGCGACCGAAGTCTCCGGTTCGTATGAGAGCGACGAGTCATTGAGCTTAAGTTTGTCGAGTGCATCACGCAGGTCTTCAAACTTGTCCGTGTCTATCGGGTAGAGTCCGGCAAAGACGAACGGTTTGGCAGGTTCATAGTTTCCGACCGGCTCGGCCGTCGGATTTTTCATATCCGTAATGGTGTCACCGACGTTGACGGAACCGACATCTTTCAGACCCAGTACAACGATCCCGATCTCACCGGTCTTGATCGCCTGCGTCTTTTGACGCTTGAGCGGGTGCGGATACATCAGGTCAAGTACCTGATGATGCTCTTTCGTACTCATCAGAAGTACGTTCTGGTTTTTTTTGATCTCGCCGTCAAAGACACGCACCAGTGCCAAAGCACCCAGATACGGATCGAACCACGAGTCATAGATGATCGCCTTGGTCGGCGCTTCAGGATCGCCCTCCGGTGCCGGGATACGCTCAACGATGGCATCGATCAGGTCACGGATACCAAGTCCCGACTTTGCAGAGACCATCAACGCGTCTGTTGCATCGATACCGATACTCGCCTCGATCTCTTCGGCAACACGCTCCGGTTCAGCGGCCGGAAGGTCGATCTTGTTGATCACAGGCAATAGCTCAAGGTCATTGTCCAGTGCCAGATAGACATTGGCGATCGTCTGCGCTTCAACGCCCTGGGCAGCATCAACGATCAGCAGTGCACCGTCGGATGAGGCCAATGATTTGCTCACCTCGTAGGAGAAATCCACGTGGCCCGGGGTGTCGATAAGGTTCAGGTTGTAGTGCTTGCCGTCTTTGACATAGTCAAGACGCACGGATTGTGCCTTGATCGTAATACCGCGTTCCTGCTCGATGTCCATCGTGTCCATCATCTGCGAGGTCATTTCCCGTTCACTTACGGCACCGCACTCTTGAATGATACGGTCGGCCAACGTTGATTTACCGTGGTCAATGTGGGCAATGATCGAGAAGTTTCTTATATGTTCTATTTTCATATGTTTCCGAAGAGAGGGCTGATGCCGTCTCTATTTCATCAATAATTTGTTTAAAGTGCGGTGCACTGTCATCTTAACCCCTTACGCGAACAGGGAGTTGACGCTTTCATTGTGGTAAACACGGCGGATAACCTCGGCAAAAAGAGGTGCGACGCTCAGTACCGTGATGCTGTCATGCGGTTTTGTAACCAGCGTGTTGGAGATACAAAGTTCATCCAGGCCGTCACTGTCGAGATTGCTGTAGGCTTTTCCGCTCAACACACCGTGCGTTGCGATCGCCATCACCGATGTCGCCCCTTTGGCTTTGAGTGCCGCTGCCGCTTTGACCATCGTTCCGGCAGTATCGACCATGTCATCAACAATAATGACATCTTTGCCTTCGACATCACCGATGATGTTCATTACTTCAGACTCGTTTGCCTTTTCACGACGCTTGTCAACGATGACCATCTCAAGTCCAAGCTGCTTGGCAAAGTAGCGTGCGCGGGCAACACCGCCGATATCCGGTGAGGCAACGATAGGGTTTGGAAGTTTTTTGGACTGGACATACTCTTTAAAGACGATAGAACCGTAAAGGTTGTCTACCGGAATGTTGAAAAAGCCCTGGATCTGACCGGCATGCAGGTCGATCGTGACAACACGGTCGATCCCTGCCGTCTCATAAAGGTCGGCAACCAGTTTTGCCGTGATAGGTACACGAGGCGCCGCTTTACGGTCTTGACGTGCATACCCGTAATAAGGGACGACGGCTGTAATGGAGCTGGCTGATGAACGGCGAAGGGCATCGGTCATAATGAGCAGTTCCATCAGGTTGTCGTTGGACGGTGCGCCTGTAGACTGAACGATAAAGACATCACGTCCACGAACACTTTCAGCGATCTGTACAGAGATCTCACCATCTGAGAAACGTTTTACGTCAGCTTTAGCTAGAGGAACATCGAGTGTCTTACAGATCTCCTGGGCAAAATCGACAGAAGAACTACCGGCAAAAATTTTATATCCGCGCATGGGTCACCTTTAGGGTTTGTAATAATGATGCAATTATATCGTGAGAGTCTAAGAAGTGGGTAAAAAATAGAAAATAGCACTGCTTTTGGTTCTAGCAGCACGGTTGTCGAACCTGCCTGATCAGACGATCCACCCGCCGCCGATCAGTTTGTTGTCATCATAAAAGACGGCAGCCTGGCCTGAAGCGACACCCAGTACAGGCTCTTGCAGTTTTATGGTCGCCGTATTGCCGCTGATCTCGACATGACACGGTACGGCGTGGGTTCTGTAGCGCAGCTTTACGGTCGTATCAAAACTTGTACGGTCGTCAAACATGTTGATATCTTTGAGTTTCACGTCGTAGCATTCAAGCTCCTCTTTCAGCCCCACAACGATCTGGTTTTTTTCGGGAATGATCTTGGTCACATAGTGCGGGTCATGCGCCCCTTTGACCGTGAAGCCCTTGCGTTTGCCGATGGTGTAGTGCATGTACCCTTTATGCTCTCCGACCACATTCCCCTCTGCATCAAGGACCTCGCCCGGCTGATCGACCTGGACGTAATCTTTCAGGACGTCAGTGTAGGTCGTCTCGACAAAACAGATCTCGCTCGACTCCGCCTGAGATGCAAACGACTCCAGCCCTTTGATCTTGGCCGCCATCGCTTTGATATCTTTTTTATGACGTGTTCCAAGCGGAAAGAGTAGACGAGGGACAATAGCCTTGTCGATGTAGAATAGAAAGTACGACTGGTCTTTCGTGTCATCTTCAGCCTGAAGCAGGTAGGTGCCGTCATGCTGGATATAGTGCCCCGTTGCAAGATAATCAGCACCGATCTTGTCGGCGAACTTCATCATCTCGCCAAACTTGAGATTGCGGTTACACAATGCGCATGGGTTCGGTGTTTTCCCCTCTTTGTAGGTTTCGATAAACGGGTTTACAACCTTCTCTTTGAAGGTCTCTTCCAGGTCCAGAACATGCAGTTTAATACCCAAAAAATCCGCCGCTTTTTGTGCACGTGCCTGATGGATCTCATGGTAGCCCGGCTTGGAGTGCAGGCGCATATAGAGCCCTTCTACCTCATACCCCTCTTCTTGTAATAACATCGTGGAGACGGTCGAATCGACCCCGCCGCTCATTCCGATCAAAACTTTTTTTGCCATATTGTCTACTCTCGACGCCGTGCAGACGTCTTTCTTGGTTTCTAATGCCGGAATAATAACAAAAAGTGATTAATCGCGAGACTATCCTTACGATTTAGTTAAGGTATCAGCCTTTACTTTAAAAAAGCCTACGAATCTCTGCCCGACCTGATCTGACGATCATCAAAGAATTTGGAGAGGTTCTTGAAATATTTCGTGTTGGCAAGTCCCTCCTTGGCAAGTCCCGAGATCTGTACTTCAAGCGACTTTTCAATCTCACGGACAATATAGTCAAGATCATCACTGATGGTGATCAGTTCAAAGTCCTCGGCATCGATCATATCATGCGAGATCAGACACTCTTCGATAAAGTCGATCAGCGGATTATAGAACTCCTCTCCGACAAGAAATATCCGTACCCCTTCGACTTTGCGTGTCTGTACCAGGGTCAACGCTTCAAAAAGTTCGTCCAGCGTACCGAAACCGCCGGGAAAGATGACATAGGCCAGAGAATATTTGACCAACATCACTTTGCGCGAAAAGAAGTAGTCGAAGTTCTCCTCTTTTGTGGTGTAGGGGTTAGGTTCCTGCTCGAAAGGAAGATCGATGTTCAGACCGATGGATTCGACCCCGCCTCTGTCGAAGGCACCGCGGTTCGCCGCCTCCATAATACCCGGTCCCCCGCCGGTCAGGACATTGAATTTTTTGGCCGCCAGTTTTTCACCGAGCAGATGCGCCATCTGATAGTACTTGCTCTCTTCTTTCAACCTTGCACTGCCGAAGACCGTGACCGCCGGACCCAGATCACCCAGCTCGTCAAACCCCTTGACAAAATCGGCCATGATCTTAAACATACTCCAGGCATCGGCGGACTTGATGTCACGCACATAACGTTTTACGACCTCTTTGGGGACGTGTTTACTGTTCGACATTTGCTATCTCCTTGGTGACCAGATCCACTACTTTTACAACGGGCTTGCCCTCTGAGCGAGCGAGCTGCGCCGTTGCAACCATTTTAGCATCTTTATGGATCTGAACCTCATCATACAGGGTCAGCTCCAGCTGCGAGCCTCTGTCAAGCTCCAAGAGAGATGCATCATCGATCGTAGTGTCTGCTATCGTGACGTAATGCCCGCACAGCATATTTTTATCTGTAACCGCCTCTTGCAGTGTATACGCAAGTGTCGTACCGTTTTGAGAATGACGTGTTGCCATAAAGGGCAAATCCTCATCCAGAAGCAGTACCGTTCTGTTTCTGCTGAAGGGCTGCAACATATACGTTCGCCCCACTTCGAGCCTGTCGGCTGCAATGGTACCGACCACCGCTGCTATCTTGGTCTTAGCTTTTTCACTGCTCTCGGCAGGGTCTTCTCTCTCAGACAATGCTGCTTTCTCAGGCTCAACCGATCGTTGCGCAAAAGAGAAGCGTATGGCACGCTCTTCATCCCCACACACGACAAGTACGCTGTGGTCCGCCGCCGGCTCTGAGTGCGCCTCTTTTTCCAGATAGTTCCCAAGCTCTTTTTCGACCAGATAGGCGATCTCTCCGCACATATCATCCAGAAGCTCTTTTTCCAATAAGGTGAGTTCTCTGTCAAGCGCGCTATTGTCTGTTCTTGCGCCGAACTCTATGGCCAGGATGCGTAACGCAAGGGCATTGTCGATAGCAATTTTTTCGAGGTAGGAGTATTGCGGAAAATAGGTATAACTGCTCTTCTCCCGAACAGTACTTTTACGCACTTTGAGACTCTCAAACGGCAGCCCGAGGCTCTCAAAATAGAGTTCCAGACCATTCCCCACTTTCGACATCCCGACTTCAAACAGGATGTCCGTGCCACGCTCCTCATCGGATGCATTGAAGACATCCAGAAGCGCATCGATTTCATGTTGCGAAAGCAGCTCCGTCGTCTGCATCAGAACTGCTCCCGCAAACGTTTGAACAGCCCCGCCAGACCACTCTCCTTTGGTTTGACATAGACACGACGTTCAACGTTTTTGACCAGTTCTTTGGCAATAGCACTAATATCCCGGCTTGGTACGGATGAGGGGAATGCCTTTGAAAAAAGGGCCCGACGTTTAACCGAAACGGAGACCTTCGGATCAGCATTGATCTTGCCTAAATACCTGAGGTTCAGGTCGTGCCGGATATTGCCCACCGCGACTTTGTGGATACGCTCAAAGATCGAGAGCGCTTCCTGCTCATTTGCCACCTGGTTGATGAGCATGTACATGTCGCTGCGTTCACGTGCGACCACCTTCACCGTCGCATAGGCATCGGTGATCGCAGCCGGGTCAGGTACCGTCACAACAACCACATCATCAGCAGCCTGTAAGAAGAGCTGCGTGTATTTGTTGATGCCGGCACCCGTGTCGATAATAAGGACATCAAGATCATTTAAGACCTCAGCCTCTTTGATAAACTGTTCAAAGATCTCTGAATCAGAGTAGTGCAGGATCTCTTCACCGCTCTCGCCCGGGATCAGGATCAGGTTATCCATCACCTTTATCAGGATCTCTTCAAGTTTGGCCTCACCTTTGAGCAGATGCAAAATGTTTTTCTTAACAGAGACATTGAACATGACATCGAGATTGGCCAGACCGATGTCGGCATCAAAGATCCCGACGTTGACCCCGGCTCTTGCCAGTATGTATGCCAGATTCGAGCTGATCGTACTTTTACCGACACCGCCTTTGCCGCTGGTGATGGCAATGAAACGGGTTTTTTTTGCGCGGTTGTTCGGCTGCATCACACTGTTCCCAGCATCTGAAGAGGAATGACAACACTCTCGCGCTCGGACCAGTGCGGATGCGGAAGCGTCAGTTTTGGGGTATTCATCTTGACCCTGTCAAAAAAGATCAGATCAAGATCGAGGGTACGGGGTGCATTGGCAAAGCTGCGTTTGCGGCCGAAACGTCTCTCGACCCGTAGCAGGAATGCCAACAGCTCACGCGCCCCCATCGATGTCGACACTTCAATGACCGAGTTAAAAAAATCATCCTGCTCGGTGTACCCGAAAGGAGGATTTTGTAAAATCGGCCCTGTATGCAAAACGGTCATGTTCTTTTGACGTTTGAGAAAGACCAGAAGATGGTAAAAACGGCGTTTGACATCGCCGACATTGCCGCCGATACCGATAATGGCACGGTGGCGAAAGGGTGTTGCGGTTTTGTACGATATGGGAAAACCCGGTTCGATGTAAAGCGTGAGCCTGTCCGAGAGTTTTCGTACCATCCCCACGGCGGTTACGCTTGTTGCTGTTGTGCCGCTGCTTGTTGTGCCTGCATCGCCTGGACTTCCTGCATGATCTGGCTCATACCAAGCATCGCAAGATGGTAACCGAATGGTCCGAAACCGACAATGGATGAAGCACATACCGGTGCGATCATGTTCTCTTTTCGGAACTCTTCACGGCGGTGGATGTTGGAGATGTGAACTTCGATCGTCGGGATAGAGACAGCAGAGATCGCATCGCGGATCGCGATCGATGTATGTGTATAGGCCGCTGCATTGATGATGATACCCTGCGCGTCTCCGTAGCACTCCTGAATCTTGTCAACGATCTCACCCTCAAGGTTTGACTGGAAGAATTCGATCTCCATATTGTTTTTGTCTGCAAAGTCTTTCATCTGTGCATGGATCTGCTCCAACTTCATCGGTCCGTAGATCGACTGTTCACGAACACCTAACATATTAAGATTTGGACCTTGAATGACTACAACTTTCATTGATAACCTTTGTTTGTATAATAATTTTCTTCGTGCATTATAGGTAAAGATAGATTTTAATCACTTGAAGGTTCACTGCTCTTTGGAATAATCACATTTGCGTCTTGACAAATAGAAATATCATTGCTATCATCAGAACAACACCCAGCCAGGTTTTCACGTTACCTTTTTTTAAATTGTCGACAAAAAATTCCATCTCTCCTCTCTTTTGCATCAACGCAACTAATGGTTCAATATACGTTTTAAACTCCCGTTTGTCGTAAAATTCGTTACCTTTTCCATCTATAACCATGACAGCCACATCCTCAATAATGATTCTGGTACCCGTAAAATAGGCCTCATCAAATTTTGCAATCGCTTTTTTACCAAAAAGATTGGACAGATAGATATGTTCTTCATCCCGCCCTAACCGGACATTTTTTTGTATTGCCATGAGAAAATATCCAATCACCGCAGTGACCCCCAACATGCCTCCCCATATCCAAGATAGCTCTATTTTCTCTTGACCGGAATAGATCATCAAACCTAATAACAAAGGGAATAACACAGCCAATGCCCACATCGAATATTTGATATTTTTTATCGCTTTGCCTTTCATCTCCAACCATACAATCCCATTCTCATCCGGTTCGATCAGGTAACGATCAAGTTTAATATTTTGTTCTCTTGTTCGTTCACGTCTCGGTTCTTCCTCTTCTGTTCTCTTTTTAACCTCTTTCATCTCCAAAAAAGCTGCATAAAGAAGTAAAACAACAAATATCCCGATGCCGATTTTTGAAATACGTTCAATATCCATCCATAATTGACGGTTATCCGACAGTGCGGTAAACTCATTTTGCAATGATCCGTCGACAAAACTACGTGTATCCAGAGATTGTTCATCTATCTGCAACAGTTCAATAGGGCTGAAGTTTCCAATCAACATCTTATGCCCCAAGGCTGCAAAATTACGTGGCTCTGCTCCATTATTCAGAGAAACAATCTCCCTCGTGTAATCCACAATCACTTTTTCATCTACTGCATAGTTTTGATAGTCCAAAAATGAAAAATTTACTGCATCATAAACGGCTAGCTCACCAATATTAAAATAGTAGTTTTGATTATTCACCCATAACCGTCCGTTCGATGAAAAATGTATAGAGGAAGGCCAATCCAGACCCAACGGGCTCATTACATCCTTAACATTCAGCTGCCATACAATTTTGCTCTTGTTACGGCCTTCATCATTAATCGCGACCACTCTGTGATTGACAGAATCAGCAACAACTATCGTTTTGTCATCAATTGCCAAGATATCATTAGGATAGTTAAACCGTTCCCCTGTTTTCACCCTATACAAATATGTACCGTCGATGTCAAATTTATCAACACGATGGAGAGAGCTATTTGAGACATAAAAATGCTTATTATCAGGTGTCACTGTAATGTCCATGGCGATTGCCGTTGTAGCCCCTGGGATATAACCGACAGTTTCACACGTTCCAAATGGAATCGTACACTTTTTCACTATATGCTCTCTTGCTTCGACAACATACAGTCCATCTTGGCCAAACGCAATATCTGCCAACGGTTTTTTCAAACCCAAAGCTTGATATGTTGTGATATCGAGCACACGTGCATCAGCATCAGTATGATAAAAGCTTTGGTCCATACTGAATACCACACCGAACTTCTCTGAAGCCGCCATAAGACTGGCACCGTTTATACGGGATTTTTTATCGGTAGAGTACCAGAGTGTCGATACCATAAGAATGACACCGAATATAGACGAAAACACTAAAACGTTTACTGTTTTATTTTTTGACAGTTCCAAGGCCATAACGACTCACTTATGTTTTAAAATATTAAATATTGGTATACTATCTTTTTTTATATAAATTACAGTTCTTAACGCTCTAATCTACCGTCAACACCAAAATCGCTATAATCATAATAACCAATTGATAAATGAGAAACTATGAAGATCATCACCCCCGAAACCATCCTCTCTCCGACCGAACAGCTCAGCGGCATGAGCATCGCTTTTGACACGCATATCCGCGCGATCGGACCGCTGCATGAACTTTTGGAGCAGTACCCTGATGCCGAGTTCATCGAAACCCCGCTGCACTCTATGGTGATGCCCGGGCTTATCAACCCCCATGTCCACCTTGAGTTTTCCGGCAACAAAAGCACCCTGAAGTACGGCTCGTTTCTGGAGTGGCTCTACTCCGTCATCGAACACCGTGAAGACCTGATCCAGGGATGCGACGGGCAGTGTATGGCCAAAGCCTGTGATGACATGCTTCAAAACGGCATCACCACATTCGGTGCTGTAAGCTCCTATGCGATGGATCTTGAGGCTGCCGCCAATGCGAAACAGAAGGTGGTTTTTTTTAATGAGGTGATCGGTTCACAGGCCATAATGGCCGATACGCTCTATGACGACTTTTTGTCACGTTTGGAAGCATCCCGGACAGTTGAGAGAGAAGGCTTTTATCCGGCTATTGCCATTCACTCACCGTACTCTGTCCACCCTGCCCTCATCAAACGTGCCCTGGCCTATGCTTCACAACATGACCTTATCACCTCTGCCCACTACCTGGAGAGTCCGGCAGAAAGAGAGTGGTTGGAGAGTAACAGCGGTGATTTCCAGCCCTTTTTCAAAGAGTTCCTCAAACAGGAGTACGCGGTCAACACTTCCGAAGAATTCTTAAATCTCTTCAAAGCGAAACCGACACTGATGACCCATGTCGTTCAAGCCAACGACAAAGAGCTAAAACAGCTCTCCAAAGACGGCCATACCGTCATTCACTGCCCCATCTCGAACCGTCTGCTCGGCAACGGGGCGATCGACCTCGAACAGCTGGACAGAAACAGTGTCCCCTGGGTCATTGGAACCGACGGGCTCAGTTCAAACTATGCGCTGGACCTGATGGAAGAGATGAAAATCGCCCTCTTTATGCATGCGGATGCCGACCTCATCCCACTGGCCAAAGAGTTGCTGAGCAATGCGACACAAAACAGTGCAAAGGCGCTGGGGCTTAACACGGGAGAGATCGCTGTCGGCAGAGAGGCCGACCTGCTTGTTATCGACCTTGAAGCAACACCGAACGAACAGTTGCCGCTGCATTTACTTCTGCATGGCTATAATATTAAACACATCTACATCAACGGAAATGAGGTTTCGTAATGGAAGGTCTTAAAAAACTTTTTCTCCCTATCACCGCAACACTGGGGTTCATTCAAAAATATTTTAAATCAATGCTCTTTTTGCTGCTGCTGGTCATCCTGTTTGCACCGGCGGATGAACAGAACCTGGTCCCCAACAACCTGCAGGAGATCAAACTGATCGGCCCCATCTTTGATACGACAGAGGTCGTCGAAGAGATCGACAATGCCCGCACCAACAGTAGGATCAAAGGGGTTCTCTTCACTATCGACTCTCCGGGCGGGACCGTACCGCCCTCTATCGAAGTGATGTATGCGATCAAAAGACTTAAAGAGGTCAAGCCCGTCGTCGTCTACGCAGCCGGCACACTGGCCAGCGGTTCCTACTATGCTTCGGTCTATGCCGATGAGATCATCGCCAATCCCGGATCCATGGTCGGCTCCATCGGTGTGATCTTGCACGGCGCCGATGTCAGCGGGCTGATGGACAAGATCGGTGTAAAATCGCAGGTGATCCAGGCCGGTAAATACAAACAGGTCGGCACGGCGGACAGAGAGTGGAGCAAGGCAGAACGCGAAGAACTCGACAAGGTCATCCAGGGAACCTACAAGATGTTTGTACACGATGTCGCAACGGCCCGGGGTCTTGATGAAAAAGCGTCCCACATCTATGCAGATGCCCATATCTTTACGGCTGAACAGGCAAAAGAGGTCGGCCTTGTCGATGCGCTGGGTGTCAACTACGATGCCAAAAAACGGGTAGAGGAGCTGAGCAATGTCAAAGAGGCTCGCTGGAACAAAGAGGACAAGTTTGACAAGTTGATGAAACGCCTTGGGGCTGAGACCGCCTTGATGGTCCACACCTATTTTCCGTCGATCTCGCTCCGCTAGTCCGCGTCAGCACTGTCTTACAGTGCTCTTTTCCAATCTATTTTTCAAGGCCCATAATGAAGAACACCGATCCGTTTCCAACTTTTGCCGAAGATTGCAGATCACTGCTGTGCAAATATTTGAGCAGGGACGTTTTTGACGCGCTCAAAGGGAAAGTCACCAGTAACGGTTTCACCCTGCAGAAGGCAATCCGTTCCGGCGTCGAGAACCCCGACAGCAGCATCGGTGTCTATGCCGGCGACGAAGAGTCTTATGACATCTTTGCCCCGCTCTTTGATCCGATCATTCAAGAGTATCACGGTTTTTCAAAAGAGCAGCGGCATGAAAGCAACGTCAACCCCGATGATCTGGATGCCCCGAATCCGGACCCGGAAAATCATTACATCGTCTCAACGCGGATCCGTGTCGGACGCAATATTGCCGACATGCCTCTCGGACCGGCGATCTCAAGAGAACAGCGCAATGATGTCGAACGGCAGGTCTTTGCTGCACTCGATGCACTCGAAGGCAAACTTTCCGGCACCTACTATCCGCTGGAGGGGATGCGTGAAGCAGAGCGTGCTCAACTGGTAGCGGACCACTTTCTTTTCAAAGCCGGTGACCGGTTTTTGGAATCGGCAGGACTTAACCGTGACTGGCCGGAAGGCAGAGGCATCTATCACAATGACGAAAAGAGCTTTCTGGTCTGGGTCAATGAAGAGGATCAGCTGCGCATCATCTCGATGCAGATGGGTGGCGATATCAAAGCCGTATTTACCCGTCTCGCAACGGCGATCGAAACGATCGGCAAAAAGATCAGCTTCGCCTATTCCGATCATCTCGGTTACCTGACAAGCTGTCCGACAAACCTCGGAACGGCCATGCGCGCCAGTGTCCACATCAAGCTGCCGAAACTCTCAGAAAAGATGACGGATTTTGAGAAGATAGCAGACCAGTACCATCTGCAGATCAGAGGGATTCACGGTGAACATTCAGCAAGCGAAGGGGGTGTTTACGACATCTCGAACCGCCGCCGACTTGGGGTAACGGAAGTCGAATGTGTCCAGGAGATGTATGACGGTGTTGTTGCCCTTATTGCTGCGGAAAAAGCACTCTAAGTTTTTGCCGTTCTCTTTACAGACTGGCTGTCACAACCCTTCTGATCCTGCTTCTCGGACAAACACCCCATATTGGCATATGATAATGTTTACCTGACAAGATTCCCATCAAGACTACTCTAGAAGATGGACCCTGAACTTACGGTTCTTCATCTTCCCGTCACGGATAAGATGAAACGCCTTTTTAGCTTTGTCACGCGTAACGGCCACATAAGAGCGAATCGCCGTCACCGTGATGTTGCCGATCTCATCACCCTTGATGCTCTTGTCGGAGGTGATCGCCCCGACAATGTCACCGGGGCGCAGCTTATCTTTTTTGCCGCCGTCGATCCTAAGCGTCACGTATTTAGGTGTATAGAGATCATTATGCGCCAGGTTCTCAATATTGCCGTAACTGACGCTTTCACCCATCTCCTCTTCTATACCCTCTATCTTAGAGGCTTCTCTTGGGGTGTAAAGCGTGTCGGCGATACCGCTTTTACCCGCACGGCCCGTTCGGCCGACACGGTGGACATAGACCTCGCTCTGGTTGGGTATCTCATAGTTGATGACC
The DNA here is from genome assembly GCA_041555445.1 of Sulfurimonadaceae bacterium. Lineage (GTDB taxonomy): Bacteria > Campylobacterota > Campylobacteria > Campylobacterales > Sulfurimonadaceae > Sulfonitrofixus. Next base: position 19,599 of record JBFFKK010000020.1, read on the forward strand.
AGGTCAAGGTCTTTGATATCCAGCCCGCGGGCCGCCACATCGGTGGCGACCAGAATGGAGACGCTGCCGTTGCTGAAAAGGGTCAGCATCTCGGTACGCTCTTTCTGGTCGAGATCACCGTGCAGGGCCACCGCATGCAGTCCGGCATCGTAAAGAAAATCCGCGACTTCATCACAGGTAACCTTCATGTTGCAGAAGATGATCGTTGCATTGGCCTGATGGTGCAGCAGCAGTTTCAGAAGATCGGCATCTTTTTCAGCATCACTCGTTTTGTAGAAGGTCTGTACGATATCCGGCTTCTCCTCATGGTGTTCGACACTGACCGTTTTGGGATCTTTCATGATACTGCGGCTCAACGCGTTGATCTCTTCCGGATAGGTCGCAGAAAAGAGCATAGTCTGGCGTTCACTTGGCATGTGTGAGATGATCTGTTTGATGTCGTCGAGAAAACCCATGTCCAGCATGCGGTCCGCCTCATCGAGGATCAGCGTATGGACATGGGAAAGGTCAAGCGTGTTCTTGCCGATATGGTCCTGTATCCGGCCCGGTGTTCCGACGATGATGTGCGCACCATGCTCCAGGGAGATGCGCTGCGGCGTCAAAGGCATCCCGCCGCAGAGGGTCAGGATCTTGATGTTGTGTTTGAAACGGGCCAGTTTTCTAAGCTCATTGGCAACCTGGTCCGCAAGTTCACGCGTCGGGCACATGATAAGCCCCTGTATCTTCCACTTCTTGACATCCAGTTTGTGCAGCATCCCAAGGCCGAAGGCCGCCGTCTTGCCGCTGCCCGTCTTCGCCTTGGCGATGACATCCGCGCCGACCAGCGTCAGCGGAAGGCTAGCTGCCTGAATAGCTGTCATCTCGGCATAACCGAGTGCGTCCAGATTGTCGATCATCGCCTGTTCTAAAGGGAGATTTGAAAATAGTTTAGTGCTCATAAATACTTCTTTGTGTGTCCAGGTCTTCGATAAGAGATCGACATTGGGTTATAGATATGACATTATACTATCTATCTAGAATTCCAAGCGGATAGGAAATTGTTGTATACTAAACATACGACAACAAAGGAGTTCTCATGTGTAAAGATGCAATCGTCTTTTTCAATAAGCCCAAAGGTGTCGAGCTCATTGCCGGCGAGACCTACGACTTTTGTATGTGCGGCCGAAGCGAGGACGGCCTCTTCTGCGACGGAAGCCATGAAGGCACCTCCTGCGAGCCTAGATCCTTCACTGTGGAGAAGAGCAAAGCCTATCTGCTCTGCCGCTGCAAAAGTTCCGACAACCTCCCTTTTTGCAGCGGTAACCACAGCTACTATGCCGATAGCGATATTGGCAAGAATGTGCACACCGACTAAAGGTTTTTCAGAACATTCCTGGCAACCGTCTTCGCTTTGTTCAACGGGTCATTGCATAGAATACCGTCTACATTGACATGAATGATCAAATTATTTTCGGTAATGAGCGAAAGCTGGCCGCGCTGTTTTGACCAAACGGCTTTTGCACCGAAACCTTCAAGTGTAACGGCATCTTTGTAGACCTTCAAGACCCGCTCAAAATCCGTTTGGCTTTTGGCCTGCGCATAGATCACCATCAGTTTGTTCCCCTCTGGCGCCAGTCCGTATTGTTTTCGTGTTGCATCTTTTTTGGACGGTTTGCCCCAGACATAGGTGCAGGTCGGATAACTCTTTTTTTTGCATTCGGCATATTTAACTGATTCACCCGGTTTGAAATCAAACGTCTTTCGAAGAAATGATTCGGTGATAATGTTTTTCTCATACGATGCCGCTGAAATCGGCTGTACGGCTAGGCCCAGAAAAAATAACGCAAGGACAAGATAACGCGCACTTATTTCCATTCTGTTCTCCTTTTGACTAAACAAAACTATACTACACTGCAAAACTTACAATCAGATTATGTTTTATATTATTAAAAAAGAAACGTCTACCAATTATCAAGAGAAACGCGTATCAACTGCCGATTTATGATACAACAGCCATTAGGATTTACAGACATGACCATCCTGGTAGCGGATGGCGTGTGAAACACTAGGGGACAGCAACCACACTTTCAACCCGTATAAGTGCCGTATTATCACTGTTCTCAATGAGTATGCGCTCTATTCGTTCCTGCCACAATAGGCCGAAAGCGGTGATCTCCTCCAGTTCTGCCGAAGCGCGCATCACCTTTTCCATCAACGGCTGCATCTCGGGCAGCGGCGGAACGATTTTCGGATCATAGAAGAGATCAACGCTATGGCCCGTGTCCACGCGTGTGAACCGCGCACTTGAACTGATGTCCGCATTGAACCTCATCAGCGCGTGACGGGCGAAACGGCCCTCTAGCCCTTTAAACCCGCTCTTGTCCGTTGCCCCGGTGATCTGGGAAATAACATTACCGACCACGCCTGCGGTCCCCTCTTCCATCGTCTCTTTGAACGCCACCGCGATGTTGCCGCGAACCGGAGTGTCATAAGGGTAAAGTGTCTTGAGCGCCTTGCATGTCATCAGATAAGCGCCGGCAACCGTCGGGCAGCTGTGCCCGGCCGACTTGACCACATCAAGATAGCTAAAGGTCATTTCACCCTCCTCAAATGCACCAAGCATTTTGGACAGCGGATCACGCATCGTGATCGTCTCAACCTCATCAAAAAAACGGGGATAGTTCATAACACAGCCTTCAATTTTTGCCTTAGTATAACAGGCAGTTGCCGGCTGCCACTTGACCTGGAACAAGTTATACCGATAAAATTTAGGCGACCGAACTCCGTGCATGTTCATCTTCTGCAGCAGCTTCTTCTCTGAGGAGCGTCTCGTACTTTATTTTGACCTTCTGAAGTGACTTCTCACCCGGGACTTGTCGGGATGCAATATACCCGATAATATTCTCATTCTCATCGTATCGCGGCAGGATGAAGACATGTACCCAGTAAAAAGAGCCGTTCTTCGTCAGATTGACAACAAAACCGTTCCAGCTCCTGCCGCTTTGCAGCGTTTCCCACATCTCTTTGAAAGCGGCACGCGGCATTTTAGGATGGCGAATGATACTGTGCGGGATACCGATCAGTTCATCAAGGGTGTATCCCGTCATTGCCATAAATTTGCGATTGGCGAATGTGATACGGCCTGTAAGGTCTGTTTCGGTTATCATATAACCGCCGTCAAAGACAATTTCATTTTCTGTTGCGTTGGGACGTTGCATGGATTTCCTTCACTTTCAAAGAGCAGAAAGACTCACGGTCAATGAGACAACAATATGCTTTATAAGCATCATCAAAATTAATACTATGTTATTGTAGAATTATTGTATTGCGAGCGTATTACTCTGATGGAACAGGCAAATTACAGATGTTTCGGTATAAAAAAATAAAAAAGAAGGTGCGTTCAAGTGCAGCTCCCTGCACGGCTGCCTTTTTGTGCCGTTACAAAAAGAGGTGAACGGTAGTAAAAGTTTTAATATTCCGTTATCTGTTTGACAACGGCGGTCACACTCCGCGATGCATCCATCGCTTCGAAGCTGTCGCCCACTTCCAACTCTGACAGGTCAAGGACCTTCCCCTCTTTTGCGATCTGTGCGAATCCTTTTTTACTCTTCAGTTTAGGATCCTGTGCTTGAAGCGCCTGCATCAGTGCGGTAACACTGTTCTCTCTTTGTATGAGGTTACTGGTGGCCTGTCGCGTCAGGTTTTCAGCGACTGGCGTCAGTTGACGTGTTCTGTTTTCAAGGAGATAGCTTATGCTCTGGTCAAAACGTTTTTTAAGCTGTGCGATCTCTTCGAGGCGGTTTTTGATGCGCTGTTCGATGGAGTTGCGTTCATACGAACTTTTCAGATGGTTCAACTTTTCACTCGCATTGTAGAGCTTCTGCTGCATCGTCTGACTCATCTGTTGGGAGAGCATATCAACGGTCTGCAGCAGTTCGTTCTGATCCGGCAGGATCATCTGCATGGCGGCACTCGGTGTCGGTGCACGAAGGTCCGCGACAAAGTCACTGATCAGCCAGTCGATCTCATGACCGACAGCCGAGACGACGGGTGTCTTTGCCTGGTAGATCGCATTGGCGACGATCTCTTCGTTAAAGCCCCAGAGGTCCTCCATACTGCCGCCGCCGCGTCCCACCACGATGACGTCAAAGGCTTGGGCATCGGCCGCCGTAATGGCATTGACGATCGATGGGGCAGCATACTCCCCCTGGACAACCGTGTCGTAAACATAGAGTTGCGCAAGGGGATAGCGTTGGGCGGCGACACGCTGCATATCCTGTAGAGCGGCGCCTGTAGCCGATGTGACCAGCGCAATGCGTTTAGGGAATTTCGGCAGCGCTTTCTTTCGTTCTGGGGCAAAGTAGCCCTGTTCGCTCAGTTTTGCCTTTAACTGCTCAAAGGCAAGCGCCAGGGCACCGTGGCCTGCCGGCTCGATGTTGAAGGCATTGATCTGGTAGCTTCCGCGAGGGGCATAGAGCGTAATGGCGCCTTCGACGACCACTTTCAGCCCCTCTTCCAGGCGGAACTTCAGCTTTGACGCATTACCGCGGAACATCACCCCGCTGATAGCCGAGTTGGCATCTTTAAGCGTAAAGTAGATGTGGCCGCTGTTGTGATGGGTGATGCGGGAGAGCTCCCCTTCGACAAAAACACGGACAAAGGTGGTCTCAAGAAGACCTTTTATCTGCTCGTTGAGTGCCGAAACGGTGATGGTCTGCTGCATAACTAAGTAGCTATCTCTTGCGGGCGATGATCAGTGTCGAGATATCCATCGAGAAGCTCTCGGTGTACATGACCTCAAAACCGGCCTCTTCAAGCTCGCTCTGCATGTTGGCAACCGTCAAAAAGCCCTCGATAGAGTTTGGAAGGTACTCGTAGGCTTCCAGGTTTTTGGAGATAAAACCGCCCACCTTCGGCAGGATTCGGTTCATATAAAAATCACGGATCTTGCCCAGCAGTGACGGATGCTCGTTTTTCATAAACTCCAAGATCACGACCATACCGCCCGGTTTGAGCACACGGTTAAACTCTTCGAGCCCTTTTTGACGTTCGACGACATTGCGGATACCGTAAGAGATGGAGAGCATGTCAGCTTTGGCATCTTCGAGCGGGATCGCTGTCGCGGGCGCGATGACAAAGTCAAAATCGGGGAACTTCTTACGGCCGACACCCACCATCCCTTCCGACGGGTCAACCCCTAGAAGCTTCTGTACCTTGATACTGTTTTTCTCTGCCTGGCGACGCCAGTAATCCATCATATCGCCGGTACCGCACGCCACATCGACAACAAGGTCGATCTCTTTCTGTCCGTAAAAGTCAAAGGCTTTATCACACCCTTTTTTACGCCAGCTGCGATCGACGCCCATGCTCATGACACGGTTGGCTTTGTCATATGTTGGTGCGATGTCGTTGAACATCTCTACAATTTTCGTCTGCTTTTCCACTTTTTTCCTTTACGGGTAATGTGCAAAGCCCATTACCCTACGTTAACACTTGGTTCTCTTTAACAGAGAGTTCACACACAGATGAACCGTGTTCTGCTCTATTTCTATTTTGTAATTTCCATCCACATCATCAAGTCACTGCCGCTTGTCTGTGAATGCATGATCCTGAAATCATCTTTGCTGTTTGTGAAACGTATTGTACCACCGCTTTTTGGTGCAACAAAACATAAGTAGCTGTCCACAATATTTTTCGTTGCTTCGAACATCGCCGGACCGCCCTCGATCAAGATATTTCTATACTCCTTGATCCGCTCCAACGAAGGTTCGATATAGACTTTGCGTCCCGCTACATTGAACAGTGCAATGGTCTTATCAAACTCTTTTTGTCGGGAGTAGATAAGGACGTCGCACACTTTTCCATCCACCAAACGGGCATCGAGCGTCGGGCGGTCTTGACGGACGGTCTCACCGCCGATAACGATCAGGTCGCTGACATCGCGCATCGCGTGTACATGTACTCTGGAGGTGTGTGAAGAGATCGTTCCGCCGTCAATGCTTCCGTCCAGACGTTGCGCCCATTTGAACGTAACATAGGGTTTCTTCTGCCATGTCACAAACGGTTTCAAAAGATCGGCGGCTCTTTGCGTACACGCTTCGGAAATCTCGACTTGACACCCGCTCTTCTGCAGGATATCTTCTCCGCCGGCAGCTTCTGCATTGGGATCCTTTTGCGCGATCACCACTTTTTGGACGCCCAGTGCTTTGACAAGCTGGGCACATGAAGGCGTTTTACCGTGATGTGAGCATGGTTCCAAGGTAACATAAAGCGTACAGGATGCGAAGATATTATCATGGTTTTCGATCAGAAAGTCATGGATTTCAGACGAATCCGTAAGGGCCAGTATGGCGCTGTCTTCTTTTATAACAGAATAGGCCATCTGCAGCGCATGCACCTCGGCATGCGGTTCGCCGGCTCTTTCGTGGACACCGACAGAGACGATTTTACCGGCACCATCGACAACCGCGCATCCAACGGCCGGATTGGGAAAAGTGAGCCCCTGGAACTCCCAGGCGGAATCAATAGCGACCTGCATAGGCGATGGACCGTGCAACAACATCAGCTTGCCGCTTTTTCAAAAGTTTGGTGTGGATAAAATATGTTTGTTGGGTGAGCGAGCAGCACAGGGCTTACCACTCAAAGTAGGTAGATGCTTTTAGGATATCGTCAAATGCGTACGTCTCATCTGCCCCATCCATAGTAAATGTGATCTGGTCGCCGTCGACACTTTTGAGCGTCCCTTGGTGTTTCTCTTTATCGGTTGTCGTAAACTTCACTTTTTCACCTATGGAACATTCAAAGTGTGTCAGTGTTTTGAGTTTACGCTCAATACCCGGAGAGCTGACCTCCAGACGATAGTCACCGCGGACAGGCGGCGTGACATCGAGTAGCGGAGAGATCATCTTGGTCACTTCGACCACCTGGTCCATAGTGACACCGCCCTCTTTTGTCGAACTGATGTTCACACGGTAGATAGTCTCGTCGTTTTCGCTTACGGTAACGATATCATAGATCTTGAGACCCAAAGATTCGACCATACTTTTGATGTCTGATTCAAGACTCATCTTTTTTCTCCTTGGCTATCTGTTTGAAAAGGTCTTCGATGTTCTTGCTCTTTTCGAGTTGGTCATCAAATTCAAAAGTAAGTTTCGGCGACCGGAACCATCCCTGGTCTTTCATACAGTGTGTTTCAATGATCGGACGTGCTTTTCGGAGCTGGCGGAGCAGTTCGTTTCGCTCTTTTTCGCTGTAATCCTGCGGGTCAAGATAGACTTTCGCATCACTGCGCCCTTTGGAGCACTTAACTTCGATCACATCGAGTTCACGAAGACGGGCATCACTCAGTTGTGAAAGGGCTTCGGGGATGAGCTCCCCGAGGATAGAGTCGTAGCGTTTGAGTTTGATCTCAGCGGGTGTCAAAGTTCTACTTTTTGCTCGACTTTTACGAATGTCTCGATAACATCGCCGACTTTTACATCGTCGTAACCGTTAAGTACAACACCACATTCAAGGCCTTTACCGACCTCTTTGACATCATCTTTGAAGCGTTTGAGAGAGTCAAGCTGACCTTCATGGATAACAATACCGTCACGGATAACACGGACAAGCTCCCCGCGTACCATCTTACCGTCGACGACCATACAGCCGGCAACCGTTCCCTTAGGAATTTTGAACGTATCGCGTACGTCAGCCTGACCAGAGTGCTCTTCCGTATATTTCGGTGCCATCATACCCGTCAGCATACCCGTGATATCATCAATAAGCTGGTAGATGACCGTGTAGGTACGAATATCGACACCTTTCTGTTTTGCCAAGGCTTTTACCGCACCGGTCGGACGAACGTTGAAGGCAAGAAGAACACAGTTTTCAGAGTTGTTGACCAGTTCGACATCATTCTCAGTCACACCACCCACACCGGATGAGATCACTTCGACTTTGACTTCGTCGTTACGCAGTTCGCTCAGACTTGTCTTGATCGCTTCAAGCGAACCGTGGACATCGGTCTTAAGGACCACTTTCAGTGATTTGAGGTTACCCTCTGCGATCAATGCCGTAAGCTCGTCAAGTGATGTTTTGGTACTTGCTGAAAGCTCTTTCATACGGTCATATTCTGCACGTTTGGTCGCCAGTTCGCGCGTCTCTTTGTCCGAGTCCATCGCGATCATAACTTCACCCGAAGGCGGAACCGTGTTAAGCCCGACAACGACAGCTGTGTCGGAAAGACCCAGTGACTTGACCATCTTCTTTTGATCATTGATCATTGCTTTGACACGACCGTAAGCGCTACCGCAGACAACATTGTCGCCGACTTTAAGCGTACCGTTTTGAACGATAACCGTTGCTACAGGACCGCGCCCTTTTTCAACAGAACTTTCAACAACAACTGCTTTTGCTTTGGCATTCGGGTTCGCTTTAAGTTCAAGAACTTCAGCTGTCAGAAGGATGTTTTCAAGCAGATCCTCGATACCTTCGCCTGTCTTGGCAGAGACCGGAACGAACTCAATATCACCGCCCCAATCGACCGGCGTCATCTCACGCTCAGCCATCTGGCCTTTGACCAGTTCAGGGTTTGCCGACTCTTTATCCATCTTGTTGACCGCAACGATGACGGGGACACCCGCTTCTTTGGCGTGTTTGATCGCCTCTTCCGTTTGCGGTTTAACACCGTCGTCCGCAGCAACAACGATAATAATAATATCCGTCACTTCAGAACCGCGTTTACGCATCGCAGAGAATGCCGCGTGACCCGGAGTATCCAGGAAGGTGATCTGCTTACCGTTCTTCTCTATCGAGTAGGCACCGATATGCTGGGTGATCCCGCCGGCTTCGCCGCTTGCGACACGTGCACTGCGGATCGCATCCAGGAGTGATGTCTTACCGTGGTCGACGTGACCCATGATCGTGATGACCGGCGGACGTTCTTGAAGATTTTCATCTACAACTTCTGCCTCATCATACTCCTCTTCATAGTTAAAGGCATCTCTTGGATCGATCGTTGTCACTTCAACGCCGAACTCCTCTGCAAGGATCTCGATCTCGTCTTTTTTCAGGAAGTCATTTTTTGTGACCATCATACCCAGTTCAAAAAGGACCTTGATGACATCCGACATACTTTTACCGAGCGCTTCGGCAAATTCATAGACACGGATATCTTCAGGGATCTCTACGTGTGTAATGATCTCATCTTCAACGGTCTTGGTGTATTTTTTACGCTTACCGCGAGAGACTTGACGGCCTCGGTTCTGGCCTCTGTTTTGGCCTGCTTTCGAGTTACGGCCGACAGGACGTGGTTGACGCGGTTTTTTAGGCTCTTCTTTAGGGATCTCTTTATCAATCTCTTTGAGGTCAAGCAAAACAACTTGATCCTCTTCATAATCCATAGAGACATCCGACATGCTTCCGCCGAAGATGTCGATGGCTTGTCCCGTAGATTTTTTGGCCGCACCGCCTTTGCTTTTTTTCTTCGCCTTGCGTTCCTGAAGCTCTTTGAGAACATCTTCACTGATTTTTCCGTATGAAGAGACTTTCAAAGCTTCTGATGATGCCGATGCCGCACTGGTGTTCGTGTCGATCTTCGGCTTCTTCTTTTTAACGATCTTCAGACCGGAACGTTTGATTGGTTCAGCCTTCGGTGCCTGGGCTTCAGCCGGCTTCTCGACAGCTCTCTTTTCGGTCGCAGCTTCAGCTGCTTTTTCAGCTTTTTCTTCTACAGGCGTTTCCGCTGCAGCTGCTTTCTTCGCCTCTTCGTTCTCAGCAGGCTTTTCTTCAGCCGCTGCTTCCTTTTCACTCACTGCTGCTTTTTCTTCTTCAGGAGCTTTTTCTTCTTTTTTCGCTGCTTTTTTCACAGTAACTTTAGGTGTTGCAGGCTTTGGAGCAGGTGCACCATTGATAATATAGTTCGCTATCTGTTCTGCATCATTCATTGATACGGAAGAAGAAGCTGTCTTAATATCTAACCCCATTTCTGCGGCTTTGGCTACAACTTCTTTTGAATCGATACCGAGTTCTTTAGCAATCTCGTGTACTCTAACTTTGTCTGACATCAGCGATGATCTCCTTTAATTGGGTCGAGAGGTACTGCATATCCCCACTTTTACATACTCGAGCCAGGGCACGAGTCACTTTCTTCTCATTTTCAACACATTCAAAACAGAGATAAAAACTCCGTCCCGAACCGCTGTAAGAGCTAAGATGCTGCTGCTCGCACCGCAGACGCAAAAGCGCCTTCTGCGCAAAGCGTTCACGGCAAGCAACACACATCCTTTGGGGATAGTTAACAATTGGCGCCATTATATCTAAATCTTCCTTGAAATACGGGAGAAGTCTGAAAACCAAACGTATTAACGTTCAGTTATGATCCCGTGGTTGTCAAAATCCAAAGTTTTGACATTGTAGTCTGGGTATTGTCGTGAAAAAAGTTCCTGAAGTTTAGGAGCATCCTCATCATAGACCATTGAAAAAAAGGTGGAACCTGAGCCTGAAAGCGTGCTCATAAGCGCACCCTGTTCGTATGCCGTTTTTTGAATAGCAAAAAGCTCCGGCAACATCTTCATGCGAACCTTCTGATGGAAACGGTCCTGGGTCGCAAGACGCAGCATCTCCCAATCCTCGTTAAAAAATGCCGCCACCGTCAATGCCGTGTGGGAGAGGTTGAAAACCGCATTCTCTTTAGAGTATGAACGCGGCAGGGTCGTCCGTGATTTGGCTGTCGAGATCGGCTTGTTCGGAATAACGACAACCGCTTTGATGTAATCGGGAAGATGCTTTTTCTGTGAAAAGACCTTCTGCTTTTCAACCGTAGCCGCATTAAACCCGCCCATTACAGCCGGTGTGATGTTATCAGGATGGGCTTCATACACAAGGGCATGGTTCAGGATACGGCGCTTGGATACACGGACCCCCGCCGCCTCGTGCGCCGTCGCGATCGCCGCGACAATGACGGCCGATGAACTGCCCAGACCGCGCGAAAGCGGTATATTGTTGTAAAAAGTAAACTTGAAATTTTGTCGTTTGCTGGTCAGACGCTTGTAGTGCTCGTTAAAGATACTGACAAAAAGGTTGTTGCCTTTAAGACGCGGGTTGCCCTCGCCTTCGCCCTTGATGTTGACACTGAAAAAACGCGAAGGTTTGAACTCAACCTTGTTGCGCAGGTCTACGGCCAGCCCTAGGGAGTCAAAGCCAGGTCCTAGGTTTGCGCTGGTTGCCGGTACACTTATTGTCACTTATTTTCCTTATCCTACTGCGCCGATGCCATAAAAAGGCGCCGTATCTTGACTAAAATCTTCTAAAATTAATTGTTGGGGCAGAGTAAACTTCATTGCAGGTACTTCGCTGAGTGCCTCTGTCTCGATTGTATCCCTATTTTTAACAAAATAGAGCTTTCCAACTGCTTTTATCGGGGCATTGTTGTTAAAGTAAAATGCATCTGTTGCCAAAAGGGATATTTTTTTGACGATACAGAGTGTACGCAGAAATATAAAGCTCACTTTGATCGCCATAAAACTGCCTGGGCCTTTGGCATAAACGATATGATCGATCTCATATCGCTCAAGAAGCGTCTCAAAAAGTTCCGGCAGGATTTCCGAACTCCGCTCTTCACTTTTGATCGTCTCTATAAGCTCTCTCTCTTTATAGACGCCGATGATTATCGGCGAGGTCAGGGCAATGACGACAAGATCATGCATAGGCTTTTGCCATCTCCTTCTCCTCGGCACCGGAGAGTTCAACAACTTCATAGTTTTCAGGGTCTTTCAAAAGCGCAAGCGTAAGCTTGTGGTTAAGGTCATGACTTCCGGCAAATGCCTCATATGAACCGATAAAGTTCAGTCCCAGCAGTGACATATCGCCGATGGCATCCAATATCTTGTGACGTACAAATTCGTCCGTGTAGCGCAGTCCTTCGGGGTTCATCACCTTTTTGTCGTCCAGACCGACGGCATTGTCAAGGCTGGCACCCAGCGCCAGCCCTTTTGACTGAAGGTACTGCATCTCATGCAGAAAACCGAAGGTTCTTGCACGGGAGATCTCATGTTTGTAGTTGACCTTGTTAAAGTTGAGGACAAAACTCTGCTCCGCAATAACCGGATGCGCAAACTTGATGGTAAAGTCGTACTTCAGATCGTTTGATGGAATAAGCTTGACATATTTGTCACCCTCTTTGACCGTGACCTCTTTTTTGATACGGATGATCTTTTTAGGCACATTCTGGTTCTGGATACCCGCCTCATCCAGCAAGATACAGAAACTGGCACTTGAGCCGTCCATCACCGGGATCTCATCCGCATCGACAACGACACGCAGATTATCGATACCGTAGGCATACACAGCAGAAAGAAGGTGTTCGATCGTGGAGATGAAATGCCCTTCGCGACCGATCACCGTCGCCATCTTGGTATCAACAACATTTTCCGGTTTCAGGGGTATCGAGACCTCAACATCTTTGCGGTAAAAGACAATACCGCTGTTGGCTTCTAGAGGTTCAAGACGCAGACGAACCGGATTGCCTTTATGCAGGCCGATCCCGACAAGTTCAACTGCTTTTTTAATGGTCATTTGTGTCACTTAGATCCTTCTTACATCAATAACAGATTACGCACGCTTTGTGCTTATAATTATGGTCCATTATAGCAAAATATTATTGCTTTGGCACCAGCACCGCCGGATTAACCGGTCGCGTTAAGGTTTTAGCGCTGGTTGATCAGCTTTCTCGCTTCACGCATCGGATCCGTTATGCTTTTTCGGATCCAATCCTGATCCATCCACTCCTGCGGACGCACCTCGATACCCTGGACCAGTACCCCGAAGTGGAGGTGGTCACCCATAGCGTAACCGCTGCGCCCTGTCTTGCCGACCGTCTCGTTGGAACGAAGCGAATCGCCCTCTTTGACCATCATAGCGGAACAGTGGCCGTAGATCGTATAGAGTCCGAGTCCATGGTAGAGAACCGGCATGTTTCCATAGATACCGTTCTCTTCCGCAAAGGTAACCACGGCCGGGTTTTGCGACAGGATCGGCGACATCGCGTTGCTTGCCAGGTCAAGCCCCAGATGGTACGCTTCAGAGACCTGACTGCCCTGGTATGAATAGACGCGGTGATCGCCGAACTGTGCAACGACCTCTCCGTTTTTAAGCGGGTACATCTTTTTGATAGGGAAGTTGTTCACCATGGTGTCGCTCACTTTTGACGTAAGCGTATGGATCAGCTCTTCGTTTCTTTTACGCATCTCTTCATTCACAAACTTAAAACGTTCGATCAGATCCGCACCGTCTTCGGCACCGTACGCGTATGCCAGTTCCGATACCTTTCCGTTGAGGAAATTATCACTCAAGCTGATATTTGAGATCTTGTATTTTTTGTTATACGGGATAACCGGTACCGATGATTTGGCGACGTTGCCGGCACTGTCTTTTGCTATAATCGTAGCACGGAACGTCTCTTCTGTCACCGGCCAGGCGATCAACGTCACATAGTAGCCCTCTTTATAGAAAGGCTGCGCGATGAAACGTTTGCCGAAGTTCGTCTCAACATAGAACGACTCCATGTTCTCATCTTCCGCCTTGAAGATCACGACGGCCGAGCCGCCTTTGATAATACGGTACGACGAAGCGATCGTAGAGAGGTAGGGGCGTTTTTTATCGACCTGCAGCGTCGTCGTTTTAGATGCGGTGTTGCCGGCAAAGAAGTTCCATTTGCTGGCATCTCTGGCTTCGACCGTGATCGTCACTTCTTTGTTTTTCAGTGCATAGGCGCGTTTCGGTGTTGTCAACTCCAGCGTCTGCGTGCTTTGCGGTGCTGAAAACTGCTCTTCTGCCAGAACAAACTGTTCATTGCCGCTTTGAAGCGTCACCTTGTAGGATATAAGCCCGCTGGCATCATCGATCTTGACCGCCAGAGGGGCGCGAAGGTTCCAAAAACCGCTATTATCGATCGTAATCGTCGGTTTTTCACGTTCAAACACCGCTGAGTTGTACAGGTAGACGACACCACCGATTATTGCCAGAAAGGCAACGCTGATCATCACCGAACCAAAATTTGATTTTTTTCTCATCTAAACTCCTCTTTAATCAGACTGATTACTCTTTCTTTCACGATCTCCAGCGAACCCGCCCGGAGATCAAAACCGGCTGCATGCATATGCCCGCCGCCGCCGAAGTGCTTTGCGATCACTTCGACATCGATATCACCGCGCGAACGCAGTGACCCTTTTAGTGTACCGTTGCGGTTTTCCCGCAGCATCAGCGCCACCTCGACGTGAGGCAGCCCCATACTCTCCTCGAGCGGCGCTTCACAATCCACCTCTCGGCCGCCCGTCTGTGCCATCATCTCTTTTGTGACCAGATGAACGACGAGCCTGGCATCAAAAAGCAGATACATCTGTGACAGCATCAACCCCTTTAGACGCAATGCTGCCAGGGAGTGCTGATGGAACAGTTCGTCGGCACACTCGGAGAGTACCGCTTTCGCCTCTGCCAGCTCTGCTGCCATCATGAACGAACGGGTATTTGTCTTTGGTGACAAAAAGCCGTGCGAATCATCCAAAAGACCGGCGTAGAGGGCTGTCGCCATCTTCGGGTTTATCTTTATGCCCTTCTGACGAAAGGCGTCAAAAAGGACCTGTGTCGTACTGATCGCCGTTGTATCTATGACATTGATATCCCCGTAGCGTTCATTGCTCTTGTGGTGATCGACATTGATCAGCGGGCAGCCGATATCAACACCAAGCCGCTTGTATGCCCCGCAATCAAAACCTATCGCTAAATCGGCGCTTGCAGGGAATTGGTGACGGATTTTATCGAACCATGGTAAAAATGCCAAACGGGGGTTGATCCGCTCGGTCACGCAGAAGAGCGTCACTTTTTTCTCCAGACGCATCAGATGCGTGTACATCGCCGACGCAGCACCCAAAGAGTCTGCATCAGGATTGATATGTGCGATGAGAACAATATGCTCCGCTTTTTCTATGGTTTCAAACAAAATCTGCCTAATTGACTTTCATGGAGAGGTCGATCCAGTTGGCCTGATGGATCAACGCGCCCGAACTTATGGCATCCACACCTGTTTTCGCATACGCTTCTATGGTTTCCAGGGAGATATTACCGCTGGCTTCGAGCAGGGTACCAGGATAGTTCTCTTTTTTGTAGTGAACAACTTCTGCAAGCTGCTCCGGTGTCATATTGTCGCACATCACAATGTCCGCACCTGCCGCCATAAAAATCTTTGCCTGCTCAAAGCTCTCGGCTTCGATCTCTATCTTCGACGTAAAAGGGATCGCCTGTCGCGCTTTGGCCATAAACGCTGGAAGGTCCTCGATCGTCTTCAGATGGGTATCTTTTAACATCAGACAGTCGTCCAGACCCATCCTGTGGTTGACCGCCCCGCCGCAGCGTGTAGCATACTTCTCAAAAACACGCAGCATAGGGCGGGTCTTGCGCGTATCAAGCAGGCGGGTGCCGTACGGTGCGACAATATCAACAAACTTGCGGGTCAAGGTCGCTATTGATGAGGCATGAAGCAGCATATTCAGTAGGGTGCGCTCGCACTTCAACAGCGTGTGCGAGTCACTCTCTACGACAGCGATCAGCTCCCCTTTCGAGAAGGTGTCGCTGTCATGTTTATGCCAGGTAATGACCAGTCCCTCTTCTTTGGCAAGCACGTCACAATACTTCTCTCCGGCAAGCACCCCTTCGCTCTTTGCAATGATGTTGGCCGATGCTGCCTGCGGTTCAAAGACCAGCGCGTAAAGATCGCCTCTGCCGACATCTTCCGCCAATGTTTCCAGGACAAATTTCTTCATTACAGTGCCAACATCCGGTCTAAAGCGATCTTCGCCCATTTACGGGTCTCTTCATCGACAAAGATCTCATTGATAGGTTCGCCGTCTTCGATAGACTTAAGTGTCAGGTAGAGATCTTCGAGTGTCGTCTCGTTCATCGTCGGACACTCCGGTTTCGTCGAAGAGAGCACGTAGGTATTTTTCGGGCGCAGGCGGTGGACCAGATTGAACTCGGTACCGACAGCTACCTTCTCTTCAGGGTCAAGGTCGGCGATGTACTTGATGATCTGTGACGTTGAACCGACGAAGTCGGATGCCTCACAGACGGCAGGGTCACATTCAGGGTGGGTCACGATCTTGATACCCGGGTATTTTTTGCGGTAAAAAGTGATGTCATCAACGGTAAAAAGCTGATGTACCGCACAAAAGCCGTTGTAACAGATGATATCCGCACTGGCAAGATCTTCATCCTCGCCGATCACGGCCGATTTAAGATCCATCATCCTGGCGATATTCTGACCCAGGCAGCGGTCGGGAACGAAGAGAATCTTTTTCCCCTCTTTGAGCGCATTCTCGATGATCATCTTCGCATTGGAGCTGGTACAGACCATGCCGCCCATCTTGCCCACTTTCGCCTTCACATCCGCATTGGAGTTAATATAGGTGATCGGCAGGATATCCTCTTTTTTGATCCCCTGCGCCTCCATCGCTTTGACCGCATCGTCATAGTACATCGAGTCGATCATACGCGCCATTGAACAGCAGGCAAGCTTTGGCATCAACACACGCTTTTCAGGGCTCAGGACCTTGACGCTCTGTCCCATAAAAGCGACCCCGCAGAACACGACGAATTCCGAGTCGTCCGCCATCGTCTTTTTTGCAAGTTCGAGCGAATCGCCTGTGATATCACCCATCTCAAAGACCTCATCACGCTGATAAAAGTGTGCAACAACCGTTACATCAAGGCGCTTTTTAAGGTCATTGATCTTCTCTTTGAGTTCTTCAGTTGTGTAGTTCAAACACGTCCCTTCTGCATAAAGTGTCATTAATACTTTATAGATAATATTTCGCGATTATAACAAAGTTTGGGTTAGCACAGTTTTTCATTTGATAATTTATCGATATATAACCCTTATTTATGTAGAATTCACCCACATTTCAAGTCAAGGTCATACTGTTTATGGATTTTCTTTTTAATACCAATGCACAATTTTACATCGCAGCCTATCTTGTAGGCGGTATCCCTTTTGGTCTTCTGCTTGCCAAGTTCTTCGCCGGCGTCAACGTCAAAGAGGGGGGTTCCAAAAGTATCGGTGCAACCAACGTACTGCGCGTCGTCAAAGAGACCAACCCTTCACTCGCTAAAAAACTGGGGGCGGCGACGCTCTTGCTCGATGCACTGAAAGGGATTGTCGTTTTGCTTGTTGCCATGCTGGCAGGCATGCCCGAATCCACACTCTGGGGTGTTGCCGTCCTGGCTGTCGTCGGTCACTGTTTCAGCCCCTACCTCTGGTTTGAAGGCGGCAAAGGGATCGCGACAGGTCTGGGTGTTTTACTGGTGATGCTGCCGTTCGAGACGCTGATCGGTTTTGTGGTCTGGGGGATCATGGCCAAGACGCTTAAGATCTCATCCGTCTCGTCATTGACAGGGGTGGTCGCACTGCTAATCGCATCGTTTTTCATCCATCCGGAGATGGCACATGCGCCGGTCGTGATCATCACGATCATCCTCTTTTACAAGCACATACCCAATATCGTCCGTCTGATCAAGGGCGAAGAGAAAGCGGTCGTCTAAACGATGCAGATAGAGATCAAAGATCTGGAGTTCGAGACGATTATCGGGATCCTGGATTTTGAACGTACCGCCAAACAGCGCGTCCGAATCAACTGCACAATAGATTATACATACGATCAACAGTTTCTTGACTACGGCCTGGTCGCCAGACATATTGAAGATCAGATGATTGACAGAAAATTCGAACTGATCGAAGAGGCTCTTTTGAGCCTAAAAAGCACGTTAAAACAAGAGTTTCCGCTTATTTCCACTCTATTCTTAAAGATATCTAAACCAGACATCCTCGCTAATTGCGAGGTTTCCCTCTCCGAAACCTTCAAATATTAAAGAAAATTTAAAAAATTATTAATTTAACCTAAAACTGTGTTATACTTCCGCCCTAAAATTAATATTTATGAGGTAATGCATGCGCATTCTAATCATTGAAGATGAAGTAACACTAAACAAGACTTTGGCTGAAGGCCTCAAAGAATTTGGCTACCAAAGTGATGTCGTCGAGACACTGAAAGACGGCGAATACTACCTGGATATTCGTAACTACGACCTGGTACTGATGGACTGGATGCTGCCTGATGGCAACAGCGTTGACATCATCCCGGACATCAAAGCGAACACACCGAAGACAAAAGTTGTCGTTCTTTCTGCCCGTGATGACAACGAAAGTGAGATCACTGCCCTTAAAGCCGGTGCGGACGATTACATCCGTAAGCCCTTTGACTTTGACGTTCTGGTCGCACGTATCGAAGCACAGCTGCGTTTCGGCGGCAGCAACATCATCGAGATCGATGATCTGATCATCAACCCTGAAGAGGAAAAGATCGTCTACAACAACATCGAGATCGAACTTAAAGGCAAGCCTTTTGAAGTACTGACACACCTGGCACGTCACCGTGACCAGATCGTCTCTAAAGAGCAGCTGCTTGACGCGATCTGGGAAGAGCCGGAACTGGTCACGCCTAACGTGATCGAGGTTGCGATCAACCAGATCCGACAAAAAATGGACAAACCGCTTAACATCACAACGATCGAAACCGTTCGCCGCCGCGGTTACCGATTCTGCTTCCCTAAAGAGGCGTAAACATACGATGACACAAGGAACCTTGTTCCTTTGTCGTGCATAAGCACTTCCTTTTTCACAAACCTCCATCTATTAAAAATCCCTCTTTTCATCAAACGACAGCTTTATCTTGTTAAAATATTGAACGTTAAAACTATTCTGATCATGCAGTTGCAACTGTATCATCAAGGGCAAGAGGATTATTTTGTTTTCAGATCGTAGTATTCGCAGCCGTTTTCTTGTCCAGCTGATCATCGCCACACTGGCCTTGATGATCACATTCTCATCGATTCTCTATCTTTTTATACAGTCCTCCATCTATGATGAAAAGCGCAATGAGATGATCGGCTTTGCGGAGAACATCTGCTCTTACAAATCCCTTGTCGATGCGCAGGAGACCAACAACGATGCCCTCCTCGGTCTGACGGTAGAGCTGGTCAAACATGTCTCGGCGGAAGAGCAGATCGAGCTGCTTGAAAACACCATAAACACCCATACCGAACTCATCTTGTACTACCCTTTCAGCCTGGAAGAGGGCAGCTATATCAAGATCAGCAAAGACATTACCCCGACGAAAAAACTGCTCCAGAAAATCCTCAACTCAATCTTTATCATCAATGCTATCGGTTTTTTGCTGGTCATCATCTATGCGATCATCTTTTCCAAAATGCTGATCGCTCCGATCAAGGGGCTTAACCGTCGTCTCTCCAATATGAACGAGCATATGATCCGCCCGATCGTCGTCCAAGAGCTGCCCGACGAGTTTGTTCCCCTGGGTGAAAGTATCAATCACCTCATCAACCGTATACAGAACTTCGTAAAGTACCAAAAAGAGCTTTTTATCGGTGCCGCGCACGAACTCAAGACGCCGCTTGCCGTCATGAAGCTCAAGAACCAGGTCACCACCATCAAAAAACGTACACCCGAAGAGTACGTCGAAGCGATCAAGGTCAGCAATCAGAGTATCGATGAGATGAATGCCATTGTGGCCAGTATTCTGAACATCGGCCGACAGGAAGGTGCCCAGCTTGAAACACCGATACAGGCCGATGTTATCGACATCCTTCGCCGCAAGGCAAACGACTTTGCCCTGTTGGCCGAATCGGAAGGCAAAGAGCTACAGATGCACTTTCAGCCGGATGCCTTTATGTGTCTTCTCCAGGAGAGTCTTCTCAACCAGATCATCCAGAACCTTTTGCAAAATGCACTCAAGTTTACGCCGGAAGGGAAAAAAGTCATCCTGCAGAGCAGGCTCAACGATGAAGGTCTCTTGATCGAGGTGATCGATGAGGGATGCGGGATCGATGACACGGTGGATCTCTTTGCGCCGTTCAAACGCCAAGGGACAAAATCCGGTGCCGGACTTGGCCTCTTCCTCTCAAAGAGTGCCGCCGATGCCCTCGGTGCGGAGTTGACACTGACCAACCGGGAGGATCATCTCGGGGCCGTCGCTTCCCTTCTGCTGCGCTCAAAACTCCACTGTATTCTACCCTTGAAGTAGATTCACTAAAACCTTAAACAAGATCAATTATAAACAAATTTGCGATTTCAAATTACTTCAAGGTTTCTTCTGCTATAAATCGAGCTAGAAATATTTTTACGATTGATAAGGTTTACAATGGCACTTTTGATTAATGATGAATGTATTGCATGCGATGCCTGCCGTGAAGAATGTCCGACTGAGGCTATCGAAGAAGGTGACCCGATCTACATCGTTGATCCGGACCGCTGTACTGAGTGTGTTGACGTCTATGACGAACCGGCCTGTATCGCCGTCTGTCCGGTAGACTGTTTTGTTCTCGATAAAGACAATGTCGAGACCATTGCCGAACTTCAATTTAAATACGCACAAATTTTGAAAGAAGAAGAGTAGTCCTCTTCTCTCTTACCCTCTCTTAACTCCCATTTCTCTATAATAATCATATTCAAAACCAGTGAACTGACATCACGTTCTCTGACGTTTTAATGATTCAAGCCAAGCCAATTGGCGCAAAACAAGGCATAACCTATGGCAAAACGTACTGCAGTCATTGATATCGGTTCCAATTCCGCCCGTATGATCATCATCGAGAAGACAAGCCGCTTTGCTTTTCATCTGCTGCATGAGGTTAAATCCCGCGTGCGCATTGCAGAAGATGCCTACCAAAACGGCGGAGAACTTCAAGACGCTGCTATGAACCGTGCACTTCTGGCTCTCAAAGACTTTTTGCAGATCGCAGCGTCATATGACGTCCGGAAAACACTCTGTGTCGCGACGTCAGCCGTACGCGATGCCGGCAATAAACAGCAGTTCGTCTCCCGGGTAAAAAAAGAGCTTGGCCTGAACATCAAAGTCATCAGCGGAGAGAAGGAGGCCTACCTCGGCGGTATTGCCTGTGCCAATCTGCTTGCCAAGCAGGATGCCATGACCCTTGATATTGGCGGCGGTTCGACCGAGTACGCCTGCATAGAAAATGCCAAAGTGACCGATGCCGACTCATTGGACCTCGGTACCGTCCGTCTTAAAGAGCTTTTCTTTGACCATGATGACATCAAAGGGGCCAAAACCTACATCGACACGGCACTTGAAACGTTGCATACGGATCATCAAAAACACATTATCGGTGTCGGCGGTACCTTTCGTGCATTAGCCCAGATCCTGCTGAAAGCAAAAAAGCATCCCCTCCATAAAATACACGGCTTCAGCTTTGATGCCAAAGAGCTTATCGCACTTGGCGAGTTGATCATCGCGGCCAAGAGCAAGTCGGAGCTAAAAGAGCTCGGTGTCAAGAAAGAGCGCTATGATGTGATCAAACCCGGCACACTTATACTACTGCGGATCATCAAAAAAGTCGGCGCTGAAAAGTTGACCTGCAGCGGTGTCGGTGTACGCGAAGGGCTCTATCTCAGTGACCTGCTTCGCCACAACAACGACATTTTCCCTGCCAATTTCAACCCGTCGCTCACCTACCTGATCGACCGCCATACGCACAATGCCGGGCAGCGTAACCTGCGCGTGAAACTTGTCAAAAGACTTTTTGCATTGCTGCAGCATGAGCGCGCACTTGAACCGGCATTGGAAAAACCGCTTCTCATCGCTGCAAAACTTGCCAAGGTCGGTGCATCGCATCACTTTTACTCATTCGAAAAACACAGCCACTACCTGACCCTGACAGCACTTGAATACGGTTATACCCATGAAGAGATCGCCCTGGTCTCCATGCTGGTACTGTTCCAACAGGGAAAAGGGG
>JBFFKK010000021.1:0-40936 GCA_041555445.1 Sulfurimonadaceae bacterium
AAGTCTTGCCATTGTGCGTGCATCGGCCAGAGCATCCGGCGAAAGACCTGTCAACGGCTCAACTGAAAAGTCGTATGCAGCCGCAACATAGCCCAGTATATTATGATGAAGGATCACTTTCCTGACCTGACAATGCTGCAGCCGTTTGCGATACGCTTCATCCAGTTTGTCCAGTTCCTCGATATAGGCTTCGGCTCTCTTGACGTAGAACCCTTCATTGTCGACGTCTATCTGAGCGAACTCATTGGCAACTCTCTTCGCCAGACGTTTCATGTTGCCGATGTCGAGCCAGTAGTGTGGATCTATGGCCTCTTCGCCATGGTGATGATGACCTTCGTGGCCTTCCTCTTCATCATCTTCGTCCGCTTTTCTCAGGCTGACATAGTGGCTCATATCATGCATATTGCCGCCCTTTGCAAGATGATCGATCCAGGGTTCAAGCGCCGCCCCGCTGAATAGAAAGAGGGCACTGTTTTGGATCTCGATAACGGTCTTGGGTGTCGGCTCAAAACTGTGCACTTCAACGCCGAAGGGAATAACCATCCTGACGTCGATATTACTGCCGCCGATGTGCTTGGCAATGTCATACAAAGCAAACGTACTGACCGTGACCGTCGGGATCGTCGATTCCGTTTTCTCATGTTGCAGAAAAAAGAGGGCAATAACAAATGACAATAAAACGACAGCTAGCAAAACGACTTTTTTCACATATATTCCCAGATCAAGCCCTTTTTGGCTCTTTAATGCTCTAATTATATCCTATTAACCGAGCAACTTCGAGTGCGGCCAGAAGGCTGCAGATCTCTTTTCAAATTTTTTCGCTATAATTCGCCAATTATTCTTTTAGAAGGTCTTTAAATGACAGGCATTTTGCTTATATCTCAAATCGTCTTGGTCGTGATTATTACGATTGCAGTTTTACTACAGAAAAGTTCAAGTATCGGTCTTGGCGCATACAGCGGTTCCAACGAATCCGTTTTCGGTGCAAAAGGTCCTGGAAGCTTCCTGGCGAAGATGACATTCTTCTTCGGTTTCCTGTTTGTTGTCAATACCGTAACATTGGGTTACTTTTATGCACAGGAGAGCAGTGCATCTGTGGTGGACAGTGTTGCCGAGACAACTGATGTCGCTGCACCTGCAGCCGTGCAACTTCCGGCAGAGACGCAAGAAGCTCCGGCAGCAGAAACAAACACGTCAAAATAGAGTAATGCGTAAGCTTCTTTTACTTACGCTGCTACCCCTCTATATCTGGGCTGATGCCCATCTTTTCGTCTTTCACCGCTTCGGTGATACAAGACATCCATCCACCAACACCTCTATCGAAATTTTAAAAGCCGAATTTGAATATCTTAAGACAAACGGCTATGAGGTCATCTCGATGAAACGGCTGAACGAAGCCCTTAAGAAAGGTGAGGCGATCAGCGACAAATGGGTCGTTTTGACCATTGATGACAGTTTCAAAAGTTTTTACCAAAACGCCTTGCCTGTTTTTCGAGAGTACAACTACCCATTTACACTCTTTGTCTATGTTCAGGGGACCGTTAAGAAATACGGCGACTACATGACGTGGGCGCAGATCAAAGAAGCGTCCCAATACGGCGAACTCGGTTTCCACTCCTACGGTCACCCGCACCTTGCCTCTTTAAGCGATGAAAAAATCTATCAGGACACCAAAAAGGGTCTGGAGATCATGCAAAAAGAGCTCGGTTTCAAACCCGATTATTATGCCTACCCCTACGGCGAGTATAATGACCGCGTACGCAAAAACATCGAACAGTTCGACTTTGACCTGATCATCAACCAAAATGCAGGCGCTGTTGACAGAGAGAGTGATCCGCATGATCTGGACCGTACTGCACTGACGGGTGCGAACACGATTAAAGTCAAGCTGCGCAGCCGTACGATGCCAACCGAATGGATCTATCCGAAAGCTTGGCCGAAAAATGGTAAAATCACAACGATAAAAGCCAAACTGCCAAAAACGATCAAAAAAGTCGAGTACTACATCTCGGGATACGGGTGGACAGGTGCCACGGTAAACAATGGCGAGCTTTCGGTGAAAACCGATAAAAAACTGAAGATGGACCGCACACGAATTTTTCTGAAAAGCGGCGATCGTCAGAGCAGTATTATTTTAGTAAAACCATAAGGAGAACATAATGATAAACGAAATTCTAGAAGAGTGTAAACTAAACATGGAAGGCTCTGTTGAGCATATGCGCCACAGCTTTAAAACATTGCGTACGGGAAAAGTCATGG
The DNA here is from genome assembly GCA_041555445.1 of Sulfurimonadaceae bacterium. Taxonomy (GTDB): domain Bacteria; phylum Campylobacterota; class Campylobacteria; order Campylobacterales; family Sulfurimonadaceae; genus Sulfonitrofixus. Next base: position 2,260 of record JBFFKK010000021.1, read on the forward strand.
TCTCAGTACTTGACGGTATCAAAGTTGATTACTACGGTACGCCGACCGCACTTGACCAGGTCGGTTCCGTGATCGCTACCGATGCAACGACGATCGTCGTCTCCCCTTGGGAGAAACCGCTTGTTGCCGATATCGAAGCGGCTATCGCAAAAGCGAACATCGGCGTCAACCCGAACAGCGACGGCGAGAAGATCATCCTCAACTTCCCTCCGATGACAGTGGACCAGCGTAAAGAGACGGTCAAAAAGATGAAGGGTATGGGCGAAGATGCTAAAGTCTCTGTCCGTAATGACCGTCAAAAAGCCAACAATGAGATCAAAAGACTGGAAAAAGAGAAAGAGATCACTGCCGATGAGTCTAAAGCGGCGCAGGAGTCCGTCCAGAAGATCACTGACAGTTTTATCGCTACGATTGACGCGACACTCAAAGAGAAAGAAACCGCCATCTTAACAGTATAATTTCGATACCTATCGAATACGGGAGTGGGAAGCGGGAAGCACGATTCCTCCCCCTGGCCGTTACCGCTTCCCGCGCTACCTCCTCAAAGGAAAAACAATGGACGTTAAAAAAATATATATGGATGCCGACGCGCTTTTAGAGGGCCACTTTAAACTCAGTTCCGGTAATCATTCACAGTTTTATCTTCAGTCGGCAAAGGTCCTGGAAGACCCGAAAAACGCTAAAGTCTTGGCCGAAGGTGTTGCTGCGCAGATCGTTGAGAGCGGGCTTGAGGTCGACACCATCTGCGCCCCTGCACTCGGCGGGCTCATTGCCGGTTTCGCTTTGGCAACGGCACTTGACAAACGCTCCATTTTTGCAGAGCGTGTGGATGGGACCATGACGATCCGCCGCGGCTTTGATGTCACAAAGGGCGAGCGTGTCATGATCTGTGAAGACATTATCACAACAGGCGGCTCGGCGATGGAAGCCGCCGCAGCCATCGAAGCGATGGGCGGTGTTGTTGTCGGTTTTGCCGCCCTGGCGAACCGCGGTTTTTGTGCGCGTCAGAACTCTGATGTGACGAAAAAGCCCAACTGTAAACTGCCGGAGGGCGTACCGTTCTTTGCGCTTGAAGATTTTACCTTTGAGATGTACGCACCGGAAGAGTGCCCTCTCTGTAAAGAGGGCAAAAGCGAGGCTATCAAACCCGGTTCACGCGGGAATTAAGCACTATCTATAAGACGCTGCAGCGAACACCTTCTTCTTCGCTGCTACTTAATCATAAGGTTGGTAGACTGCAGCGCATTGTCTTTTCGACCAATATCCTGGCGACCTCCTCTTTGCCGTTGACCATGACACTGATCGGCAGCCCGCGAAGCATATGCTTCTCTGCGGATGAGACCACTTTAACGATGATATTGACTGATCTGCCATAGGGTGCGAGTGCTTCGCAGATCAGCAGTTTTTTCTCCGGATCGTCAAGGGTTACAATGACCGCGGCGGCATCTTCGATATTCAAAGAGTCCAGTATGGCCGATTTGGACATATCACCGTAATAGATCTCTTCACCCACTTTCAGCGCCTTTCGTACCCGCGAATAGTTATAGTCAACAACAACATGTTCAATCCCCTCTTTATGCAGCTGTCTGGCGACCTTTTGGCCGACCTGTCCGTAACCACAGACTATGATATGGTTTTTGCGCCCTTCAACGGCACTCAGGTCACTCTGTTCTATCTCCCCCTTTTTGAAGAGGATGTCCTGCAGCCAACGCCGGTTAGCCAGCATAAAAGGGGTCGCGATCATGGAGAGGACAACAACAAGCACAAGCATCTGTGAGACCTCCGGATCAAGCAGGTTCTTGGCCGAAGCCAGGGCGAAGATCGCAAACGAAAATTCGCCGACCTGCGCCAATGTAACGGCTGTCTTAAACCCCGTTACCGATTTGGAGCCGAGCCCGATTATGGCATGGATCACGGCGCCTTTAAAAAACAGGATAGCCACAAACAGCCCGACTATCATCAAAAAGTTGTCGTAAAAGTAGACAATATCGATCTTCATTCCGACCGTCACGAAGAAAACGCCAAGCAGAAGATCTTTAAACGGGGCGATATCCGCTTCGACCTTGTGCAGATAGCGTGTTTCGGCAATGATCATCCCGGCGACAAATGCCCCCAATGAGTAGGTAAACCCGGCATAATGTGCCAACAGCGACGCCCCCACCACGATCACCAGCACCGAGCCTAGAAAAAGCTCTTCCACCTTGCTGTCTGCCGAGAAGTGCAGCAGCCAGTTCATCACCCGCTTACCGACAAAAAAGAGCAGACCGATCACAATGACGGCACTCCCTATCGTCTCCAGCAGCACCAGTGTCAAGTCATCGCCGTCACTGGCAAGAAAACCGATCATGATCAGGATCGGGATCACGGCAATGTCCTGAAAGATCAATATACCGACCGAACGGCGCCCATAGGGTGCATAGATCCCCTTGTTCTGCTTCAGGTAGGTCAACACTACGGCCGTCGAAGAGAGGGCCAATGCAGAGCCGATGATGATCGAAGAGTCCAGCGCGATACCGAAAAGGTAGTACGAGGCAAGAAAAAAGAGCATGCCGCTCAATCCGACCTGCAGTGCTCCGTTAAGAAAGACAAGCTTCTTCATCGACCGCAGCGTACGCAACGACATCTCCAAACCGATGGTAAACATCAGAAAGACAATTCCGAACTCGCCCGCCATCTCCAGGTCGTGCGAATCTTTCATTTCGTGCAGATCGAAGAGGTAGACAATGACCGTACCGGTCAAGATGTAGCCGATGATCTGCGAAATACCGAACTTTTTCAGCACGAGATTAAAAATCACTGAAATGGCCAAGGCCAGAATTATGTAGCCTAAAAGATTGTCCATAAACGATCCACTTTTTTACTATTATACCCTCTTGTGTGCTGATTGCTCTTAGTCAATGCAAGCAAAAATAAGCAGTTTTTTTGAGATGGCTATAAGCACTGCTTAGTTATAATCGCGTATTCTAAAAGGGAGCTCAAAATGACAAAATATATCTTTGTAACCGGCGGGGTACTTAGTTCTTTAGGGAAGGGGATCACGGCCGCAAGTATCGGTACACTCCTCAAACACGCGGGTAAAGATGTAGGTATGTTAAAAATCGATCCTTACATCAATGTCGACCCCGGAACAATGAGCCCCCTTGAGCATGGTGAAGTTTTTGTCACCAAAGATGGTGCAGAGACGGACCTTGACATCGGTAACTATGAACGCTTTCTCGATACGTCATTTTTAAAAACAAGCAACTTTACGACCGGTCAGGTCTACTCTTCCGTTATTGAAAAAGAGCGCTCCGGCGGCTACCTTGGTCAGACGATCCAGGTCGTTCCGCATATCGTCGGCGAGATCGTTGACCGTATCAAAAAAGCGGGTGAAGGACACGACATCCTTGTTGTTGAACTGGGCGGTACCGTCGGGGATATCGAGGGGCTGCCTTTTATGGAAGCGATCCGTCAGATGAAACACGACGAAGAGGTCGCCGGTACCTTCTTTATTCACGTTACGCTGATCCCTTTCATCAAAGTGGCCGGTGAGTACAAGTCAAAACCGACGCAGCACTCCGTCCAGGAGCTCCGCCGTATCGGTATCACACCGCAGATGATCATTGCCCGTAGTGAAAACGACCTGCCTAAATCGTTTAAAAAGAAACTGGCACTCTCTTGTGACGTCAAGCAGGACAGTGTCATTCTGGCACTTGACGCACCGACCGTCTATGCTGTTCCGATCAGCTTTATGCAGCAGAACATTCTTTCACCGATCGCCAAAGAGCTTGAACTGGGTGATCTTACGCCGGATATTGAGGAGTGGGATTCACTGGTCAAGAAGATCGTCTCACCGACCAAACGCACCGTCGTCGGTTTTGTCGGTAAGTACCTTGAACTTAAAGAGTCCTACAAGTCCCTTATCGAATCCCTTATCCACTCCGGTGCGCACCTGGATACAAAAGTCGAGATCTGCTGGGTGGACAGCGAAAAGATCGAGGAGACCGGTGCCGAAGCGCAGCTCAAAGATTGCGACTCTATTCTCGTTGCCGGAGGGTTTGGCAGCCGTGGAGTTGAAGGCAAGATCCTGGCGATCGAGTATGCCCGCGTCAACAAGATCCCTTACCTTGGTATCTGTCTGGGTATGCAGCTTACGCTTGTCGAATATGCCCGCAATGTCCTTGGGCTTGAAGATGCCAACTCTGTCGAGTTCGACCCGGATACCAAAAATCCGATGATCTATCTGATCGATGAGTTTATCAACCAGTCCGGCGACACCGAACTTCGCACACACACCTCACCGATGGGCGGCACACTGCGTCTTGGTGAATACCCGTGTGAGACCAAAGAGGGGTCAATCCTTCGTGAGGCGTACAATGGTGATGCACTGATCTTTGAACGTCACCGCCACCGTTATGAAGCAAACCCGGCCTACAGAGAAGAGCTTGAAAAAGCCGGGATGATCGTTACGGGTGAGTCCAACGGCCTTATTGAAACGGTCGAGATCCCAGCGCATCCATGGTTCCTGGGTGTCCAGTTCCACCCTGAGTTCACGTCGCGGCTTCAGACGCCGAATGCGTCAATCCTGGCATTTGTCAAGGCATCGTTAGCGGCTACTGAGTCACACTAGGCGAAAAAGCCTCGGCTTTCGTTCTTATCGGCGAGCGCACTTCGCTTTTACTACAGTCCAAGGTCAATGCATGCTTGAAATACCAAACGTACCCATTCTTGATCTTGATGCACTGAAACGCAAACTGGACGAACGCTTTTCGGACGGGTTTTCCAAGCTCTCCGACATCCCTGATCCCGCTCTCCTGCTGAACGCCCCCAAAGCGGCCAAACGCATCGCTGACGCCGTTCGCAACAGAGAGCGCATTACGCTTGTAGGCGACTATGACGTCGATGGTGTTACGGCGACCGCATTGACGACCCTCTTTTTCAGAGAGCTGGGCTACCCTCTGGATGTGATCATTCCCAACCGCTTTGTCGACGGGTACGGTGTCTCGCCCTCTGTCCTTGAACGCGTCGAAGCAGACCTGATCTTTACCGTGGACAACGGCATCAATGCCTTTGCCGCCGCAGAGGTCTGCAAGACGCGCGGCATCGATCTTATCATCACCGATCACCACACCCCTTCCGACACGCTTCCGGATGTCTACACCATCGTCGATCCCAAACTTGCTGAGGACACCTACCCCTTTAAAGAGATCTGCGGCGCACAGGTCGCCTGGCTGGTGCTTGTACTGGTCAAGAAAGAGCTCAACCTGACGATCGATATGGGGCAATACCTTCCGATGCTTGCACTGGCCGTCGTGGCAGACGTTATGCCGCTTATCGGCATCAACCGTGCCATCGTCCAGCACGGCCTCAAAAAGATGATGACCAGTACGATGCCCGCATTTGTTATTATCAGAGAGTACCTTGAAAAATCGGTGCTGAGTGCCGAAGACATCGGTTTTCAGATCGCCCCCCGCATCAATTCGGCCGGACGGCTTGAAGATGCCTCGATCGCCCTGGAATTTCTGACGGCAGACAGCCCGGAAAAGGCCTTTAAGCAGTTTGAGCTGCTCAACCAGCTCAACGACCTTCGAAAAGCGATCGAAGCCGATGTGACCGAAGAGGCGGTCGCCCAGGTCCAGGAGGGCGACGATGTTCTTGTTGTCGTCGGGGAGGATTGGAACGAAGGGGTCGTCGGGATCGTCGCCTCGCGTCTGGTCCACCGCTTCGGCCGTCCGGCCATCGTTTTGAGTGTTTCGGAGGGGCGGGCAAAAGGGAGTGCCCGGAGCATCGGCAGTGTCAGCATCCATGCTCTTATCAAGTCACAGGAAGCGCTGCTCGAAGGGTTTGGCGGGCACATGATGGCCGCAGGACTGGCGATGCCTCTGGAACATATCGCGGCCTTCAAAGCGGGTATCAATGCCGTTGCCGCCAAACTGGACCCCGATGCCTTCATACCGCAGGAAGAGCTCATCGGCGAACTGACACCGGAGACCATCAGCCATAACCTCTTAACTCTGCTGGATGCGTACGAACCCTTTGGTGAAGCGAACCCGCGTCCCCGGTTTCTGGCCAGAGATGCTTATGTGGAGAGTGTCAGCTACATGGGCAAAGAACGTGACCACAGCCGCATCGGCATCCAACTCGAAGGGGGCATCGAAAAGCATGACCTTATCGCCTTTAAACAGCGCTACAAGATGGCAACCAACCGCCGTTTGAGTTGCAGCTATACCATCAGTAAAAATGAGTGGAAGGGTAATATCTCTTTGCAGATGATGCTGGACAAATTCTACACCAAAAACTAGAACCTCTCTGTTTTGACGTAGAAACAGTCTATTGTAACCCTTATGCGCGCTTCCTCAATACGCTCTTGTGATTACTTTTCGCCTTGTTTATCACATTTTTATCATCATTTCATATGTATATTACTTAAAAAGTCTACTTTTATCAGCGACTTTGTAAAATTAATTATTAACTTAATTATAAGGTATTATTATGAAAGAAAACAGAGAGTTCGAAGAACGCATCATAGACATTGAAGAAGAGATGCCGTCACTCTCCCGCCGTGACGCGATCAAACTGATGGGAATGTCGCCTTTGGCAGCCGGCGTTATCGCATCTGCAGGTACGGCAGCAGGAACAGAGGCGATCGCCTCCGATGCCAAAGGAAAGATACTTATTGTCGGCGGCGGTCTCGCCGGGATGTCAACAGCGGCAAGGTTGTCCAACTCTCTCGCTTCGCCCGACATTACCGTTATCGAACCGGATCCGAAGTCGGTGTCATATCAGCCCGGGCAGACCCTGGTCGCCGCCGGCGTTTGGGAACCCGAAGATATTGTCTTCAAGCGTGATGACCACCTGCCGAGCGGTGTTAAGCTGATCAAAGACCGTGTCGTAAGTTTTGACCCTGACAACAACAGTGTGACGACCGCCTCAGGCGATACGGTCAGCTACGACTATATGGTCCTGGCAACCGGATTGATGCTCAACTACGGTGCGATCAAAGGGCTCAAAGGCGAGATCACATCTTCAGGCGCTGACAATGACGACGTTTTGGAGAAGGTCGGAAAAGAGGGTGTTCACTCTATCTACTTCCAAGACGGTGCCGCTAAAACCTACGACGGCATCAAAGAGTTGATCGCTAAAGCAAAGGCCCACACCGGAGATGAGAAGCTGCAGGCACTTTTCACCCATCCAAACACAGCGATAAAATGCGGGGGCGCCCCGAAAAAGATCATGTATCTTACCCATGCCCGTCTTGAAGAGGCCGGCGTCCGGGACAAAGTCGAATTAACGTTCCTGCCTAACGGCAGCTCAATGTTCGGTGTCAAAGAGTACCATGACGCGATCCTGGAGCAGTTCAAAGCCAGAGACTTTAAATGGCAATACAGACACAACCTGATCGAGATCGATACCGAGAAAAAGAGAGCCGTCTTCGACCATCACTGGGAGGAGAAGGGGGCTTATGATGAGGAGCTGGAAGAGTATGACGTCATCACCAAACATGAACGGGTGGAGAAGTCGTATGATTTTATTCATATTACACCGCCGATGAAAGCACCGGATGCCGTCGCCAAATCCCCGTTAGGCTCACCTAAAGGGTGGGTACCGGTTACCAAAGAGACCCTGCAGCACCTCAAATTTGACAATGTCTTTACACTCGGCGATGTTGCGGCCGTTCCTATGGGCAAGACCGGCGGCAGCGCCCGTAAACAGTACAAAGTCGTTGTTGACAATCTTATAGCGGTCATGGAGGGCAAGTCCAAACTTCCTGCCGCCTATGACGGCTATACGGTCTGCCCGCTTATCACAGGTCTGGGTACCGTCATGCTGGCAGAGTTTAACTGGAGTAAGAAACCGACACCTTCATTCCCGCTTGATCCGGCAAAAGAGCGCTGGATCTGGTGGGTACTCAAGGTCTACCTGCTTAAACCTATGACCGTCTACGGCATGCTCTCAGGCAGGGCTTGACCTTCTCGTGGGGCATAGCCCCGCCCCCAGTTTATACGATCCTCCGAAAAGGCACTTGACATGCAGACACTTAAAAGAGAATTTCTGATCTTCATTGGCCTCTTTGTCCTCTCGGCTGCAGCAATGCATTACCACACCTGGTTTTCCCATCCATTGGAGCATATAGAGGCTTTACAAGAGAGCAGCTTCGGCCTCTACCATCCGCTCTTTTTTACCTTGGCCGTCTATCTTTTCATCGCAGTACTGCGCATCTTATACACACTGATCGCAAAACTTGTAACGTCCGAACGCTAACCACTGTCAAACGGCCCTTGTACCGACGCCTAATCCAACAGAGCCCTTATTTCAGCCAGCCGCTCAGTCGTCGAACCCTCTTGCCGCAACTCATTAAGCTTCTCTGCGACCGCAATGTTGCCCATATTCAAAAATAGCCCCTTCAAAGCATGAAGAGAGAGATTAATCACATCTATATCGATCTTCTCGCTCTCCAACAGCGCCTGCAGTTTGCCCAACTCTTTCGTCAGGTCACGTTGTCCGGCTGCGAGCAATGACGTTATCTGTTCATCCTCAAAACCAAACGCCTGAAAATGTTTACGTGCTATCTCCGTTGTTTCATTGATAAGTTTTTCCAACTGCCGTTCCTTCAATATTGGTGTGTTGCTATCTGGTACTATAAGGGTACCCAACTGAACATATATACTACATCATATTATTCAAAATATTAGCAGTTCAAAAGTGTATAATAAGCTTTTCCAGACCGGTTTATTAACTGATACGGTGCAGGCGGCAAGCATTTTCAAAGAGTAAATGCTATATATTTATGCCAGATATTAAAAGGATGGGGTCATTATGATTAAAATTATTCTCGCCGATGACCACGAAATTGTCCGAAGCGGGCTTATGATGTTGATCCAGCAGCAGGAGAATATGGAGGTAGAAGCGCAGGCATCTTCCTATGAAGAGCTTATCTCGCTTCTGGAAAAAGAGACCTACGATCTTTTGATCCTGGACCTGAACCTTGGTGACAAAAACGGTCTTGAATCGATCGAAAATGTCAGTAACCTCTTTCCAAAACTGCCTATTTTGGTCTTAAGCACCTATCCTGAAGATCCTTATGCCGTTCAGACATTCAAAGCCGGAGCATCCGGTTATCTCAATAAAAAAGTGATCTCGGACGAGCTGAGTACAGCCATTCAAAAGATCACGTCGGGCAAAAAATATATCAGCGAATCGCTTGCCGAGAACCTTGCATACGGATTCAGCCTTGAAAAAAGCAGCAAAAATCCGGTTGAGCTGCTTTCAAAACGTGAATTTGAGATCCTCTCTCTCATCGCTTCCGGCTACGCCTATAAAGAGATCGCCGAGAAGCTTGACCTCAGCCCAAAAACCGTCTCGACCTATCGCTCACGCATATTGGAAAAACTGAACCTCACCAACACCACGCAGCTTTTACGTTTTGCCTACGAACACCAGATAACAAGTTACTAACAGAGCGTTAGCCTCTGCCAAGAGCGGCATGAGACCACATCAACGCCTTGTTTACTGCCCTTTCCGTAAAAAATGTCGGTCCGGTCTAAGGCAATTCTTCGCCAAGACGGTCGAGTTTTATTCTGAAGAGGGCACCGTTATCGGTGTTATAGGCACGCAGCGTCCCTTTGCAGTGCTCTTCTACAATAAGCTTTGACATGTAGAGCCCAAGGCCCGTACCGTTGTGCTCCTCTTTGGTGGTAAAATAGGGATCGAAGATCTTGTCCAAGATCGCTTCATCAATGCCTCCGGCATTGTCCTCGATCTCCAGGACCTCGCTCTCTTTCTCCGAGTAGCATCGGATCGTTATGGTCGGTTCCGCCACTCTCCGCTCCATGAGTGCATCTTCCGCATTTTTCATCAGGTTCATCGTTACCTGCAGAAGCTCATTGGCATAGGAGAACATCCTTTCCGTACTGACAAATTCCGTCTTCACCACGATGTTTTCACTTTCCAACCCTGTCTGGACAAAACGCAACACATTTTTTGCGATATCGGAGAACTTTGTCGCCTCTTTCTCCTTGTCCGGTTTAAAAAAGTTCCTGAAGTCTTCAATCGTGGACGAGAGGTGCAGCACATAATCAGAGATCCGTTCCAGTCTGCTTTCAAAAAAGCGTTGCTCATACGCTTTCTGCTTCACTTTGCCGTGCAGCGCGCTTACGGTCAGGGAGATCGCATTGAGCGGTTGGCGCCACTGGTGTGCGATCATACTCATCATCTCCCCCATCTGCGCAAGACGGGACTGTTGCAGCAGTTGCTTCTCTTTATTCCTGTTTTTTTCGATCTCCTCTTCCACACGCATTTCAAGGGTACTGTTGATCTTTTCGAGCTCATAGGATGTTTCCGAGATCAGACGGGCCAATGCCTTTAATGTCTGATTGTCTTTGACTTTGCTGCGTTCATCATCTGCAGGCGTTTGCGGTGTTATCGCGTGCTCCGACTCACTCAAGCTCAGTACCGTCATCGTCTGGTTCAACACCTCGTTTTTTGTTTCACACCGGTTTGAAAAGAACTCCCCGTAGGTAAAGAATCCGCTCGACGGAGCGATCTTGGCCAGCGAGTGGACCTCGAATTCGATATTACTCCCGACCAGGGTCTTTCTGGCCATGCAGGAGTAGATAAAGATCGATTCACTGGCAGCAGCGCCCACATTCTCGCAAATATCATGTTTTCCCTGCATAATGGTCTCTATGTTACCGTAGCCGAACGTCACCTTATCGCCAACACCAACGTTGCCGGCAAAGACAAGAGAACCGTCATCGCCTTTTGCGATCATCGCTCTGGCGATATTCAGCCCCTCCCTTTTGATGAGCAGCGGAAACTCCAGTGCAGATCTGGGAAGGTCCGAGACCGTCTCGTCGCCCAGATACTTTGCATACAGGTCAACCGCTTTCATGCCGTCGATCTCGTAGACGATGTTCTCTTTTGCCTTGGTGATCGTGAGCGTTTTACCAATATTGACCCAGCCGAGATTGGCCGCTGTATTGACATGAAGATCATTGTTGTATAGGAGTGCCACGACCGCACCGTTGGTCATCACCCGCTCATGGGTAAAGACGATGGTCTGTTCAAAGCCGCCGTTATCACCGGCCAAGCCGCCCGCAACAACCAGATTTTTATCATAATCCGTAAACGCGTTAAGATAGGTCTCACCGTTAATGTAAAGACCGTCAGCGAAGCTGATGGCAACCTTCGGTTTTCGGTTCGGGTCAAACTGCGCTACGAGGTTTTGTGCCGTCTGATAGCTCTCTCCGGTGTTGTCCGTGCAATGAACCGCAATCGCTGTCTTTTCGAACATGCTAAACGAAAGTACTGTTGCATTTTCAGTGACTTCCCCGTCGATGATCTCTCCCGACGTCGTGGTACCGATGATGTTGATATGCGGTATATGCTCTTTGATCGTTGCGACCAAACGGGTTATGAAGTCAACCTCGCATCTGCCGGTAAAGATCTGCAATAAAATATTCTGATGCTCTGCGATTGCTTGCTTCGCAATAAACGCCTTCAGCGTCGCATCATCCTGATAACGGGTATTGACTGTTTTCATCTTTGTTTATCCATGATAATTTTAAAACGTGCCCCTTTTGTGCTGTTGGAGACACTCAGCGTGCCGCCGCAATGCTCCTCTATAATGACCTTTGACATATAGAGGCCAAGCCCCGTGCCGTTGTGTTTCTCTTTGGTGGTGAAATAGGGATCAAAAATCTTGTCTACGATCGCTTCGTCGATACCTCCGGCATTGTCCTCGATCTCCAGGACTGACGTCTCCTTGTCATCGTAACAGCGTATCGCTATGAACGGATCAGTCGTCTGGTTCTCCACCAGAACATCTTCGGCGTTTTTAATCAGGTTCAGAACGACCTGAAGCAGTTCATTGGTATAGGTCGTCATCCTTCCCTTGCAATCACACTCTTTCTGCACCGTGATGCTGTTGTTTTCCAACCCGATCTGGAGAAAACCAAGGGCATTTTCTACGATTTCAGAAAACGAGGTCTCCTGTTTTTCCTTATCGGGTTTAAAAAAGTTTCGGAAATCTTCGATCGTGTTCGAGAGGTGCTGTACATAGTCCGATATTCGCTCGAGCCTGCTCTCAAAGAAGGCTTTATCATATTTCCCTTCGGCGACCTTGTGTGTCATCGTCGCGGTCGTCATGGAGATGGCGTTAAGCGGCTGGCGCCACTGGTGTGCGATCATGCTGATCATCTCTCCCATCTGGGCCAGACGCGACTGTCTGAACATCATCTCATCCCGATGGCGCAGCGCTTCATGTGCCGTATGTTCAGCGGTGATATCCTGTATCGTCCCCGTCGAAAACAGTGGCGTGCCGTCTTCCGCGAAGCTCGTCTCGCAATGTTCCTTGACATACTTGATGCGCCCGTCATCCATCAGAAGCCTGTGTATGATCTCATAAGGCTCGCGTGTGTCAAGGCTCTTGAGATAGGCAGCGTTGACCGCTTCTCTGTCATCGGGATGAATGGCTTTGAGAAAGTTCTCGTAGGTGGCCATGTCGGCTGTATTGGGAAGTTCAAAGATGTTATAGGTCTCATCGCTCCACAGCAATTTGTCGTTTTCGATGTCAAGCCGCCATGAACCCAGTTTAGCCTGTTCCTGTGCTTTTTTCAGGCCGCCGATAGCCTCTTCGATCTTTGACTCGAGCGAGTCGTTGAACTCACTGAGCTTTGCCGCCAGATTAACCTCTGTCGAGATGTCCGTATCGGTACCGGTCAGGCGAACAGCCTTGCCGTTGTCATCATAAAGCGCTTTGCCTCGATCGTATACCCATATCCAATGCCCGTCTTGATGGCGGAGGCGGTATTTGGCTTCATAGATGTCCGTTTTGCCCTCCAGTGTAAGCTTTACGGCTCTGTCCACCCTCTCCTTATCATCGGGGTGCACCCGCTCGATCCAGGTATTGAAATCATTTTTCAGCGCATCGTCACTGTAGCCCAGCATCTCTTTCCAGCGCGGTGAGAAGTAGATCTCATCCTTCTCTATGTCCCAGTCCCAAAGACCGTCTCGGCTGCCGCTTAATGCCAGCTCCAGCTGCGTTTGGAGCGCATCGTTGGTATCTTCAAGCTTTTTTCGTTCCGAGATGTCTCTCCAGACAACGTGGAGCAGCTCTCTGTTATCGATGACGATAGGGGTAAGGGTGACCTCTACCCAAAACGGTTCACCGGTCGCTTTGGTATGCACCCACTCAAAACGGTGAACCCCTTTTTCATACGCCAGGGCCATCATCTCCTCCGCCTTTTCAGACGAAAGTCTGCCGTCGGGCTGATGTTCTGGAGAGATTGCTGACGGAGAGAAGTTACAAAGCTCCTCTTTTGTGGTGTAGTGCATCATCTTGAGGATCGCAGGATTGCAGTCTGCAAAAACGCTATTCTCCAACAACAGCACGCCATCCGTGGTACTGTTGAAGATAAGTTCATACACACTCTTCTGCTCTTTCAGCTTCACCTGCTGCTTGTGTATTCTTGCATAGGCCTCTTGCAGTTTTCTGTTCTCTTTTTTCAAAATGTACTGGCGGTAGAGAAAAATCAAAAAGAGTAAAAAAGCGGCGCCCATTATCGTTTTGAACGGGCCGTAGTCCAAGGGCTGTTCATGTGCAACAGTGGTCCAGCTGTTTATGATCTCCCTTTTCTTTTCCGGCTCCAGCGCATCGATCGTTTTGTTTAACACGGCTGTCAGGACCGGCTCATCCTTCCGGACACCGAAACTGCCCAGAAGTTCGAGCTCGATAAACTGGCCAATGATCTTCAGCTCTTTAGGGTAATGGCGGCTGATTTCGTGGGTTGTCGACAGCAAGCTTCCAAGATAGGCATCGGTCCTGCCCTCTGCAACGCTCTTCAGACCCTCCTGCAGATCGTTTACGTACACGAGTTCCATGTCGGGATAGTTGGACCGGATATAGGCTGAAGTACTGTCGCTGCCTTTGTAGATAGCGACTTTGAGATTGCCCGTATTGGCAATATCCGACAGGAAAGGTTTCTCAACCGTTGAGACCAGCACCAGATGATCTTTTGCAACCGACTTTGTCGGCGTCAGGTGCTTATGATGGTTGGGCCTTGTCAAAATAGGCACGGCGATGTCTACCTCATGCGCTCTGGTCCGTGCGATACAGTCTGCCCAGTTTTCTGTACGGACAAACACAAAAGGGACCCCTGTCATGTTCTCATACTCTTTGACAAGGTCGACAATCAACCCTTCAGGCTGTATACCGGTGAAGTCTAAGTAGGGACGCCAAAGACGCTGCCCGCAAACGGTGATCTCTCCTTTTTTCTGGAGGTACTCTCTCTCCTCTTTTGTAAAAAGCACCTGTTCGTTTGACGCCTCTTTCAACATAAGCTTGTCTAGATCAACACTGTTTTTGACCACCCCCATCTTTTCATAGGCGTCATAGATCTTCTGCATGTTTTTACGGCAGAGCGCACCAACCTTTTCGGTTTTATAATAGGCCAGTTTTTTTAGTGCTTGCGCTTCATAGGCGAGCTCTTCGCGTGTTTTGCCCTGCGTGTTGTATTTTGCCAGGATCACACCGATCGTTTCGTCAATGTGTCTGAAAGCGTATTCCCACCCTCTCAGCGACGCCTCTTTAAATGCGGCCGCACGCTGCGGATGGCGCTCTACCTCATCTTGACTTGTGAAAAGAAGATCACTGTAAAAACCGAACCCGTACTCTTTGGGGTGGAACAGTCTGTAGCTGACACCGCGTTTGTCCAACTGATACGTTTCGTTGGTGTTGTAGACGATGATGGCGTCGGCATGGCCTTTGATAAGCATGTCGACATCCGACGCCTCGTGTCTGTGCCGCCGCTGATTCAGTGTGATGTTCTGTGTCTGCAGGAGACTGCGAATAGCAACGGAGTCTCTTAATGTGCCCGAGACATCAAAGTGTTTTCCGTGCAGATCCTTAACCGTCTGGATGTCCGGACGCGCTTTTGTCACGATGACAATAGGCGACGCCTGAAGGATCGCCGCGAGAACAACCACTTTTTTCCCCTGCGACCGGTCGACGATGAGCGAGGTCTCACCTGTTGCATATTGGGCCTCTTGGCTCAAGACACTCGCAACGACGTCACGGGATAAGTCGACCTCCCTGATCTCGACATCAAGTCCCGCCGCTTCATAGAACCCCTTTTCCTTGGCCATGTAGTAGCCTGCGAATTGAAACTGATGGTACCATTTGAGCTGCAGCGTGACGTGGTCAAGATCATCGGTCGATAAAAGGCGGCCGGCCAGCAGCACCATAACAATGATATATCTCACGTCCGTTCCTTTATGTGTCTCTCAAATCCCGGTTGCATCAATACTTTGTTTCGTTAGCGTACAGGGTTTACAGGCAGAAAACTCTTGATGACGCTGAGCAGCTTATCCGGTTCAATCGGCTTGCTGACATAATCATCCATGCCGGCTTGCAGGAAACGCTCCCTGTCCCCTTTGAGCGCATTCGCCGTCAGCGAGATGATCGGGGTATGCTTCAGCCCCCTGTCTTTTTCTATCTGCAGGATCTTTTTGGTCGCACCGACACCGCCGAGTTCCGGCATATTCTCATCCATCAGGATCAGGTCATACTTACCGTTTTTGAACTTCTCGACCGCTTCAATACCGTTATGCGCCATCTCGTACGTCACACCGGCATTGTCGAGGATGATGCTCAGGAACATCCGGTTGGCCTCATAATCTTCAACGATAAGCAAATGACCCTTTATCGCGCCCTCCTCCCGTTGGAGTTTTTCCGGCTCCTCTTTGCTCTCCTCACCTATAGGCATCGGTATAGAGAGCGTAAAAATACTCCCTTTGCCCTCTTCGCTTTCCAGCGTAAGTTCACCGCCGAGCAGCTCCGTCAACTGCTTGCTGATCGCCAGGCCTAGACCGGTTCCGCCATACTTGTTGGTCGTACCGTCAACCTGCGTAAAGGAGTCAAATACCGTCTCTTGCTGTTTTTGGGGGATACCGATCCCGTAATCTTTAACCCGTATGTTCAATCGGCCCTTGCTGTACCAGACACCATACCTTACAATAGCCCCTTCGGGCGAGAATTTGACCGCGTTGGAGAGAAGGTTCGAGAGAATCTGTTTGATTCGCAGCACATCACTGTAAAGCGACTTCGGCATAAAACGGTTGTAGAGGATCTTTAGCACAACCCCCTTTTCGGCCGCCTTTGCCTGAAAGAGTTCGGCGACTGCGATCAGGTCGTTGTACGGGTTGAAATTGACCGGTTCGATATCCAGCTTTCCGCTCTCTATCTTGCTGGTGTCCAGGATATCACTAATGATCTGCAACAGGGAGTCAGACGAGTTTTTGATCACCTCGAGATATCGCAGTTTATCCGGGTCTGTCTCTTTTTCATTCAAGAGTGCGATAAAGCCGGTGATCGCATTGAGCGGCGTACGGATCTCATGCGACATGTTGGCCAGGAACTGGCTTTTCTGGCGGGAAGCGGCATCCGCTTCCACTTTGGCTCTGCGCAGCGCCAGGTTCGCCTCCTGCATTTTAGTATGATACTCTTCAATCTTTTTCTGGTTTTTTATACTTTGTGTCACCCGCGAAAGCACCTGCTTGATCTGCTCTATGCCCATCGGCTTGAGAATAAAGTTGGAGATCCCCATATTGATCAGGGTCAGCAGATACCCCGCTTCATTGTGTGCGGAGGTGACAACGATATTGGCTTTCGGGTTGATCAGATGGATCGCCTCCAGCATTTTAATGCCGTTCATCTTCGGCATGTTGATATCGGTGATAACAACATCGTAATACGCATTGTTCTCTTCATAAAACTGTTTGTACTTCTCAAGACCTTCTTCGCCGTTTACCGCGACGTCAATGTACTCAAAATACTCATCGAGCATATCCAGGGTGCTCTCTCGCACCATATCACTGTCTTCGACATACAGAAGCGTCAAGTGTTTGCCCAATTCTAAAAACGTCTGAATTTTATGGCTCATTAATTTTGTTCTCCGTTCCTATATGTCCATTATATTTATTATACAGCAAAAACACCGGGCATCCGAATAGAGCAGGCTTTCCGGCGCTTGTTTCTATGGTGAACGGAATATAAGGAACATTCACTTCACGTTGCCTAGAAAGCCGCTGATCTTCTGTAAAAGATGCGGCGGCTCGATCGGTTTTGCCAGGTAGTCATCCATACCTTCATCGATAAAGTGTTGTCGATCACCGATAAGGGCATTGGCGGTCAATGCTATGATCGGTGTGTGCGGCAATCCCTTCTCCTCTTCCATCTTCAAGATCGCTTTGGTCGCACCGATACCGTTGAGCTTCGGCATGTTCTCATCCATCAGGATCAGGTCATACTTTCCGTTTTTGAACTTTTCGACAGCTTCAACCCCATTTTCCGCGATATCATACGTCAATCCGGCACCGCTGAGTATGATACCGACAAACATACGGTTGGCTTCGTTGTCCTCGACAAGCAGCAGGTGTCCATCAAGCTTGCCATGTTCCTGCTGCACCTCTTCGCTGCCCGCGTCGCTCTCCTCTCCGAGCGAAACAGGGACAGAGAAGAAGAATACACTTCCAGCACCCGGGGTACTTTCGACTTTAAGCTCTCCCCCAAGCATCTCGACCAGCTTGGCACTGATCGTCAATCCAAGGCCCGTACCTCCGTACTCTCTTACAATCGACGTGTCCGCTTGCACAAATGACTCAAAGATGTGTTCCAGCTTCTCTTCTGCGATCCCGATCCCGTTGTCTTCGACCCGGAAATGCAACTGCCCCTCATCGTACGTTATTTTGCAGGCTATCTTGCCTTGCTTACCGGTAAATTTAATCGCATTGGAGAGGAGGTTGGAGAGTACCTGCTTCAGTCTCAGAATGTCTCCATGCAACGTTTTTGGCATGTTTTCATGGCATCTGATATCGAGCGCGATCTCTTTTTCGGCCGCTTTTGCCTGGAACAGCTTGGCCGTGCCGTAAAGCTCTTTTTTAGGTTGAAAGTCGACCTCTTCGATCTCCAGTTTCCCGCTCTCGATCTTGCTGCAGTCCAGAATATCGTTGATGATCTGCAGCAGTGTCTCGGAAGAGTTTTCAATGATCTCAAGATATTTACGTTTAGACTTGTTGTTTTCATCTTCTTTGAGCAGAGAGATAAACCCGTTCATCGCATTGAGCGGTGTCCGGATCTCATGCGACATGTTGGCCAGGAACTCACTTTTCGAAGAGGAGGCACGTTCGGCCTCTGCCTTGGCCGCCTCCATCACCCTGTGGCTCTCTTCCAGCTTGCGTTTGGCTTCCAGTATCTCTTCGGTCTTTTGTTTCTGTTTCTGGTAGGAGTCCACCAGCATACTGTTCATCAGGGCCAGTGTCTCTTCCACCTCTTTACGCTCGGTGACATCCAGGAAGGTTCCCTGAACATAGACGATCTTCTCCCCATCGCGAACAACTTTGATCGTGGCCGAGATCGTCCGGTTCATACCGTCTTTGCGAACGATGTTCCAGGTATGCTTGTTCGCAACATCCTTGTTATTCAGAATATCCCGCAAGTTTTTGCGGTAACGTGCCCTTTCTGATGGCAGCAGATAAGAGAGTATAGTTCGCAATGTCGGCGTGAAACTCTGCGGCGCCTCACCCAGTAACTTGTAGAGTTCATCACTCCATCTGATCTTATGATCTTTAAGGTCCCACTCCCAGCTTCCAAGATGTGCGATACTTTGCGCCTCCATCAACCGGGCTTCGTTTCTGGCTATCTTGTCTTCGAGCGCCTTTTTCTCGCTGACATCCGTATGGGTTCCCAACATCCGTACCGGTCTGCCTTCCTCGTCAAAGATGGTCTTGCCACGGCCAAGTATCCAGACCCAGTGACCATCTTTATGCTTTATCCTGTGCAGGTTTTCATACTGCTCTGTTTTACCTGCAATATTGGCTTCGAAGTCCGCAAAAGTCTGCTTGATATCATCCGGGTGGATCCGGCTCTCCCACTCCTGGAACTCATTTTTGAGTTCATTTTCATCATACCCGAGCATCTCTTTCCAGCGTTTGGAAAAATAGATCGTATCGTCCACCAGATCCCAGTCCCAAACGCCATCACCTACCCCGGCAAGCGTCAGTTCATACCGCTCATTGATGCGTTGTACCTCTCTCTCTGCGGCAAGCCGCTCGGAGATATCGACCGATATCGCCACTAGCTGCGGTCTCTCCTCCAGATCGATCCGCTGAAAACGTGTCTCTACAGGGTAGGTCGTACCGTCTTTACGGCGGTTTTTACCCACAACCACCCGATATTCCACACTTCCGTCACGCAGTGACTGCAGGGCGCTCTCCATCTCTTTACCGTCGTCGCCGCACAGGTTGGACAGCGATATGTTTTTCATCTCATCGTGTGTATAGCCGAGACTGTGGATCGCCGAACAGTTGGCGAAGGAAGCAGTGTTGCTGTCAAGCTCAAAAATATAGACTTCATTCACATTGAGGTTCAAAACCGTGGCAAGCTTTTCCTGCTCTTTCTGCAGTGCGGTCAAGGCCGTAATATCGGAAAATGCCCCCAGCACCCCGATGACCTCGCCCGCTGTATCCCGCAACGGCACTTTTGAGATCGAAACGATCATCGCATCACCGCCGGGCAGATCAACATTGCTTATATAATTTTTATGCGCCTCTCCCGTTGTAAGGACCTGCTCATCTGTAACCCGATAAGCCAACGCACGGTCGTGCCAGGCGAAGGCAAAATCATCTTTGCCCACGATCTCTGACGGATTTTCGGCACCGGCCATTTTTGCGAAAAGTGCATTACAGCCGATGTAGTTTTTATGCCTGTCCTTCCAAAAAATGTAGATCGGCAACGCATCCAGGAGCTCCCGCAAAAACTGGCTCTCTTTATGCAGTGAGTCGGTCCGTTCCTGAACCAGCTCGTTCAGACGCTGATTTAACGCTTCGAGTTCATCGTTCTTTTTCTCTACACTGTGGGTCAACTCGACTTGACGGTTGGTATAAAAGGAGAAAAGGAGAAAAACAGCCAACAGGGCCAGGGAGACCGTTGCCACCCGTACCCAGTAGTCAACGCCCAGAAAAATGGCTTTGACATCTTTTTGAAAGAGGGTGAAAAAGGCTTCGATCTGGTTGGCATCACCCCGCTTGACCACCAAAAAAGTGACCTGTTTGTCAAACATAAACTTATCCAGCAAGATGGAAAAGGCATCGTCGTCGACCATTTTGTTCGCGATCTCCGCTCGGCTCTCATCACTATAAAGATGGTCCAGGAAATCTTTCGGATCTTCAGGCATCCCCTTTTCCCTCGTCATCTTAAGAAAACCGTCGTTTTCAAAACTTTTTCGATACTGCTCTTTTTGAACAGCCGAAAGCATCTCTTTATTGACAATAAAATGGAGATGGATATCTAACAGTTTTTCAAGTTCATTGACAAACACCATCGGCGAAACGGAGAACTCGACACAGCCTATGTACGCCTTGTTTTTGTCAAAAAGAGGATAGACGAACCGGAAAAGACCGGCATATTTTCCGACTTCAAACCCCTCTGTCGGCAGGTGGTCACTGTTGACTCTGGCGACACCGGAGAGAACCCCGCTGATGTCATCCCCTGCCTGTTCCGGCGCACTCATACGCATAAAGCTGTGGTTGTCCGGCAGGTAAAAATGCACCTCTTTGAACTGCAGTTCTCGGATACTTTGAAAACGCTCATGCAAAAGCGCATGCATCTCAAGACGAATCGTCTTTTTTCGCTCCTCATCGGCGTCTGCGGCCTCGCTGAAGAGCGCTATCACCTCAGGGTCTGTTTTGACAGCGGCATACGCCATTTGCGACATTTTTTGGAATCCGCTGTAGATGCTTGTATAGGCCTCTTTCGCCGTGGCGGTCTGAATCTTCAAAAAGTCCTGAACGACATATTGCTGCCTGTAGTACAGCATGGCGATAAGCAGCGTCTCCAAAAACAGAAAAAGCACGAAAAGAAATTTATTGTTAAAAATGTACACGTTTGCCAGACCTTAATCGATAATTGCTCGTATATTCCTAGTATTTTTATAGTATTTTATCTTAAAAGCGACTATAGCCGTTTACCGTTCTTATGTCTGTAGGATTAATCCTACACATCGTAGGTATTGCGACTCTTGTATTAACCTTATTATTTTAATATATTATACATAGAAATGGGACTTTTAGAAATTGTCCCGAAATAAAAGTCTAAAGAGGTTTTTACTCCTCTAACTTTTGTATAATATCCCCGCCGAAAGGAGCGGAAATGCCCATTAACAGAGACCAGATAGCCGAAAGGCTAGGATTTAAACGCAGTGACATCGACATGCTGCTTGCCATGTTCAGCAAAAATGCCGCGACATCGTTGAAAGAGATGCAGACCATGATAACTGAACAGAACATGCAGGGGATCGCCGACGCTGCCCATGCCATAAAAGGTAGTGCCGGTAACTTGAAACTGGACAATATCTACAACCATGCTTTGATGATCGAGATGGCCGCAAAACAGTCCGAAGATCTTGATTATGCCGCAGCGCATGAACAGCTGAGCAGACTGCTCGATGCCGTATGATCCGGCACGGCAAGAGTATTAGGTGAGCAGAAGCTATGAATGAGCTTTTGACACAGCAGCTGCGTGCAAGTTTTGGAGAGGACTTTGAGCAGGGACGTCTCGGCGACGAGCTGAAAGACTTTGTTGCCCAGGTAGAACAGTCCTATACCAAACACGCACGACAGACGGCACTTCTTGACAATACACTCAACCGCCTCTATAAAGAACTCAACGAGTCAAACAAGTTCGTCATAGAGAGGAACAATGATCTCTATGAACTTCTTAAAGAGCGCTCTACTGCGCTGTCGATTCAGACCGAAGAGGCGGATAAAGCGCTTAACCTGCTGAGTCAGTACAGAGAGGCGATCGACACCTCTCTTATTGTTACGATGACCGACCCCCAAGGTATTATTACCTATGTCAATGAAAACTTCTGCAAGATCAGCGGATACTCGCAGACCGAAGCTGTCGGCCATTCGCACAATATCATTCGTCATCCGGATACCCACACGAAAGTCTATGACAAACTGTGGTCCGTACTGCAAAAGAAAAAGATCTGGCGCAGCACCATGCGAAACCAGAAAAAAAATGGTGACACCTACTATGTCAGTGTCAGCATCATTCCCTTCCTTGATGTGGATGGAACGATCATCAACTACATGTCTATCCAGGAGGATATTACCTCCAAGATCCTGGCAGAGCAAAAACTGAAGACCGAGCAGGCACGGACGTCTGCGATCTTCAACCATCAAGAGAGTGCCGTTATCATCTCCAACAGAACAAGCGGAATCATTGAGGCCAATAAATCGTTCTTCTCCCTCTTTGGCTTTAAAAACCTCGATGAGTTCAGAAGACAACACCGATGCATCTGCGAACTGTTCCTGGCCGAAGAGGGCTACCTTGCCCCAAGCACACCAAGACGGTACTGGGCTGATGACATCTTTGAACACCCCGACAAAGTCCACCGTGCACGCATCAGGAATAAAGAAGGTGATATCTCGACCTTCAGGGTCCATTCACGTTATATCAACCTGGATGGCAAAAGGTCGATCTTGAGCACCTTTACAGATATCACTGATTCCGAACTGCTCCGCGTGAAAGCGGAAGAGGCGAAACAGGCCAAATCAGAATTTCTCGCCAACATGAGTCATGAGATCAGAACGCCGCTAAACGGTATCTTCGGCTTTTTGCAGCTGCTTGAAACGACAAAGCTGGACACGATGCAAAAAGAGTATGTTGAGATCGCACAAGGCTCTATGAAGACATTGCTCAGCGTTGTCAATGACATTCTTGATTTTTCTAAAATCGAGAGCGGTAAAATTGAAAAGACCTTTACCAAACTCTATACACAGCAACTCTTTGAGAGTATCTACGAAAGGTACACTGCCGTTGC
Organism: Sulfurimonadaceae bacterium; assembly: GCA_041555445.1. Lineage (GTDB taxonomy): Bacteria > Campylobacterota > Campylobacteria > Campylobacterales > Sulfurimonadaceae > Sulfonitrofixus. The sequence continues at coordinate 25,122 of JBFFKK010000021.1, forward strand.
GCAGAAAAAAAATATCGCCTATACACTGAAAATCGATCCCGGTGTCCACGAGCAGCTGTTGCTTGATGAGCTGCACATTCGACAGATCATGCAAAACTTCATCAACAACGCCCTCAAATTTACGCCGGAGAAAGGCTCGGTCACGGTTCGGGTGGATCTGGTCTCAACACACGATGATATGCAGCGCATACGTATCGCCGTAGAGGACACGGGCATCGGTATCGAAGAGAACAAACTGGAGACCATTATGCAGCCTTTTTCCCAGGCAGACTCCAGTACCACGCGAAAGTTTGGCGGAACAGGGCTCGGGTTGAGTATCAGTAAATCCCTGATCGAACTGTTGGGCGGAGAGATGGAAATTATCAGCGACGAAGGCAAAGGCAGTACCTTCTACTTTGAGATCGATACGCACATGTGTCAGCACTCTTCAGTACCACACGAACAGACGGATACCATCGAGGCGGAAACTCCCGCTTCAAGCATTGCAGATATCGCCGCCGAGTCAGATGCGAGTGCACCTATGAGCATTCTGATCGCGGAGGACTATGAAGTCAACCGGATGTTTATCGGTATGCTGCTCAACAACTACAGCAATCTGACCTATGATTTTGCCACAAACGGCGAAGAGGCGGTCAAGATGCTCAACAACGACCCTTATGACCTAATTTTGATGGACATCAACATGCCGGTCATGAACGGCTGTGATGCCACGGTTGTTATTCGAAACGAGCTGAAGATCGAGACGCCGATCATTGCGTTGACGGCCAATGCCCTTGAGGGGGACAAGGAACGGTTTTTAGAGATCGGTATGAACGACTACCTGCCAAAACCGCTTGAGATCACCGACATGGACAAAGTGTTGAAAAAGTACAGACCGCATTAAGCGTCAACGCTCTCTCCGATAGTCTGGTTGTTGTAGGGAAAAGGTACCGGCCGGTACCTGTAAATGAGTGTGCAAACGTTCAGTGCGCTTGCTGAGAAATTAACTTTGCTCCAATATTGCTCTGATCTGGTTAGGCATGTAATATTCGAACTGTTTGGGGAAGATGAAAAAATCGATTTCACCTTGCACATCATCCAGTTCACTCCATTCATCAATATCAAAGTTGATAGCAACAATACCCAATGTAGGGATCTTGGAGATATGTTCAGCTGTCAGCATGTTGGCCAGATCCGTCACTTGGGGGTTGTGACTGACGACTAATATGCTGTTGTAGCTGTTGTCTTCCAACATCAAAGTCTCTTTGAGCGTTTCAGGCTTCGCAAGATAAAGTTCCTGAAGATAATGCCGGGGCCCTTCATATTCCATCTTGTCCGCCAGTCCATCTGCCGTCTCTTGCGTTCTTAGCGAACAACTTGCAAGAACCAGGTCAGGTGATATACCGCGCAGCTTTAGATACGAGCCCATCGTGTTAATGTCACGTTTGCCCTTTTTTGTAAGGCCCCGTTCAAAATCACTTGCTCCGGGATCTTGCCAGTCTGATTTCGCGTGTCGAATAAGGTATAAAGTTTTGATATTGGCACCTTTCTATCAGTTACTGTTCGAGAACTTAGATCTTTCCTAGTTCAATTGACATTGATTTAGAAGCTTTGTCCATAATCATTTTAGCCAAAGCAACATTTCCGTCATCACGGAAAATTGAAAAGACGTTCAGTTTTGTGTTGTTGTCAGAACTGAATTCACCTGCACTGTTGATAAGGAATACGTGTCCGTCAAGCGTCTTTGCTTCAAGAGAAGCGGCTTCACTGAAACCGACGTCCAGAGAGGACTCTGAAACCATGCGGTAGGCATCATTGAAGATACTTGCAGAGTAAGCGATATCCGTACCCGTGTTGTCATTGTCGATGTACAGTGTCTCACCAGAGTAGTTTAGAACTGCAGAACCAAGGTATCCGTTAACTGAACGGAGTTTTTTCATTGAATTGTCAAAATCGATCATCGTGTTATCCTTTAGATTTTAAATTTTTATTTGTTGAGCTGCATCATGAAATCGTTAAACGTTTCAGCGCTCTGACCATTTTCAGCCAAGAAGTCCATCAAAGCTTTTTCCGATGCTTCTACACCGTCACTCTTCTCAATTTCCAACAGTTTGGCATAAAGTTCACCAATTGTTGCTTTAGCACTCTCGGAAATCTGCTTACGCGTCGAAACGTAGTTTCTAAACGAACCATCCGGGTTCTTCGCTACTCTTACCTGTGCAAGTACCCAGTAGTAACCACCGTCTTTACAGAGGTTTTTGACATAGGCATTGACATCTTTGCCTGCTTGAATGTTATCCCATAGGTATTTGAAAATGACTTTGGGCATATCAGGGTGGCGAAGAATTGAGTGTGGTTGATCCAGAAGCTCACCTTGCGAATATCCTGAGATCTTCATAAAGATAGGATTCGTATAGGTAATATTACCTTTCTCGTCAGATTTCGATACGATCATATCTACACTGGTTACTTCATGTTCAACATCTGTTGGTGTTGGTCTTTCCATTTGGGAACTCCTTGGTTTTTTTTGATTTAAAGCATATTAACAGAAAGTCGAACTTTAAGTATGTAGGGAATATCCTACACCTATAATAATCTTTTTTAATTATAATGTGGTTATTCAAATCCTATATATAGAAGAGAACTGATGGAAAAAATAGACGCAGCAGAATTAAAGAACCTACTCAACGATGTCACAAAAAAGATGGAAAAGGCCAACGACAACATTGAGCTCAACACGATCATCGAGAACCTTATTGTTTCGGTGATGCAGTCAGAGTTTGCCTCATTGTGGGTTTTTGATGAGAACAAAGCACTGCTCATCCGTGAGCGCGGAGAAGGCAGTGTGCGTGAGATCTCCATGCTTGATCAGCACGGTGTTCTGGCTAAGTGTTTCTTTACGCTAAGCGGCGGTATCTATAACTATCTTGCCAGTGAAAAAGAGTATGTGCCTGCGACAGACAACCCGGATGACATACGCATGAAATCGAAGATCATCCTTCCGCTTCTCGACGATGATCGGCTCATCGGAATGCTGACCGCCTACTCTTCTATTAAAAAGATCAAGAACTTTGATGAAGATGACATGGAGCTTCTTGAAGCGATGGCACCGTTCCTGATCAACGTTATCTACCGTATGCGCCCGGAGATAAAAACAGACACGACGGAAAGAGTAAAGATCGGAGAGCGCCTTCGTGAAGAGTCCAAAAGCGTTGTTGAGAAGGTCGAAGAGATAGCGCAGGTACAAAAGACGACAGAGTCATCGGACGAAACACTCAACTTCCTTTCCAACACGGTCCATGACATCCGAACACCGGCCAATACCCTTTACGGTTTTCTTGAGCTGCTTGAAGACCAGTTGGAGAATCCGCGTCTTCTTCAATATATCCACAACGCAAAAGAGAGTGCCCAGTTCATCAACGATCTGACCACCTCTATCCTGGACAGGGTATCAAGTCAGAGAGAGCGCACAAAGGCAAAACCGGTCCAGATCAGTCCGTCAAGGTTCTTTGCCGACATTGCAGAGATCTTTTCAGCCAACATGTTTAACAAAAAGATCACCTTTAATATCTATGTCGACCCGCTGATCGCCAAGGAGATCGTGATCGAAGATATCATGCTGAAACGTGTGGTCATGAACCTCATCGGGAATGCCTACAAGTTCACGCCGAGTGAAAAAACGATCGATTTCTCAGTGCAATATGATGAACCGGCTAAACGTCTGCGTATCTCTATTAAAGATACCGGTATCGGTATCGCAAAAGAGAAACAACAAGAGATCTTCAAAGCATTTTCGCAGGCGGGCGATGACACAAGCGTAAATTACGGCGGTACGGGGCTCGGCCTCTCGATCAGCGCGCAGTATGTCAAAGACCTCGGCGGCGAACTCAAACTGACAAGCGAGCTTGACGTTGGAAGCACCTTCTACTTTGATATCCCGGTAGAGGTTGCCAACAAAGAGGCTGCCTTCAAACCGGTCCGCAGCAAGAAGACGCGTGTCGGCGTTCTCTTGGCGACGAACAATGTCTTCAGCGGCATGAACCTGACCCGTTATCTGTTGCAGATGGGTCTTGAAAACGAGCATATAACGCCGATCAAAAGCATCGATGAATCTCCGGAAAAGATGACCCACCTTATCTGTTTCCAGCAGCAGCTCAACGATGACGTAGTCGCCTATACGCAAAACAAGCATATCCAGCTTCTCGTTGTCGAAGAGTCATTTTTATCGCTTATCCAGGATGCAGAGAACAAAAACTATGCTGTTATCTCTCAATACGGCTATTATGCCAATGTGCTGCACACCTTCATCTCGAACAAGGCACAGATGAAAGTACTCGTTGTCGATGACGACAAGATCAACATCCAACTGCTGAGAGCAATCCTTGAAGAGGGGTTCTGCCAGGTTGAGACGGCAATGGACGGCGAGGTTGCCTTGTCAATGCTCAAAGAGGGGATAAAAGAGGGTGAACCGTTCGCCATGGTCTACCTGGACAACCACATGCCTAAGCTCGCCGGTATGGAGGTGATCACAGCGTATCGTGCCTTTGAGAAGAAAATGGATGTCCAACCTATCTATTCCGTCTACATCTCCGGTGACCCGGTGGCCGATGAGAACAAGAGCCCTCTGTTCAACTCCTATGTCGGCAAACCGTTCAATAAAAAGAAGATCAAAGAGACACTCCAGGAGGCTACAGGCAAAAAGTAGCCTTTACCGCCGCAGGTTCGTTACTTCGGCGCTCTCATGCCCTCTATAAAAGCAGAACAGCACCTTTTATGCGCCCCGTAATCGATCAAGAAACGTTGACCACTCCTGTGGTCTGCTGTAGTAATACCCCTGCACCGTTATGGATTCAAATGTTTTGACGATATCATCTTCCAGCGCTGTCTCAACACCCTCAACGATCACATCAAGGTCCAAAGCGTGCGACATATCGATGATGGCCTGGAAAAGCGCCTTGCGCTTTACATCTTTATCCAAATCTCTGACATACGATCTGTCCACTTTCAGACTGTTGATGGGAAGTTCTGCCAGATATTTCAGTGAGGTGTACCCGGTGCCGTAGTCATCGACTTCGATACCGATGCCCATCGTCCTGATCTTTTCAAGCAGCTGTGCCAGGTTCTTGATATTTTGGGTCAGGGTCTCTTCCATGATCTCAAAGTTCAGTTTTTTACCGGCCAGATTATAGTTGTTATGCATAAACTGAACCGTTTCAATGAAATCGCTTGCCATCAATACGGCGGGCGAGATGTTGACAGAGAGGGAGATGTCCCCGATGCCGGCGGCTTCCAGTTCGGAAAACTTCTTGGATGCCTCAACAAGGGCCTTGATGGTCAGTGGTCCGATCATACCGCTCTGTTCCGCAATAGGGATAAAAAGCAGGGGCGACACCTCGCCGAATTGGGGGTGCCGCCATCTGGCAAGAAGCTCTGCCCCGTTGAAACGCTGCTCGCTATGCGAGTACTGTCCCTGATAGACAAAATAGATCTCGCCGTTTTCAAGCGCGGCCGGAAGATCCTCCATAAGGCGTTTGCTTTTGAGCAAAAAGGGCTGTTCCAAATTACGGGTAAACGCGATGTGGTTCTTGCCATCTTTTTGCACTTTTCGCATGGTATTCTCAGCTGTTTTCAGCAGCCTGTAGGCATTGTTTTCGTCGGCTGATGAGAGGCTTATACCGATCGAGGCGCTGATATAGAACATATTGGGATCAACAAAAAATGGCTCGTATAGTATGGACATAATACGCTTGGCATACTGCTCTGCACTTGCTTCGGACTGCGGTTCCTGTGACACGATCGCGAACTGTTCGTTCCCCACCCTGGCCAAAATATCATCTTTGCCCAGATGCGGCTTGATCTTCTCGCTAAGCTGTATGATCAGCTTATCATCAATGTCAAAACCGAAGGTCTCATTAAAGCGGGCAAGGTCATCGAATTCGATAAACAGCAGAGAGGTGAGTCGTTTGTTTTCCGCCGTGGCAGCAAGCATTTTTTCAAGTGATTTAACCAGGTAGGTCCGGTTTGGAAGCAGCGTCAGTGAATCGATCTCTGTCGAATACCAGCCTCTCCTCCGGGTATGATTTACGATCATTTTCACTCTTTGTCGGGGCTTGCGTCCCCAGTGTTTTTTGTATTATCCTGTCGGAGCGGATAGGCAAGAGATACATTTTGATTGCTGACAACGGCTGTCAAACGCACTGGATTATTTACGGGCAAGGCTTGCATCGCAGAGGAGCACAAAACACAACCAGCATCCGGCTTCATCAATTATCTCTGCCAGTTATCTACTAGACATTCAGGAGTTGACGTACATTCTGCTTGTATGAAGTCGGCAGGATCGGTTTTTTGAAAAAAGCGTCAAAATAGGCACTGTGTTCTTCATATTCATGCGGATAGATCGTCAGCGCTGCAATACGCGTGTCGCGGTTTTTCTCTTGCGCAGCCTTAGCGACATCGATACCTGAGCCGTCCGGAAGGTTGATATCCACAACCATGGCATCATAATTGTTATTGGCGATCTTCTCCAGCGCCGCGCTTACGCTGTTAACAGAGTCAACGTTTATCTTGATTTTCAACTCTTTCGCGAGCGAACTGATGACTTTCTCTTCAAACTCGACAATAAAGTCGATATCATCAACAAGCAGGATACTTTTACTCATCAGGTAATCCTTTTTACAAAATTTATATCATTATAGCCAGTCAAATTTTTTATGTCTGTAGGGCTTTTCGTACAAAATAGCTGTTTCGAAAACAATTTCAGTATCAGCTATCAACTTTTTCATCGCCAAGGGTATCAAAGCTGCCCGCTTAGTTTGCAGTTATACTTGGGGATGATACGTTCAGGTCTGAAAATAAAAGAAGACACGCTGAGCAGTTTCAGCGTCACATGTGCTTTATTGGCACACAAATAATTAACGGATACGGCCGTCTGACGGGCCGTAGAAGCGTTTACTAGAAGGTCGCGACCACCATCTGCGTAATGACAAAACCGCCCACGACAAGCCATATGAACATACTTCCTGCCGTGTAGATCGGTGCAAGACCGAGACCTTTGAACTTCGCAAAGCGCGTACCCATACCCAGGGCGGTCATCGCCATCGTCAACAAGAAAGTGTCGATGATATTGATATTGTCAATAATGCCCCTGATCATCATAATCGTACCTTCACTTGGCATACTTAGAAACATATGAATAGTATCTGCAATCCGTCCATTGTTACTTAGATATGCCTCTATTAAAGAGTTGACGCCTGCCATACCGATAAAGTAGACGGCAAACCATGGGATCACAAGCTTGAGCTTACTCCCCTCGCCGCCTGACTTCTTTGCCATGTAGCTCAAAATAAGGCCCAGCACGATCAACATCGGCGCGATCATAATGACACGGGTCATCTTGACGATAACCGCTGCATTCGCCATCTCTTCAGGTGATCCAGGTACCGAAGCGGGCACCGCCACGACCTGTGCAACCTCATGGATCGTTCCGCCGACGTAGATACCGAATGTTTTCGGATCCATGTGCAGGAAGCCCGTTGCCGGCTCAATGACCGCCGAGTACAGCACCGGGTAGAGGAACATCGAGATCGTTCCGAAGAGCACAACCATAGAGACGGCGATCGCTGTTTTGTGCTCTTCTGCTTTAAGCACCGGTTCTGTCGCGAGGACAGCCGCTGCACCACAGACAGAGGCCCCGGATGCTGTCAGGATAGAGGTGTCACGGTCCATCTTGAACATCTTGGTCCCCAGCCAGATACCCAGCAGCATCGTTGAAGACAAGACAAGCAGCGAGACCATAAACCCCTGCATCCCCACCTCACCTATCTGTTGGAACGTGATACGGAAACCGTAAAAAACGATCGCGAAACGGAGTATCTTCTTACCGGAAAAGATGATCCCGCTCTCCCATGCCGAAGGAAAATGGTTGTGCAGTGTATTGGCATAGAAGATACCGATGACTATACCCACAACAAGCGGTGATATACCTAGTTTGGCAACCGGTGCCAGCTCAGCAATATAAGTCGCTGCTGCCGCAACGAGTGCTACAAAGACGATACCGTTGATCGTACCGCCGCGTTTTTCTTTGGAAAATGCCACATCTGCCCTTTGTCAATAGCGTTCAAATAAATCGAACTATTTTAATAACGCCATTATAAGATATTTCCATTTGATCTATGAAATCAAATATCTATTTTAAAATGTTCAATTTTCCTGATCTTCTTCCTCTTTGATCGTGACTGCTTCATCAAGCGAACCGTCATTCAGCATCTTTTGGTACTCGGCGCTCGTGGTAAACATCAGACGCAGGTTGGCAGGGTTGGAAGCAAACATGTAGGCGGCCTCCTCACTGATCTTGCCTTGAAGTACCAAGTGAAAGAGCGAGATATCAAACGGCATGGACCCGAAACTGTTCTGGTCATGATGCATTGCATCCAGCAGCTCACTGTCTCGCGATGTCGAGATCAGATAAGAGGTTCTCGGGCTCTTGAACATCAATTCAACGGCCGGTATCATCTCGTCCTCAAGGTCCCGCAGCATACGCTGTGAGATCACCACTTCGAGGTTGGAAGCGAGGTCCATACGGACCCGCTCCTGCTCCTCTTTCGGGAAGATCGCCAGCAGTCGGTCGATCGTCTCCCGCGCGTCAAGCGTGTGCAGCGTCGTAAAGACCAGGTGGCCGGTATTGACGGCTTGCAGGACATTCCTGGCCGTCTCCAGGTCACGCAGCTCACCGACGATGATAATGTCCGGGTCTTCACGCATAGACGAACGCAAGGCCGAACCGAAGTCGGTAGCATGCTGCCCGATCCCCCGCTGTTCTATAACACATTTGTTATCGTCATAAACATACTCTATGGGGTCTTCAATCGTAATAATATGGCGATGACTGTTGCGGTTGATATCTTCGACAATCGAGGCAAGCGTTGTCGACTTGCCGCTTCCTGTTGTACCGGTAACCAGAACAAGCCCCCGTTGCAGTTTAGAGATCTTGGAGAGGGCTGCGGGAAGGTTGAGCTGCTCGAATGACCGTATCTGGTGAGGGATCGCCCTGAAGATGATGGAGAGCCCCTTTAACTGGTGATAGATGTTAACACGAAAACGGTGTTTTTCATCCAGAAGATAGATCGTATCATACGCGAGTTGGCGGGCAAAATCATCGCTATGTTTATTCACGAGGAACTTGACGATACTCTCCACATGCTTCCCTTCGAGCGGCTCTATGGAGAGCGGCATCATCGTCCCTTTGATGCGGGCACGGATAACACTGTTGCTCTTGACATGAAGATCCGTCCCCTCTTTCTCTACCAGTTTCTGTAAAAACGTGTTTAAAATCTCTCTTGAGTTGTCGCCTTCGATCTGCATCTAATACCCTTTTAATGTTCTATAGCACACTGCACAGCTGCTCTATTATGTTTGCTGGTTCATTATAACAAAAATGTGATGGATAAAATTGTAAACGGGAATATACGCAGATGACGATGTAGCGTCTTGCAGACTGTACATGCGGCAGAAAGTTTCATATTTTGGAATTGTACCGGAGGTAAACTCCGGTCCATTGTGGTCGAATCGGCTCTCTGTTAGCTTACAAAGACGTTTGGAACAATAAGCGGGTATTTTTTCATTTTGCGGTAGATATGTTTGCGCACTACGGCACGAAGGTCATTTTCCATCGCTTTGGCATTTTCGATAAGGCCCGGTTTGAGGTTGACCAGGAAGTGTTCAAGCACATCTTCCATCTCCGCAGCAAAGGCTTTGTCCTGCTTATCCGGAACAATACCGAAGCTTGTGACACGCGGTTTGGCGATAAGGCGCGAGTCGCTCTGAGAGACCTGGGCGACGATCATCACCATACCGTCATTTGCCATCTTCTGACGGTCGACAACGACATCATCAGCGATCATGTGGTTGTTCTGGTTATCGATATAGGTCTTGCCTGATTTAACCGATTTGGCTTTACGCATATATTTAGGCGTCACTTCAATACAGTCACCATCGCCCATCAACAGAATGTTGCGCTCAGGGATACCGCACTGCATTGCCGTCTCTTTATGGCGCATAACGTGGTTGTATTCACCGTGAATCGGCATAAAGAACTTCGGCTGAACGAGGCGAAGAAGCAGCTTCTGCTCCTCAATACCGCCATGTCCTGATACGTGTAGATCGCGGTCACGCGCAATACGGGCACCCGCTTTCTCAAGGTGGTTCGTCATCTCGGAGATACCGGCTTCGTTACCCGGAATCGCGCGAGACGAAAGAATGACAAGGTCGGTCGGCTTGATCTTGATATGACGGTGTTCACCGATCGCTGTTCTGAACAGTGCCGAGTTCTGTTCCCCCTGAGATCCGGTCGTGATGATCAGTACCTCTTTATCGTTCATGCGGGAAACATCATCTGCATCGACAAAGATGTTTTTCGGGAATTCAAGGTATTTGTACTGCATCGAGACCTCAAGGTTGCGCTCCATCGAACGGCCGATGACACAGACCTTACGACCGTACTTGATACCGTAGTTGATCGCCTGCTCCAGACGGTGCAGGTTTGAGCTGAATGTCGAAAGGATGATACGCCCTTCCGCTTTTGAGAAGACACGGTCAAGCGCCGGTGCAACAGAGAGCTCACTCGGTGTAATCTCTTTGTTATAGGAGTTAGTCGAGTCAGACATCAACAACAAGACACCCTTTTCGCCGTAATGTGCGTAACGGTGCAGGTCTGTCGTGTAGCCATCGATCGGCGTATGATCGATCTTGAAGTCACCCGTATGGATAACGGTACCGGCTTCCGTCGTGATCGCTACCGATGATGAGTCCAAAATCGAGTGGGTGATGTGCATCCACTCGATTTCGAAGTCGTTACCGATCTTATAGACTTTACGCTTTTCAATCGGACGGAAGTGACGGCGGGCATCGGTCAGTTTATGTTCATCAAACTTGTTTCCGATCATCGCTAGCGGCATCGCCGTTCCGTAAACCGGGAACTGCAGGCCGTCTTTAAAGAGGTACGGCATCGCGCCGATGTGGTCTTCGTGCGCATGGGTGATAATAATACCGACGATCTTGTTCTTGATCTCTCTGATGTAGGTAAAATCAGGTACGAGGATGTCGACACCGTGCATCGTCTCGTCCGGAAAACTCATTCCGACGTCAATAAGGATCGCTTCGTTGTCGGTCTCGATCACCATCATGTTTCCGCCGATCTCGCCGAGACCGCCCAGCGGTGTAACACGTACCTTGCCTTTAGACTGCAGGTCTAACTTGTTGTGCGGGTTCAGACGTTCAGCCTGCACCTCTTTGTTTCTGATAGCACAGTCAAGAAGTGTCTGGTCAACCGGTGCAGGTCCGTGACGACGACGGTTTTTATTGCCGCCACCGCCGCCTTGACGGTTTTTGCTGCCGCCGCCTTGGCGGTTTTGGTTTCCACGATTCTCGCCCTGACGGGTTTGACCACTGTTGCGATTTTCTTTGTTTCTGTTTTCGCCGCCGCCTTGACGATTTTGGTTGCTACGGCTACGGTTGCGGTTTGGCTGACGGTTTCCATCCACGCTGCGCTCTTGCGGCTGACGGTTCCCGTCTACCTCTCGACCCTCTTGTGGTTGACGGTTCCCGTCCACTTCACGATTTTCACGTGGTTTACGATTTCCGCTGCGGTTTTGGTTATTACGCGGACGACGTGGGCGTGATGGCTGAGCTTCACCCTCTTTGCGAGGTGCCTGTGCCGGCTTGTTTTCTGTTGTAGTGTTGTTTTCTGGGTTTTGTGTATCTGACATACATCTTTCCTTTGTGTACGTCTGTTATTTATGAGCAGAACAGACGCTAAATATTTTCGAGTAATCTATATAATTGGTGATAGTCTGTTGTCGCGACTTGATGGGGTCGAATCGAAGGAGCGAGTTCCAACTGCTCTAAAGCAGCTTTTACCTTCTCTTTTTCGTAACGTGAAGAGAGATTTTTAAAAAGTGTCTTTCTCGGCTGTGTGAAAGCCGCTTTGAGCATAAGTTCAAACACTTCATCGTCCCGGCTGGCGCTCTTTTTAATGAGCAGGACAGCCGAGTCGACCTTTGGAGCAGGGTCAAATGCTTCCGGCGGAACGTGAACCACAATCTCGGCTTCACCTACCGTCTGAGCAATAACGCTTAATGCCCCAAAGTTTTTCTCTCCCGGAGCAGCAGAGAACTTCTCTGCCACCTCACGCTGAATCATAACCAGTAGATATTCGCAATTCGGATCTGCAAGGGCTTTCAGGATGATGTTTGTGGCTATGTAGTAGGGCAAGTTTGCCACTAATGCATAGGGTTCATCCAAAAGCTCACTCTGCCACGCCTCTAGAACATCACCACATCTAAGGGTGAGCCGGCTGGTTTTGATCTCTTCTTTAAATTCGCGGTTTAAGTACTGGCATAAATCGGTATCGACCTCAAAAGCGACAACACTTTTGACATCCACTAAAAACTTAGTTAAATCACCTAAGCCAGGCCCAATCTCTGCAATAATGCTATCGCTTTTGGGCATCGCTTCGACGATTTTATACAGCACGGAACGGTCTTTTAAAAAGTTCTGGCCAAACTGTTTTTTGGCTACATGCTCGTTGTTCATAGGTCATTATACTGCGAAAGTGCTTATAAAAAGATAATGTGAAGTAATATAACGCTGATCGAGATACTTAAAACAACCGTTTTAGCCCTCCGCACACGTTTATGCTCAATATGTAAATTGTAACACTTTTCTAACACTCTTTTGATACTCTTATGTAAATTACGAGCATACGGGAGCTTTACGAAAATGAATACTGCGTTTAAAACACTATTGGCTGTGCTGACGGCCCTCTACATCACAGGGTGCGACTCATCCGAATCCGAAACGATTACAACCGAAGCCGACAACACGCTTTTAGGGCTGTCCAACTACATCAAAGTCGATCTGGACAATAATACGATCTATTCGCTTGCCCATATGTGGCATGAAGAGAAACTGGCCTATGACATCTATCTCGAACTTGACAAGGCGGTAACCTCGCCGACGCACAAAATGATCGCCAATATGTCAGAAATCGTCCACAAGCAGTATGTCGAGGAGCTTGTCGAATGGTATGACATCAACATCTCCAATCTGGCCGACTATACCGTCGAATATTCAAAAGAGGAACTTGACGCGATGCCGACCGGTGTCTTTGCCGTTCCTGAGATTCAAACGCTTTATGACACGCTATACGCAGAAGGCAATGTCTCTCTGATCAAAAGCCTTGAAGTCGGCTGCAAGGTCGAAGTGACCGATGTCAATGATCTTTTAGCCTTCAAACAGCAGGCCAAAGGTAACCAGGCCCTTCTCGATACCTTCGATGTCCTTCTCGAAGGCAGTTATAAACACTACTGGAAGTTTCACGACACCCTTATCCTGCAAGGGGTAACAGACGGATGCTGCTCAATTACCGATCAAACATACTGTCAAATGGATTACCCGCAACCTTAACTCCTTCTGTTGGGAGGAGAACGCTTCTCTTAACATTGCGCTAACCTCTCTGTGCCATTATCCCTCTACCGTTTATCGATAAGAGTAGCGACTCTTATCGTGATTTTGCTACACTAACCAAAGCAGCTAAAGGGGGGAGAGAAATGGCACGTCTGTTACTGGTCGAAGATGATGTCAACCTGGCAGAGACCCTTGTTGAACTCTTGACGCTGGAGAACTTTGAAGTGCGTTGGGTCGGTGACGGGCAGCAGGCGCTTGATGCCACCTTTATGCACTCTTTCGACCTCTTTCTCCTCGATGTCAACGTCCCCTTTGTCAACGGGTTTGAACTCCTTAACGAACTGCGCGAAAGCGGTGACGAAACCCCCGCCATCTTTATCACGGCCATGAGCGATATCGCCTCCCTCTCAAAAGGCTTTGCGGTCGGCGCTGACGATTACATCAAAAAACCTTTTGACTTTGACGAGCTGATTGTACGCATCTACTCGCTGATCCGCAAACGGCTCAAGATCAAAGAGAACATCATCGCTGCCGACGATTTTCTTTTTCATATTGACACCAATGAGCTCTACCGCGGAGAACGCTTTATCCCGCTCTCTCCCGTCGAACTTAAGCTGACCGCCCTGCTCTTTAAACAGCTTGACACCACCATCACCAAAGAGAATATCCTTATGGAGCTCTCCGACGGGGAAGAGGCGAGCGAGGGCGCCTTGCGCGTTCATATCAACAAGCTGCGCAAACACGGGCTGCCCATTCAGACCGTCAAAGGAACAGGATACCGCCTTGCGTCTTCATGAAAAACGATCGTTCTGGAAATTTTTCCTGGCCTACTTCAGCAGTGTCGCCCTGCTTATTTTGCTGGCCGGACATTTCTACTATGAGCAGCAGTACGAACAGCGCATCAAAGATGAACATTTTGCCATCATCAACTACGCCCGGCAGCTCAAGATGCATGAACCGACCGTCGCCAAGGACATCAACCACTCGATCGTAATGAAACAGATAGACGACTTCAGCATGGACACCCTTATCATCACGGACAAGACGATCGAGAAATATATCCCTGCCAACAAATGGCACACCCACTACATCCTGATCCAAAAAGAGCGGGCACACTTTAATGCACACGTCGAGGCGCTTCGTATCCAGATCATTGCCATCCAGATCATCCTGCTGATGCTGTTTGCCCTGATCAGCCTCTTTTTGACCAACCATGCGCTGCGTCCGATGAGGGAGGCCATCAACAAACTCGACAAGTTCACCAAAGACCTGATTCACGACCTCAACACCCCGCTGACCACGATCAAACTCAACCTGAAACTCCTCGGCAAAGACCCGGCATTGCGTGACAACAACGCGCTCAGCCGCATCGAACAGAGCAGCTATGAGATCACCGAGCTCCATGAAAACCTCAGGATCCTGCTTGAAGAGGACACCTTTCAGCTGGAAGAGATCGATGTATGCAAGATCACGGATGAACTGATCCACACCTACGAGGCGATCTACACCGCCCTTGATTTCAGCTTTGAATGCACCCCTTTTCAAAGCCTTCTCAATGAAAATGCCCTGAGACAGATACTCCACAACCTGCTCTCCAACAGCTGCAGATACAACCGGCGCCACGGCAGTGTCAGGGTCTACAACAAGGGGAATACCCTCTATATTCAAGACAGCGGTATCGGTATTGTAAACCCGGAACGGATCTTTGAACGCAACTACTCTGAACAGAGCAGCAGCGGGATCGGGCTGGACATTGTAAAACGGCTTTGTGATGCGATGGAGATCAAGATAAAAGTAGCGTCATCCTCTGAAGGGACGACCGTTTCGCTCACGTTTTAGCTAAAACGTACCGCCATCTGCAGCCACTGCAGGAAAAGATAGAACCAGACCATGGCACCGGCACTCGCCCAGGCCATGAGCCTGACTGGCAGGGCCGCCTTGTAACGTCCGAGTCGGATATAGAGCAGCACGGCACTGGCAACCGCCCCAAGATAGCCGAACAGCTTGAAGAGGTGCACCCACTTGTCTCTGAAACTGGCCAGCGGCTTGACCACGGTTTCATCACCGATCAGCCAGTAGTATGAGGTTGCCAGATCGCTGGCGTAGTGCAGGAAGAAGAAACTGCCGACATGCGACAGTGAGCCCAGGATCATCAACGGTGCCAAAGCATATGCGAGATTTTTAGTCACCTCGTTTAGCGGCGCCTTGACAATCACAGAAGCGAGTTTAAACCCGCCAAAAACAAGAACGAGCACAGAAGCCACGGCCATCCAGAGCGCATTAAAACCGACCCAGTCGATGCCCAGAGGCAGACCGCTCTCCATCCAGATACCGAGCTTGTACCAAGGCAGCTCCGTCTTGATCGGGCTGTGCCC
>JBFFKK010000022.1:0-39751 GCA_041555445.1 Sulfurimonadaceae bacterium
GAGCTCTTGTTGCTGTCCTATCGCAACTTCACGCATGTTCTCGTTACTTACAGAAGCATGATCGCCCTCATCGTTGAGTTCCAGAGTATGCAGCTCTTGCAGCTCTTTTTCAACACCTGCGATGTTCTTTTGGATCTGCTCTCTACGAGCATCTAACATATCAACAAAAAAATTCAGTTCACTATTACGCATTTAACGTCCTATTTATGATATGGGTGGTTGCTCAATATTGAAAAGCCGCGATATATCTGTTCCAACAGGACCACTTTCGCGATCTTGTGGCTCATCGTGATCTCTCCGAGAGAGATCACTTTATCACAGCGTTTCAAAAACGGGTCCTCGAACCCGTAAGCACCACCGATAAAAAATTTAACCGCCATTTTATCAGCTAATAGCTTACTAAACTCGTTAGAATTGATTATTTTTCCACCAGGGTGCAAAGCAACCGTATATGCACCCTGCAAATACGGTTCCAGAACTTTTGTATAAGCGCTCTGGGCGGCCTCCGCTCCGATAGTGTGTGCTTTAGTAACATCTTTGTTGAAAAGTTCAATATCGTTAATTTTTGCAAAGCGGGATGACATCTTGATCAGCTCTTTATTGAGCGGATCGTACAAAGAACGCTCTTTTTTAGCAATTGAGACAATGTCGACGTTCATCTATTCACCTTTGTAGAGTGCACTGCTGACCACCCGGTATGTCACATGCGCAAAGGTGTCATCAAAACGGACACCGCCTATGGCGGCTACAGGGTGTCTGGAATGCGCTGCAAGGTCATCTAACAGCTCTTGGAGGGGTGCAGCATCCTCTTTGGTACTTGTCGCTCTGTAGGCGCCCAGACCGATATAGTCAAGATCGAGACGATTTGCTTTCTCTATCTCTGTGAGGTTATGTGTCGAAAGCCCTATGATCTTCTCTGAACCGATCATCTTTCGGATCTTCTCAATAGCGGAAAAAGGATCACTGTCGACCTTTTCAAGATCATCCTGCCCCAGATGGACGCCGTCGCAATAAGGGTGCAACAGCAGGGCATCGTTGATGATCAGAGTCTTGTTCCAGAGCTCTCGCAGTTTGATAAGTTGCGATTTGATAAACGCGAAGTCCTCACTTTTGTTGCGGTATTGAATGATCTCTGCATCGTGTTGACGGCAGAGGTCGACAAAGGTTTCGAGAGAGATATCTTTGGAATCGAGTGTTGATTGATCGCAAAGTGCGTAAAGTATCATGGTTGAAGATGCGATAAAGATGAAAGGCTATTTGCCCAACATCATCTTTAAGAGATTGCCGAGGGTCTCTTTCATCTCGTTACGGTTGACCACCATATCGATAGAGCCTTTCTCCAGCAGGAACTCGGCCCGCTGAAAGCCCTCTGGCAGATCGGAACCGATCGTCTGCTTGATAACGCGCTGGCCCGCGAAACCGACCAAAGCGCCCGGCTCTGCGATAATGATGTCGCCCAGTGTCGCAAACGATGCACTGACGCCGCCCATTGTCGGATCCGTCAACAATGAGATGTACGGCAGTTTTGCCTCTGCAAGTTTGGCCAAAGCTGCCGACGTCTTGGACATCTGAAGCAGTGAGAAGGTCGACTCCTGCATACGTGCACCGCCGGAAGCGGAGACGATGATCAGACCCTGGCGCTTCTCGATCGCGCGGTTGATGGCACGAACGATCTTCTCGCCTTCGACCGAACCGAGAGAACCGCCCATAAAACCGAAGTCAAAAACGACCAACTGTGTCCCGATACCGTTGATCTCACATTCACCGCTTACGACTGAAGAGTGGCGGCCTGTCTTTTTAACGCCCTCTTCGACACGTTTGAGATACGATTTTTTATCGACAAACTTCAGCGGATCGACCGGTCTCAGGTTGGCATCGAACTCGACGAACGTGTTCTCATCGGACAAGAGCTTGATACGTGCATCAACGCCCAGACGAAGGTGGTACCCGCATTTCGGACAGACGTGGTTCTGGTTTTCAACCTCTTTGTAGTACATCAATGACTGGCATGACGGACATTTTACCCAGTGGGCCGGAGCTTCGCTTTTAGTTGCTTGTTGTTTCGATGAATTGGAACTGCTAAAAAGGTCAAAAAGATTCATTCACTCGCCTTACATATCTGATACGCGCTGACACCTGTAGATCATACAAGGTCGTTTGCGGTATCTCTTAAATTGAATATTGTCAGTATTTTAGCGAAGACATCCTTATTATGCGATACGATTAAAATATCTTCGCCGACATAGGTATGCAGGTCTTCACACAGATAGAGTCCTGCAGCGACATCATAGGGACGGACATCCCCTAAAAAGACCACATAGCGGCAGTCATGCGCATACGACAGTGAGAGTGCCACAGCACCCGGTGCACGGAACTTCAGACCGATATCCATCAGTGTCCGGGCCGCACCGGGATGAAGACCCGCTTTTTCAAACAGCCCCACCTTGGCATGCCGGTTTATACACACCGCTTCGCGCTCCTCTTTTCTAAAAAGAGAACGGCGGTAGAGCTCACCCTCTGCACGTACAAAACAGTCCCCGTTGGCAAAATTGCAGACGAACCCTGCAATGGTCTTCTCGTCACGTTGATAGGCGACAGACGCACCGTAATAGGGAAAGTTGGATTTGAGGTTATCGCTGCCGTCGACAGGGTCGATAATTATGAGGTCATCGCCTTCGCCGATCAGCCCGCTCTCTTCCGAGAGGATCTGACCGAAAGAGCCGAGATGTTTGACAAAACACGACTCTGCAAGCAGGTCGTAGCCGATGCTGACATCGCCGCCGGCGCCGGTTGTCTGAGGTTCACAGCCGTAGCTGTGCTGTGTTGAACGGATAAGAGATTCAATCTCCAATGCCGCCTCAAAACAGGCCTCTATAAATTTTTGCATCCCTATTTAAGCAGGGAGTCGATCATTTTACGGGCTGCTTCACGGCCATCAAGCGCCGCTGTGACAACAAGGTCCGCACCGCGGAAACAGTCACCGCCGGCATAGACACCGGCCGTAGTCGTCTCGTAGTTTTCGTTGATCACGACACCGCCCCATGCATTGGTCTCGATACCGTTCTCAGCAAGGAACGACGGAACTTCCGGATCAAAACCGAGCGCCATGACGATGACATCCGCTTTGACATTGAATTCACTGCCGCTTACCTCTTCCATACGTTGACGACCGCTCTCATCTTTGGCACCGAGTACCGTCTTGATCATCTTGACGCTGACAGCTCTGCCGTCTTCACCCAGTACGATCTCTTTAGGCGCCGCATAGAAGGTAAAGTCGACACCCTCTTCCACGGCATTTTTATACTCTTTTTGTGAACCCGGCATATTGTGCGCATCACGTCTGTAGAGACAAGTCACCGACTTGGCACCCTCGCGTTTGGCCGTACGGACACAGTCCATCGCCGTGTCACCGCCGCCGATAACAACGACATCCTGATCTTTGAAGTCGAACTGCTTATCGTGCTTAAGACCGAAATTCTTGCGCTGGATCGCTGTCAGGTACTGCATTGACATATAGACGTTGTCCGCTTTTTCACCGGAAAGTCTTGCCCCTTTGGCCTTGGTCGCGCCAAGTCCCAGGAAGATAGCATCATGCTTGTCGGCTATCTCTTCAAAGGTGATATCTTTACCGACTTCGCACTCAAGCACCAGTTCCATACCGGCTTCTTTCAAAATATTGACACGGCGTTCGATCACCTTCTTGTCCAGTTTAAAGTTCGGGATGCCGTAGGTCAACAGGCCGCCGGCACGGTCGCCTCTTTCATAGACTGTCACCGCAATACCGGCACGAAGCAGGTATGTCGCTGCAGAGAGACCGGCCGGACCCGAACCGATGATCGCCACTTTCTTGTCACTGGTGATACCCGGGAACTTGGGTTTCAGACCCGCTTTGAAACCCTCTTCGTTGATAAAGGTCTCGATCGAGCCGATGGTGATCGCACCGTGCCCGTCATTGAGCGTACAGTCGCCTTCACAAAGACGGTCATGCGGGCAGACGCGCCCCATTACCTCAGGAAAAGGTGAAGGTTCATTGGAGAGGTTGAAGGCAAACTCCAGATCCTTCTCGGCAACCGACTTCAACCACTGAGGAATGTAGTTGTGCAGCGGACATTTGTTGAGACAGAACGGATCACCACACTGAATACAACGCTCACTTTGTGAAGAGGCCTCTTCTTTACGGAAGACCGCATAGATCTCGCCGAAATCTTTGGTACGTTCAACGACCAGACGTTTGGACGGGTCGATACGGCTTACTGTTAGGAAATTTCTCATCTTAATCCCCTTTCTCTTGATTTAACGGTAGTTTTGTTAGGTTTTTCGGACGGACCAGCCAGAAATTTCTGATCTCGACTCGGAAGGCTTCAAGGATCGCATGCGCCTTAGGGCTGTTTGTCGCACTGACATACTCTTTAAGCAGGCGTTTAAGGTAGTGACGCGCCTCATCGCCGTCATCCGTATCGATACGGATCGCCTCGACCAGTTCACGGTTGACATTTTCGATAAAGTCGTGCTGCTCATCATAGACAAAGGCGACACCGCCTGTCATACCGGCACCGAAGTTACCCCCTGTTTTACCGAGAATAGCAACAATACCGCCAGTCATATACTCACATGCATTATCGCCGGTACCTTCGACTATCGCCAAAGCACCCGAGTTACGGACAGCGAAACGTTCGCCTACGGAACCGGAGACAAAGAGTTTACCGCCTGTCGCACCATAAAGGCAGGTGTTACCGCCGGCAGAGTACTCTTCACCCTGATGCTGCGGATTGATGATGATCTTACCGCCGCTCATACCTTTACCGATATAGTCATTGGCGACACCCGTGAGGTTAAGAGAGACACCCTCGATCAGGAAAGCACCGAGTGCCTGACCGGCAATCCCGGAAAGGTTGATCTTGATCGTGTCCTCTTTGAGACCTTCATCACCGTAATACTGTGCGATCTCACCGGAGATACGGGCACCGAAACTTCGGTGAAGGTTTGTGATCGTTCTCTCGATACGGATCGGCTGGTCCGGATGTTTGATCGCAGACCGGACCTCTTCAAGCACCTCGACCTCGAAAGCGTTGTCGTCGAACGGTTCGTTAAACGGCGTCTGGCAGGTGTTGACACCCTCTTCCTGATGCAGCACGGCAGAGAAGTCAAACTTCTGTGCAAAGGCATCGTCTACGACTTTGAGAACATCAGAGCGTCCGATCATCTCTTCCATCGTCTTGAACCCGAGCTCCGCCATGATAGAGCGGACATCTTCGGCCAGGAACGTAAAGTAGTTGATGATCTGCTCGACGTTGCCGGTGAAGTGCTCTTTACGCAATCTTTCGTTCTGTGTCGCAATTCCCACCGAACATTTGTTCAGATGGCAGATACGAAGCATTTTACAGCCGACAATACTCAATACACCGGTACCGAAGGCATAAGACTCGGCACCGAGAAGGGCCGCTTTGACGACATCAAGACCCGACTTCAGACCACCGTCCGTCTGGACTTCAACGAGTCCGCGGAGGTTGTTGGCTTTAAGGGCGTTGTGCGCTTCCGTCAGACCGAGTTCCCAAGGGTTACCCGCAAACTTGATCGATGTCAGAGGTGCGGCACCCGTACCGCCGTCACCGCCGGAGATGATGATCTTGTCAGCATAGGCTTTTGCGACACCGGCCGCGATCGTACCGACACCGGCAGTCGATACCAGTTTAACGGCGATCTTGGCCTTCGGATTGACCTGCTTAAGGTCAAAGATCAGCTGTGCAAGATCTTCGATCGAGTAGATATCGTGGTGCGGCGGCGGCGAGATCAGCGTTACGCCCGGAACCGTATGGCGAAGACGTGCGATCAGACCGGTTACTTTGTGACCCGGAAGCTGTCCGCCCTCACCCGGTTTAGCCCCTTGCGCGACTTTGATCTGGATCTCCTCTGCCGAACGCAGGTAGGCCGGTGTGACACCGAAGCGTCCGGATGCGACCTGCTTGATCTTGGAAACTTTGTTCGTGTTGAAACGGGCAACGTCTTCACCGCCCTCACCGGAGTTGGACATACCGCCGATCGTGTTCATCGCGACCGCGATCGCCTCGTGCGCCTCAGGAGAGATCGAACCGAGACTCATCGCAGCCGATGCAAAACGCTTGAAGATCGCCTCTTTAGGCTCAACCTCGGAGATGTCGATCGCTTGACGGTCCGACTTGAACTCAAGGAAGTCGCGGACAAAACGAAGGCCGCGTTTGTTGAT
Organism: Sulfurimonadaceae bacterium; assembly: GCA_041555445.1. GTDB lineage: Bacteria > Campylobacterota > Campylobacteria > Campylobacterales > Sulfurimonadaceae > Sulfonitrofixus. The sequence continues at coordinate 6,224 of JBFFKK010000022.1, forward strand.
GATCTCACGCAGTTTGATGTAATCTTTTTCGTCGCCCGACTTGCTGATCGCATGGATCGCGTGGATCGTGTCCGGACCGAAGTCATGATACTCCTGACCGTTGTAGAACTTGTAGAAACCACCGATATTGAGCGGGAAGATCGTACTGAAACCGCGGTCGTCAAATGCCGCTTTATGGGCACTCTCAAGACGCGCATCAATATCTTCGTAACCGATACCCGGGATCAGTGCATGCGAATCGCTGAAACAGTCCGCGACCACTTCACGGCTTAGACCCATCACATCAAACAGACCCGAGTTGCGATACGAGGCGATCGTTGCGATACCCATCTTCGACATGATCTTGAGAAGACCGGCATTAAGCGAGGTATGGACATTTTTAAGCGCTTCCGAACAGCTGATGTCAAGCTCTTTCGACTGGTTGACACGGTTGACCGTCGATGCGAAAAGCAGTCTAGGGAAGACAGCGCTCGCACCGTAGCCGAGCAGCGTCGCCGCACCGTGCGAATCGACCACTTCACTGGTATCTGAAATGATCGAGACAAGGTGACGCACTTTTTGGCTGAGCAGTTCACGGCTCAAACGGCCGACAACAAGCAACATCGGCATCGTACGCATCTCTTTTGAGAATTCGTTGTCGCTCAAAATAACAATGCGGACACCGTCTTCTTTGACAGCCGCAACGATCTTGTCAACCAAGGCATCCAGCGATTGTTTCAGATCAGCCTTATAGGTGGTCGAGAATATTTCATTTTTGTAAAATTCCTCATAGCGCGGCGAGTTGGTATCACCGTATGACTTAAGCACTTCGAGTTTCTCGTAAGTGATGATCGGGGAGATCGCTTTAAGGCGGTGTGCATGGGAAGGGATCTCGTCCAAAATGTTATGGATCTCACCGAAACCTGTGTTAAGACTCATCACCACTTTTTCACGGATCGGATCGATCGGCGGGTTGGTCACCTGTGCAAACTTCTGCTTGAAGAAGTCTGAGAAGTGGCGCTGCTTCGTACTGAAAGCGGCAAGCGGCGTGTCGTCACCCATAGAGCCGACAGACTCTTTACCGTCAGCGATCATCGGTTCAATGACCTGCTCGATGACCTCATGCGTGACGTTAAAATAGCGTTGACGGTGTGTCAGGTCCTCTTCGATCTCACAGTTGGTCAGATACTGGTCATCCACATGCTCCTGCAGATAGACCATACGCTCATTGAGCCACTTCATATACGGGTTCGATGACTTGAGGTAGTTGTTGATCTCATCATCTTTAAGGACCTTGCCGAACTTAAGGTCAAGACCGATCATCTGACCGGACTGAAGACGTCCGCGCTCTTTGATCTGATCATCCGCAATATCGACAACGCCGTACTCGGAAGCGATCAGAAGGGTATCGTCGTGCGTGATGATATATTTCGAAGGGCGAAGTCCGTTGCGGTCAAGGACACAACCGATGTAGCGGCCATCTGTCAACGAGAAGGCTGCCGGGCCGTCCCATGCTTCGAACACCGTTGACTGGTATTCATAGAAGGCACGGAGTTCCGGGTCCATGTGCGGTGCATTTTGCCACGGTGCCGGGATGACGGCGCGCGCCGCTTTGAAGAAGTCCATACCGTTGGCGATCAGGAACTCGAAAAAGTTGTCGCCCGAGGCACTGTCGGAAGAGCCCGGCTGAAGGATCGGCAAAAGACGTGCGATCTCTTCATCCGTAAAGACCTCGCTCTTGATCGATTCCGATTTGACTTCGACATTGAAACGGTTGGCTTCGACCGAGTTGATCTCACCATTGTGCGCAACCGCTCTAAACGGCTGTGCCAAACGCCACTCGGGAAGTGTGTTGGTGGAAAAGCGCTGGTGGAACAGCGAAAAAGAGATCTGGAAACGGTCATCCTGGAAATCTTTATAGAACTCTTTGATGTGCGTCGGCATCACAAGTCCCTTGTACGAAATGACACGCGATGACATCGAGGCGATGTAGAAATCTCTGGATGCGACCAGCTTGTGTTCCGTCTCTTTGCGCGAAAGGTAGAGCAGCGCATCAAAACGCTGGTTTGCCATGATCGAGTTGGCCGTTATGAAGATCTGTACAATGTTCGGCAGTGAAGCCATCGCCTGGTCACCCAGGGCGTTGGTGTCTATCGGAACATCACGGCGATAAACAACCTTGAGGTCATTGGCTGAACAGACCTCTTCCAGCACATCCAGCTGTTTTTTATCTTTGGTAAAGACCGTTGCAACCGCGAACTGTTCCGGAAGCTCGACACCGGCCTCTTTTGTGACGTGACGCATAAAGGCTGTCGGCATCGATAGCAGAAGACCGCTACCGTCTCCCGTTTTACCGTCGGCAGCAACTGCCCCACGGTGCATCATGCGCTCAAGCGCTGTGATTGCATCTTCGAGTGTTTTGTGCGACGCGCGGTTTTTAATGTTTGCCACAAGTCCAAAACCACAATTATCTTTAAATGACCGTAATAGATCGTGATGTTCCATCATATAAGATTCCTTAATAAGAAATTTTTACGAATTCCATAATTTTAAGCAATTTTTAAGCTACTTGTATATATTTAGAAACTCTAAAATTGCTAATAGTATACTGGCTGTCAGGTTAAACTTCCATTTAAGAGCTATAATAACAAAAAAATAAATTTATGATTGTGTAGGTAAGAAACAGGGATGCAGGGCTTTATCATCAGTCTCAATCGCGCCAGAGACGAAGATCTTGTAGTGACTATTTTATCGGATGCAGGCTTAGAGACACTTTACCGTTTTTACGGTGCACGGCACGGCGTGATCAACCTCGGCTTCAAGATCGACTTTGAGATCATCACCAGCGTCAAAAGCACTATCGGCCAGCTGCGCGATGTCCTTCATATCGGTTACCCTTGGCTCACCGACCACCATAAGCTGCGCACATGGCAGCAGTTCGTCGCCCTCTTCTACGCCCATCTTAAAGAGTCCGAAGATACCGGAAGTTTCTACTTTGAGCTTCTGGACAAGGCGGCGGCGTCCTGGGCCAGACAGAACCCCAAACGCGTTGCGGTCGAATCCTATGTCAGACTGCTGGAACACGAAGGGCGGCTGCACAAAGAGCTGGACTGCTTCTTCTGCGATCAGGCGATCACCAAGGAGGTCTCGCTCATACGCTCTTACCTGCCGGCACATCCAAACTGCGCGCATACGCTCAGTATCAAACAAGAGGGGCTGCTGGAGCTCTTCGAGAACCACTCCAGCCTCTTTCTCAGCGACAAAGAGGTTGACAGGCTATGGCTTGTTCTGCTTGAGGGCATATAAATGACCGTTCGTAAATACGGCCCGATCGCTGATGCGACTCTGTTTAGCGGCGGTATTACCGATACGCCGACCCTTTTTTAAAATAAATTTAATACCCTCTGACCCAAAAGTCCTTTATTAACAATATACGCTTATTAGTGTAAGATACCTTTCTATTTTTATATGCACAGACGCTGAAATTGTCTATTTTCGATTACTATTTCAATGTGACATTCATATTCAGGAACATACACACTATAGTTGCTTGACTATCAAAGGATTTTTATTGAAACAAAGCATCACATCTGAATTCAAAAACACCTTTTTGTTTTTAGGCCAGATCTTTTTACTTTTTATTTTACTGTTTGAGATACACCGTACCATTTTTTTCATCTATTACTACGACAAGATCGGCGCAACAGAGAACATCTTTTCGGAGGTCATCGGCAGCTACTGGCACGCCATCTCTCTGGACATCTCCATGGCATCCTACTTTATCGTGATTCCCTGGCTGCTGATACTGCTCTACTCCCTGGTACGCTTTCAGCTCTTTAAGACCCTTCTGTTTATCTATGTCCTCGTCATCATGTTCCTTTCGAGTATTTCATACATTACGGAGCTGGGTGTCTACAACGAATGGGAAGAGAAGCCGAACTTTGAGGTCTTTATGTACCTCAAGCATCCGGATGAGATCCTCAACTCTAATCCCTGGATCTATACCATTATCCTGACGCTGCTCACGATCGTTTTGATGACGCTCTTTTACAAGCTGACAAAAAGAGTGTTCCGAAACAACATGCTTAAAACACCCAAGAACTATCTCGTGACCCTGGTCTACTTCTTGTTGATGCCGGGGATCGTACTGTTGGGTGCAAGAGGCGGGACAAGTTCGGCGGTGATCTCACAAAGCGACGTCTATTTTTCAAAGCAGAAGATCTACAATGATGCGGCGATCAACACCCCTTACAACCTGCTCAACACCTCGCTCAAAGCCAAAGAGATCATGAGTGGCAAAAACCCCTACATCTCGGACATCGATCCCGAAAAGAAAGCGAAGATCCTGGCACCGCTTGTCAAGACGGACCCCGACTGCAACAGAACCGCGATCCTTTCGACTGAGCGCCCCAATGTCGTCCTGATCATTTTGGAGAGCTGGGCCGGCGACTTTGTCGACAAAGACCAACGCTACAGGGATGTCATCCCCAACTTTATGCACCTCGCCAAAGAGGGTATTTTGTTCACAAATGCCTATGGCAGCGGTGCGCTTTCGCACGAAGGTATCCCCTCAGTGCTCTCGGGATGGCCCGACCTCTTCAACGTCAACGTTTCGCAGATCTCGACCAAAAGCAACAAACTGCCATCCATCACACAGAGTCTGGCCTCAAACGGCTATAAGGAGACGATGTTCCTCTACGGCGGGCAGCTGCGCTACGGGAACCTGACCTCCTATATCTACAGCAACGATTTCGATATCATTGAAGAGTACAAAGACATCACCTCTATTACCGACGAGAAAGCGCAGGGCAGACTCGGTATCCACGACGGCTATATGCTGCAGTACCTGGTCGAAAAGACCAACAAGCTGCAGACACCGTTTTTTACATCGCTCTTCACCCTCTCGTCGCACTCGCCGTATGACCAACCGATGGAAGATGTCATCGGCTGGGCCGGTATCGACAACGATTTTCTCAACTCCGTCTACTATACGGACCGTTCGATTGGTGAGTTTATAGAGAGTGCCAAAAAAGAGCCGTGGTTTGAGAACACCCTCTTTATTTTTACGGCAGACCATTCCCATCACACGCCGCTTGGATGGAACCGCAATGACCCGAGATGGCACCATATTCCTATCCTCTTGTACGGTGATGTGATCAAAGAGGAGTTCAGAGGCCAGGAGAACGACACCATTGTCTCGCAACACGATATTGCCGCCACACTCCTCTCCCAGCTCAACATCGACCATCGTCGATACACGTTCAGTAAGGATGTCTTCTGCCAGAACTACTCGCCCAGCGCCTATTTTGTCGCCGACAACGGCTACGGTATGATCACACCCGATGGGTACCTCTCGTACAGCATCGTTGACAAACGCGTTCACCGTCAAGATGGCAACAACAGTGAGGCGCTGCTGCTGCAGGGCCACCTCTACCTTGAACATCTTCTTCAGACCTTTTTGGATTATTGATAGCAAGAGAGAGAACAAAGGATGACAATGTTAAAGATCTATCTCGCCGGTCCCGACGTATTTGAGACCAATGCTCTCGAGCAGGGAGAAGCACTCAAGACGCTCTGTCGTCAATACGGTTATGAGGGGGTATTTCCGCTCGACAACGAGATCGTGTGTAACGGTACCCCTTATGAGGTTGCTAAAACGATCAGAGAAGCCAATATAAAGCTGCTAAAGAGCTGCGACATCATCATGGCCAACCTGAACCCTTTTCGCGGCTTGGAGCCCGATTCCGGCACGGTGTATGAGGTCGGTTATGCGGCTGCCCTGGGCAAAAAGGTCTACGGCTATGCCTCGGACCGCCGTGCGATGCTGGAGCGTGTCCGTGAGGCCCAGCATCTCGCGGACGATGCGACACTCTGCAGAGAGGGGAAAATCATCGAAGATTTCGGGCAGTCACACAACCTGATGCTGCTGGACGTGGTGGTTGCCGACACACCCGAAGCGTGCCTGGCCTATATTGCAGATAAACACTGAGCCTGTCGTTATAAACGCTTAGAAGCGGTCAAAGACCTTTGAGGCGTCCTCATACTTGTAAAAATAGTTTTCGATGGTCAGACGTTTGGTCTTGTAGCCGTCTTTGGTCAAGGCATCATCAAACATATAGAGATAGTGTTTACACTCTTTTTTGTCCGCATCTTTATAGATCGGTTTCGTCAGCTCTAAAAACTCCGAAACGTTGAGATCACGGTAGAAGAGCGGCTCCAGCGAACCGTATTTTTTCAACTCTTTTTCCCGGTATTTCGGCCATCTCGGCGCGACACGCATGGCATCTTCGCCCAAAATGACCGTAAAGATATACTCCGCTTTCCCGCTTTTTCTGTTGGCCCAGCACGGCGGAAGTTCGTTGCCCCCGCCCATGTTGAGCCTGCGCGTCAGGTAACTGACCTGCCCTTTCAGGATCTCCTGGGCGTAGAGAAGCTGCTCTTTTGTCAACGAAGAGAACTCTTTGAGCGATTTTTCCAGCATCTCGTTTTCCCTGCGCAGTCGTTTCTCTTCATCCTCAAGCTTTGCATTGAGTCTCTGCAGCATCTCCAGGTCGTCAAATACCGCCTGAAGCTGCTCGGTCGAATTGATGTCTTTGAGGAGGTTCAGTATCGACTCTTTCCGGGAGAGCTGCACCTTGAACTCTTCGTCCATCTTCAACAGCTTTTCATTGACCTCATACGCTTCGACCTGGCTCTTCAACTTCTCATTTTCAGCGATCAGTTTGGTCTGGTTGCTCAACTCTTTAAAGATCTGCTTTGCTTTTTCCTGGTCCTGGTCCTCGCCGAGTCTGAAACGCAGCAGTGCTCCGATCATCTCTTCTGAGAGGGTCCGGCTCACTTTGTTTTTGAGCTGAAGGTCCAGGTTCTCTTTGACGATGCGTTCGTTCTCCTGCTCCACCTTGGTGATGATACTTGACTTTTCAGCACTCATGAACGCGGAGACGAGCAGCAGCAGAAAAAAGAGCATTAAAATGAGTTCAGTGAGCGTTATCCCAAACAGAAAATCGGTGTTGCCCTTCTCGTTAAACTGCATCAGCTGCTCTGATCACGCTACTGTTTCGGCAGTTTGACACTGCCGTGTGAACGCATCCGTTCGCTTACCGGTTTTTCGTTTTCAGGCACAAGCGCCTCTTTAGCCTGCGAAGTTGACACACCTTTTTGGTTCTCGGTGATCACTTTGGCCATGGCCTCCAACAGCCGCTTGTTCTCCAGAGCGATCTTGTTGATCAGCTGTTCGTTTTTCTGGTCCTGGTTGTTGACAAAGGAGTGAAGCACCTTGGTCGAAGAGGTAATGACCGCATCCACCACTTTAGCATTGGCACTTTCAGCCCGCGCACCGATAGACTGAATAACCTTGTTGTTCAACACCATAATGTCATTCATCATCTTCTCATTGCCCGATTCACGCGACTGGATGAAACTGGCGACAACCTCTTCATTGAGCGTGTTGAGCTTTTTGATGATCTCGCTGTTTTGGCTCTCACCGTTGGCGATGAAACTCTCCAGAACCTTCTGGTTCTCACCGAGAATGCGTTCGAGCAGGATCTTGTTCTGACGGTCTTTCTGCTCAATAAAACTTTCGATCAGTTCGCGGTTCTTGGTTTCGAGGTCCTTTGTCAGCGTCTGCGCGCTTTGGGCAAAGAGTGTGTTGACCTCCGCGAAAAGTTTAGGCAGGCCGCGTACAAAATCATCAAAGTTGTGAATGACTTTACGCATCTCTGTATTTGAATTTGCGATACTCCCTGCAGATTGGCCCATCGTGTCGTTAAATTCACGGATCCACTTCTCACTGTCGTTGATGGAGTCCTGAAATGCCTTGACCGAGCTCTGCGTCAGTTTTTCATAGCGCGTATGGTAGTTTGTGATATTCTTATAGATCTCATCAACACGCTCCTCCTGCTTGGCATGCAGGTCATCCATATCGTCATAGATCTTGGAAAATATGTTGGTTACCGAGTGCTGATCCAGACTCTCTACAAGCCGCTCATTGTATTTTTCAACCGATTTCAGCGTCTGTTCGATAAAGAGGTTGACCTTGTCATCAATGACATTGGAAAAGGTCTTGGTCTGATCAATACTGTGGCCGATATGGTCATTCAACAGTTGGAGCTTTTCCATGATCATCAGGTTGAAACTCTCAATATTGGAGCCGATATTCGGGCTGAAGCTCAGCAGGTAGATGCGCAGGGAGAGACCGACGATCGTGGTCGAGATCGATATACCGAACTGGCCGATAAGCCGTGTCAACAGGCCCCCGTGCATGTCACCGCTTGAGAGCAGATAGAGCGAACTGGCCAGGGAGATCAGGGTGAACAGAAAACCGAGGTAGTAGTTACTGTCGGCGAACTGCTCGTTGGTCAGCAGCTCTCGCTCGACGATCTTGTGGCCGATCAGAAAGTAGACGATCATCACGGAGATCGTCAACAGGATCGACAGATAGGTCTTGTCCGTGAAACCGCCCAGCAGAATAAAGAATATCCCGCTCACCAGTGCCATTAGAAACAGGTATTTGATCTGCAGTTTTTCCAGTATTCCGCTGTTAAAAGTACTATTTTTCATCCATTATCCGTCTGTCAGCTTGATATTTTCTACATTGGCGTTCATACTCGTAAGCACCTCCACCCAAAAGTCGATATAGTCTCTCGACTGCAATGACTCAAACTTGTCGCGTCGCACGATCACGATATCGATATCGACCCCTTCCAGGTCGGTACGTGTTCTGATGTAGGGCGGCGAATCGACAAAATGTGCCAATGAAGCGGCCCGTGTGTCGAAAAAAGACAAGGCATCGGAGTTTTGGATCATGTCCGAGATGATCGTGATCTTGTATCTGCGTTCGGGCTCTCTGACATACGGCAGGGCGATGTTGTTGACGGCCTGTACCGTCTCCAAAATAGGCGATTTCATGCTGGTATAATCGCCTGAGAGCTCTTTCATCTTCGCCATAAGCGGCGTATAGAAACGCTTTTCCCACCGTTTTTTAAAGAGTTTCGGGTTGGAATAGATCTCACTTTTACCGGCACCGTCGCCGGGGTTGCAGAGAGAGAACTCGGCTTTGAGCTCACTCGGCATCGTGTTATTGATGAAATAGAGCTGCAGCTGCTCGGTTACCGCCAGGTTCTCAACGATGTTGTTGATGATGTGTTTTATCTGCTGTACCTGGATGGAGTTGTAGTTGTCGGTCATGTCCAAGATAATAATATGACGGTCGAATACACCGTCACTGCGGCACATGCTCTCTTTATCAATATCCACCCCGCGGTTCATGGCAATAAAAACGGTGATGGCCGCCAGGATCGTGACAACGATTGCGATCAGCGTATAGCCGACCTTATCGCTCTTGGCTTTTTTGGCGCGACGTTTACTCATTGTCTAAATCCAAATTAGACTCACTGCCGAGCTCGGTAATAACCGTTTTGAGCGTTGCATTGATCTTGAGTTTTTGTTCCCCGATGATGTGCGGCAGTTCAAGTACGGCGTCTTGATACGGTATCAGATCTTTTTTGAACTTGGCATCAACGATCTTGATCTCGTGGTCAGGGTCCAGCTCTTCGCGCTTGCTGAAGTAAGCAGGGGCTTCATCCGTCCTGTAGTCGTTGTTGACCTCACGGTAGAGGTTTAACATCGCATTGTAGGTGTTGTTGAGATAATTGTAGTACTCTTTGTAATGGTCCTGAAGTTTTTGTCTGAAGATCGGCACCTCCATCAACTCCTGCATGATCACTTTGGAGGTCATCTGACGCGTTTCGAGCTTGTTGAGGATCGATTTGGAACTCTTCTCTATCTCATCCAGAAGTTCCTCTTTCAACTCGTTGAAATCGATCATGGAATTTTGGTATTTTCGGTCCAGATCGCCATAGCGCGGGTATTCGTCGTCCATCTTGTAAAAATCGGTAAACGCGATCAGAAAAGAGAGCAGACCCACGATGACCAGGATGATCGAGTCAAACTCGTTCAGACCGAACGGGCTGGCTAAAAAGCTCTTGATCGCTTCCACATAAGCCGTGTCGGGTTCTATACCGAGCTGTACACGCAGGTGTCCGACCAGTAGGTTGAAGAAGAAGATCAAAACAGCCGCAATCAGCAGTGCCGTTGTCACCCCGTACTTTAAAACAGGCGATTTTTTGACCAGATTGAGTCTTTTGACCAGATGCCCGCCGAGGAAAAAAGCGAACGTGATGTTGATCAGCGAGATGATCAACGCTTGTGCGGCACCGCCGATGAGACCGAGTTCATTGCCTTTGGCAAAGAAGTAGGCATTCAGGGATGTCTCACTGAGCAGGATCACCATGATGATGCCGATGTACAGCACCTTGGAGTTGGGGTATGAGGCTTCGCGGGTAATACTGTTTTTCTGTTTGAACTTCTCTAGATCACTCTTGCGGACATTATACTCATGTTTGATCTCTTTGATACGCTGCTTGGCGCCCTCTTGAAAGGTGGTGATGTTTTGGATGAACTCTTCACTCGCATATTTTGCTTCGGCCAGAATCGTTGTGATATCACTGACACGCATGGCCATATGGTCATAGGAGGCGACCTTCTTGTAGATCTCCTGTTTTACTTTGGAAAGTTTATCTGCGAAAAATGTTGTAATCTTCTGTTCGTTGACGTCGAGTGATTGACTGTTGGTCGGCGGTTTGTTTTCTCTGGCTTGCAGCTTTGCCAGAGCAACAATGTTCAGCTCTTCTTTGAGCTTGTCAAAATCATATTGTTCAAAAAGGGAATCATCATTATCAATCTGTCTCTTCTTTATAGCCACGTCCTGCCTTGTTTCAGTAGATAAATACTATCTCTGTCATTCATAATTTTCATTAGTTCTATATTTTACTCAGTTAATATTTAGGTTTATTTAAATGGTGCGGTTTCATGGGAATGCGGGACAAAATCTCTCTATTATCGTATGAGAATGTCCTTGACAGTGGCTGCATCTCTTTGCAGCCGGTTCTATTTAACGCCGAAGTCCTCTTTTAACTCAGCAAGATAGAATTTTATATTTTGCAGGTGGACATAGAGTTGCTGAAACTTGTCACGGTGCTGAACAGCGGTGTAGAAGCTGATAAATGCGGATGAAACCCCTCCGGTTCCCAAGGTCGACGCACTGCCGGTGATCGTGTGAACGATCTCTTCAACGGTCTTATAGTCCGATCCCAGGATCGCCTCTTCAATGCGCGGCAGTTCGGTTTCAATGACATGGGCAAGGTCGTGCACAAAGGAGTCCGCTTCCGCCTGTGTCAGTCCCATCTCATTAACGGCTCTCGCATTGTTGTATTTTGGATAGGTCTTGGTCGGAATATCAATATCTTCCGAGATAAAGATCTCATGAATAGTACGTTCGTCTTTTTGTACGTTCTGGGCATATTCATCGAGCATATTTTTTAGCGACTCCGCCTGTGATGCTGCAGATTTTACCTTTGGGCCGAGATAGGTCAAATAGATAGAGTAGATGATCAGACCGGCTAATAATGCAATGGCTAATCCGAGGAGAAGGACTTCTGGGTTGTTCATAACGCTGCTTTCCTAAACTAGATGTTTGTAAAGTACTATAAGCAAACTGAATAGGAATTTAAATTGAATATTAATCGATCAAACCTGCCGGTTTTGTTTAGATATCGTAATGATAAGGCTGAAATGCCTGGTCAAGCTCCGAGAGTTTTAACATAAAGAGGTTCTTGACCTTTTCGTGGATATCGGCCCAAAAATACTCCAGAATGACACTCGCACCGACATTGCCCTCGATCTTGCAGAGTGCCCCTTCAAGAACCTCGATGATCTCAAGTACGGTGATCTCATGGGCTGCAAGTGCCAGTTTGTAACCGCCGTTGGCACCACGGGTACTGGTCACAAGACCGCCCTTGCGAAGAGCAGAGAGCAGCTGTTCCAGATAGGCATGCGACACCTGTGTCATTGCCGCGATCTCTTTGATCTGCATCGCCCGGTTGTGGGGTGCATGTGAGAGGACGTGCATGGCTGCCAGACCATAGATGCCGCGCGTAGAGATACCCGCCATCAGAGATGCTCAGGTACAAATTTTCGATAGACGAAATAGATCTTGCATGCGATGCAGTAGGCGAACAGGAGCTCCAACGCGAGACAGAACAGAAAGACCGCTGTCATCGCATACATCAAAACAGTAATATCGGCTATATAGGCGCTCAATATCAGCAGTACGAACAGAAGGCTGAAATAGGATGCAAGACGTTTGGCACCGGCATCCACCATCTCCGACTTCAGGCTTAAGAGCTTTTTCAACGCTCTCGATACCTGGAATACGGGACTGTATACCTTATTGCCAAAGAGTCGGACCAAAATGTCGAGCGCCAAAAGAGACAGTACGAAAGGGTTCGGCAACAGCACGAACACCGTCAGCAGCAGAAAGACTGAGAGGGCGTTCAGGCGCGTAATGGTTCCATCGATTTGACGGAATGCGAGCGGGCAGGATTGCGACATGGTTTTTCCTTGTTAAAGATAAAAATATCTAATAGTTACAGTGCAATAATATAGGCTCTGGATCCTAAAGTCAAGTATCCTTACTAGTTTAGTAAGGTATAAGATATCTTAATTATGATAGAGAAAGTTCCATTCGCATAGTGAAGAAGCGGCTTAATTGTTCAGGGCTCTTTCTGCTGAGAGAGCTCCTTTTTGAGCGCGCTGAACATCGCTTTATAGGTATACCGGCTAAAGAGATACTGTTTTGCATTAAAAAGCGTTTCAAACATCACCTTCCACAATCTCGAAAAATTGTCGTCATTGCGCAGGTCACATAACGCTACCTGTATCTTGCTCTCCAGGTCGGCCAGCGCTTTTGCATGATAGGCGTAGGTCTTCAGTATTTCATGATCGATACCGACCGCATTAAAATCTTCTACCAGTCTCACGATCGACGCTTCCCGCTCTGTGTAGTCGTCCTCGCCGATCGGCAACAGAACACCCTCTTTCAACAACATATCCAGCCTCGCCGCATCCCAACCGTAATGTTCGATGAATTCCGCTTTGGTGTAATGCTTTTCGCCGACCGGAATACCGCTCAAAGTCTGCATCAACGGTGCCAGCATCGTGAACGAGCTGGAAAACGACTGGTTCCTGTGCTGCAGCATGCTTCTGATCTGCTCGATGGAGCTGCCCATCTCCTGCTGCATGTATTTGATGTACTTTATGAGCTCTATATGCTCCTCATTGTATCGGTGTACGTTCGATTTGAGCTTTTTCGCTTCGGGAAGCAGCCCCTCTTTGATGTAATAGAGAATGGTGGATTTCGGTACATTGGTCTTTGCGACCAGTTCAGATATTTTATATTCCACGTCCCGCCTTTTTTTTTAATACAGATTTTAAGAATTATAACCTACAATTCAAAACGTCAAGTGCAACTTAACGTTTTTTAAACTTGAACCCCTAAAGGAACCTACCTATGAGACAGACCCTTTTACTGCTTTTACTGCTGCTGGGCACACTCCAGGCCAAAGAGTACAAAGCCGTTTTCGACTGCAGTTCGGACAATGCCCGCTATATCACGGGGCGGATCATGCTGGTTGAAAAGACGATCGACATGATCGAAAAACGCGGTGACAAGGCCACGGTCGCCATCACCCTGCATGGCGGCTGCGTCCCGATGGCCTCGCGGGCCTACGACGAGATCATCTACGACGAAGATATGCCCTACATCCGAAAAGCCCAGGAGGTCATCACCCGTCTTGCGACGACAAGAGGGGTCGAGATCGTTGCCTGCGCCATGTCACTCGATGCGAACGCGCTTGAGCAGGAAGATATACTCCCCTTTGTCCGCATCTCGGAGAACAGCTTTATCGACACCGTCGGTTATCAGAACCTCGGCTACGCCGTCATGACATTTAAATAAGGATGACCATGCAGATCAACTATACAAAACTCTACCGTCTCTGGTACCTGCTGACCACTATCGGTGTCTTCGGCATTTTCACAACGTACTTTACGGGCTACGCGCCCACAGACAAGCTCTGGAACGCACCGCTGCACCATCTACACTCGCTCTTTGTCGGCATACTCCTGGCAGCCGTGACGGCACGCGTCTATATGGCGCTCAACAGGATCAACCCGGTGCCGCTGGTGCATCTGCTGCGTGCCAAAAATATCTCGGAGGCCCTTATCGCACTCGGCTATATCGCCATGTGTACGGCGCTGCTTATAACCTTGTTCAGTGATATCTACCTGCTTGCCGCCGTAAAAGAGGAGGCCCTCTTATGGGTAACAGAACTGAGAGATGCAACGCAACCGGTATTTGCCGTGATGGTGGCACTGCATCTTCTCTATGCACTCTACCTCAATGGCGTCAAAAAGAGGGGAACGCTGCGCAGACTTTTCCTCGCTGCAGATGGAGATATTTAAGTCCACTCCACCTATAATTTTCAAATCTACAAGACAGAGGAGAAAGATGCACGACTTTACATACTACAACCCGACCCGGATCGAGTTTGGCAGAGACAAAGAGAACAATATAGGCCGTTATATCAAAGAGGCCGGCATCGAGAGTGTCCTGTTGGCCTACGGTACAGGCAGCATTAAAAAGAGCGGTCTCTATGAGAGGATCATCGCTTCGCTTAATGAAAACGGCGTCGGCTACCAAGAGCTCGACGGCATCGTCAGCAACCCGCTGCTCAGCAGGGTCAACGACGGCATCAAGATGGCCAAAGAACACAAACTGCAGGCCGTTCTCGGTGTCGGGGGCGGTTCCGTTGCCGATTCGGCCAAGGCGATTGCCGCCGGTGCCAAATACGACGGCGACGTCTGGGACTTTTTTATCCATAAAGCCGAGATCACCGAAGCCCTCCCCGTCTTTACGGTGATGACGCTCGCCGCGACGGCCAGCGAGATGAACGGTAATTCTGTGGTGATGAACGATGATACAAAACAGAAATACTCCATCGGGTCGGTATTGGTCAACCCGGTCGTCTCTGTCATCAACCCGGAGCTGATGGCGACGGTCACCCCCGACTACCTGGCCTACTCCGCCGTGGACATCATCGCCCACAGTATCGAGGTCTATTTTACGGCATCGACGCATCCGCATTTCAACTCGAGAGTTGTCGAGTCCATCGTCAAAAGCGTTATCGAGACGACCGAGATACTGCTGGCAGCGCCTGACAACTACGAGGCCAGAGGCGAGTTTGCCTGGGTAGCGACCCAGGCGCTGAACGGTTTGACCCCTGCCGGAACCGCCGGCGGCAGTTTTCCGAACCACATGATCGAACACGCCCTCTCCGCGCTTTATAATGTCGCGCACGGTGCGGGTCTCTCCATCGTGATCCCGGCCTGGATGAAATGGTACAAAGAGCAGAACCTTCCGCAGTTCGAACGCTTCGCCGAAGAGGTCTTCGGTCTAAACGGGGCCGATGCCGGTATCGAGGCACTGGAGAGCTGGTTCGCCAAGATCGGTTCGCCGGTACGCCTGCAGGACGCCGGCATCCCAAAAGAGGGTATCGATGGCCTCGCAGAAAATGCCGGCGAACTGGCAAAGGTCTGGGGCATCGGTGAGCATTACTCAAAAGAGACGATCGCCGAGATCCTCGAAAAAGCGTCAAAATAAGGAGCATCCGATGACAAACGATTTTACCAAAGCTATGGATTTCAGACACGCCTGCAAGGCCTTCGATACGGCCAAAAAGATTCCGGACGAACAGATGCGCTATATCCTCGAAGCCGGACGCAAGTCGCCCTCCTCGTTCGGTATGGAGCCCTGGAAGTTCCTGGTCATTACCAACGAAGCGCTAAAAGCGAAACTGCGGCCGGTATGCTGGGATCAGGAGCAGATCACAAGCGCTTCACACCTGGTTATTGTCCTGGCCGCCATTGACAACGCGAGGGTCGAGAGCGGTATGCCTGCAAAACGGTTCCAGCGCAGAGAGATGCCGCAGGAGCAACGCGATTTTTATATTGATCTTTACGGCCGCCATCTTCAGACAACCCTGAGCTCGGACGAAAACATCTACTGCTGGACGGCGAGACAGTGCTATCTTGCCGCTGCCAACATGATGACCGCTGCCGCTTTCGTCGGGATCGACTCCTGCCCGATCGAAGGTTTTGAAAAAGCCAAGGTCGAGGCGATCCTGGATCTGGACACCTCCAAATTCCAAGTCGCCCTGCTCCTCCCTTTCGGCTACAGGATCAACGCTCAGTCCAAACAGCTGCGCTTGCCGTTTGACGATGTCGTGCAATTTATAGACTGACCTTACCGGGCAGCAGTGCATCAGCCGTAGTGCGCACCGGCTGTGCACGGCAGCACCTCCGTTAAAACAGCCACACCGTTTTCAGCCAGATAAAATCACGTACCGTTTTTTTCCCGAATTCACTGCGTTCGCTGCCGCTGTTGATGTTGTAGGAGAGGTCGACTTCGATGTTGTTTTTGAAGCTGTAGGTCGCGCCGACCTTGTCTTGATGACTGTGGTCCTGCAGGTTGAACATATCTTTGAAGTAGAGGCTGGAGTAGAGAAGATCAAACGGCTCTTTTTGCGAGACCAGCGTAATAGAGTAGTTTTTAGCGATAAAAGGGATGGTGAGCGGTGTCGATTCGATCTCCTCTTTGCTGAGACCGTTGGAGCGGTAGAGATACTCGCTGATGATCGTCAGTTCAAAATCGGTCAAATACCGCAGACCCGCCAGGTATGCGTGATAACCATCGATCTCTTTGGCGAATTCGCCGTGTATCTCAAAGTTCGGCAGCAGATTTTTGGAGAAATCAATACCGATCTTGTCATGGACGGCATCTGAGTAGTCATAGATGATATCAATGTCCGTATCAAAGAGCAGCAGATAGAGTCTGGCCCCGATGTTATTTGACGCTTTTTCATCGGTGGCGATGCGGTAAAAATCACGGTTGACCGTCTCGTCGGCTCTCAGGTAGAGCAGGTCAAATGCGACATTTCTCAAAACACCCTGCAGACTTTTGTTGTAGCTGTATTTGAGGATGCTGAACCCTTCTCTGGCTATAGTCGGCTGTTGCGGATCTTTCGGACGGTCAAAAAAGGCGACCGGGTTGAAGTAGTACCCTTTTCCCCATTTCAGGCTCTCTTTTCCAACCAACAGGCTGTGGTTCTCCGTCACTTTGGCCTCAACATAGAGTTCGTTAAGCGGGAAGTCATATTCAGACACGTCCGCATAAATGTAATCGTACCGCCCCATCAGCGAGCTCTTGAAGGTAAACATCTCATAGTAGTAGGCGAATTCAAACAGCCCCTCAAGGTAGATGTAATTTTGGTAATCCCGGTCCTCACCGCTCAGAATGTAACCGGGCGCCGTTGTGTTAAGCCGCTGAAAACGATCATCCGCCCGGAGGTAGCCGTTGTATTCATACGGCTTCGGTGCTATGGATTCGACGGCATCCATATCAAAGTCATACTCATCCGCACCCAACAGCGACAAGAGGATCAACAGTGCGGATACGGCCACTCTCATCAGCTTATGCGTCCTAACGTCTCAGGTCGGATGCATTTGCTAGATTATCGAGTGTAAAAGCCTCATCTGCAAAACTTTTCGGCGTGATCTTGCCGTAGATCATGATCGACTTGTACCCTTTATACATCGGCGAGACCGTCTCGACAACGGCCGGTCTCACGATCTTGTCGCCGAAGTCCTTGAGCTTTTTATAATAGAGGGTTTTGATCAGCATTCCCGTCGACGTGTAGCATTCGATGCTGGTCGGGGTCATCTTGGTACCTTCGACCTGCATCACCAGCCGGTCATAAGAGACCGTATCGTTTTTTGCTCTGAGTTCAAGCGTGAAACCCGTATCGGTTTTCGTCTGTTTTTCGACATCATACTCGGTCGTAAAGTCGAGTCGCATGATGTCGGCATTGTTAAAGACCCCGCCGACAACGGACTGCATAGAGGTAATACGCAGCGGGCGTCCGACATTGGGGATATAGAGCCACATATTGTCGCCCAAACGGAGTGTCGCACGCCCTTTTTCGCTGTCGGGCTCCAAAAAAAGCGAGACCATCTTGTCCCGGTCTTTTTTGGCCTGGAAGATAAGAAACTCTTTTTTACTGCCGTCGGGTTCAATGTTGATCAGTTTTTTGTACATCTGCGCCGATACCGGCGTTAGGTTGCGGTCGATCACTTCGAGAATATTCTCAGCCAGGAGGGAACTGTACAGGACTAAAAGAGATACCAGTGTTTTCATACTTTTTCCTAGTTTTGGCGTAATGCGTCAACCGGGTCAAGGTTGGCCGCTTTGATGGCAGGCGAGATCGAGGCGACAAGCGAGATCAGCGTCACGATCACACTGACGGTCAACATCTCGTTAACGTGCAATACCGGGTTGAGGACAAGATCGTTTTGGCGTCCGAATGAGAAAGCGATGCCGACACTGTTGATAACAAAAACGATCCCGTACGAGAGCAGACTGCCCAAAAGTGTCCCAAAAAGGCCCAGCATCAACCCCTCCGTTACAAAAAGCTTGATGATCGTCGCCGGTGATGTGCCCATCGCGGCGATCGTTCCGATCTCTTTTATGCGTTCATAGACACTCATCACCATCACGTTCATGACCGATATCAGGACGATGGAGATCAAGATGATCTTGATGGAGATGTCCATCAGATCAAGCATCTTGACGATATTGTAAAAAGGGGTGAGCTTTTTCCATGTGTGCAGTTCAAAAACCGGTTTACCCTTCTTGTTTTGCATGGTCTGCAGAGGGTTCAGACTTTTCATCGCCTTTTCCAGGTCCGCGACATCTTTCAGTCGGATCACCACCTCGCTGACCTCAGCCTCATTTAGACGCAGCAGTTTTTTGACATCGTTTATGTGGATATAACCGTCCCGCCCGCCGGGCCCGGAGATCGGTTCCACCGTACCGTCGACCTGGAAGTTCATGCCGTTGACCGAACCTTTCTGGTTGGTTGCGACCAGGACGATCGTGTCCCCTTTGGCCACCTTCATGCCTTTGGCAATCAGTTCGGGAACAAGTATCATCCCCTCTTTCAACTGCCCCGCATCACTGCCCTGCACACGTGCGGCAAAAAGCGGCAATGTGGCGGCTTCCTTTTCCGGGTCGATCCCGGTAAGCCGTAAGCTTGTCGAAGCGACATAGTTTGAGAACATGGCCCCCAGCTTCAGACGGAATGTGTAGCTCTCTATATAGGGATTTTCATCCAGCAGTTCCGTGATCTTCGCGACCTGTTTCGGATTGAGGTTTTTATCGAGCGGCAGATTATCGACGGAGGCGACATACCCCTTGCGATGGATCTCGATATGCCCCAACATCGAGTCCGTCACCTGCCCCACCATATAGGCTTTGAAACTGCCTGCCAATGCCGAGTAGATCAGCACGAACATCACACCGATGGTAATAAGGCTTGCCGTCAACACGGTCCGGCGGCCGCTGCGAAGCAGGTTGCGAAAGGAGATAATAACAATGTTTTTCATGATACCACCCTCTTGTCATCTGTAATAACGCCGTCGACAAGGGTAATAATACGGTCAACCGCTGTAACGATCTTCTCATCATGCGTCGCAAAGATAAACGTGGTGTTAAACGCCTGTTGAATACTGCGCATCAATGCAATGATCTGCCGGGACGTTTTGGTATCAAGATTTGCCGTCGGCTCATCCGCAAAAACGATCTTGGGTTTTGTCACCAGGGCCCGTGCGATCGCAACGCGCTGCCGCTGGCCGCCTGAGAGCTGGTCGGGAAACTTATCTTTTTGATCCAGCATGTCGACATCTTTAAGCAGCTGCATGATCCGTTTATGGCGTTCTTCTTTCGGAAGGTTCTGGATCATAATAAGCGGGTATTCAATGTTCTCATAAACCGAGAGCACCGGGATAAGGTTAAAACTCTGAAAGATAAACCCTATCTTCTCACCCCTGAAACGGGCAAGCTCTGTCCGGTTCAGCTGTGTCACATCCACATCTTCAACACTGACCTTCCCTTCCGTCGGCTTATCGAGACAGCCGAGAATATTCAACACCGTACTCTTGCCGCTTCCACTCGGTCCAACAATAGCGACAAATTCACCATCGTCAATACTCAGGTTCAGATCCTTGATGACCGTCAGGTCAACCTCACCCATCCGGTAGACTTTCGATACATGTTCATTTTTTAACACCGACACCCCTTTACACCCCGAATTTATCTCTTTTATACGATTCATAGTAATTATATAGGATACTTCACAAACATCATCATAACGCAGACCGATTTAAACGAGAACATCCAAGGAGACAGGTTGAGCGAGCACCATCATGATCACCACCATCACCATCACGATCACCACAATCACAGTCATCACCACCATGAAGTAAAGGGAACGCGGCTTTTCATTACTATTGTTTTAAACATCATCATTACCCTTTCGCAGATCATCGGCGGCATCTACGCCGGTTCGCTCGCTCTTTTGAGCGACGCCCTGCATAACTTCAGTGATGTCATGGCCCTGCTCATCAGTTACATCACCAACCGCATGGCGGGACGCGCCCCCACGCAGACCCAGACCTTCGGTTTCAAGCGCGCCGAGATACTTGCAGCGCTCTTCAATGCCTCGGTGCTGATCGGGATCGGGCTTTTTCTCGTCATCGAAGCCGTTCAAAAATTCATCCACCCCGAACCCATCGGTTCCGTCATCGTCATCGCCCTGGCCATTTTGAGCATTATCCTCAATGCCGCGAGCGTTCTGCTGATCAAAGATGATGCCCACCACAACATCAACATCCGTTCCGCCTATCTTCATCTGATCACCGATGTCATGACCTCCGTCGCGGTCCTGGCCGGCGGTATTGCCATGTACTATTTCGAACTCTTCTGGATCGATCCGCTGATCTCGATCCTGATCGCCGTCTACCTTGTCTATGCCGCCTATGGTATCCTCAAAGATGCCACGATGATCCTGATGCAGTTTACCCCGGCGCATATCGATCTGAAAAAGATCGACGAAGCCGTCTGCAAGCACCCCGCACTGCACAACATCCACCACATCCATGTCTGGCAGCTCAACGACAAAGAGATCTTTTTTGAAGCCCATATCGATTTTCAGGAGGATTTGCCCCTCGAACAAGTCACACAGATCTGTAATGAACTCGAAAAAACGATCAAAACAAATTTCAATATAACGCATGTCACGCTTCAGAGTGAATATGAGCAAGATGACAGTAAGGCGCTTGTTTGCGGGAGTTAGTGCCGCCCTGCATCACACTTTAGTGTTCTATCTTCTGCCTGCAGAGAGAAAAATCCGGGTAAAAAAGAGAGAGACGCCCCTAGCGTTTGATTAATTTAACACCCATCTCCATATGCGACGTATAGGGGAACTGATCAAAGGTCGCCATCGCTTCAATGGTGTGCGTTTTCGTAAGGTACGCCAGGTCGCGTTTGAGCGTCTCCGGATTGCACGAGATGTAAAGGATGTGCTTGAAGCGCGATGCAAAACCGCAGGACTCTTCGTCCATCCCCGCACGCGGCGGGTCGACAAAGATGGTCGTCAACTCATAGCTTTTAAGGTCGATCTCTTTCATCCGTCTGAACTCACGGACACCGTCGAGTGCCTGCACGAACTCTTCGGCGCTCATGCGGACGAACTCGATGTTCTCGACGCCGTTAAGCTCCATGTTCTTCTTTGCCGCATTGATAGAGGATTTGGAGATCTCGGTTGCCAGAACCTTGTGAAACTGCGAAGCGAACGGGATCGTAAAGTTCCCCGCCCCGCAGTAGAGCTCAAGCAGGTCGCCCGTGATCCCTTTAAACTGTTCGAGAGACCAGCCCACCATCTTCTCGTTGACACGCGGGTTGGGCTGGGTGAAACTGTTCTCAATGTGTCTGAACCTGTAGCTTTTCTCGTTGATCGTCAGCGTCTCGGTGACAAAATCCTCACCCAGGACCACTTTCTGTTTGCGTGATCGGCCGATGACTTTGATGCCGTGCTTTAGCGCCAGTGCTTTTGCCTGCTCCTGCCACGATTCATCGAGACGGCGGTGGTAGAGCATGGAGATGGCGATCTCCCCCTCCGAACTGCTCAAAAAATCCAGACCGAACAGTTTAAAGCCCATATCGAGCTCTTTGATGCTCTCGAGCAGCGGCCACATCAGTTTCTCGATCGGTTCGATCACCATCGGGCACTCTTCGATGAGCACCATCTTGGAGCCGCGTTCCATCGGGTTCATCGCATAGTGGATCGCATCATCGACATGCCAGATCTTAAACTCTGCGCGTGCGCGGTAGTGGCTCTCCGGTGAAAACGAGGGGGTGATCTCGCCGCTGTAGAGGTCGTCAAAAAGTTCTTTTATCGCATCCGTTTTCTGCCGGTGCTGCGCTTCGTAACCGCCCTCATAGAGCCGACAGCTGCCGCAAGTGCCAAAGTGTTTACAATCCATATTTATTACCCTGTTTTTAGTGATGACATTATGCCAAAGTGTTGATTTAGGAGCGCCTAAAATCACTCTCTAACCTCAAATCCATCTTCTTACGCTAAAATAGCAATAAAAAACAGAGAACATTTTTATGGACAACCAACTTTCGATCGTTATTTTGGCTGCCGGCAAAGGCAGCCGCATGAAATCACCCAAGGCAAAGGTCCTACACACCATCAGCGGCAAACCGATGCTGTACCACTCTATCAAAGCGTCTCTGTCGCTGACCGATGACGTTATTGTCGTCGTCGCCCACCAGAAAGAGGCGGTCGTCGAAGCGATGAAAGCCGAGTTTGACAACATCACCTTTGTGACCCAGGACACGGAGAACTTCCCGGGAACCGGCGGGGCCGTCATGGGGATTAAGCCGCGTTACGAGAAGGTGCTGGTGCTAAACGGGGACATGCCGCTCATCACGGCCGATGCGCTCAGCGGTTTTGTTGAGAGCAACAGCGCCATCGTGATGTCGATCTTCAACCTTGACGACCCTTCCGGTTACGGACGTGTCGTCATCGACAAACACGGTGTCCAGCGTATCGTCGAACAGAAAGACGCTACGCCCGAAGAGCTTCTTATCAACTATGTCAATGCCGGTATCTACAGTTTCAAACGCGAAGTGCTTGAGACCTATGTCCCTAAGTTGAGCAACGACAACGCCCAGAGCGAATACTACCTGACAGACGTTATCGCATTGGCAAAAGCCGACGGCATCAATATCGAGCCGCTTGAAGTCGATGAAGAGCACTTTAAAGGTGTCAACTCCAAGATCGACCTGGCCGCTGCCGAAACGATCATGCAAGAGCGCATCCGCAACAAGTGGATGGCGGCCGGCGTTATCATGCAGCTTCCGCAGACGATCTATATCGAAGAGGGTGTTACCTTTGAAGGCGAATGTATTGTAGAGAACGGGGTGCGTGTCTGCGGTAACTCAAAGATCATCGACTCGCACATCAAAGCACACTCCGTCGTCGAAGACTCTGTCATGGAAAACTCCGACGTCGGTCCGATGGGACACCTCCGCCCGCTTTCCAACCTTAAAGACACCCATATCGGCAACTTCGTCGAGGTCAAGAAATCGACCCTTGAAGGTGTCAAAGCCGGTCATCTCAGCTATCTCGGCGACGCCGAGATCGGCAGCGGCAGCAACATCGGCGCCGGTGTCATCACCTGCAATTACGACGGTATCAACAAGTACAAGACGGTGATCGGTAAAAATGTCTTTGTCGGTTCCGACAGCCAGATCGTCGCACCCTGTACCATTGAAGATGACGTAATGGTCGCCGCCGGAACGACCGTGACCGGTGATCATGTCAAGAGCGGTGTCCTGGTACTGAGCCGTACCAAGATGAAATTCATAGAGAACTTCTTCTATCGGTTCTTTAACAAGGAGAAGTCGTGTTAATCCCTGAAAATCTGCTCGAAGGCAAAAAGATCCTGCTCGGTGTCACCGGCTCGATAGCCGTCTATAAATCGTTGGAGCTGGTGCGTCTTTTCGTTAAAGCGGGTGCCGAGGTCAAAGTCGTGATGAGCGAATCGTCCAAAAAGTTTGTCGCACCGCTCAGCTTCGAGACGCTCTCGCGCAACAAGGTCCTGGACGAAGCAAGCGAGTCATGGGCGGATGACCACAACCACATCAAAACGACGCAGTGGGCCGACCTTTTTGTCATCGCCCCCTGCACCGCCAACACCATCGCCAAACTGGCCAATGCCATTGCCGACAACATGCTGCTGCAGTGTGCGCTGGCCTACCCCGGCATCAAACTCATCGCCCCCTCAGCCAACACCAATATGCTGCAGAACCCTATTACCCAGGGTTCACTGAAGATGCTGCAGGTCTCCAACTATGAGGTGATCGACACCCAGGTCAAAGAGCTGGCCTGCCAGACTACCGGCGACGGCGCCATGGCGGAACCGCTGGACATCTTCTGGTACAGCGCACGCACCCTGCTCAAAGAGAAGTTCTGGGAGGACCGTATGGTGATGGTCACCGGCGGCGGTACCGTTGAGAAGATCGACGATGTACGCTACCTCTCCAACTACTCAAGCGGCAAGATGGCCTCATCCCTTGCAACAGCACTCTTTTTAAAAGGGGCCGACGTCAACCTCATAGCCACGCGTTTTGAGAGTGACCTTCCGAAACATGTCCATACCATCGATGTCGAATCATCCGACGAGATGTACGACTATCTCAAAGACTCCATCCGCATCGCCAAAAAAGGGAAGATGAGCAAACCCTCTCTGCTCAACGATGAGACGCTGCAGCTGATCCAGAAAGAGCCCTACCTCTTCATGGCGGCAGCGGTCAGTGACTTTATCCCCCGTTTCCCGCAGGCCGGAAAGATCAAAAAAGTCCAGCTGGGCGAGACATGGAACCTGGAGCT
This sequence comes from Sulfurimonadaceae bacterium, assembly GCA_041555445.1. GTDB lineage: Bacteria > Campylobacterota > Campylobacteria > Campylobacterales > Sulfurimonadaceae > Sulfonitrofixus. Next base: position 30,955 of record JBFFKK010000022.1, read on the forward strand.
GAAACAGAACATCGACCTTCTCTCCACGCTGGAGCGTTCAGGCATCAAGACCGTCGCGTTCAAAGCCGAGATGGATGCGGAGGCGTCGATCAAAAACGCCTCATCCATGATCGATACCAAAGCGGTGGATGCCGTCTGTCTGAACCTGCTCAAAGACAGCAGCAGTTTCGGGACGGCCGACAACCAGATCGACTTTATCACGGCCCACGGCATCGACAGCCTGCCGAAAATGGACAAACTCGCTCTCTCGCTTCTTATTTTGGACAAGGCTGCCGCTTTATGAAGGTCAATACACCGCACCATATCGCCATTATCATGGATGGGAACGGCCGTTGGGCGCAGCTTCAGGGCCTCAAACGCGTTAAAGGCCATGAAGCCGGCGCCGAGGTGGTCCGCGAAGTGACAAAGTACTGTGCAGACCATAAGGATATTAAACGTCTTACCCTCTACGCCTTCAGCACGGAGAACTGGAAACGGCCTAAACTCGAAGTCGAATTTTTGATGAAACTGCTTGACCGCTACCTGCAAAAAGAGCTGGCCACCTATATGGAGCACAACATCCGTTTTGAGCCCATCGGCGACCTGTCGGGTTTCTCAAGACCGCTGCTCAGCACCATCGAGATGGTCGAGGAGAAGACCCGGCACAACCGCGGTCTCGTGCAGAGCCTTGCCCTCAACTACGGCGCGAAAGATGAGCTTGTACGTGCCGCCAATACACTCGCGGGCGAAGGCAAAACGATCACCGAAGAGAGTTTGAACGCTGCGCTGGACTGCCCCGTGCCGGTTGATCTCTTGATCAGGACAGGCGGTGACCACCGCCTCTCCAACTACCTGCTGTGGCAGGCGGCCTACGCCGAGCTCTTTTTCATCAACACCCTTTGGCCCGACTTCTCAACCTATGAACTCGAGTCGATTATTCATCAATTTTCAACCATTGAACGCCGATTTGGAGGATTAAAATCGTGATAGGACTTATTGCCTTCATCTTTGGGGCCGTTATCGGCTCTTTTTTAAACGTTGTCATCTACCGGCTTCCGCGGGGTGAAAGTGTCGCTTACCCGGCATCGCACTGTCAAAGCTGTAACACTGCCCTCAAGCCCTACCACAACATCCCGGTCATCTCCTGGCTGTTACTGCGCGGTAAATGCGCTTTCTGCGGCGAGAAGATCTCCATCCAGTACCCTATCATCGAGATACTCAGCGGTCTTCTTTTCATGAGCATCTTTTTGAAACATGAGCCTTCCATCGCCACATTGGGCATCGCACTGACCTTTTTGACCCTCTTGACCCTCGCGATGATCGACTTCTACTACAAGATGGTACCCGACAGTCTCAACCTGCTGGCCCTGACCCTTGCAGTCATCAGTGTCAACGACCCGCAGATGCTGGCGCTGAACTTTGTCAACGCCCTGCTGCTGGCCGGCGGCTTTACCCTTTTGCGTTTTTATCTCTCCTACTATCTCTATGCACGGACCAAAGCCTTTGTCCAGCCAGCAAAAAAACCGTCATGGGTCCGCAACTACAACCCGATGCCGCTCTATTTTGAAGCGATGGGTGAAGGCGACATCATGGTCGCAGCGACGATGGGGGCCTTGATGGGCATCCAGCTCGCTCTGGTCGCGGTCTTCCTGTCGGCGCTGCTCGCCCTGCCGGCCATCTTGCTTGTACGCGGTAAAGACGCCGAGAGCCAACGCCTGCCGTTTATCCCGTTCCTGGCCCTGGCAGCCTTTATCGTCTATATGCTCGAAACGCCTATCCTGGCCTATTTGAAAGTCCTGTATGCATAAGCTTCGCCGCTACATCATATCGAACTTTTCGATCTCGTTCTTTTCGATATTTTTACCTCTGTTCGCCATCGCGTCCATCATCTTTATGATCAAGCTGGCAACCTACACCTCCTATGTGCAGCTGAATGTCTGGGAGATGTTCAAACTCTACCTCTTTGTCCTGCCCGAGCTCTTTTTCTATACCCTGCCGATCACCTTCTTTATCGCCGCGACGCTCGCGCTTTTTCGCCTCTCGACCGACAACGAGATGGTCATCCTCTTTACGCTCGGGATCAAACCGAACTATCTGGTCAGGGTGCTGCTGGTACCGGCAACCATGCTGAGCCTGCTGCTGGTCTTTAACTTCTTTTTTCTCTTTCCGCACACCAAGACGCTCGAGTTCAACTTTTTCAACCAGAAAAAGAGTGAAGCAAAGTTCAACGTCAGTGCATCGGAGTTCGGCCACCGCTTCGGTTCCTGGCTCTTGTACATCGGTAAGGACAACGAGGACAAGACCTTTGGCGATGTCGTTTTGTTCCACAAAGACAAAAACGAAGAGATCATCATCGGCGCCAAGAATGCCGAGATCAAAAACAATGCCGGCGTTCTGCAGCTGAAGCTCTTCGAAGGCAAAGGCTACAGCTACACGGCCGACTCCCTGTCGCAGATGAAGTTTGAGACGATGTTCATCAATGATATCATGACGGCAAAACAGATGAAATACCTCAGTGCCTACGACTACTGGTTCAACAACGAGCCTTCGGCACAGGAGAAACTGACCAAGAGACTGATCTCGCAGATCAACATCGCACTCTTTCCGATCCTGAGCATCTTTATGGTGCTTGCGATCGGCGTCGCGCATGTACGGCACCAAAAGGCCTACATCTATCTCTACCTTTTTGTCTCTTTTGTGCTTTACTACGGTTTCAGTTTCGGGCTGGTCGGTCCATTGGGCTTTTACGCTATACCGGCCGTTGTCATCGGCTGGCTTGCCGTGACCTACCCTTATTATAGACGTAAGATCGTCAGCAGGTTCTAATGCGTGTCAAGATGACCATCGCCTACAACGGGGCCGACTACTTTGGATCACAAGTCCAAAAAGAGACGGATCAGACCGTCAACGGGCAGATCGAAAAAGCGCTGAACGCCCTGCAGATCGATGCCAAAGTCCAGGCCTCCGGAAGAACGGACCGGGGCGTACACGCTACCCGACAGGTGATCCACTTCGACCTTCCCCCCTTCTGGAACGACCTGCAGAAGCTTGAACGAGAGCTCGTCCGCGCCCTGCCCAAAAACATCGGCATCCGCCGTCTCGAACAGGTCAACGACGATTTCCACGCCCGCTACTCCGCCAAAAAGCGTGCCTACCGCTACCTCATCTCCACCGAAAAACCCAACCCTTTTTTAGCCGACCTCGTCACCTATGTCGACACGCTTGAGGAGGCCAAGATCAGAGAAGCCATCACCCTCTTCGAGGGCGAGCACGACTTTGCGCGGTTCAAAAAAAGCGGCAGCGACACCGACAACTTTGTCCGGGAGATCTACAAGACGAGGGTCTACCGCCATAAAGGCTACACGGTGCTCTATTTTGAAGCCAACGGCTTTCTTCGCTCGCAGGTCCGTCTGATGGTCGGATTTCTGCTCAAGATCAGTGAAGGGGTCTACACCAAAGACGATCTGCAGCAGCAGCTTGAGGGGAAGAAGCAGTTCAAACTCAAACCCGCGCCGCATCAGGGGCTCTACCTGAGCAAGATCGTCTATTGACGCACCTAACCGCTCCGACTATTAATCACTTTTAATTATATGTTTTTAAGATGACACGTCTTAAAATCATTAAAAGAGGTTATATCTCGTTTCGAAACATCATGCTTTTTAACTTCTTTGAATTTTAAAAGAGGAGTAGATAATGCTGCTTACAAAGTACAATCCATTCGATGAGTTTAAAGATTTCAGAAAAAGGTTCAATTCACTGTTAAGTGAGTTTGAAGGTGAAGGTTCGTCTTCTTTGAGCGGGTTCAACCCTGTCGTCAATACGCGTGAAGGCGAGTTTGCCTACCATGTCGATGCCGACCTTCCGGGCGTTAAGAAAGAGGACATCAAGATCAACGTCAAAGGCAACATGATCACCTTGTCAGGCGAACGCAAGCATAAAAAAGAGATCAATGAAAAAGATTACCATCGTGTCGAGAGCTCTTTTGGTAAGTTTGAACGCAGTTTCAGCCTCCCTGAAGACGCCGATGCCGAGAACATCACGGCATCCAACGAGGACGGCGTACTGGAAATCGTTATTCCCAAGTTAAAAAGTGCGGCTGACGAGGTCAAAAACATCGAAGTCAAATAATCCCTCCCGCAAAGAGAAAAAAAACGTTTTCGCAACAGCGAAGTATTAAAACGCGTAGTTGAACTTGATCTCGGTGTTCTCTTTGTTGTCGATGATATCGCCGTGTTTGAGCGGCGGCGTGTACTCCACACCGACACTGATATCTTTCGTGACATTTTTTTCTATCACCTTGAGCGCGATATTGTCGATCGCTCTCTTTTTGGTCCCCGCAACGGCATTGAGCCGTTTCTCATCTTCACTCAGCGGAACGTGACCGTCTTCAATGCTTTTAGCCGCCTTGCTGATGTTCGCCTCGCTGAGACTCTCTACAAGTGTTTCCGCTTCTATCTGTGTGACCAACAGTAGACATATCCAAAAATTTTTCATGTTCGTATTATAGCTGTTTATCGAAAACAGAGCATAAACCCTTAGTCACTAACACTAAAGAACAGTGATACGTCTTGCATTATTGTTTTTAATTTGTTAAAATCCCGCAAATTTATATTTTAGGAGCTAACTATGGCAAAACATCAGTTTCAGACTGAGGTCAATCAACTTTTACAACTTATGATCCACTCTCTTTACTCCAACAAAGAGATCTTCCTGCGCGAACTTGTCTCCAACGGTTCCGACGCAATGGACAAACTCAACATGCTTGTCCTCACCGACGACGCCTACAAGGGTGTCGAATTCAACCCGCGTCTTGACATCGTCCTTGACAAAGAGAACAAGACGCTGACGGTCAGCGACACCGGTATCGGTATGAACGACGAAGACCTTGTGGCGCACCTCGGTACGATCGCGAAGTCCGGTACAAAAGCCTTTATGGAGAACCTCTCGGGCGACCAGAAGAAAGATTCGCAGCTTATCGGCCAGTTCGGTGTCGGTTTCTACGCCGCTTTCATGGTCGCCGACAAAGTCGAAGTCACCTCTAAAAAAGCGGGCGAGGAGCAGGCCTACACCTGGATCTCTGCCGGAGACGGCGAATACGAGATCGAAAAAGCGGAGAAAGAGGGACACGGTACCTCGATCAAGCTTTTCCTCAAAGATGATGAAGGCGAGTTCCTCGAAGAGCACCGCATCAGCAGCATCGTAGAGAAGTACTCCAACCACATCCCGTTCCCGATCTTCATGGACAAAGAGAACTACATCCCGGCCGAAAAAGATGACGAAGGCAACGAGACCAAGCCGGCATCGACCGAGATGAAAAACGAGCAGATCAACAAGGCCTCTGCGCTCTGGACGATCAGCAAGTCGGAACTCAAAGACGAAGACTATGTCGACTTCTACTCCAGCATTGCACACGACTCTGCCGAGCCGCTTGCCTGGATGCACAACAAAGCCGAAGGTGCCATCGAGTACACGACACTCTTCTACGTGCCGTCAAAAGCACCGATGGACATGTACCGTGTCGACTACGCTCCGGGGATCAAGCTCTACATCAACCGCGTCTTCATCACCGACGACGACAAAGAGCTTATGCCGACCTACCTCCGTTTCCTCCGCGGTGTCATCGACAGCAAAGACCTTCCGCTGAACGTCAGCCGCGAGATCCTGCAGTCCAACCCGGTCATGAGCAAGATCCGCAATGCATCGGTCAAAAAGGTGCTCTCTGAACTCGCCAAGATGATGAAAAAGGACAGTGCTAAGTACAAGGAGTTCTACGCAGAGTTCGGCAACGTCATCAAAGAGGGGCTCTACTCCGACTACGGCAACCGCGAAAAGATCCTGGAGCTGCTGCAGTTCAACACGCTCAACAGCGATGAGCCTGTCTCGATCGAAGCGTTCGTCAAGAATGTCGACGAAGAGAAAAAAGAGATCTACTACCTCACCGGCAAGATGGCACTGTCCATGCTTAAAAATGCACCGGCGCTTGAGCGTTTCAAAGCGAAAGGGATCGATGTCATCGTGATGAACGAAGAGATCGACACGATCGTCATGCCGATGGTCACCGAGTACAAAGAGTATAAGTTCGTCAACGCTGCCGATGCCAAACTGGAAGATTCCGAAGAGGCGAAAGAGAAAGAAGAGGCGCTGACAAAAGAGTACGAAGGTCTGATCGGCGAGTTCAAAACGGCACTGGGCGACAGCGTCAAAGAGGTTGAAGTGACGACGGAACTGACCGAGTCACCGGTCGCGCTCAAGATCGACAAAGAGGACCCGAGCTACATGATGGCGCAGATGATGCAGCAGATGGGTCAGGCCGGCGAGGTCCCGCCGATCAAACCGATCCTGCAGATCAACCCGAACCACGAGATTTTGAGCAAGCTCAAAGAGACGAGCGACGTCAACCTCATCAACGATGCAGCGCACGTACTGCTCGACCAGGCCAAGCTGTTCGACGGTATGGAGATCGACGACATGACTGCGTTCGTTACCCGTATGAACCGCATCATGAGTAAAGCGCTCTAAAACATTTTTGCTGCATCCTTAAAGGTGCAGATCTATTTTTAATTTTTGACACATCAAGTTTTCAATTAACTTTGCTATACTGACTTCTATTATACAAAAGCTGGTATAGCACCATGAAAACTGACATCTTTCTTTATCTTAAAAATCCTCTTTATATGCTGCATAAATATCGACCTCGATTCAAATGCTCTGTTACTATCTTTCTCCTTATCCTACTCAGTGGTTGTACAGTAAAAGCGCCGGTATGGATTTATACCTATAATGTTTCGGAACACCCGAATAGTAAGACCGCTACATTCCTCCATAACTTCTCAAATTATCAAGAAATTCTGATTATAGATGGCATTGAATACACCAAAACATACGATGAACTGAACAACCATTTCAAAGTGCTTCCGGGCACACATACAATCCACTACACTCTTGTCTGTAAAAAACGGGGCTATGTTGAAGGAACAATTTCACTTGACATGAAAGCTGGACACACCTATATCTTGAGCCGTCTGAGAAAAGGAGTTATACACAGAAGATGTATTGTCACCATAATAGACAAAACAGCAGACGAAGTTGTCTACGAAACCACTTTTACGGACATCGGATTAGTGCGATGGAACTATATGGGAGGTAGTGAATTTTTACTTTCCGATGATCAACTCGTCAAGTTCCAATACTATCATAGTGTCTACGATCCAGAATTTGTGAGCATTGACGGCAGTATTGTCTATCCAAAATCAACCAATCAACCTCGCGCAATTTCATACAAATTATTGCCAGAACAACATGAGATACGATATAAAGTCAAAGTGCCATGGCATGACTATATTGAAGGGGTGATTTTACTCGACTTTAAAAAAGGCCACCATTATATCCTGCGGCAGGACTTCCCATTGTTCTATCCGAAAAAGGCTACGGTCACGGTAACAGACGTAACAGAAGACAAAGTCGTCTATAAAGCCACCTTTTTTAGACCATAGGGTACCATTCGACATTCCATCATTTTGCACAAGGACACTTATGATCCCCAAACGTTTTGAACCTATATTATTTGCTTTTATCATGTCACTCTTCATGTCATTTTTTATGTCATGTATCATCACTTTTATCAACCTCGGGCTTGTCGACTGGTTCATTGTCAAATGGCTGGGCGCCTTTTGGAAAGCGTTTGTTATCGCCTTCCCGACGATCTTTGTCGTGGTACCGACCGTTCGCAAAGTGGTCGCAAAGCTTGTTGTCCAGGAGAACCGTTCCTAAAAACGGTACTTCCTTTATTCAATTAACCCCTCTCTATCCTCAATTACATCAAAATTGCCTTTATCGCATTCTGCAATAAAATAACATTTTTTTACAACATTTCATAAGTTTTGATAAGTCCATATTTAAGCCTTAGTTGTATAGAATGTGCACCAATAAATAGTTAACCTCAGAATAAGGAAATCAAGTGGAAGAAACTGTTGAATTAATTGAATCAGAAAAAGCTTCAAGATGGTCACGCCTATGGGCAGCATTAATTGACATGCTTATTATGATGGCGATTACTTTACCCATCGCATACTTTATGGGCTCCTTTGAATATATACAAGCTGGCAAAGAACCCCCATTAATGAGTGCAATCGTCGTTGGTGTAATTAGCATAACCAGTTTTTTTGCCGTTAATGGCAAATTGTTAAAGGAGAATGGGCAAACAGTAGGAAAGCGTATAAACAATATAAAAATTGTAAATCTCGATGACTCCTTACCGGACTTCAAAGAGCTGATTATTAAAAGATATATTCCATTCTTTGGATTTCCATATATTCCATTTATTGGTGGGATTGTCAATTTAGTCAATGTCTGTTGGATATTTGGAAAAGAGTCGAGATGTTTGCATGATGTAATAGCCAATACGAAAGTGATTAAAGGTTAACAACCCAAAGGAGACCAATCAAAAACCCGCGGGCGGCTTTTTGATTGCTCATTTTAAACGTTACATGATGAAGGAATACAATCTATGAAAATACTCATTTCACTTTTTATAGTAGTGCTACTATCACTTAATGCTTCATCAAGTACAAAAGCTGACAAGGTCATTGTAGAAAAGTCACAAGCAAAACTTTTGCTTATGCACAAAGGAAAAATTATTAAAGAATACCATGTGGCTTTTGGAGCAGAACCTAAAGGGCACAAACAAAAAGAAGGTGACGAACGTACTCCAGAAGGAGAATATATTCTAGATTACAAAAAGTCCAATAGCTCATTTTACAAAGCAATGCATATTTCATATCCAAACGAACAAGATAAATTAAATGCAAGAAAACTTGGA
>JBFFKK010000023.1:0-37764 GCA_041555445.1 Sulfurimonadaceae bacterium
ACCGACGTAGAGTTCCGAGTTGGGCAGCGAGAGATGGGTGAGATGGCCGGTGCCATTTTTGACCTTCTGGAACTCTTTGGGGTGCATCAGGATAACGAACTTCGTCTTCGTCTCTATGGGGTTGACATGTTTGCACATACAGGAGCTCAGAGGGCGGTAACAGGAGTAGCACCTTGCCCGAGCGGCTTTGACTTCGTTGCGTCTGGATGCGCCCATATCTCAGCTCTTCTCTTTTTGGGAGAGGTGCAGCGTCATGATCTTCTCCTCTTCCATCAGTGCAGCCGCTTTGCAGCGCTGCTGAAGTATAAATGCCGTTTCGATGAACGCCTGCCACCAGGGTTCAAACCGCACATTGTGATGATCTTCGTTGGCCCCGTCGATCAGCACGTTGTAGAGTCTATCAACCAGGCTGAAAAAACGCTGCTTGCCGAGCGATGTCTCGCCTTCCGGCGTGTAGATCGCAACGCTGTCGCCCTGAAAGACGAAGCCTCTGTCGTCAAGATGGACATCGGCTTCACTGACCACCGCTTCGAAGATGGCCCGGACAAAACGCCACTCCCTGACCGTAAAAAAAGCCGCCAGCACCGCGTCGCTGCTCTGCGCGGTACACATAAAGTTCTCAAGCCCTTCATACCAACCTATCTGCACCATCTCTACAGCTCTTGCTCCATCGGCACCGTGGGTGAAAGAGCGATCTTTTTAAAATCTTTCAGCCATGCTGTCAACTCCTCACGCGCCATGGGGAACCCATCGTGGTCAGGTCTGTCTTTCCATGCGCGCTGCACGATATAGATGTCGTGTTGGCCTTCCAGGATCATGTAGAGGCCGAACTGTGATCGGGTTTCGTCGCCGGGCAGCTTTTTCAACCCCATCACGACAGCCAGCTTCTGCCTTGAAACGATTGTCTCTGAAAAAAGCTCTTCGCTGTAAAACGCCGTTTCGTTCAGCGCTGCCATCTCATTTTGCATCATCTTCAGCAGTTTGCGTGCATTCAAGTCGACGTCGTCATTGGCGTTGTTGAAGGCCTGCACGATCAGTTTGTCATGCCACTGCTCTTGTGTCTCACCCGCGCCGGCAAATTCAACCACAAAGGTGCCGCCCTGGATCGACCTGAATACCGGTTCAACAGACCAGCTGTCCGGCAGAGGAAAAGCGAGTGTTTCGTGAAAGATCGGCATCTTGACAAAACTGTTCTGCACTGCCGTTTTGGCGGATCTGAAAAACTTGGTAAAAAAAGCCATTACACTTTCGTGGCACCGAGCTGCATACCGCCATACCAGCTCTTGTCAAACGGCGCCATCTGCTCTAGAAATGCCCACAGTTCTGCCTGTGTCTCCCCCTGAGTCGTTAAGGCATAGATGACCTCCTGGCAGAGTACCGGGTCATACTCCGTCGCCAATTCTCTTGCCCCGTGGAGCATGGCCTGAGGCTCAAAACTGAGCTCGACATTGGTGTCAAACTGCATAAAGTCATGGCCGTTGTCCGTCATGAGCAACAGGCCGTACTGTTTCATCGCCAACAGCTCAAAGCAGTCACTGTACTGCGTGTCGTTTTTGAGATCGTAACTGACCGTATAGATCTGTCTGTTTGAACCGTTAAGACGAAACTGCACGATACACAAAGCGATGTTCTCGCCTTTAAACTGTACATTAAAGACAGAGGGTTTGAACTCGCATGTAATGCTGTTCTCGGCCAGCAATGTGTCATTTTCTGTTGGAAGTCGCATGGCTAAAAACGGTATGCCCTGCATCATTCCAAGCGGTACCGCCTGTACAAAAGAGAGACTCTTTGCCAGGTCCTGCAGGTTTTGCGGAAGTTCACTGTTAGGATGTAGCATTATAGGCCTTTGTAGATGTCGCTCTTTTTAGCCAACTTCTCAAAGTCGACCTCACGCCGGTCGACCTTGCCTTTGTAGATCTGCTCCAGTGTATTGATGTGACCGGCCAAACGGTTTATAAGGTAGAGCGCCATACGGTCTCCCTCATAGCGTTGTATCGCTCTGCGAATGTGGCTTTGCAGCAGGTCGATCGCTTCGAAGTCGTCTTTGACCTCAATCTGTGTCAACAGTGCCTTCACGTCGCCGTAACTTGCACCGGTCGCATCCAAAAAGTCCAGGCCGATGTCCATCTCTTTCATCGTACTGATCGCTTTTTCAAAAGCAAACTGGTTATAGAGCATGCATCCTATGAAGTACTCGATGTCCGAAGGCTCCTTTTCGGAGTAGTCATGCTCGTCACTGTCATCAAACCAGGCATGCCAGATGGCACATGCCTCTTCTATCAGTTTCTCATTCTCATTCATTACCGATCTCCATCGTTTTGTTGGTGGAATGATAACAATTTTTTCCTCTAATAAAATTGTCGCAACCGTGTAAATAATTACACAAGGAAACTTTAACTATCTTCTCCCGATGCGCCGGAACAAAACAGTCCGTGATCCGTTTTGCTAAAAAAGTCCCTTGAGCAGCTTGTTGATCTGCTTGCCCGCCTCTTTCTTGATCTCTTTTTCGATCAGTTTCGAGGCGTCGACCTTGACTTTCGGCGAATCGACGCGTCCTTTGAGCTCGACTTTAAGCGGGTTGTTGTTGGCATTGATGTCGAGTTTTGCATCGACCTGCTTTGTCTGCGAGTTCAGATAGACGTTTTTGCCGGTGATCGAAGACTTCTTGGAACGCATAACGAGATCGGTACGGATATGCTCCTCTTTGATGCGGCTGTCGAACGTTGAGACGAAGTTCTCTTTATAGAGGTCCGTCCGTCCGTACTGTTTGACAAGATCAAGCATGACGTTGCGGGTAAAACGGCCGTCGCTTGTCGTGGCATGGAAGGTCCCGCTCTTTTTGGCGAGGTTATAATCGAGTCTGCCCTCAAGTGTCGAGTCAAAGACCTCCGGATAGATGACCATTTTGAGGATGCCGAGCGTGTTGAGCTTTTTCATGTCGGCATGCAGGTCGTCGTTGTGCAGTTTGGCATCGACGGTGCCGCCGAACAGTTTGGTATGGGCGGTAAAGTCAAGGTCCTTCGTCTTTGAGAGCTCGCCGGCTGCTTTCAGCGAACCTTTGAGATGGCGCTCTGTCGCAAAATATAAGCGGTCAAGGTCCGGCACATCTGCCGAATAGTCCGCATGCAGCGATGCTTTTTTGACATCGAAGCGGGCCCGTTTTACAGTCAGCTTTGCCAAGTTGGAGTCCACATCCACCTTTGTATCGATAAAGTCTTTCGACAGATGGGAGACCGTTTTAACATTGAAGGTCGTTTTGGGCATCTTCGTAAATGCAAACGCTTTTTCGACGGTTTTTCTATTGACATCACCCTTGCTGACACTGCTCAGGATCTTGCCGGAGAGTCTGCCCGGACGGGCGTCCTCTATATCGGCATCAATGCTGATAATACCCTGCGCATAATCGGGCTGTCCGACCATATAGAGGAGCTTGGAAAGCTGCAGATCGGCGACTTTGGCCTTAACACTGCGCGGTGCGAACGACTCAAGTCCGGCCGTAAAGTCTGCGTCCGCACCGGCGATCTTGGCCTTGCCGTTCACCTTCAGTGCTTTCTCATCGCCCTTCGCAGTCGCTGAAAGCGCCAATGGTCCGCGAAGCGGTGCACCGGTAAGCGGTTTGAGAAGCTCAAGCTTCGCTATGGCTAGCTTCAGATCAAGGTCCATCGCCATGCTTTTGGGCTCCAGGCGACCTTTGGAGTCGATCTTCGCAAGCTTCGAGGCAAACGCAGCCGTGTAATCGATCTCGCTGCCTTTAAGCTCTGCCGAGAGATCAGTTGTAAATGCTGTCTTGGGAAGGTTCACCTTGTAGGCTTCTCTGAGCACCTTCTCATTAAACAGGGCCTCTGTGATCGCCGCTTTGACGTTTCCTTTCATGTCATCGGGATCAAGGCCGTCAAGATGTACACTGACATTCAAAAGACCGCTGGCAAAACCGGGTTGGCCTGACATATAGATCAGTTTTTCAAGGCGGGCATTTTTGACCGTTGCCTGCAGCTTCTCAGGCTGCATCTCTTTAAGAGAGAGGTCATAACGGGTCTCGCTCGCCGCAATATCCGACCGCCCCTCGATCCGCATCGTCTTCCTGTTCCCCTTGATCTGACCGTTTGTCGCAAACGGGCCTCGAAGCGGTGTCTTTGTCAGCGGTCTGAAAAGTGCCAGCTCTTTGATGTTCAGATCATACGTGATGTCACTTTCCAGCGTGTCAGGAGCAAAGGAGCCTTCTGAGTCAATCATGGCGAGGTTTGAACGCAAGACGAGGCCGTAGTCGATCGCTTCGCCTTTAAGATCGGCATTGAAACGGGTAGTGAAGTCACTTTTCGGCACGGTTATACCGTAGGCTTTGTGCATCAGCTTCGGAAAGATCCTGCCCTTGCCGACATCAAGCGTCGCCTTGCCCTGAAGATGTTTAGGATCAAGGTCGCTAAGGTCCACGTCAAGGTTGACATCACCGTCGGCATACTGTTCTTCACCCGCCATATAGAGCAGTTTTGAGAGGCTCGCATGGTTGACCTTTGCCAGTACCTTGGAGGGTTTGAACTCGGCAAGCGTCACGTCATAACGGCTGTCGCTTCCGGCAATATCGCTTGTCCCGGTGATTCGGAGTGCCGATTCATCGCCTTTGACGCTCCCCTTTGTCGCAAATGCGCCGCGCAGCGGTGCACCGCTCAACGGACGCAGCAGCGCAAGCTCTTTGACATTGAGCGCGTACCCGAGATCCATGCTCAGCGGTGCGGCGATGGCCTGCCCCTTTGAGTCAAGGGTAAGGAGATTGGAGTTGACGTCAGCGATATAGTCGACCGTCTTGCCATTGAAATTGGAAATAACCTTCGCATCGAAAACCGTCTTTGGCAGTGTCACGTTGAAATCTTTGCGCATCAAGGTTCTGTCGATTCTACCGTTTTTGACAAGCAGCACGCTCTTGCCATCAAGCTCCTGCACATCGATACCTTTGATCGCTGTCTGCAGCGAAACAGTGGCATAGGCGTAGGCCTTTTCGCCCGCAAGGGCAAGCAGTTCATTGAGCTTTGCATTCTTGATCGTTGCACTGACCTCGGCAGGGTTGAAGGCTTTGAGGGTCAGATCATAATGAGTCTTTGAAGAAGCGATGTCGCTGTCACCGGTGATGGCCATCGCATCGGCATCGCCTTTGACGGTACCGCTGATATGGATCTGACCGCGGGACTCTCTCTCCAGAAGCGATTCTAGCTCGCTCATCTTCTCAAAAGCAACACTATAGACCGCATCAACGGAACGCGAAAAGAGCGAGTAGCTTCCCGATGCACGCACCGTGTTGGCGGGTGTCAATGCGATGACGATCTCAAAATTACCGGTATCAAGCACAAAGGTCTCGACAACGGCCTCTGCCTCCAGTGCGGCATTAAGCCTTCCTTCGATGACCGGCTTAAGCAGGCCGTTGCCAAATGGGGTAAAGAGCAGCGTGTAAAGGGTAATAGAGAGTACAAGTAAGATAGAGAGGAGGATGGCAAGCCATTTCATAAGAGACCTTTAGTGCGTTTAGTTACGGCAATTATATTCTATCTACAATAAAGGGGTCACTAAAGCACCGACCTTAAAGGTCTAACTTTTTTCTTTTTTCAGAAAATACTCTTTGGTCAGCATAAAGATGACCGGGCTGAGCAGCAGGATCGCGATCAGGTTCGGTACCGCCATGAGTGCGTTGAGCGTGTCGGCCATGAGCCAGATGAACTTGAGATCCATCATCGCACCCAAGGGAATGACAAGGACCCACAGCAGGCGAAACGGCACGATCGCTCTGTGACCGAAGATGAAATAGACACTCTTCTCGCCGTAGAAGCTCCACCCGACCAGTGTCGTAAAGGCAAAGACAATGAGGCCCAGTGTCACGACATATTCGCCGACAAACGGCAGCGCTTTTGAAAAGGCGAGCATCGACAAGGCCGCCCCGCTCTCACCCGAGGTGTAGGCACCGGTCACGACGATCGCCAGCCCGGTGATACTGCAGATGATGATGGTGTCGATAAAGGTTCCCATCATCGCGACAAGGCCCTGGCGGACAGGCGAGTCTGTCTTGGCGGCGGCATGGGCGATAGGGGCCGAACCGAGACCGGCTTCGTTGGAAAAGATGCCCCGCGCGACGCCAAACTGCAGCGCCGCCCAGACGGATGCACCGGCAAAGCCGCCCATGGCTGCGGTAGGGGTAAAGGCCGAAACGATGATTGTTTCGATAGCGGAAGGAATGGCAGTAATGTTGACGAGGATGATCACGACGCCGCCCAGAACATAGGCAATGGCCATGAAAGGAACCACGGCACCCGCGACATGGGCAATACGTCTGATCCCGCCGATCAGCACCAGACCGACCAAAACTGCCAGCAATATCCCGCTGTAGAGTTCGGGGATGCCGAAAGAGGAGTGCATGACGTCCGCGACCGAGTTCGCCTGGATGGTGTTTCCGATCCCGAAACCGGCGATGGAGGCAAAGAGGGCAAAGAGAAAGCCCAGCCATTTCCACTTCTCGCCCAGACCGTTCTTAATGTAGTACATCGGCCCGCCGACGTGGTTGCCGTCTTCATCTTTTTCACGGTAGTTGACGGCCAGCACCGCCTCGGCATACTTGGTCGCCATACCCAGCAAGGCAGCGACCCACATCCAGAACATCGCCCCCGGGCCGCCCATAAAGATGGCGGTTGCAACCCCGGCGATATTACCGGTACCGATGGTCGCCGAGAGCGAGGTCATCAGAGCGTTGAACGGCGATATCTCACCCTCCTTTTTGTCCTCTTTGCGCCCCTTCCAGATGAGTCTGAAACCGTCAGGTATATGACGGACCGGTAAAAAACGAAGACCCAGCGTGAGGTAGAGACCCGTACCCAAAATAAGTACCAGCATCACCGGCCCCCAAACAAACCCGTTGACTGCCCCGATCATCGAATATACCGCTTCCATAACACTCCTATATGCCATACAAATTGCGATTATTATACCTATTTTATAATATATTGCTATCATTCAGTACGATAAAATTTTTAGGACTTTATGACGTGAAAGCATTAACCATTAACCCGGCAACCAGAGAGATTGAAGAGATCGACATAGAAATGAAAGCCAACACCGTCTACAGCTTTTTCAACTCCATTCTGATCGATGAACTTGCATCACTCAACCAACATACGATCTTCTCCGACGCCAATGCCCTCTCTGAAGAGAAGACACCCTTTTTCCTGGGCGAACAGCTCATTATCGGTGATGCGCTCATCATTGGAAAGATCGGTATGGAAGAGAGTGATGCAACGGTTCCTGTTGCCCAGCTGGAAGCGCTCTTGAGCTATGACGTCAACACCTTTTACCGTGATGTACTGGCACTGCTTGCCAAAACGGACATCAACCTCTACCGTACCTTTGCGGTGCAGCAGGCTGGCGAACCGCTCCATCTGAATGCCGAGTGGGTCCTCTACACCTTCAACATGGCCGACGATCGTACCAGAGCCTACTTCATCGACGAACTCCAAAAATCGCTTGACGCCGGTGAAGAGACCTTCGAGTACCTCAAAAAGATGGCGCAGCTTGCCATCAATGCGGCGCAGCAGGTTTAACAGACGTGGACAAGATCTACATCACCGACCTCGACCACACCTTTTTGCGAAGCGACCTGAGCATCAGTGACTTCTCCAAAAAGATCTGGAACGCCAAAGCCAAAGAGTCGACCCTCTCGGTGGCCACGGCACGGAGTTTTTACGCCGCGATGAAGATGCTGCCGGGACTCACCTTGAACGCGCCCATGATCCTGCTTGACGGCACCCTGATCGCAACGGCGGAGAGAAAGATCATCGACGCCAAGTTTCTGGACACGGCAGCCGCCAACGACCTGATAGCCGAGGCCATACGCTTTGACAACATCCACCCCTTTGTCATCGGACTTAAAAACGACAATCTTGACGAGAGTTTCGACTTCCCGCTGACCCAGACGCCGACCCAGTCCAAAGTGCTGCTCAACTACCGCGACGACGCCAGACTCAAAGAGTTTAAGAAGATCGTTGCCAAAGAGCAGACCTTCAAGGTGGTCTACATGGCGGACAAAGAACGCCTTATTGCACTGACCGCGCATCTTCAGTCCATCTACGGCGACACCTTCCATTTCAAACTCTCGCCCGAGAACTATACCGGCGACTACTTCCTGACCATCGTCCACCCGCTCGGCGACAAAGCCCATGCCCTGCAGAAAGTCTGCGACTACCTCGGCCGGCCGCTCGAAGATGTGACGGTCTTCGGCGACAGCATCAACGATATCGGGATGTTCAAACTCGCCGGCATGTCGGCTGCGGTCGCCAATGCCCTCGACGAGACCAAGGCCGTTGCCAAGACCGTCCTGCCCCACAGCAATGATGAGGATGCCGTTGCGCACTACCTCAAATCCAAAATGAAGTGAGCCCCAATGCAAAAAAATGCTGAACACTCCAGTCTGCTGCCGATGATCATCATCGGCATTCTTTTCTTTATCTTCGGTTTTGTCACCTGGCTCAACGGCTCGCTGATCCCCTTTTTAAAACTAATCTGCGACCTTAACAACGTTCAGGCGCTTCTGGTCACCTTTGCCTTCTACATCGCCTACACGACCATGGCCTACCCGATGTCGTTCATTCTCTCCAAAAGCGGCTACAAGAACGGCATGGCGATCGGACTCGGCATCATGGCGGTCGGCGCCCTGCTCTTTATCCCCGCCGCGTTGAGTGCCGACTACCTCGTCTTTTTGACGGCCCTCTTCACCTTGGGAAGCGGCCTTACCATCCTGCAGACGGCGTCCAACCCCTACATCGTCCTTGTCGGTCCCACGGAAAGTGCCGCCATGCGCATCAGCATTATGGGGCTCATCAACAAAAGTGCGGGCATTTTGGCACCGCTCGTCTTTACGGCACTGATCTTCAGCGACCTGGGCTCGGCTGAGACATTGAACAGTGCCGAACTGGAAACCCTGGCCAACAAGCTGATCATGCCCTATCTGATCATGGCCGCCATCCTGGCCGGCCTTATCCTTTTGGTGCTCTTCTCTTCACTTCCCGAGATCGAATTTGAAGCACAGGAGGATGAAGAGCGAACCAATATTTTCCACTATCCGCAGATCATTCTGGGTGCCGTCGCCCTCTTTTTCTATGTCGGTGTCGAAGTCGTTGCCGGTGACACGATCGGCCTCTTCGGCCAGCATCTGGGCGTTGACAACTACACGGCACTGACCTCCTATACGATGGTCTTTATGGTACTGGGCTATCTTATCGGTGTTTTCGGTATTCCCAAATACCTCTCGCAGGAGAAGGCGCTGACCTACTCGGCCATCGGCGGTTTTCTGACCGTCACGGCTCTTCTCTTCAGCTCTGATCAGAGCGATGTCGTATCGCGTCTGCTGTGGGGCTGGAGCGGGATTGCGACCATCCCCGACCCGGTAGCATTGGTCGCCATCCTCGGACTCTCCCATGCATTGGTGTGGCCGACCCTCTGGCCGCTGGCACTGGAGGGACTCGGCAGGTTCACGGCGCAGGGAAGCGCGCTGCTTATTATGAGCATCGCTGGCGGGGCACTGTTGCCGCTGGTCTTTGGTCAGGCAACCGAGCTCGGCGGCGACATGCAGTTCGCCTATGTCATCACCATTCCCTGCTATCTCTTTATCCTCTTCTATGCCCTAAAGGGACATAAGATAAGACGGTGGCAAAAAAAATAGCGCTGTATATCAGTAACAACAGGTAGCGGTAACAGGATCGGAAAGCTGAGATGAAGAGAATCGACAGAAATGTATGGATGCTGGGATGGGTCAGTTATTTTACCGATATGGCCAGTGCAATGGTCAACCCTATCCTGCCGATCTTTGTCGTCGTGATACTGCATGAGGGGATGGACAAGCTCGGTGTCATCGTCGCTGTTGCCACCTTCGTCTCCTATATCATGCGTTTTATCTCTGGCTATCTGAGCGACCGGTACGGTATTGTCAAACCCTTTGTCGTCGGCGGGTACGCACTCTCCGCCGCTACAAAACCCCTGCTCGGCTTTACAGAGAGCTATCTGGGGGTTACGGCACTCAAATCATTTGAGCGTTTCGGCAAAGGCATGCGTTCCGCGCCAAAAGATGTCATGATCGCGGCCTACTGCAAAAAGAGTGCTTCAGGCATGACCTTCGGCTTTCACAAAATGCTCGATATCTCCGGTGAGCTGAGCGGTTCCTTGCTGCTGTTTGCCCTGCTCTACTACTTCGGACAAAGCGAGACGGTGATACGCAACATCTTTTTCGCCACACTTCTCCCCGGAGCGATAGGGCTCTTCATCATGCTCTTCTTTGTCCGTGACATTCCCAAACAAGCGCAAGAGCGAAGACTGTCGTTCAGCCTTACCCGCCGGGACTGGAACGTCGTCAAAAACCTCATACCCTACTTTTTCTTTCTCCTGTTTATGTTCAATGAGGTCTTTTTTACCATGCAGGCCAAAGAGGTCGGCATTGCTGTGGCCGTAATACCGCTTCTTTTTGTTGTCTCAACCGCTGTCCAGTCGGCATCAAGCTATGTTATAGGCCTTTGGGTTGACAGGATCGGTGTCAGCAGGGTGATGCTCTATACCTACATAAGCGGCGCTGCCGCTCAGGCCCTTTTGTACCTGCAGATACCGCTTGCGACATGGTTTGCTTACGCTTTTTTAGGACTTTTTACGGTCGCTTCGCTCAATGCAAATCGTGCCTATATCGCCACCCATGCCGAAAACAGGGGTTCGGTCTACGGCATCTTCTATGCAGCGGTTGCCTTTTTCGCCGCGGTAGGCGCCTACCTCTGGGGCCTGGTCTGGGAACATTACGGTGCCGACAGTGCACTTCTCTTTTCGCTTGCAGGAACGGTTGCCCTGCTCCTCCTCTATATCGCTTTTAAAAGGCCTTGGCGCGTATAGAGCTCTATACGACCCCGAATCCAAGCAGCGCCACACCGCCAAAATAGAGTACCAAAAGCGCCGTACTCTCCAGGCCGATGTTACCCGGACCGTGGCGCTGACGATAGAGAAGGCCCATCAACAGTACACCTGTCATCACCAGTGCGTCGGCAAGCCAGAAGAGTTCAGCGGAGGATATGTCCGCATAGATCGGGCCGCCGCGGAAAGCGATATCCGATGCAGCGATAAAGAGTGTATCGAAAGCGTTGCCGCCGACGATGTCGCCTACGGCAAGGTTGAGTGAACCCATCCGTACGGCGGTAACGGCGACGACCAGTTCCGGGATGGAGGTAGAGACGGCCGTGAAGATACCCCCGACTATACCGTAAGAGAGGCCCGTCCGCTCAACAATCGGTACGGAAAGCTCTGCAAGGAGCCAACCTGCCGCACCAACGATAGCGGAATAGAATAAAAAACGGCTCCACAAGCCGGCAAGGTTTTTAGAGACCCGGTGGGTCTGACGTTGTAACTCGGTCCGGGTATCACGCGTTCGCACAGGCAGCCACATCGGCATCTTATGCGTGCGGGCCAGCAGTCGGATTCCGAACAGGTAGACCGTTATCAACAACAATGTGGCTGGATGAATAGACCAGATAGCCAGGTCGGGCACAGCGATTCCCAGCAGGTGGATACTGAGCAGCGTCATCAAAAAGGCCGACATAAAGAGGTTTTCCGCCGAAGCGGCGGCATGTTCCAGGTTCGCCTTGCGATAAGCAATGTCGGCGATGGCCAAAAAGACCGTCTGCGCTGCGATACCGCCGAGACTGTTGCTGACGGCCAGCTCCGCAAAGCCGGATGCCGCGGCGCTCACAGACGTCGTAATACCCGAGAGCGATGTCGACGCGCCGATGAACACGGCCCCCATCAGCGCCTCCCCCATCCCCGTCTCGCGGGCAAGGTCGCGTGCCGTTTTCGTCATCCGTATCCCGAACCATCCGACAACAAACACCGCGCCTATAAACGCAAAAATGACAGTTATAAACGACCACTCTGCCGGATTTATCACGCGTTCCTCCCGATACAAGATGATTTACAACTATTATGCCCTCTTGGACCTCAAACCTCTCTGTAGGGATTTCCCCTCTCTTTTATTCATACCGCAACGCATCGATCGGGTTCATGTTGGCCGCTTTGCGCGCGGGGATGATCCCAAATACGATACCGATCAGCATCGAGAAGATCAGTGCGACCATCGTAATACTCGGATCAATGATAAGATTGATATCCATCATGTTGGAGACACCGACGGTGATCAGTATGCCCAGTATAATACCGACGATACCGCCCAGTCCTGAAAGTACAACCGCTTCGATCAGAAACTGGATGAGGATATCTTTCGCCATTGCGCCGACTGCCATGCGGATTCCGATCTCCCGCGTACGTTCTGTTACTGAGACCAACATGATATTCATGATGCCGATCCCCCCGACAACCAGAGAGATCGCCGCAACGGCGCCGAGCATCACGGTCAGAACCGAGGTTATCTTGGAGATCGTATCGACCAGCGCTGTCATACTCCGCACGGAGAAGTTGTCCTCCTGTTCAGACTTGACGTGTCTTCGCTCACGCATCAACTGCTCTATCTGCAGCTTCGCCTCTTCAAGCGGAATGTTCTCTTTGACCAGTGCCATTATGAGATGGATGTTGTCATTGCCGCTGATGCGGCGCTGAAACATCTTGATCGGAACCAGAACAAGGTCGTCCTGATCCTGCCCGAAGGTATTGGCACCTTTTGTCTCAAGCAGACCGATGACTTCGCACGAAAAATTACGAAGACGGATCTTCGTTCCTACGGGAGACTCACCCTCGTTGAAAAGCTCCTGCAGTACCGTTTTGCCAATAATGCAGACATTGTGTCCCGTCCTGAGTTCGCTTCTTTCAAATGTGCGTCCCTCTTTCAAAGCCCACTTCTGTACATCAAAGTAGTCATTGTTCACCCCTCTGACGCTGGTCTGATGGTTCTTGTCTTTATACAGCACCGTAAGCGCGGCATTCTCATGCGGCGAAACGGCATCCAAAACCAACACAGACTCCTTGATGACATCGACGTCCTTATGTTTGAAGGCCTTGACTATCGAAGAGGCGCCTCCCGGACCGTGTTGTTGTCCCGGCATGATATAGAGTGTGTTGCTTCCCAGCGCACTGACGCTTTCCGTGATGGATGTACTGGCCCCTTTTCCGATGTTCACCATAGCAATCACCGAAGCGATCCCTATAACAATCCCGACCGCGGTCAACAGTGATCGCATAAGGTTGCGTTTTATCTCGCGCAGTGCCTGCAAAAAAGCGTTAAACAGCATGGTTGTGACTCTCTTTTTCGATCCTGCCGTCTCGCAGATAGATCGTCCGGGATGCATACGCGGCGATCTCCTTTTCGTGGGTCACCATGATGACCGTAACCCCCGCTTCGTTGTAGGCCTTGATCAACTGCATGATCTCGTGTCCGCGCTGGGAGTCAAGATTACCCGTCGGTTCATCCGCGATCAGCACTTTGGGTCGTGTGACCATCGCCCTGGCAATGGCAACACGCTGCTGCTGACCGCCGGAAAGTTCACCCGGATCGTGTTTGACACGGTCTTCAAGGCCGACACTTTTGAGTGCTTCAAACGCCCTCACTTTACGCTCTTTCGCCCTGATACCGAGATAGATCAGCGGCATCTCCACATTTTCGAGCGCCGATGTCTTTTTAAGCAGGTTGAAGCCCTGAAAGACAAAACCTAGGACATAGCGTCTAAACAGTGCAAGCTGGTCTTTCGAAAGGGCCCCGATCTCCGTACCGGAAAATCTATACTCCCCGTCACTGGCCACATCCAAGGCGCCTAGAATGTTCAACAGGGTCGACTTCCCGCTTCCGCTGGGCCCCATGATGGCGACAAATTCGCCGCTCTTGATCTCGAGATCGACCTGTTTCAAGACATTGGTCGCTGCTTCACCGCTGCCATAGGTCTTGGTCACTTTCGAAAGTTGTATCACAGCCGTTTTTCCTGCGTTAGAATGAGAGGTTCCCCCTCTTTCAGATCGTCAGAAAAGACAGCTGTCAAAGCGCCGCTGTTGCCCAGTACTTTGATGTACACTTTTTTAGGCGCTTCATTTTCCAGTACCCAGACATGCGGTTTCGTATCAATGGCCCCTTTCTCCTCGCGTTCGCCGAAGCCGAACACCTTTTCCGATTTCGGTTCTATCGGTATGTAAAGCAGTGCCGCTTTGGGAACGATAAAGGTATCTTTCAATGTCTGTGTGACGATGTCGGCATCGGCACTCATACCCGGTTTAAGCAGCAACTCTTCATTGTCGACCTCCATCACCGCTTTATAGGTCACGACGCCGTCTACGATCTCTGAATTGACACGGACCAGCCTCACGTTCGCTTCAAATACACGCCCGTCGTAAGCATCGACGCTGAATGTCGCTTTTTGCCCCGCTTTGACCTTTGCGATATCGGCTTCATCGATGCTGGCCTGCAGTTCCATCTTGGTCAGGTCTTTGGCGATTTTGAAGAGCACCGGGGTTTGGAACGAAGCGGCGACTGTCTGACCCGGATCGATGTCACGAACCAGAACGGTACCGTCTATCGGAGAGTAGATCGTCGTCTTCTGAAGGTCGTACTTTGCGGAGACAAGAGCATGTTCAGCCTGATCGATTTGAGCATCGGCGTTCTCAATCCCTGCTTTGGCGATCAGATAGCTGGCCCAGTCGCGATCCCAGTCGCTCTGCGCAGGGAGCCTTCCTTCTGTCGCCTTTTTCAGTTCTCTGTTGCGCTTAACCGTCGCATTGGCCTGAAACAACTGTGCCTTTGCCGTCTCCAACGATGCTCTGGCACCCTTTAACGACCCTTCTGCCCTATCCAGAGCGCTGCGGTATTTTGTCTTGTCAAGCTGCGCGAGTACCTGCCCTTTTTTGACCGCATCATTATAATCGGCATAGACGTTTACGATCGTACCCGACACCTCTGTACCGACCTCGACATTCTCCACCGGCTCGATGTAGCCTGTGGCGGAGACCGTCATGGTCAGTTCACCTTTTTCAAGCGGCTGCGTCACATAACGATAAGCCTCTTTTGGCGCTTGCGGCATCAAAAAGAGATAAGCGCCCGCACCCAACAACAGGAGTGACAATACAACAATGATCTTCCACTTCAGTGCGCTGCTTTTATAGGCGGTTATCTTTTCCATCTCTTCCACGGTATGACCTTACTGTTAGTCTATGAATACAAATCCATTTCTTTCTATTATAATACTATTGCTCTGTATCTTTCATTCAGGTTGAAGTGTAGCGGCGGGGATTTAAAGCCGTTGACTCTCTTTAATGCTGTAGCGTTTAAGGATCGTCTCTTCGATCTGTTCCGCCTCTTTGCGGTCTATCGCTATCTTTACACCCTCTTTGTCTTCGAGGATCAGGTACTCCCCTTTAAAGTTTTTGATGATCGCAAGGAAATCATTAAAATTTTTGTACTTTTGCGCGTTGATCTTGTCGACCGTCCAGAGCGAAAAGTTGTGATCGCCCCGGTTGGTATCCGACGCGAGCACCTTCAGCAGTATGACAACCTCTTCGCGCTCATCCGTCGCCCACTTTGAGGCCAGTTCCCTAAGCTCCAACAGTGTTGCGCTGGATTTCATCAGGAGGTTGCGGCTCAGAGGGGTAAAGACGTACCCGCCGTAGATAAAGTACTTGGGTTCCACATCATACTCCACCGTGTTGACAAGCAGATGCTCATCCGCCACATGATCCAGCACCACTTCGACCCCGCTCTCTTTCCCGTTTCTCAGCAATCGCAACGCAAGCGTATCGCCGATCTGTTTCTGATCGATGTAGTATTTGTATGAGGTGAATTGATGGTGTCTGAACTCTACCGTACCGTCATTTTCAATTTTATTGCCGTCGATGCGCAGAAGCACATCCCCTTTTTTCAACAGGCCGTATACCGGTGACCTTTCAGAGATATCGATCACCAGGACACCGCTGGTCGAGCCGTCCATTTTGTGCACACTGCGCAGCGCCTTGCTCTCCATCCGTTCGGTCGTGATCCCCAGATGGGGAAAACCGTCATACCTCCCGTCTTTGACATCCTCCAAAAAGTGTTTTATCACCTCGACCGGGACCAGATATCCGATGTTCTGCAGTTTCGGTATCTGCTGCATGACAACACCGACGATCTTCCCTTCACTGATCGCCGGGCCCCCACTGCTTCCGGGATTGATCGCTGCATCGATCTGGATCGACATCAGGACCTCTTTGCTGTGCACATAACGGTTATGCTCTATTCTTGAGACGATCCCGGTCGTCACACTAAGACTGTTGCCGCCCCGGGGGAAACCATAGACAGCCACCTTTTGCTGAATAGTCGGCAGACCGTCCAATGCCAGGCACTTGACCCCGTCAAAAAAGCTTTTGTCCCGGACACGCAAGAGCGCCAGGTCAGCCTGGTGCGAGATATACTCTACTTCGGCCTCATAACGTTTTGTCTCACCGTATCTTTTAACCTCGATAAAGGTCTCATTGGCAACGACATGGGCATTGGTCAGTATCCTGTTGCCTTCAATGATCGCACCCGAAGCGTGGGAACGTTTGATAGTGCTGTTCCAGGGTGTGCCGTAGCTCGGTATCTTGGCGACCGTAAAGATCTTGACGATGGACTCTTCGATATTGTCGCTGGCAGTCAGTGAAGTGGAGAGGAATATCAATAAACATAGTAGAGAGATAAATTGTTTCACGCGGTCTCCTTGTGGTAGGCACTCTTTACACAGATAGCGTGATCAGATCAAAGAGGCGAATACAAGCCTCTTGTCAAGACAATTTACGGCTGCTTTGTCCACGTCCAGCGTGGTGCGTCACTAAGGTTGCCGTCGGTGAAGTTCATATCGTATATCGAAGTGCCGAAGGTCACCGTTGCAAGGTTCGCATTCGGGCCCGCTGCGCTGACAAACACCGTACTACCGTCCAGGCACTCGGTCGGGATATTATCCGGACTGATAAAATCGTCTGCAGCTATTGCGATAATGCTGCCCCCATTGTTCAATGAAATAGATTCCGACCACATGGAAGAACCTACTGTCCGGTTTAAAGTGTCAGCAAATGCTTTACATTTTTTTGCATGCGCCTGGTCGGAGACACCACCGAATTTTGGAAGCGCTACTGCCGCCAAAATACCTAAAATAACAATAACAAAGATCAGCTCGATCATCGTGAAGCCAGCTCTTTTCATAAACAACACCCCTCTGTATTTGGAAGGCCCTTATACCTACCTTTATTATTGATTATAGTCATATTTTCTTACTCTTTACTGAGTGTACACTCTATTGAGCTCTCTCAAACGCTCCGCCGTGCCGATATCCCGCCATTGGCCGCTGTATAACTCACCGCTCACCCTGCCTTCTCTTATCGCCTCGCGCAGGAGCGGTGCCAGCGGTGCTCTGCCGTAGGCGAGACGTTCAAAGAGCTTCGGACTGTAATAGCCGATGCCTGAAAAGGTATGTTGCAAGGCACCCTCATTTAACACGCGGTGCGCTTCGAGGGCAAAGTCGCCTTCGCTATTATGGTCAGGGTTTTCAACCAGTATAAGGTGCGCCAGATCGTCCTGAAGATCAAAACCGGCATCGAACCGGTAGTCGCACCAGACATCCCCATTGACCACTAAAAAGGGATCATCCCCCAACAGAGGCAACGCTTTGACAATCCCGCCGGCACTCTCCAGGGCCCCCTCTTGCTGCTCATCCGAATAGCTGATCTTTATACCCCATCGGGCGCCGTCACCCAGTGCTTCCGGGATCATATATCCCAGGTGGGCAATGTTAATAATGATCTCTTCGAACCCTGCAGCCGCGAGTTTTTCGATATGGTAGACGATCAACGGTTTGCCCGCCACCTCAAGCAGCGGTTTCGGGGTATGGTTCGTCAAAGGACGCATGCGTTCACCGAGGCCTGCGGCAAGTATCATCGCCTTCACGGCAGTTTTACCTTTTCAAGCAGCTTGGCCAATGCTTTTGTCTCGTCGTATTTTTCTGCTGTCTCGATGGTGTATTTGAGCGTGAGCGGAAGGTCTTTCAGATAGCCCTCTTTAGCGTCGCGCAGGTAGAGACGTGCAAAGATGCCGAGTACCTTGATGTGCCGCTGCAGCCCCATAAAATCAAACCATTTTATAAACGTTTTGTCATCAACCTCCAGGTCGAGCATATCTCTGAACTGCAGTGCCAACGCCCTTATCTCCTCTTTCGGGAACTCAATGTAGAGGTCTTTCAGCAGCGAGACCAGATCGTAGGTAACAGCGCCGTTCATCGCATCCTGATAGTCGATCACGCCGATCTCATCCGCCGGTGTCAGCATGATGTTGCGTGAGTGGTAGTCACGGTGCACAAAGACACCCTGGGGCTGGGAGAGCACCACTGCGCTGATGGCATCCAGTGCTTCTTCGATGATCTTCTCATCGTCACTGCTCAGCGGGAGTTTGACATACTGCTCCAAGAACCAGCTCTTCATCAGGTCCATCTCGACATGCAGGAAGGCTTTGTCGTAAAGCGGCAGACCGGCGGTATCGCCCTTTTGCATCTTGATGATCTCATCCATCGCCTTGGTGTAGAGAATCTTGTAGTTTTGCTCGTTGAGCACATCGAGGTAACTGGTAGTGCCGAAATCATCCAGTATCAAGAACCCTTCGTCAAGGTTCTGCGCCAGTATCTTCGGTGCCCGGACGTCGACCTCAAGCAGACGTCTGGTGACATCGACAAACGGTTCAAGCGACTCTTTCTCGCGCGATGAGTCCATCAGGATATAGCTCTCGCCGACTTCGCTCAGACGGAAATATTGACGAAAGCTGGCATCGGCGGAAGCGACTTCGATATCAAACGCCTTGTAGTCCGTTTTCTCAAGCCATGCTCTAATCTTTTGCATAGACACCTCCCAATATGCTGTTGTGTTTTGCACCGGTGACACTTTTCAGCGCTACCTTCTGGCGGTGAATGCGCTGATAGGCGAGCCAGGCAAAGATCATCGCTTCCATGTGTTCGCTGCTGACACCGTGTTCATCAGTCGTAGCGACGGCAACCCCCTCCAACGCCAGTGCCAACTGCTCCATCAGGTAGCTGTTTTTGACACCGCCGCCGCATACCAGCAGCTGCTGTATCCCATATTTGACGACATCCTTGGCAATAGAGTGCACGGTAAAGGCCAACAGTGTGGCCTGGACATCCACCGAAGAGACAGTTCGGTGACTGTGCAGGACTTTGCCCAGCCACGTCAGGTTAAAGAGCTCCCGGCCTGTGCTTTTGGGCGCCTCTCTTTGAAAGTATCCGTCGCTTAACAGCTCTTGCAGCAGTGCGTTGTCGACAGTTCCCTTTTTCGCCCATTGTCCGTCTCTGTCAAATCCGAAATCCTTTTGTTTATGCACCCAGAGATCCATCAGGACATTACCGGGCCCCGTATCAAACCCGATGAGCTCATCCCCCAGAACGGAGAGGTTGGCCATACCGCCGATATTGAGCACACCCACACGCAGAGCGTCACTGTTGAACAAGAAGTGATGAAATACCGGCGCGAACGGGGCCCCTTCCCCGCCCAAGGCGATATCTTTGCTTCGAAAGTCGCTGACAACGTCTATGCCTGTCTCGACAGCGATGACATTGGGATCACCCAACTGCATGGAAAACGGGTGCACACCATCGGGATTGTGCCACAGCGTCTGTCCGTGCGAGCCTATGGCCCGGATACGCTCAGGATCTATCGCTTCTTGTAGCAGCAAGGCCTTGACCGCTTCAGCAAAGATTACTGCCAGACGACGGTTGATCTCACCCACCTGCAGCAGTGTCGTCGTACCGTTGATCATCAAAAGGATCTCCTCTTTCAACCCTTTGTCAAACGGATAGTCCAGCGAGCTTATCAGCCTGCAGTTTTTCGCATCCACTTCGCAGAGTGCCACATCCACGCCGTCCATACTGGTCCCCGACATCAACCCGATATACAACTCAGCCATGCTGACCTCTCGCAGACTGCATAATCGCAAAAGAGACGACCGTGCCGATGACGATCTGCCAGGCGAATCCGAGTTTGTAGTCGCTCACCATACCGAAGATGTAGGGCTGTAAAAAGAGCACCGTCAAAAACCCGCCGACAAGCGCGAACAACACGCTCTTCTCGCTGCCGCGCCGCGTAAAAATAGCGGAGAAGTAGACACCCAGCAGTCCCGAATAGGCAAACGCCATCACACCCAGGGCGAAGCTGAGCAGCGGCAGGTCCGTATAGCGCTGCCAAAAGTAACTGACCATCGCCATCAAAGAGAGCAGCAGTGCAAAGATAAGGACACCGGCCCTGCCGGCTTTAACGAAATGAAACGCTTCGACTTTTGCCCGAGCGAGTTTCCACGGCTTATAGAGGTCTTCTACCGCGACAGACGACATCGCCCCCAGGACGGAGTTGGTGCTTGAGAGTGCCGCCGCTATGGCACCGACGGTCACCAGACCGCGCAGCCCTTCGGGCATCTCGTTGAGAATGTAGTACATCAGGATCGTGATCTTCTGGCCTTCGAACTGCTGGTCGACACCGTTGGCAAAACCGGACAGTTCCGGGTGCTCATAATAGAGGTAGAGCAGCAGGCCGATAAACATAAAGATCACGACAACCGGAATCGTCATCAAGACCGAGATCACCACGGCGCGTTCGCCCTCTTTTTTGTCCTTGCAGGAGAGCACCCGCTGCGTCATATCCTGATCAAGGCCGTATGCGGCGATGTTGAGCAGAAGCCAACCGCTCATCAATCCCCAGACGTTGAAACTGCCTGCCGAAGAGAAGTCCACTGTAAAATCCAGCAGCCGCAGTTTATCATCGGCTGCAAGCGTCTGGAGTATCGTCGCAAAATCAGCGTTAAGCGCATAGTAGAGGTAGACGAGAACGATAAGCGCTGCGGAGATGTAGGTCAAGGCCTGAATGACATCACTGTAGATCACCGACTTGACGCCGCCGAAATAGGTGTAGGCCAGGGCACTCACAACCAGGATCAGGATCGACGTTGCGACATGGACCGCAGCAATGTCCATAAACAGGATCATGGAGATCGCCAGAGCGCCGATATAGAGACGGGCACCGCTGGCAAAAAGACGCCCGACAAGAAACATCACACCCGCATTTTGTTTTGCACGTCTGCCGTAGCGCGTCTCCAGCAGTTCGTAGACCGTGACTGCGTTGATCGCATAGAAGCGCGGTATCAGTACTTTGGCGACAAAAATGACACCCAGGAAAGCAGATAGATAAAAACCGAGGAAGGTCAGATCGTTGCGAAAGGCGTATTCAGGGCCGCCGAGAAACGTCGCCGCCGACTGCGTCGTTGCCAGAACAGAGACTGCCACCGCCCACATCGGCATGGCGTTACCGCC
This sequence comes from Sulfurimonadaceae bacterium, assembly GCA_041555445.1. Classification (GTDB taxonomy): domain Bacteria; phylum Campylobacterota; class Campylobacteria; order Campylobacterales; family Sulfurimonadaceae; genus Sulfonitrofixus. The sequence goes on from JBFFKK010000023.1 coordinate 21,297, forward strand.
GACAAAATAGTCGCGGGAGTTCTCTATCTTGGTCCGGCTCAGAAGAACAGAACTGACGATCAACACTGCAAAATAGGAGACAAAGATTATCCAATCCAATGCGGCAAAACTCGACTCCATCTAACTCCCTGCTTCTGTAATCATGTTATTCTATCGCAATATTTTACGGATAGAGAAGATATTTTGCCCGTATTGTTTTAAAATGCGTCAGATCCTCTTTCCAACCAGTTCGGATCTCTTCTTCGCTTTTGCCGGCAATGATCTGTTGACGCAGTTCATCGCTTCCCGCCAGACGGTCAAAAAAGCTGTTTTTCAAAAAGAAGTTTTCTCTCTCTTCATAGTTTTTATAGGCGTCCAGCAGGTAGTCAAGGCGCACCGTTTGTGCGGCATGAACAGCTTCGGGCGACATGCCGCTCAGATCGACACCGTAACAGACGGTGCCCTTGTGTTTGGGGGACTTGGCACCCTCTCTTGGAACCGGTGTGAACGAGAAGGTTTTGTTGCTGTAGAGCGGTGCGCCGTAGAGCTGGAACTGTTTTGTCGTACCGCGTCCGGCCGAGAAGACCGTCCCCTCGAAAAGTGCCAGTGAAGGGTAAAGCGCGATAGAGAGATCGTTCGGAAGGTTGGGCGAAGGCTTGACAGGCAGATGGTAAAAATCCCCGTGCGCATACCCTTGCAGAGCGATGACGTTCAGATCTGCTTTGACACCGTTTTTGAGCCACCCTTCGCCGTTGATCATCAACGCATATTCACCTATCGTCATCCCGTAAAGTATCGGCACCGGATGCAGGCCGACGAAGGAGCTGAACTTTTCGTTCAGCAAAGGACCGTCGACGCCGCCGCCGTTCGGATTGGGGCGGTCTAGCACCATGACCGTGATGTTGTTCTCGGCAGCGGCTTCCATCACGTAATGCAGGGTCGAAAGATAGGTGTAAAAACGGACGCCCACATCCTGGATGTCAAAAAGGATGATCTCGATACCGTCAAGATCTTTGTGCGCGGGTTTTTTATGGCTGCCGTAAAGTGAAATGACGGGCAGACCGCTCTTTCGATCGTAGCCGTCCTTGATATGCTCGCCCGCGTCCGCATCGCCTCTGAATCCGTGTTCCGGTGCGAAGATGGTCTTGACCTTCACCCCCTTGTCCAGCAGCAGGTCAACAAGATGGGCATCACCGACAACGGATGAGGGGTTGACAACGACGGCGACACGTCTGTTCTGCAGAGAGGGCAGATAGGCCTTCAGGTTCTGAGCACCCGTCACAAGCTCATCCGCAAAACCATTCATTACCAACAGTAAAAATAGTAAAAAATAGTGCATATACTCTCTCTGTTTTGAAGTCGTTAAGTCTACATCATAAACATTTAAGGAGAGCTCCAAACCCTTGCTGTGGGCATAATATGAACCATTTTTGCAGGATTCATAAGCGTATATAAAAAATATTTTTTCTACATATCTTTAAACTGTTTTTATTGAAATGTACTTTATGATAGTTAATATATGAATAAATGAGAAGGAGACCATTATGCATGACATACCAAAATACTCTAATCTGCATGAAGTTCTTCCTGAACTCCTTCCCGTGTTAAAGGAATCCGTTCAGTCGGATCTTCTCGAGATTAGAAAAGTCGACCATACGTCGGAGAAGAGTCAAAGTTTAAAAGCGGATTTTCCGGTGCTCGAAGAAGCTGTTTATGTCATATTTTCAAAGTTCATCAAAAAGTCGGAACATCCGCATGAGACCTTCATCTTTTTGGATGAAAAGGGCAAGTCCATTGCCCATATAAGCGGCCGCGAGCTGGCACTTTACGGTATTATCAAACCCTGTGACGAATTTGCAATCACACAGGACTATGTCTACAATTGCGAAAGCTAGACCCTTAAGCGCCTTTTGAACCTCTAAATAAGCTATAATCCCGCATTCATACGGATTAGAGGTTCATACAGCTGTGCAATCAAAACATTTCACCTATCTTCTTATATTTGCGATGTTCCTCTGGGGTGCAGGATGGCCTGCCCTTAAAGTGCTTACCTATGCACTGCCTGTAGAGGTGGTCTCATTCTGGCGCTTCTTTTTAATGATCTTTGCCTTTGTGCCGGTACTCCTTTTTCTCAAAAAACCGCTTACGCTTAAACGCGAAGCCCTCAAGTATATCGTGCCCAGTGCCGTTTTGAACGTCCTCTTCATGGTCTTTGCGTTCATCGGAGTGCAAAAAGGGTTTGCCGGCAGCGGCGGCGTTGTCATCACGACACTCTCCCCCGTTCTGACCTTTATGCTTGTCTCGCTCTTCTTTAAAAAGCACCCGCCGAAGATGCAGATCGTCGGTCTTGTCGTCGGCTTTGTCGGCGGCCTCATCATGTTAAAGGTCACCACCCTGATCGGCGATCTTAACGGTGCCGAGTTTTACTTCTTCCTCTGTGCCGTGGTCTGTGCGGTGTTGACCTTGATCTCCCAGCACTCCCAGGCCGTCATCCATCCCGTGCACTACAGCTTTTACATCGCCATATTTGCCACACTCATCTTCTTTTTCATCGCCCTCCCCTATGATATCATGGCGGTTGCCGACGAGGGGGCCGCCTTTTGGGCCGCACTGCTTTACCTGGCTGTATTCGGCCAGACCGTTGCCACGACCATCTACTTCATCGCTTCGGGCCGGCTCGGTTCATCCCATGCCAGTTCCTTCATGTTTCTGGTACCGGTTTTTGCCCTGGTCACTAGTTATTTTATCCTTGGCGAACGTGTGGAGCTGCATATCGTCGTCGGCGGAGCGGTGACACTCTTCGGTGTCTTTCTCATCAACCGTTCTCAGCGTTCCAGTCGCTAGCTGCGGGTGACCACCCCTTTTTTCAGTTCGCGGTTGCTGTAGCTGCTGGCGCTGACGATATCGCCGATGATCGCGCGGTGGTAGGCGTAGGGCTTTTTGATATGGCTGATGACGTAGCGGCCGCCCGATGTCGTCAGCACTTCAAGCGTCCCGACATCGATAAACTTTTTCAGCCGTTCATTGTAGGGTTTGATATAGATCGTCCGAATCTCGTCGAGTTCGATCGGAAAGATCTCCCGTTTTTTAAACCCTTTAAGGATGATGATGCGCTTTTGCGTCAGGATGCAGTGGTAATGCTTTTTCTCCCGTATCTCCTGCATGTGCAGGTAGAAGGTGCGCAGTATGAGGACGACCCCGATGACGCCGATCTCGTACTCATACCCGATAAACAGCAGTAAAAACCCGAGCGCGTAAAGCGAGAGTATGCCGTTATAAAAGGTCTTTGACATCTCGGCCGCAGCCAAAACGGACTCATCGGTATGCAGAATCTTCTCAAGCGATTTCATTGTCGGCCTTTGTCAAAAAGTTCCCAGGGCCGTGCCCATCTCTCTGCAAGTGTATCACGAAATGACGCACTTAAAAAGCGTTCGCCCTCTTTTGGCGGCTGGACAAACGAAAACGCCACACCGCCGAAGCTAAAACGGAGCGCGTAGGCGTGCAGGTAGCCTCTCTCCTCTTTTTTGGCCTCTTCGCTTCTTGCATAACGCAGGTCGCCGGCTATCGGTGCCCCCAGACTCTTCAGGGCCACCCTGATCTGATGGGTCTTGCCGGTATGCGGTTTGATCAGAAAGCCACGTTCGCCTTCGCGCAGTGCAGTCGAGTGGAACTGGGTGACCGCCGGGTTTGCCATCGTGTTCAAGAGCATCCAGTCGCCGCGGCGCGCGTTCTGCATATCCCCCTTGACCCACCCCTGCTTCTTTTTGGGCTTTCGCAGTGAGATGGCAAGGTAGTACTTCTCGACCTGACGCCCTTCGAACATCATGCCAAAAAGCTGCGCCGCCTCTTTTGTTTTGGCAAAAAGGACCAGTCCTGATGTCATCTTGTCAAGACGGTGCACGGGGTAAAGCTCCGGCACTCCCGTCAACTCTTTTGTCCGGACAACAAGCCCCGCACCCTCCTCGCTGTGAAAGTTCAGCCCGGCCGGTTTGTCGACAAGGAGAAAGTCGTCGTTTTCAAAAAGGAGTTCTATCGGCTGCATGACGCTTAAACACGTCTCTTTTCGTACTGATCGACGATCTTGGCCACCACAAGGTCAGAGGTGACGTTGAGCGAAGTGCGGCACATATCCAGGATCCGGTCCACTGCGACGATCAGCGCAATGTACTCAACCGGCAGACCCAACTGGTTCAGGATGACGACCATCATCACCAGCGAAGCACTCGGCAGTGCCGCGACACCGACACTCAGAGCCACGACCGTCACGCCTAAAAGCACCTGGTCACCGACAGTCAGATCCACACCGGCAAGGTTTGCGATGTAGAGCACCGCGACGGTCAGGTAGGCTGCGGTGCCGTCCATCGAGACCGTGGCACCCAGCGGCAGGACAAAAGAGGCGGTCTTGGTGTCGACCTCCCCCATCTCTTCCACCACCCGCATCGACACCGGCAGTGTGGCGGCAGACGATGCCGTCGAGAAGGCCATGATAGGCGCCTCTCTTACGTCTGAGAGGTACTGAAACGGGTTGACGCGGCCGTAGAAGGCCAAAACGGCCGGCAGCGTTACAATGCCGTGCACAACGATGACGCCGACCACCACCAAAATATAGGACCAGAGTCCCAAAATAACGTCGACACCCTGATCTGCGATGACATAGGAGATCAGACTGAAGACACCGATCGGCGTCATCAGGATCACCCACTCCGCCATCTTCAACATCACATTGCTTACTGCTGTAAAGAACTGATTCATCATCGCCTGCTCCGACTCTTTCAGATAGAGAGAGGCCACGCCGAAGAGGATGGCAAAGACAATGATCTGCATCATCGCCCCGTTCGCCAGTGAACCGAAGACATTGGTCGGGATGAAGCTGAGTATCATCGCCTGGAAAGAGAACGGCGCGATGGTCGCCGCTTTTTCAAACGCCAGCCCTTCACTGCTGACCGGTGCACCGATAGCAAAGATGTTCATGGCAATGATCGCCAGAACCACAGCCAATGCCGTCGTCAAGACATAGAGCCCTATCGTACGTCCCCCGATGGTTTTGAGATGATGCAGCGAGCCCAGCCCCAAAATAGCCGTATAGATACTGGCAAAGACAAGCGGTACGACCAGCATCTTTAGAAACGCGATGAAGGCGGAGCCTATGATCTTCTGCTGGAGCGCAAGTTCGGGAAAGTAGATCCCGAAAAGAACACCCAGTCCGATTCCGAGCAGTACCAGACGGTTGGTCGTGGCATATTTTTTGACTTTGTGTATCAAGATGCATCCTCTTTATAGATAAAAATGCATTCTATCATCTAACTCTATAAATGTCGATTGTACACCTCAAAAAAAGACGTTGACAAAATGGCCAATAAAACCGTCACAAATGCCCTAAAAAAGGGCTTTCTAGGACTTTTTGCTTTAAGTAGTGCTTAATGATATATGAGTAGAATTCCATCCAATTTTATGTGATAAAAGGATAATCATGGCATTAGGACCACTGGATATTGAAGTCCCGGTCAACTCGAAGCGTGAGATTCTCTCTGAAACAGATACAAGAGGAAATATTGTCTATTTAAACGACTATTTTGTTGAGCTTTCTGGCTATAAAGAAGAGGAGCTCGTAGGTTCTTCACACAATATCGTTCGCCATCCACACATGCCTAAAACTGTTTTTAAACTACTTTGGGATGCACAAAAACAGGGAAAAGAGTACAAAGCTATTGTCAAAAACCGCAGAAAAGATGGCAAATACTACTGGGTCTATTCTGAATACAAGCCTCTTTTCAACAAACAAAAAGAGATCCGTGGCTTCCGTTCTAATCGCTACCCGGTACCTAAAAAAGTATTAGGTGATGTGGAATCGCTTTATGAAAAGTTGATTGACATTGAAAAGACCAAAGGTGAAAAAGATGCGGAGATGTTCCTTGAACTAAAACTCCATAATGATGGTTTCCGTGATTATGCAGAGTTCGTCGAGGACCTTCACCAGAAAAAGTTCAAAAATATTTTCGGTGTGTTCGGCAAGCTTTTCGGTAAATAACAAATCGTCAAGTGAGGTAGCTTTGCCCACTTGTATGCCGACTACTCTTTGGCACGCTCTTTCACCAGATCGACATACAGCTCCTCGACTTTTTTCCTCGCCCACGGGGTCCTGCGTAGAAACTTCAGACTGGAGTTGATAGAGGGGTCGTTGTAAAAACAGCGGATCTCGACATAGTTGGAGAGCTCGTTCCAGCCGTAATGCTCAACCAGTTCCGTCAATATCATCTTCAATGTAACGCCGTGAAGCGGGTTGTTCTTGTGTTCACTATCCATTTTGACTCCAGCTCTCTTGTTTTGCTCTGTGCAGTTTCTTATACCCCTCAAGCAGTGCCTGATGGGTTTCAAACCCTTCCAGACTCAGTCCGGGAAAATGGAGGCCGAGAAACTGTGTTTTACTCTGAACCAGGTCAACGCATCTCTGAAGCGTCTCTGCACCGTAGAGGAGCTGCAGGCTGTCCCGGTAACTGGCAAAGCTTTTTTCGTCGTCCAATACGATCGTAAGCAGTGCCTTGATGCATTGAAAGTGCTGTCTCTGCATCGGGCTGATCTGACCGACATAAAGGGACCAGTCGACCCACTCCATCGCTTTTTCATACGCTTCCAGAGCCAGGGCGAGCATCCCTTTAAGCGTACCGACCTGCAGCAGTGCCCACTCTGTCCCTTCATCAGCGGCCACGCCGATAAGCTCTGCCACGTTCCGGGTGTCTGACAACCCTCCATCTTCAAGGTCTTCCAAGACGCTTTGCCATCCCTCCGGACCCAGCTTGTCCAAAGAGAGAAGCTGCTCCCGGTATTCGACTCCTTCGTTGTTGTTGTTCCACGCAAGGTCCTCTACCGGGTAGATCTCCGACATCCCGGGCACGATAACGCGGCAGGTGTGGATATCCTGATAGCGCTGCTGCGCACTGTAGATCTCAAAACCGCTCTCGTCGATAGCCTTACTAAGCAGATCGAACTGACCCTGCGCATCAACATCATGGTTCCAGTCGACAAAACCGTGATCGGGCTCCTGTTTGAAAAAGTCATAAGAGATCAGACCTGCTCCCCCGGTAAGGTGTCCGACCAGATTGGGACTCTCTGCAACCGCTTTCATGTCAAAGGTTGGAACCTGTAAATCCCCGATCTGCTTTAAGCTGCGTCCCTGCAGCACTTTCATGACCGCCCGTTCCAAGGCCGTCTCGAAACAGGGGTGGGCACCGAACGAGACCAGTACCCCACCCGTTTCAGGGCGTATCAGTGCGGCACTGAGAACCGGGTAGCGTCCGCCCAGTGATGCATCCGCGATGCGCAGGTTAAAGCCCTCTGCCTTGAGCGCTGCAACAGACGCTTCGATATCCGGAAAACGGGCCATGACCGCAGCCGGGATTTCGGGCAGGCTGATACCTTCGGCGATCACCTTTTTTGTTATGTAGTTTTCACAGATCTCCGACAAGGCCAGCACTCTGGCCTCGTTGGCACTGCGACCGGAGGCTGTGCCGTTGCCGGCATAGAGGTTCTGGATGATGTTGACCGGAAAATAGACCGTCTCTCCGTCGCTAAGGCGTTCAAACGGCAGTGCGCAGATACCGCGTTCATCATCTGCACCCGAATTAACATCAATAAGCTCTTCGGGCTCCAGGTCGGCTTCAGGGTCATAAACGTCATCCCACAACTCTTCGTTTAAAAGCCCCTCCGGCATCTCATCCTCTTCATCTGTAAACCACTGCTCATCAGGGGAGTGTACAAACGCGCCGGCGGCAATCGCTCCGCCGAGGTAGTAGTCTGCAAAGAAATCGTCGCTGCTTAAACGCGTAAAGAAGTTGCCCAGCGCACTGGCGAGAGCTGCCTTTTCGGAGCTGCCGTTGCCGTTGGCAACCATCACGCTGCACGCTTTGTCTCTCAGCTGCAGGGCGTGGACATTGGGGAGAGGGTTGAGATGCGAATCCACTTCGACATCAATGCCCCAGCTGTTGAGCATACGCTGCAGCATCTCGACAGTCGACTCCAGGTCGCGCTCTTTGCCTTTGGTAAATGTCTTTTCTGCCATCGTTTCGCCTTTAGATCGGGGAGATTGTGCCGGTGAGCGATACCCCGGATATTCCGGGATAGTAGAGAGATTAAAACTGCGGCTGAATAAAAGGGATGATCTGTTTTTTACGGCTTAAAACGCCGTCGAGCCACGCTTCGTTGTTGACGAACTTGGTGTTGAGACCGCTCTCGATCTTGCTGATGTCGTCACTGAGGACAAGTACCTGCGAGCCCTCTTTCATGATGTCGGTCAAAAGGACCATCATCGTGTGAAGACCCTCCTCCTCTTTCATCTTCTGCATATCCTCAAAGATCATCGCTTTTTTGTCGTCAAGAGCGCTGATATCGATCATCTCCAGCTGGTTTACGCCGACTTTGCTGCCGTTCATGTCAAACGGTTTATAGTCTCTGGTGTTGAGATCTCTCGCCGTCGCACCTTCGACAGCCGACTTGACAATGAACATCTCCATCGCAAGCGCTTTGTAGTCTTCGATACCGGCGATCTTTGCCAGCTCTTTCACCGCCTTCGTGTCAACTTTGGTACAGGTCGGTGACTTGAAGATCACCGTATCGCTCAAGATCGCCAGCATCATCATCCCGGCGATGTTTTTCGGGATCTCGACGTCATACGATCGGTACATCTCGTAGATCACCGTGTTTGAACAGCCGATCGGTCTGATCCAGCACTCCAGCGGTGTCGATGTGATGATGTCACCCAGTTTATGGTGGTCGACAATACCCAAAATCGTCGCCTCTTTGATGTCGTCCGGTGCCTGGCCATAGTCGGAAAAGTCGACGATGTAAACATTCTCACCCGCATAGGAGGTCTTCAGCTCAGGCACTTCGCCGCCGAATTTGTTCAGGATGAACGCTGTCTCTGCAGAGACCTTGCCTTGACGTGTGGGAATACACTCTTCGCCCAGCTGGTTTTTCAAGTATGAAAGAGAGATAGCCCCGACGATGGAGTCAGAGTCCGGGTTCGTGTGTCCGAAAACATATGTTGACATGTTGATAACCTTGTAAATATAGTAATAATATTCGCAATTATACCTAGTCTACGATTTATATTGGAATAGAGACGCTTTTGATTTAGCTTTATCTCAGCACATTTGACGTGCCGTATTGTTTACCATAAGACCCAACTATCAAAAAAAAAGCACGAAAGAGTGGCTTTTTTACAAAACGGTATAATTTTTTGAAATAATCCACTACAATGCATTAACCCCATAAAAGTAGGTCCATGCTTGTAAAGATAACCAACAACGCTAGAGTCAAAGATTATCGCGCCATATTGGGCAATACCGTATCTATCGTTGACGGCTTTGATGAAAAGCTCTCTTTGCAATGTGCCGACTGCAGTATCGTCACAAAAGCGATGATCGCCGGCAAAGGCTATATCATCGAAGACACAACCCTGATGATCGACGGTAAAACCTATAACACGATCAGCCGCAATGACCCGATCAGCAACAATATGAAAGCGGCATGGTGTACCAAAATAACCTACCATAGCGGTTATATGATCCATTTTTACGAAGCCGACATTACCGGACGTATCAAAATAGATCCGTCGGAACGCCGTGAAAAACTCTATTTCGGCGACATTTTCATACCTGACGGATACGCTATGACCGTCTCTGAAATTGAACAAAACGGCAATATAGAGTTTGCCAACGCAAGGCAGCTGGCTTTGAAAAAGTTGTTAATGGGCGAATCCTATCACATTGAGATACTCGAACCGATCTTCCAGCCCAACATAACACCCCAAGCTATTGCAGCTGTGACAGACACAGAGTAAAGGGCAAAAATTGCCCTGTTTGCATTAAAAATAGTATAAACTCTTTTCAAACAGACCGTTATAAGATACAATAATCAAATAAAGCGGCTACTTGCAACACATTTTCTGTAGTGATGCACTGGAGTCTGCATCTAAAAGGTACCTATTATTTCTAATCAGCACAGAAACATGAGCCCTTCTTCTCACACTGTCGATATTCATGACCCCGCTGTACAGCAGAAGTTCGAACAATGGCTAACAGTGACCAAAGAGAGACAGGTTCGATCCATCACCTTCTTGACCGGTCTGCTCTATATGCTGGCTGCCGTGCTGGACCACCTCGTCGCACCGAGCAGGCTTCTGCCGCTGATGACCATCATCCACCTCTATCTGCTGCCCCCGCTCCTTTTTCTCATCAGCCTCCTGACCCTCAACAGAAGATTCGCCAACCTGACGCTCATTTTATTGATGCTTGTCCCCATCATCGCAGCACTGGGGAACCTGATCATTACTGTCGGTATAGAGCGCCCTTCCATGCGTTTGACAGAGATCTATCTCATTATCTTCTGGATCTTTACCGTTTCGGGTCTGCGTCTGCGCCACGCGACCATAAGCGCCGTCTTCATCGTTGTGATCGTCTTCGTCATGACCTATTTCTTCTTTTCGTTGAACCGAGAGTACTTTGTCATGCACTGCTTCTGGATGAGTGCCGCACTCTCTTTCGGTTTTTTGGGCGCCTATCTTCTGGAGGCATCCTACAAAGCAGACTTCATAAACCAGGAACAGCTTACACAACTCGTAGCGACCGATAAACTGACGGGGCTTTACAATCGCGCCAAACTGGATGAACTGCTGCAAAACGAGTTGGACCGAAGCCAACGTTTTCACCACACCTTCGGTCTGGTCATCCTGGACTTTGACTTTTTTAAAGAGATCAATGACACCTTCGGCCATCAGGTCGGAGACCAGGTCTTGATAGAGATATCTACACTTATCACGGAACACCTCCGCTCATCAGACAAAGCCATCCGCTGGGGCGGTGAAGAGTTCATGCTGATCTACCTGGAGACCGACAAAGAGAAGCTGATGAAGCTCGCAGAGGAACTCCGCCAGAAGATAGAGCAGCACCATTTTGAACAAGTGGGCAAAAAAACAGTCAGCCTGGGTGCCACACTCTACCATAAGGGAGACACCGTCACTTCCATTATCAAGCGTGCCGACAAAGCGCTCTATATGGCCAAGCACCGCGGTAGAAACTGTGTCGTGTTTTTGTAAACGGCACTTGAGCTCTTAGTTGATTGCAATCATACTGAAATGGGGATCGTTTTGTGGAGGGAAAGAACGTCCCATCAAAAGCGATGGGAGCAGGTGTGTCCGGGCCAGTTAATAGCTCTGCGGCTCCATGTTCATGCCGATAACCAAAAACATCGCCATATAAAGTACGATGAGCACAGCAATAAAGATCAGGTAGGCTTTTGCCCAGTTCGCCTTGCTGGGGTTTGTGCCTGAACCGAAGGCCCAGACCAGCAGCATGATGATGTTGACGATCGGGATCGCAGCGATGATGATCGTAACGATCCAGTCGCCTGTCGAGACGGGTTTGCTTTGTGTTGTTTCTACTTCCATCTAATACATTCCTTGTTTTATCTGCATCAACACTTTGTCCATGCATAAGGCATCTTACATGCTAAAACCTTAAACAACATAATGTAATACTTTAAATGCTCCGTTTCTTTTTTGACAGTAGCGTATATCCGGATAACGTCACTTCCCTGCGTATTAACGCCTGTCGATCGCACGGTTGACCAGCAGATGCGATATCTCAAAACTCGCATCGACAAACGCCACTGCATCCAGGTCGCGCATATGTTTGCGTTCGGCAACGCTGTCGATCTTCATCACGATCTGCACCCGGTTTGAAAAGCTGCGTACCGCTTCGCTGATGAGACGTTTGTTGTGTTCACTCTGCACCGTAAGAATGACCGCTTTGGCCTCGTCCACCTTCAGAGACGCCAGAACCGGCAGCTTGTTCAGGTGGCCGAAGTAGGCCATGTAGCCCAGCTTTCTGGCATGCAGGACCTGTTTGAGGTTGTCCGAGATGATGACAAAGTCTACACCCTGCTCTTTCAGGTCTTTCGCTACGATCTTTCCGAGCATGGAGAACCCGGCGACGACGATGTGGTCTCTGAGCCCGATGGGCGTAATGACATCGGCCTCGTAGAACTCTTTTTCAAAATACGATGAGAGCTTGTAGATGTGGCTGACGACAAAGGGGGTCAGGATCATGGAGATAACGCTCACCAATATAAGAAAGCTCGCCGTCTCTTTGGTGATGAGCCCCTGCGAACCGGCCAGTGCAAAGACCGCAAAAGAGAACTCCCCGACCTGCGCCAGCGCCAAGGCCGTTTTGGCCGAAGTGTTCTTGTCGGAGTTGCGGCGGATAATGCCGTAGATGACGACGGCTTTGAAGAGCATGACCAGCACAAAGACACCAAAGATGATGTGGATCTTCTCCATAAAGTAGATGACATCGATCTTCGTGCCGACGCTGAAGAAGAAGATGCCAAGCAGCAGGTCTTTGTAACTCGCGATGTCCGACTCAACCTTGACGTTGTAGTCGGTGTCGGCGATGATCATCCCTGCGATAAACGCGCCGAGCGAATAGGTAAAGCCCATCTCGTGCGCCATCAGAGAGGCGCCGATGACGATGACAAAGACCGAAGCCAAAAAGAGCTCTTCAAGCTCCGTCTTGGCCGAGAACTTCAACAGGGCGTTCACCGTCTTTTCGCCGACGGTAAACATCACGACGACCACGACAATGGCCGACAGTACCGTCTTCGTCAGCACCTCCATGATGGAGAGGGTGTCGTTTGACAAAAAGGTGATGAGCAGCAGGATCGGGATGACGGCAAGGTCCTGAAAGATGAGGATCCCCATCGACTTCTGCCCGTACGGCGTCAGGATGTCTTTGGACTCTTTCAGGTAGGTCAGCACGATCGCCGTCGAGGAGAGGGAGAAGGCCAGGGAGACGATGATGGCGGTGTTGAAGTCGAGCCCGAAGACAAAATAGGCCATACCGAAGATGACCGCCACACTGAGCAGCACCTGCAGCAGCCCGTTGGCCAGCAGGATCTCTTTCATCTTCTTGATCCTGTTGAGGCTCAGCTCCAGCCCGATCGTGAACATCAGAAAGACGATACCGAACTCCCCGACAAGGTCGAGCGTGTCGATGCGGATGCCGTTGAACCCGAAAAGGTAGCTGACGATCGTTCCGGTCATGATGTAGCCGATGATGTGTGATATACCGAACCGCTTCAAAATGATGCTCAGTACCGAGGCGATGGCCAGTGTCAAAAAGATAGCAAGTAATAGTTGTTCCATAACCGAATTATAGGGTATAAAAAGACCACATAAGCATGCAGCATTGTATAGAATTAATACAGAATCAGCTCGTTAGAATACCTCCATAAGGTCGGAGCATCTATTGCAGACCTTTGCGTTTAGGGGTGTAGTCCCACCAGACGCGGGGTTCACCGCCGTCCATAAAGTCGGTGATGGACATAAAGACGTCGAGCACGCAGGGGTCGTGGCGCTTGCCGCTCTTGCTGCATAGTTTGTTATATAGATCGCGCGGGTCTCTGCCTTTAAGCTGCTGCGGCGTCTCGATGCCGATGAAACGCAGCTCTTTCGCCAGTGCGGGTCCGATGTTGGGAAGGTCCGTCAGTTTTTCAACCTTCTCGCGTACGACTTTAGCCGGATTCATGATGCTCCTTTGCAAAAACAGTCGTTTTCATGGTCGTCCACCATGCCGCAGGCCTGCATAAAGGCGTAGACGGTCACGGAACCGACAAACTTGAAGCCCCGTTTTTTGAGCTCTTTGGTCACCGCATCGGAGATTGCAGAGGTGGTCATAGCCTTCTTATAATCCGCTACATCATTGACGATGGGGCTGCCGCCGACTTTAGACCAGAAGTAGCGGTCGATGGAGCCGTACTCGTCAACTATTTCCAAAAACCCTTTGGCGTTGTCGATGATGGCCCTGATCTTCGGACGGCTCCGTATGACCAGTCCGCTTTCGATGATGCGGTCGATGTCGTCCTCACCGTAACCTGCAACGGTCTCAAGGTCGAAGTGCTCAAAAGCTTCGCGGTACCCCTCGCGCTTTTTCAGCACCGTCAGCCAGCTCAATCCGGCAGACTGGGTCTCAAGGCTAAAGAGTTCGAAAAGCGCCCGGTCGTCATGCAGCGGCCTGCCCCACTCTCTGTCGTGATAATCAACATAGACCGGCTCGCTCAGCTTGACCCAGCCGCAGCGTTTCTGCTCCGTATTCATCGTCTCTCCTACTGCTCTTCGATGGAACAGCGCATCGGATACCCCTCTTTACGCGCCTGCTGCTGCACATTAGCGGCCTTGGTCTCCGCGATCTCAAAAGTGTAGACACCGCACAGCCCTTTGCCCTTGGTGTGGATGTCACGGGTAATGGCGTCCGCCTCCTGAACGGTTTTATGAAAGACGGTAGTAATGATGCGGATGCAGAACTCCCACGTCGTGTAGTCGTCGTTGAGCATAAAAACGGCGAACTTTTTGGGTTCGCGTGTCAGAAGTTCGAGCTCATTTTCTAATTGTGTTGCCATAGGGTAAGTCTAGCATATCTCATCGTCTGGTTCGAGAACCCAACACCGTGGATTGTTCGAATAACCGATATGGCCGTAATAAGCATTGGCAGCCGGAGCCGCGATCAGTATGAGCTTGCATCTCTCGCCCAGCTGTTTTTGCGTAATCCTCTGCAGCTCTTTTCCAATCCCTTGTTTCTGATAGTCCCGATGGACCGCGAGATCAGATAGATAGCAGGCGTAATGAAAATCCGTCACTGAACGGGCAATCCCGACAAGCCTGTCGCCCTCCCATGCCGTAACCATTAGATCCGCATTGTTGACCATGCCTTCCATGCAGACCTCATCATCGGTGGGACGTCTCTGCGCAAGTGTCGATGCGTCAAGAAGATCAATGAACTGCTGTGTCGAAACAGGGTGATTGACCTTGTAAGTGATATCCATTGCCATCCTTTCTTACTTTCATCTCAATCCCGGAGACGCATGCTCTCGGGTGTTAATTTTTGACCTTTGTCAAAAAGGCTTCGATCAACATTTTATCGGAAGGTCTAAAGTATTTTCCAAAATGATATTGAAGCGTTCCAAATTTAGACGAGATAGATGTATATTCCATAATGGCGTTCTCATCATGACTGTTGTCGAGAGCATGATGCTCTCTACGGGTTTCAGCGATGACCGGGAAAGTGATGGTAACTGTATGCATGAAGGGAAAGAAGTAAAAATAATCCTGATTGTCAGCCAAGTTATTAACAGGTGGTGCATATTCATATTTGCTGGCTTCTGCAGAAGTGATTGCTTTTACTGCCAAGCATGCACCATCCGGAGTGTCGGCTCCGGTTTTATTACGCAGTAGATAATATGCATCTGAGCCAAAATAATTCTTATATTCGGTTTCTGGTAGACACTGGGTTCTGTCTTTCGTGTAAAAAACTCTAATGATGTTGGCATTTTGCTGATTGGATTGGTTGTTGATATTGATGTGGCGGGTTTTATATCCGGTTATCAAGTCAAGATGTTTTATTTTGTCCGGATGCATCTTTAGTGCGTCAAGAAGTGCGATGAGCGTTTTTTTGTTATGCCGGGAAACGTAATAAACGAATCCATTAAAGTCATTAAATTCTCTATCTGTAATGTTATATATGTCCGATTTGATAGACAATCGGGGTAAGAAAACCATCAACACCAGCAGAGAAATAAACAGCGGCAATTTTATCTTCTTGGCCAGCTCACTGTTTTTCATAACAGAATCGATGAATAGATATACCACATACTTCATCACTATGATAAAAGTCAAAATGATGATGAGATCAAGAATAAGTAATATGATGGCTTGCATATCTATGGTTCTCCTTTGCCTATAGTCGTATACACCAATTTATTTTGGTTCCATGGTCATTGCTCTGGCTTTTTTTGACAAGATGATATTGCCAAACTATATAAGAATTGACCATATATTATCATAGGTATTAAAAGCAGGAAAGGAGAGAAATAGAGCAAAGCATAAAGCGTATTAGTCGCATATTTCAAGAGCCGAATGTAATAGTGGCTTGTGCCATTGATAGTAAAGTCAGGGGAATTAAACAGGAGTAAAATATTAACACCAATCAGTACGGCTAAAATATATTTGCACGCATTTACTTTAGTTTGGGCGATCGTCTGACCCTTTTTATTTTTCGTGTTAATGTTTTCTCGTCCCCAACGTCCTCGTTGGGATGCAGATTATGGCTTAAGGGTACCCTTAACTGTTGTAAACCCCGCGGCCGCCCAGTCTTGCATACCGCCTCTGTACCAAAAGATCTTATGTTTCGGATAGCCCATTTTTACTAAAGCTTTGACTGCCCAAACGGACTGTACACACCAGTTCGCATTACAAAAAACAAGCACCTCTTTCGCCTGCGAAAAATCTAATTTTCCATTTTTGTCTTTTTTTACCTTTAACAGTTTTAATGCACTGACATAATCTTCATAATAATCCTCATCCTCGGTCAAATCAGAATGAGGGATGTTTATTGCCTTTGGAATTGTCATCTCTTCATACCAGTGAGAATCTCTTGCATCAACC
>JBFFKK010000024.1:0-36013 GCA_041555445.1 Sulfurimonadaceae bacterium
TCATCTTCCCCCTCCCCTCAACATAGCTGTCACAGACGTTGATAGAGAGACCCGGCATCATCGCGATCGAAGCGTTCCAGACAAAGGCCCTCGGCCGCGCAGAGAAGTACTGTTCCGCCTGCATCTTCGACCACGCCTCTGTATCGGGCTTGACCCGGAAGCCGCCCGACTGCAAAAGAAAGGCGTGCCCGATGACCGGGGCACCCTCTTTGAGGACCAGACGAAAATAGCGCTGCACGGGAGCGGGAAGGTTCTCTGTCTCCTTGAGGGCGACATAACGCTCCTGTTCGGGACTGGCAGCATAGACCTTTTCCAAGAGCGCCGTTGTGTAACGGTACCAGCTGACCTTTCCCCACAGCAGCGCAATGCCCAGAAGGGTGATAAGTGCCAGCAGGACGACCCCTGTTTTCATCATCGTTTATACCTTAGCCGCACTCAGTCCCGTCGGTAGTAGGCGACAAGCGTCGCTTTTTCGATGGTGTGGGCGTTGATGTTGTAGCCGACCACGGCGCTGTCGCTCTTGGCGTTAAGGTCAAGCTTCTCCGTGTCGAGGGCATAGACGGTAAAGATGTACATGTGCGCACCGTGGCCTTTCGGCGGACAGGCACCGCCGAAGCCGCTGAAACCGTAGTCGGTCATGGTCTCGAGTGCCCCTTTGGGGAGCTTGTGCCCGGCCGAAGCGTTGGCGGCGATGCCTTTGGCGTCGGCAGGGATGTTCACGACCTGCCAGTGCCACCAGCCGCTGCCGGTCGGCGCGTCGGGATCATAGACGGTGATCGCGAAGCTTTTGGTACCCTTGGGCGGGTTGCTCCAGTGCAGCTCCGGCGAGATGTTCTGCCCGCTGCAGCCGAAACCGCCGAACTCTTCCGCCTTGGTCAGCTGCCCTTTTAGGGTGTCGCTCATCAGCGTAAAGTTGCCGCCGTAGGCCAGTGCCGCCAGTGTCATCAATGCGATAAACAGTTTCATGAAAACTCCTTTTTGCCTCTATTATAGTTGTAAACAGCGCAAAATGCAAGCGCAGCAGCCCGCCTGTACGTGCAAGAGAAAAATGGGTAGCGTGAGGTCGGGTCAGTGCCGATAGGTGAAGTGGCTGACATACCGCCCGAGGTTGTCGCTCTTGTAGCGTATGCCGCTGTTTGTAACGAGGAGATAAGCGACGTCAAGCGTCTCTAAAAACCGGATGGCCTCTTCAACCGGCATCACCGAGGCGGCTGTCGCATAGGCGTCAATGTCGCTGTTGCTGCCCAGCGAGATCAGGGTGATCGAGGCGAACCCCTGCTGGGAACGCTTCTTTTTAGGGTCGATCAGGTGGTTGTTTGTTTTATCCCCCACATACCGGCGGTAGTTGCCGCTGGTAGAGAGCGCCGTGTCGGGATGTTTTGTTGTGAACTCGGCAAGCATCCCCGTGCCAAAAGGGTCTTCAACAGCCATGCGGCAGATGTCAAGGCATCGGATGTCACCGCTCAGGGCGAGCGTGCCGCGGGTAACGTTCTGTTCTCTCAGGTAGGCCGCCGCCTTGTCGATGCCAAAGCCCTTGCCCATGCCGCCGAGGTCGATGAGCGTCCCTTCGTCGAGCCAGGCCCGTGCGCTGTCAAAATGCAGCCCCTTGAAATCGATCTTGGCACGCTCCAGTGCCGCGTCCGGAACAAGGCGTTCCTCCTCGCCGAAACGATAGAGCGCTTTGGTGACGGAACCGACCGTAATGTCGAAATAGCCGTTGCTTTTTTCATAATAGTCTCTGGAGAGGGTGAGTGCTTCGTAACTGTAGGGAGAGAGTGCCGCCGTACGATGGCGGTTGAGTTTGTATATGTCGGCAGCGGTGTCGTAACTTGACAGCGCATGCTCGACCGCACGCAGGATCTCGAAACTTTGTTGCTGCTCGGCACGCTTCTCCTGCGGCAGCGTGATCGTGGCGTAGGTGCCCATCAGCATCTGCGTGCGCTCAACCATCTCCGCCGCATAGAGAAGCGTGCCGAGCAAAAGGAGAAGAGCTGTTTTCATCGGCTATATCAGTTCAAGCAACTCGCTGGGATGGCCGATGACGTGGTCACCGTGCCCCTGGGGACTGAACCCCCAGGTCGCAAACACCGAGGTCACGCCCGCGCGGAAACCGGCCTCCATGTCTTTGGTGTTGTCACCGACCATGAAGGCGCTGTCCCTTTTCGCGTCAAACAGCAGGTGCTCGAGTGTCACCTGCAGCATCTCGGGGTCGGGCTTCGGCAGTGCGACCATGTCGGCACCCACAATGCGTTCAAAATAGCCGGCGATGCCCACGTGTTCGAGCATGCGGTTGGCGAACTGGCTCGGGGCATTGGTCGCCACCCCCATTTTAACGCCCTTGCCGTGCAGTGAGACGACAAGCTCCTTGACCCCTTCGTACAGCACGGAGGCCTCCGTACACTGCTTGTGGTAGTGCGCTTCGAAGAGAATGCGGTCGCGCTCCTCATACAGCTCCGTATTGTAAAAAAGCTTGGCGAGGTTGCGCTGGTCGCGGTTGATCGCTTCGACGACAAAGTCGCTTGTCAGGGGGTCTAAACCGTGGTTGAGTGCCCGCACGTGGTTGATGGAGACAGTGATGTCGTGCTGCGAGTCGATGAGGGTGCCGTCCATGTCAAATATTACTACGGTCATGTTTTATCTTTTGAACTCTTTGTCCTATTTTAGCAGAGCGAAAATAACAGCACCACTCCGGCTACTGTTTCATCTTCTTGTAGATCTCGATCAGGGCGTCCACAAAGGTCGCGCTGTCATTCACGCAGCGGCAGACACGGTAGTCGTTGAAGCCCATCTCTTCGGCGATCTCTCTGTACTCGATCTCCAGTTCAAAGTCCGTCTCGGAGTTGTCGATGGTGAAGGCGATCGGGTAGATGACGACGCCGCGGTTGCGCACCTTGGCCAGCTCCTCCTCCAGCGAGGGCTCCAGCCACTTCATCGGCCCCACTTTCGACTGATAGGCCAGATGCACCTGATGGAAATCCATCGCATGCTCCTGAAGCTTTCTCTTGAGCAGTTCGACATGGCGTTCGACATGACGCTGGTACGGGTCGCCCGCATCGACGATCTTCTGCGGCAGGCCGTGGGCGGAGAAGATGATGTCGAAATCGTTGTAGTCGCTCTCACCCATCTTCTCTCTGATCCGTTCGATCACCGCTTCATTGTAGGTGTTGTTCTCATAATAGTGTTTCACCTCGACCAGCACCGCGTCCATGCCGCTTGCATGGAAAGCCTCTTCAAAATCTTCGAGAGAGGACTTGGTCGTGGTTGTCGAGTACTGCGGGTAGAGCGGGATCAGATAGACCTTCTCCACGTTCTGTGCCTTCAGACGCTCGATCACCTCCGGCGCAAACGGCGGCGTGTAGCGCATGACAAAGTCGATGATGACGTTCTTGTCATCCAACTTCTTCTCCAGGGCAGCGACAAGGTTCTTCGTGTGGCCGACGATGGGTGACTTGCCGCCGAGCTGACGGTAGATCTCCTGCGACGACTCGGCACGGGTGAAGGTGATCATCCCGCCGACGAACTTGCGCAGCAGGTTGCTCTTCATGGTGAGGATGTTCGGGTCGTTAAACATGTTTTTCAAAAACAGTTCAACCTCCTGAAGATTGTTCGGCCCGCCCATATTGAGTAAAACTATCGCTTCTTTCACTGTTGCATTACCTTTTCTATCTCTTGCGTCACTTCGTCGCTGAAGAGTAATTGTGCGTGATTATAACCTTCAAACTCTTTATAGTCAACCAGCATCTCTTTTTTCGCCCTGGCCTTCAGTTTTCGAGGCTGTCGTATCGGGACGAAACCGTCATCGACCGTCGCATACATATAAAACGGTGTCTGCACCTTGTCGATCTCGTGGATGGTCGCAAAGCGGTGTTTGACCGCAAAGTCGGGAACCGGCAGCTTTTTGGCACGCGAGAGCGCCGGAACAGAGGCAAACGGCGCGACCAGCAGAAGCTTTTTGGGCTTGCGCCTTGCCGCGACATGGACAGCGATGTTGGAGCCGAGGCTATAGCCCAACACGGCCGGCACGCCGAAACGGCGGACGACGTCATCGTAGATTTTCAACGCATCCCCGTGATACGCCGCTTCACCCGGTTTGCCGCCGCTGGTGCCGTACCCGCGGTAGTTGTAGGCGATGATACGGGTGTTCGGGTAGTGCAGTGAAAACTTGGCCACCAGCGTCACGCTGTCTTGCTCCCGTCCGCCGAAATAGAGCAGCGTCTCGTTGTACCCGCCTTCGGGTTCAAAGACGATACCTTCGAGATAAATCCCCTTTTCCACCTGCAGTTCGAGCGGCCGGTAGAGCTCAGGGTACTCCTTGAAGAGTCCGCGGCGTTTGTGGTGATAGGGGGTGAAGATGATCTTGTGCTGCAACAGATAGGTCAGCAGGCTGGGGACGACAAACAGCAGGAGAAGTCCGAGAATAACCAGTTCCGTGATCACGTTACCCTCTTCTCTTTGCCCAGCGCCGGAAAAAACGGGTCGGTGTCAGTTCCGGGTCCAATGCGGCATGGTCGGTGATAGACGCCGCCAGCTGCTTCGCCAGGTAGGGTGCCAGGACAAAGCCGTATCCGCCCGTACCGTTGATCATATAGAGTTCCGGAAAATAGCTGAAATCGGCATCGTTCATCTTCTTTAGCTTCGAGGGTTTAAAGTGCTCATCCATCGTGCTCTCCGCATCGACGACCGGTCCGATGATCGGCAGGTAGTCGTTGCTTCCCGAACGCAGACCGACATAGTCTTTGATGACTTCGACATCGTCAAGTACCACACTTTTAGCCGCCTTTTCCAGCAGCTCTTTGCGCCCCGCCTGCAGATCATAGGGTTCCTTGCCGAAAGGGTCAAAATGGAGGTTGTGCGTCGCCCCGATGGCGACCGTCCCCTCTTCGGTCGACGGCGAGATAGAGAGGTGGTGGTGGATGCTGTAGGGCACCTTGGTTCTTGTCTTGACGTCGATACGATGTCCCCAGACACGGCGCAGTTCCAGATAGGGCATCTTCACCACAAAATCATACGAACCGGTCGCCAGAATGATCCGTTTCGCTCTGATATTACCGATCTGCCACAGACCGTTTTCATACTGCAGCGAACTCACCTTTTTTGTCGAAAAGTCGACCCCCGCAGCCAAGGCCTCGCACATCGCTGAGGCGTTGACAACCCCGCCCTCTTGCAGCACCAGCGAAGCAGACGCTTTTGCATGAGGCGTCAAGATCGGTTCGGCGGCACTTTTGTCATCGCTGAAAGCGAGAGTCGTTGTCTCTCTGAACGCGTTCAGACGCTCTTCGCTCTCATCCGAGTTGGCGATCTGCAGCAGTTTGGCGATCTGAATATGGTCGGGAAAATGGGTTGTGTAGAAATCAAGGGAGAAGCGGTACGCCTCTTCAAGCAGCGCTTTCAGGCGGCCGCCCTTGGTGAACTTGGGCGAGATGAACGCACCGGCGGCACCGGAGCCGCCGGCGGCGATCCCCTCCTGGTCGATCAGTATGACATTTTGATCAGCCTGGGAGAGAAAATAGGCACAGCAGCAGCCGTTGATACCGGCACCGATGATCGCTGTGTCATAGACGGGCATGGCCTCAACCAGCCGCTAGAGTGTGATCTCTTTAATATCGGCAATATCAAAGATCGCTTTATAGATGGTACCGACAAGCGCTTTACGGTTGTTTTTGACCGCTTCGTCATCCGCGTTGACCATCACCTTGTCAAAAAAGTGGTCAAGCTGCGGCTTCAGACTGAAAAGGGCATCCAGCTGCTCGATGTACGACGCATACGTCGCTTCGTTGGCACCATTGTACGCATCGAACAGGGCGCTCTCGGCTTCGCCTTCGAAGAGGGCCGCATCAACACCCTGAAGGTCGTCAAGATCGACATCTTTGGTGATGTTCGCAACACGCTTGAAGGTTGAGAAGACCGTCGGGAACTCGCTGCTTTCCGAGATCGTCGCCACCGCTTCGATCTTCGCATCGATCGCACGCAGTTCACGCTCACCCGTTGAAAGGACGGCGTTGACGATCGACGGGTTCACCTTGTAGAACTGGTTGACGCGCTCAAGGAAGAAGGCTTCGAGTTTTTCAAAATCGATCTCGGCATACTTCTTGCTCAGGCTCTGAAGCACGGCGTTGATGTCGAAAGAGAGGTTATGCTCTTTTGTGATGCGGATAAGACCGTTGACCGCACGGCGAAGCGCAAAAGGGTCACGTGAACCGGTCGGGATCTGGTTGATGCTGAAAAGACCCAGCAGTGTATCCAACTTGATCGCCATCGCGACGATCGCGCTCAGTTTGGTTGACGGTACCGGTGAGTCTTCGCCTTCCGGCAGGTACTGCTCTTTGATAGCCAGTGCCACTTCCGGTTCTTCACCCAGTGCATTGGCGTAGTAGTAACCCATCAGTCCCTGAAGCTCCGTAAACTCATAGACCATCTCGCTCATCAGGTCCGCTTTGGCCAGCTCGACGGCACGCTGTAACAGCTCCTGGTTCATCTCGTAATGTTTGCCGTTTTCGGCACACACCGCTTCGCCGTATAGCTCAAACAGATAATCCGCGATGTCATGTTCGCGCTTGATCTTGTCGGAGAGTGTCCCCAGGCCGTTCATAAAGACAACCTTCTCAAGCCCCTCCGTGCCCAGGCCGTTGCGGAGGTCATTGTCGTAGAAGAAAAGACCGTCTGCAAGACGCGGACGCAGAACACGCTCGTTACCCTCGATCACTTTTGAGAAGTCATCTGTCAGCGCGTTACTGACCACAACAAACTTGTTGATCAGGACACCGTCTTTAAAGACCGGGAAATAACGCTGGTGCTCTTTCATGGAGGTGATGATCACCTCCGGCGGCAGGCGCAGGAACTCGGCGTCGAAACTGCCGAGCAGCGGTGTCGGGTGCTCCGTGATCGCTACGACCTCGGCAAGCAGCTCCTCATCGATCTCGATAGTAAGCCCCTCTTCGGCTTCGATCGCTTTGAAGTCCGCCAGGATCGATGCACGACGCTCGTCCTGAAACAGTGTGACGGAACCGGCTTTCAGTGTGTCGAAGTAGGCCTTGTACCCGCTGACCGGCTGCGCATCAAAACTCGCCATACGGTGAAATGCGGTCGTCTGCGCCGATGCAACACCGAACAGGGACATCGGAACAAGCTTTTCGGCCAGCATCACATTGACCCAGCGGATCGGACGGATAAAGCTCTCTGTGTTGGAGCCCCAGCGCATCGACTTGCCGAAATTAAGGGACTTCATCCACTTCTCGATCATGGCCGGCAGCAGCGCTGCACTCGCCTGCCCTTCGACACTCTTTTTATAGTAAAGGACCTCTTTGCCGCCCTTTTCTGCCTTGGAAACTTCCTCCAGGCTCACACCGCATTTTCTGGCAAAGCCCTCTGCTGCTTGCGTCGGTTCACCGTCTTTGTACGCGATCGCGATCGGTGCACCGAAAAACTCCTCTTCACTGTCATCTTGATGCATCTTGAACTCGCTGTGCCAAAGCACAAGACGGCGCGGCGTGTAGTAAAACTCGAATTCAGCCAAAAGCTTGTTCTCTTCTAAAACATCTGCCCATTTTTTCTCTATATTGGCAAGTTCTTTCAGAAGCGGGACCGCTGGAAGTTCTTCGACACCGATTTCAATCAAAAGAGGTTGGATCATTGGTACTGTCCTATAAATGTAGTGTATTAATCCCGCGATTTTAGCGCTTTGTCGGTTAAAGGAGGCTTTCAGGACAAAAACTCGTCCCGATTGTGACTCCCTGTCATCATGCACTTCGCTTGCCTTGCGTCATATTTGATAACCACTCTCAATTGTAACTGAGATTAAATTTAAATAAGACATCTTTACTCTGATTTATGTTTTATTAAAACTTTTTCCCTGTAGAATGCTCGCATAAATTCAAAATAACCAAAGGAAAACCATGCCAAAGATTAACAAATACGTTGATATCGACACTGTAGAACGCGAAGCTAAAAAAGATCTTATCGATCGTCACTCTCCATTTATCACTGTCGAAGGTGATGCTAAAAAAGGTGAGATGCTTGCTGTAAACGTTAAGATGGGTCAAGAGTATACACACCCGGATGACTTCGACCACTTCATCGAAAGCATCACTCTTTTCGACGGTGAGACAAAACTTGCAATGGCAACATTCGTACCGGGTACACTGGGTAACGAAAAGTCTCACGCAGAAGTCACGTTCAACATCCGTCCAATGGGCAAAAAACTTAACCTTGTCGCACACGGTTACTGTACAAAACACGGTATCTGGGAATCAACGCCGGTTGAAGTCGCAGTCGCTGAATAATTTTACCTCTTTTTCAGGGCTTTCAGCCCTGACCAGTCTATTACGAACGCTCTGATTATTCCTATTTTTATCACGTCACCGCACAACCGTTCAACTTCACACAAATTTATCGAAATTTAACACACCATTTACTACACTAAGTAATCAATTTTAAAGGTGATCCTACGAAATCCTATCAGAACCTCGTCATGCTTCAGAACCTCTACCGTTTGAAGGCACTCGGATTTAGTTACAGTGACCCTTTCGTGACCAACAGACCTTCTGTCGCGCAGGAACTTCCGGACAACCTGCTGCAGCTGCAGGAGATGGTCGCACAATGTCATCTCTGTGACCTGAGCAAATCCCGCCAGCAGAGCATGGGCGGCTGGGGCAACCCCAGTGCCGACCTGATGATCGTGGATGCCTACGTCTCGGTCAGTGAAGATGCGACCAACGACTATTATGCCGGTAAGTCGGGCGAGTCACTGACCAAGATGATCGAGAACGTGATCGGCCTCAGAAAAGAGGATGTCTATATCAGCCATGCCGTCAAATGCAAACCGCTGGGGACCAACACGCCCTCCGCGTCTGAGTTCAACAGCTGCAAGCCTTATCTCTATAAACAGATCGAGCTCATCAAGCCGAAGGTCATCATAGCTCTCGGAGCCGATGCATACAGCCTCCTCAGCGGTGATGACAGTGATTTTGAACAGGTCCGCGGACAGAAGATCAACGTTGGTGACTACACCATCATACCGATCCATCACCCGCAGTTTTTACTGCGTAACCCCTCCTTCAAAGGGGAGACGCTTACTGATCTTAAAACCATAAAGAGTTGCCTATGATGAAACGTTTTTTACTGCTTTTAGTCCCGCTTTTTCTTATTGCAGAAAGTACACAAGTCTCTTCCATCCCGGTGCCGACGACCTACATCCAGGTCATCGATATTGATGTGGATTGTGACAACGCATGTCTCAAAGCGCACCTCGACAACGGCCAGATCTTTACCTTTCTTGCCATCGCCGATGACAAACTTGAGTGCATGGAGCTTGATGATGAGCGTATGATCTACGTCGGTCTTTTCAACATCGGTTCGACGACGATGGTCCAAGAGGAGCTCAAGATCGCCATGATCCTGCCCTACAAGCTCATCGGCCGCTATGCCTACTCGACCTCCAATGCCGTCTTTGCCTACCTGTTGACGCGCAACCACCCCTTTGTCCTCAAGAACTTCCAGATCGAAGATGAGAGCCCTGAAGAGATGGAACGCGTCCTCGAAGAGATCAAAGACGAAGAGTTTCACTATGTCATCGCGCCTTTGACACCGCAGGGGGCCAGAATGATCGTCGAGAACGAAGAGGAGCTCAATGTCTATTTCCCGACCATCAACAAAAACGACATGAACACCAGCGCCGAAAACATCTATTTCGGCGCCATCGACTACGGTGCGCAGATCAGGAAGCTGACGCCGCATGCAAGCTCACCGCTGGTCGTGATGTACGACACATCAGCCAAAGGCAAAAAACTCTATGCACAGACCAAAGAGGCCTATATGGAGAGCGACCAGCCTTTCAAAGAGACCAGCAGAGAAGAGATCTACAATGAGCTGGGCCTTGAGTATGATGAAAAACTTGACCCTGAGAAAAAGAGGGTCATCGCCTACGGCATCGACCGTAAGACGACCAACCTGAAATGGCACCTTGAAGACAACGAGAAGATCCAGTTCGGAACATTCTTCCTGAACACGCCGGTTATCAAAAGCACCATGATCATTTCACAACTCACGACATATGATACCAACACCACCAACATCCTCTCGACACAGATCAACTACGATCCTTTGATGTTCTCTATGACCCAGAAACAGGACCGTGACAACATGTACATCGCCAATTCGATCAACATCAGCAACAACACCCTGGTCGAAGCCAACTCGCTGCTGAGCAATGACATCGTCTATGACTGGATCAACTACGCTTCAACGATCGGTGCGGACTACTTCTATCACAATATCACCCGTACGGAACGCACCTATCAACTCCCTATGGTCAACAACCAGATCCTCTATCCGGTCTCTATTGTCAAGCCTTCGGGAACACGTTTTGAAGTTGTCGAGAAAGGCGAAGAGTTCGTTCTTGACGAATACGGAAACGTCGTGATCCAGCGGATGGAGGAGTTTTAAGCCGAAAGGCAGCGCATTTCTCCGCCCTCCCTTGCATGGAGGGGCTTTCATTTCATCTCTTCTGCTACAATTTCATTTTACATAAGGTCTATGCACAATGAAACGTTTTCACTTTTTATCGTTATTTATACTCATGTTTTTACTCAGCAGCTGTGTCCAGCGAACACCGTTCTCTGCCCCATCGACGGCGGTACAGGAGGTCAAAGTCGCGATGATACTGCCGGAGAGACTGATCGGACGTTATGCGCACACGACATCGACAGCCGTCTTCGCCTACTTTTTGACACGTAACCATCCCTACAAACTAACAACCTTCCAGATCAGCGACGAGGAGCCGGAGGCGATCGCACGTGTGTTGGACGAGATCAAAGAGCAGGAGATCGACTATGTCATCGCACCGGTCACGCCCAAAGGAGCAAGAGTAATTGCCGAGCAGGAGGATGGACTGAGCATCTTTTTCCCCACGGTGCACAGAGACGACCTTCCCTACGCCGCCGACAACATCTACTTCGGTGCGATCGACTACCGGGCACAGATAGAGAAGCTGATCCCTTTTGCCAGTTCACCGCTGGTCATAATGTATGATGAGTCGGCCAAAGGCAAGCGACTGTTGGCGATGACAGAGCAGCGCTACCTTGAGAGCGAAGGGGCTTTTCTGGAAACGGCCAGAAAAGAGCGGGCAGCGGAAGAGAAAGTGCCCTATAACGCTGCGCTTGAACCTGACAAAAGAGAGGTCATCGCCTACAGCGTTGCCAAAAAGAGAAGCAACATGAAAGCGTACTTCCAAAACAACGAGAAGATCCAGTTCGGTACCTTCTTTCTGAATACACCGATCATAAAAAGTACGATGATCCTTTCGCAGCTCTCCGTCTATGACACCGACGTCACCAACGTACTCTCGACACAGATAAACTACGACCCGCTACTGCTCACCATGACGCAGCAAAAAGACCGTGCTAAACTCTACGTCGCCAACTCTATCAGCATCCAGAATGACAACATAATCCAGGCCAATACGCTGTTGAACAACGATGTCGTCTACGACTGGATCAACTACGCCTCGACGGTCGGTGCGGACTACTTTTATCACCGGATCACCGGCGAGGAGCGTCTCTATGACCTGCCTGTCGTCAACAACCAGATCGTCTACCCTGTAGCCATAGTCCACCCTTCACAAGCGCACTTCAAGGCGGTGGAAGAGCGTCGGCTTCCTTAACGCTATTGCGGCGACAGCAGTCTGCCCAGCATCGCTCTTGTCTCATCGTCAAAGCGCCCGATCTCACCCTCATGGGTCAAGTAAGCCAACTTGATCTTCATCTCAAAGATCTTCTCATCGCCTCTGTAGATGGTCTGTCGCAGTGTAAACGAGGCAAACTTCAACGAAAGCAGTTCCGTTTTCACCTCGAGTACATCGGCAAAAAGTGCCGGCTTGATGTAGTTCGCTTCCAAAGAACTGGCCACAAAATGTCCGCTCTTCAAAACAGGCGACTGCCCTTTTGAGAAGAAGAGCTCGCTGCGCGCCCGCTCGCAAAAGTTTAAGTAGTTGGCGTGGTACACCACTCCGCCAAGATCGGTATCTTCGTAATAGACGCGTATTTTCACAGCCGTATTTCCTTTTACATCGCTCTAGTCATCGACACTCCGGTTACACCTCGTATCGTCGACTGAGCACATTTTATCCTCTTGTACCTGTGATTTCAACGTCCAAAGAGAGATGGCGTCTCTGCTGCCTGCGCACACCTTTATGGAGCGCAAACACGGTATAAGTGAAGTACAAAAATTAACCTACTGGGTTGTTAGAGGTTCTCCAAAAGGATCTCTTCGTCGGACTCCTGAAAGTATTCAAGCCGCTCTTCGGCGCGTTTCAGGTCCTTGAACTCGGCGATATGAAAGAGTGCATCGCCTTCGTGGATCAGGGGGATCTGCGTTTTGCCGATGATGACACCGTCATCCGGCGCAAGCACGTCATAGCTTACATCATCGAAGAGACCGTGGATACGTGCTATCGGTTCACCCGATATGACCACATCGCCAAGATCGCTCAGCAGCGTTACGATACCGCTCTCGGCGGCGCGGATCCAGTTGCTGGTCTTGGAGATGACCGGTTCTCTTTTCTTACTCTTTTGGGCCACTTTCGGCAACATCTCGTTGGCTCTCAGAACATTAATGATTCCTCTCACACCAATCTTTATCGCCTTTTCATTAAACCGTAACGCCTCGCCTGCTTCGTAGAGAAGTACCGGTGTGCCCCGTTCCTGTGCGATGGCCCGAAGCGATCCGTCTCTAAGCTGCGAGTGCAGGATCACCGGCGCTTCAAACGCTTTTGCAAGCATAAGCGTGTGTTCGTCTTCGATGTTTGTACGGACCTGCGGCAGATTGGTCTTATGGATACTTGCCGTGTGCAGGTCGATGCCAAGGTCGGATTTACGGACGATCTCATCAAGAAATGTCTTCGCCAGACGCGATGCAAGAGAACCTTTTGACGAGCCGGGGAAACTTCGGTTGAGATCGCGGCGGTCGGGCAGATAACGCGAGAGGTTGATGGTACCGTAGATATTGACGACAGGCACAAAGATGAGGGTGCCTTTGAGCTTGTTGAGAAGCACTTTTTTGCGTACCCGGCGGATAATCTCTATGCCGTTAAGCTCATCGCCATGGATCGCGGCGCTGATAAAGACCGTCGGCCCCTCTTTTTTACCCCGTATGACATGCACCTGCAGTGAGGTCGGTGTCCCATAAAAGTGCGGCAGTTCGATCTCGATACGTTTTTTGGTACCTTTTGGTACTTCGGTCCCGCCTAAGACAAAAGGATCAGGGCTCATATTATGCTCCAATACTGTCTTTTTTACGGCGACGTTTCTTGTTGTCTTCGAGCGGTGAGATATTGGCATCGATATAGTTCATCACTTTACCCGCAATATCAAGACCGGTGGCCTTTTCAATACCCTCAAGGCCCGGCGATGAGTTCACTTCCATAACCAGCGGACCGCGGTCGGACGGGATCATGTCCACACCGCAAACCCCCAGCCCCATCGCTTTGGCAGCCGCAACGGCCGTCGCCTTCTCTTTCCGGTTGAGTTTATAAGCGGTCGCACTGCCCCCTTGATGGAGGTTGGATCTAAAGTCCCCCTCGGCCCCTTGGCGTCGCATGGCACCGACGACTTCGCCGCCGACAACCAGCGCGCGTATGTCTGCACCCCCGGCCTCTTTGATAAACTCCTGGACCAGCAAGTTGACCTCCATACCGTAGAAAGCATCGAGAACGGACTGTGCAGCTTTCTGCGTCTCTGCCAGAACCACACCCACCCCCTGCGTGCCTTCGAGGATCTTAAGGACCAGCGGTGTACCGCCGCTGAGTTTAATGACATCTTTGGCGCTGGCCTTGTTCGAGGCGAAGACCGTCTTCGGCATATCGACACCATGCTGTGAAAGGACCTGCAGGCTTCTGAGCTTGTCTCTGGACCTTGCAATCGCCAGATTGCCGGCAACACTGAAGGCACCCATGATCTCGAAGTGACGCACCATGGCCGTTCCGTAAAATGTACGGCTCGCCCCGATCCTCGGGATGATAGCATCAGGCACTGCCAGCAGTTCACCGTTATAGACAACCTGAAGCTGCCCTTTCATGATCTCTATAGAGCACATCAGATAATCGATCACACGAACCTTCCAGCCTTTTGCTTCGGCTGCCTCCACCAATCTTTTCGTTGAATACAGCTTTGAATTTCTAGATAGAATATAAACGGTCATAATGTTCCTTGTCTTATTGATTTTGTTGGCTTAGGTTTTCCTGTGAGACGTCGACCAGGAATCGTTTGTTCAAAAACTTTCGGCCGATCAACATCGGAAATTTCATATCCGAACGGTCGGTAAGTGAGATCACCGTTTTATACTCTTTACCGAAAAAAAAGACGGTCACTTTGATGGACGGGCGCATCTGCACCTCACCGTTGGAACTTTTTACTTTTTTGACCTTATAGAGCGGCATGACCATCTTTCTGCCGTGATAGGCAGGATGGACTTCATCCAGAAGCATAAAGTGGACAAAACCTTTCTCATCGATAAAGATATCGTCACAATGGAGGGCATTAGAGTCTGCACCCGTGTCCACTTTTGCATCTAGATCAAAAAGTTCCAAATCCAAAATGGAGATGAGCTCTCTTCTGCCTACTATTTTTTTTTCCGGCATTATCGTTCCTTGCTGAAAGCGATCAATCGACACGCGTTTTCGACTTCAAAACCGTGTCACCTGAATTACTTTCAGAATTTTTAGCTGATGATATATCTACTCTAATCATACTACGTTTTTAATTTATCATTCTCGTAAAACAGCTTGTTTTTGCCTATATAACAGTTTTTTTGCATCATACCATCTCCGGTAGTCCGGTCGATCGCGTTTGCGGTGTTGATAGAGCAAGAGAGCGCATCGCCCATGCTGTTTCTATGATCACAGTAAGAACGTTCAATGTACGCGTAGCTTTGCCGGCCTGTTCGTCAAACCGATCAGACTGCAGGTGTCGGATAGTTGTATTTTTCGTAGGAGAGGGGCTTGTTTACTCGAAGTTACTCTTGTTCCTGCGCCTGAGACAGGCACTTTTCATATGCTGTCTCGCACGTCTCGTAACACTCGGACGAGCCATCTTCGGCTTTGTCACATTTTTCGACACAAGCGTCATGCGACGTGTCACATTTGGCAGCAGCATCCATCTCTTCTGCAGCCAAGGACGTCAAAAGCAGTGACAGGATCACAATAGGTTTCAACATTGACATTATGTTCATTCAACGATTCCTTATCATTCATATTTACAATCATGCGTAAGATTGATTTGTTAGGCTGCCCTTGCTGCTTCTACTGCAGGAGTGTACCTGAACAAAAACAGTATTGAGCTTCAAATTACAGGAACATACCGATAGAACCGCACGCCGTATCGATAGGCAAAAATAACTTCATATTATACTGTCCGAACGCAAATTATACTCCCAAAAAAAATATTTTCTGCTGAATTTTTTCTTAATCATGACAGGGCTGTTTCTTGTGTTGCACCGGCATCGTCAACTTTTATCAGCCCGCTCACGGCTCTGTTTTTCTGCCACTTTGATGATCTCTTCTGCAGCAGACCCCTAAAGTATGGCTTTGCGGCTTACCTTCGGTTCACCCTATTTTATAGCCACAATTTATCCAAAAAAGGAGTATAATTTTCTACTCATATTGATGGCAGACTTTTGTAAGAGAGGAAGCCTATGGGGCATAGGGGTTGCTTCTGGTGGCCCCCGGTTTTTTCTCGGCTGTGTTTGGTACCTTTTATCAAACCTATGTTTCTTAATAGAACACACGTATTTTTATCTTTATCGAGGACATGATGAAAGTATCTGATCTTGTATTGGAAATGGAACGTAGTGGCGTTGATGCGGCTGATATTGCCGACATTATGACACTTTGCGAAAGCAAAGGGTTTGACAGTGAGATGATGGATGACGAGCTCCTTAAACGGGGTTACGACAAGATCTTCTCAGTAGATTATGATGATTATGACGAATATGACGATTACGATGAGTGGCAGGATGACACCTACATGTCCGTCGAAAAATTCTCGCATAAACACCATTACACTGACTAAGGACGACAATGAACAACAAAGAATTGATCCGCGAATACTATGAGATGTGGAACAGTCAGGATTTCAGCAAAGCAGACACGCTGCTTGATCCCGATGTCCGCTTCCGCGGATCACTTGACATCACGGCTAACGGTATCGAAGGCTTTAAAGAGTACGCCAACATGCTTATGACCGCTTTTCCAAATCTATACCACGCCGTCGAAATCACGGTGCAGGAGAACGACCTTGGTGCTGTCTACGTCACCTATACCGGTACCCATAAGGGACCGATCTTCAATTATGCGCCGACAGGCAACCGCATCTGCTATTCAGGTGCGTCGTTTTTTCAGTTCAGGGGCAACAAGATCGTCAGCATCAACGTGCTTGGCGATTTGAACTCACTGCACAAACAGCTCGCCCAATCGTAACCATTGGACGGGTACAAAGACCCGATCTTTCAGAGTGTTTCTGCACTCTGAGCACCTCTTCTCCCCACGCATTGCTCAAAGCAGGATAACACTCGCCAGTCCGAGAAAACTGAAAAAGCCGACAATGTCCGTTACGGTTGTCAGAAGCACCGACGAACCGATTGCCGGATCGATGTCGGCCCGTTTGAGCAGCAGCGGGATGACGGCGCCGAAAAAACCGGCGGAGAAGAGGTTGATGACCATCGAGATCGCAATGACGACCCCTAAAAGCGGCAGTGAAAACCACAAGCCTGCGATAACACCGATCACCAGAGCAAAGAGCATACCGTTCATCAACGCCAGATAGACCTCTTTCATGATCGTCTCTTTTGCGTCGCCGCCGCTGATATCACCGAGCGCCATTTGGCGGACCGTTACCGTCAGCGTCTGCGTACCGGCATTGCCGCCCATCGAAGCGACGATCGGCATCAAAATCGCAAGTGCCACGAGCGATTGCAAGGTCGCATCGAACATACCGATCACCACGGAAGCCGCGATCGCCGTCATCAGGTTGATGCCCAGCCAGAACGCCCGGTGCTTTCCGATCTGCAGCAGACTCTCTTTTTGTTCGCCCGCTTCACTGACCCCGGCCAGATGGTAGAGTTGACCGGTTGCACGTTCTTCGATGATATCGTAGATGTCGTCGGAGGTGATACGCCCGAGCAGTTTCTGTTCGTCGTCAACAACAGGGATAACGTTCATGTCGTAATTCGAGGCAATCTCGACGACATTGTGGATATCCTCAGTGGCATTGACACTGGTCGTATTCACACCCTCTTTCACCAAGGCTTCGTAATGCACAGTGGGCCCAAGCAAGATCAGATCTTCGAGCGCAATTGAACCGATAAAGTCATCTTCTCTTGTCGTGACATAGACCTGGTAGACATTGTCAAGCTCTTTCGCCTTTTTCAGCGCTTTCAGACGGCGAATCGAATCGCCGACCTGCTCGTCCAGGTAGGCTCTGAAGAGTTCCGTCTGCATATAGGCACCGGCCTCGTCATCACCGTAGGCGATGAGCTCTTCAAGCGTCTGACGGTCCTCCTGGGGAAGGTTCTGAAGGACCTCTTCGGCCATCCCCACGTCAACCTCTTCAAAGTTCCGGATCAGTTCTGCCGCATCATCCGTATCGAGGGTATTGGTCATCTCCGCAAGTTCGTTGGAAGAGAAGTGTTCTAGTACCTCTTCGTGACACTGTTTTGGCAGTTCGATCAGAACCTGCGCTTTGAGCTCTTCGGGAAGTCGGGCCAGTGTTTCAAGATAGAGCACCTCATCATACTCACGGATCTCCAGCAGCAGTTCTGAAATGTCATAAGGGTGGACGATGCCGTCCATACTCTTTTCATAGTTGAGAACGCTGTTCTCAAACATCTCGATCAATTCCGGCAGTGGTGTACGCATGCAAACTCCTTCATAAAACAGTACTTGCACCAACCCAAAAAGCTACTTAGCAAGGTTTTTTTGCACGATTCCTTGTAAATTCTGACGAAACTTTACACCCTTTTTACCTTTTTGCATCCGAAACCTGCCATGAACTGCAAAACGGATTTTTATCCGCATACCGAAATGTCTATAGAAATATCGATTGTGCCTGTTTTTTACCTCAATATTCAAATGAAAAGGTGTATATTGACGATTGTAGATGAACCAACGAGGTAACTAATGAGTAACACACTGTCGTCGTTTCCCGGGTTTCTTGATCTTCTCAAGCACCTTGTACGCAGACCGTCCGTTGTTGGGGCGGAACACCCTTTTTTCCTTTCGCTCAAGCGCGAGCTGGATGAGATCGGCATCAAAACGACACTGTATGAAGGGCTGCTTGTCGCCGAAGGAAGCGATCCTGAACGCGGTATGCTTTCAGCACATATCGACCGCCACGGCCTGATCTGTACCGGACCCAATGAGTTTCAATATGCAGCCTTTATGACGGAAAACCGTGCCGACCTGACCGGCGACTCTTTTTCCGAACAGACCTACATGGCGATCGTCGAACGCTTCGAAGAGCAGCCGGTACAGGCGTATGAGCCATGGTCCGGCAGCTACCTTGGCTTGGGCACCATCGATAACGCCTATATCTGTGAGCGTCGCAAAAACCTTGTTTTTGAAGTCAAAGGGCTCGAACATCTTCTGCCGGGAACGCCGGTAGCGTTTGTCGATACGCTTACCTACAAAGAGGGGCTGCTCTCGGCACAGCTGGACAATGTCCTCAGTGCGGCCGTTATTGTCTACCTCTATCGATTGGGCTACACGGGGACAGCCTTTTTCACGGCACAGGAGGAAGCGGGCAAAAGCTGGCGTTTCCTGCTTGAATGGTTCCGCCGTTTTGACAAAGAGACCAACAGCCTGCTGGTACTTGACACCAGCCCTTATCAAACCCGGGAACTCGCCGATCAACAGCACATCGTGCTGCGCCATCGTGACGCCAATGCCCGGTTTGACGCCGCCTTTACCAAAAGCATCGAAAAGCTCTGCCGTACGTTGAAGACCAACTACAGTTTCAAAGACAGCTATCTTGAGAAAGAGAATAAACGGCGAGTAGCGGAAGGGCTGAAAAAGAACTCACTCGGCAGCACCGAGATGGGCAGGCTTACGGCTGCCAGTGAGGGGACGATAAAAGGGACCACCTTGCAGATCCCGACAACCGGGTATCACACGACATCTGAAACGGCCTCATCGGAAGCGGTCGCCAAAATGCTGGAACTGCTTAAGACGATGTATATAGACGCACAGTGAAAAGCTGATAACCGTTTTACGGTATAGTTTTTTATTTAAAGAGAGGTATCTTGATGGACTATCAATCGATTCTTAACGACATCGCTGACGAGATACGCCCTTTTCTCACAAAGGGCAAAGTGGCAGATTACATTCCTGCACTGGCGGAGGTCGACCCCGAGCAGTTCGGAATGTCCTTGACCCTCTTCGACGGCACGCAGTACAGTGTCGGTGACGCCGAGACGCTCTTTTCCATACAGAGTATTTCAAAGGTCTTTACCTTTACGCAGGCATTGAAGTTCTACAGCACCAACATGTACAAACGTATCGGACGGGAGCCTTCGGGTAACCCCTTCAACTCGCTTGTACAGCTTGAATACGAACACGGTGTACCGAGAAACCCCTTCATCAATGCGGGCGCCATCAATGTCACGGATGCCCTCATAAGCCACTACGGTGACGACTTCGACACCCTGGATGAAGTCATCGCTTTTATCCGCGCCATCGCGGATGAGCCTTCCATATGCTATAGTAAAAGGGTAGCGGACTCCGAGATGGAGCACGGTTTCAGGAACTTGGCTTTGGCCAATCTTATGAAAAGTTTCGGCAACCTCGACAATGATGTTGAACAGGTCGTAGAGACCTATTTCAAACACTGTGCCGTCGAGATGAATACGAAGATGCTTTCGCGCGCGATGCTCTATCTGGCCAATCACGGCGAAGACCCGATAACCGGTACGGTCTATATTACGCCCCAGCAGGCCAAACGCATCAACGCCGTGATGCTCACCTGCGGCCATTATGACGCCTCGGGAGATTTTGCTTTTCACGTCGGCCTGCCCGGAAAAAGCGGTGTCGGCGGGGGTATCGTAGCAGTGATCCCGAAACTGATGGGCATCGCAGTCTGGTCGCCGGGACTGAACGCACAGGGCAACTCCCTCGTCGGGACCATGGCACTGGAGCTTTTCACCACCAAGACCGGGCTGTCGATCTTTTAACTACCGTCCGTTTGTAAGGGCCGTTGCCCGGACCTCAGCACCATGGTTAGCCTTTAGTATGCTATATTATACAGATAATATAGCTGTGCGTCATTGTGGATGCTGCCTACTATGCATGCATGACACGCCTATATCGGGAGAGTCAGATGAAACTGTTTTTATCACTGTTGTTGCTTATGGCTGCGGTATGGTCCGCCGATGTCGATACAAAGCTTTATACCGACAATAATGCATCCTATTACCAGGCGATAGAGAAACAGATAATCCGTGCCGACAAAAGCGGCCTCCGTCCCAAGAGCGTCACAGCGGAAGAGAAGTTGCAACTCGCACGGGTACGCGCTGCCGCTTCGCAGGTGGTCCAGATCGAGAAATACGATCTGCAGGCGTTGGCCAAAGGCGACATCACACCCGAACATCTCTATGCGCTTGTCAATGCCGTTGCCCATCTGCGGCTAAAGGGGCAGCTCAATGCGCAGGTCCTTCAGGAGATACAGTCCAAGCTGACCTTTATAAAACAGAACATCGAACGCATTACCGAAGACGAAAAACCCCGCCTTCTCACCTATCAGCTCCAATTCGCCTACTACAAACTGCAGCAAAAGAACATTGAAACAAAAAACGCCCTTTTAAACGCGCATGAGACAGAGGTCAGGCAGCTGCTTACAACCGACCTCCCCGCACTGAACTGCAACAGTGCGGCTTCGATGGATAAAGAGCTTGCCCAGACAGAAAAGAGACTCGAACAGTTGGAGCACGAGCGTATTGCGCTGCAGCTTGAGCGCGAGAATGCGATCATTGAAGAGAGCGACAGGCTCACCCAGATCCATCAAAAGATAGAGGTCTCAGATAGACAGCGCCAAAATACAACAGCGCAAAAGCTCTCGCTTCAGATTCAACAATCGCTCTGTCTGCTGCACCAAAAGCACAACAAGGATTTTTTTGTTCTCCTTGACAAGATCGAGACACTCGCCTCCGACAGGCTCAAGGAGAAACGTCCTCTCTACCTGATGCAGATCGCGGTACTTAAAGAGATCGCCAAACAAGAGCTCGGAACGACCAAACTCCTGTTCGGTGCCTCGCTGCAGGAGACCAAAAAACTGCTGGCGACAGTCGGGAGCTATCTGACATCGCCGCTGTTCATCTTTAACGAACAGCCGATCAGCGTCGTCAGTCTCTTCAAGGCACTTTTTCTGGTCATTCTCGGGTTTATTCTGGGCATGTTCTATAAACGCTGGATAGCCCGCATGGCCCGAAGGTGGCCCGATATGAGTCAGATGTCGGTCCGCTTGGCTTCCAATATCGGTTATTACCTGATCATGGTCATTGCCGTCATGAACGCCATCGGCAGTATCGGCATCGACATGACCTCCATCTCCCTGATCGCAGGGGCATTGTCGATCGGTATCGGTTTCGGGCTTCAGACCGTCGTCTCGAACTTTATCGCCGGGGTCATACTCATGTTCGAACGTACGATACGCATCGGTGACACGATCGAGATCTCGGATGTACTGCGCGGACGGGTCACCGACATGCGCATCCGTTCGACAACCGTCAAGACCTTCGACAACATCGATGTCGTGGTCCCGAACTCGTCGTTTATACAAAACAATGTCATCAACTGGACACTCGAGGACAAGACCCGAAGACTCCATATCCCCTTCGGCGTTGCCTACGGTACCGATGTCGAGGATGTCAGAAACGCGGTGCTCAACGAACTCGACGACAGTACCCTCTCCTATATCAAAGATGACAAGGAGAAACAACCCGAGATATGGATGGTCTCCATGAGCAGCAGCAGCGTCGATTTCGAGCTGCTGGTGTGGGTGGACTGGTCGAGCAAGCTGCGACCGAACTCGCTGCGATCCGACTTTATGATCCTGATCTACAATGCCCTCTACAAACACGGTATCAAGATCCCGTTCCCGCAACTCGATCTCTATGTCAAACAGCTTCCAGAGGACACAACACCATAAAGGAGAAACAATGGTATCAGTAACATCATACGGCGCAGCACAAACCGTTACAGGGTCATGTCACCTTCTCAAGATCGGTTCCATCAATATCTTGATCGACTGCGGCATGTTCCAGGGCGACGGCGGAAGCGAAAACAATTACAAACCTTTCGAGTTCGAGCCTTCAAAGATCCACTACCTCATCTTGACCCATGCCCACCTTGACCATATCGGAAGGGTCGCAAAACTTGTCAAAGAGGGCTTCCACGGCGAGATCATTGCAACCGAACCGACACGTGATATTGCCAAGATCATGCTGCTTGACAGTGCCAAGATCCTGGAGGAGGAGTACCGGACCCTGAAGCGCAAAGCCCTCCGCCGTGGGGAAGAAGCGAGTGTGGCCGAACCGCTCTATACGGAGGACCATGTGCGCCTGGTGTTCGAAAAGAAATGGCACACGCTGGCCTATTTCAAAGAGCGCAAACTGCGTCAGCATATCCGAGTCTCTTTGGGGAATGCCGGCCACATTTTGGGCAGTGCCTTCGTGATGATCGATTATTATGAAGGAAACGACCAGAAACGCATCGTCTTTTCAGGCGATATCGGCAGTCCTGACCGGCTGATCATCGATGACAGGGACAAGCTCGACCACACGGATGTCCTTTTTATCGAATCCACCTACGGGGACCATAACCACAAGCCTCTCAAAGAGAGTATTGAGGAGTTCAAACAGGCCGTCATCAAGACCCTTGAAAACGATGGCAATGTGCTGATCCCCTCCTTTGCACTCGAGCGTACGCAGGAGATCCTGTGGCTGCTGAGAGAGATGTTTGAAGACCGCGAGCTTCCGAAGTGCCGCATCTTTCTTGACAGCCCGCTGGCGATCAAGGCGACAGAGCTCTACAACAAATATCCGATCCAGCTTAACGAAGAGCTCGAATGGCAGGCTATTGGCGGCAGCAGCCCTTTCTCATTCCGGTGGCTTGAACCGACCTCCGCAAGAGACCAGTCCCTGGCGATCAACGAGGTCAAAGAGCGTGCCATCATCATTGCCGGCAGCGGGATGTGTACCGGCGGCCGGATCATGCACCATCTGAAACATCGTCTGTGGAACCCCAAAAATGCGCTGATCTTCGTAGGATATCAGGTTCCGGGTACATTGGGACGGCGTATCGTCGACGGCGAGCGATATGTCAGGGTCTACGGTGAAGAGATCATTAACAGGACCCAGGTCTATACGATCAACGGTTTTTCCGCCCATGCAGACCAGAAGGGGCTTATCGAGTGGATCCGTCCTGTCAAAGGCCTTAAAAGCTTATGCCTGATCCATGGCGAGATTGAAAAGATGACGATACTGGCCAAGGCGCTCAAAGATGAGCTCGGATATGACGCCCATATTATGGAACGCGGCGTAGCGATCACCCTCTAAAGGATTAGAAACGATGCGAAAAAACCGTAAAAACCGACATGGTCTTCATGCCGGACAGGGCATACCTACACCGCCGGAGATAGACAGACGTCAGGAGCAGCTTCCGTCCGAACGCCCCAAGACCTCCACGATAGACCCCGATATACCCAAGCGTATAAAAGCCCTGCTCGAAAGCCCGAACTACCGCCGTGCCGATGAAGACCTTGATTTCCTGAATGAAGATGCCGTCCGGGGTATCCGGCTGCAAACCGACTACCTTAAGACCGAACTTCTGCTTCAGCAATACGGTATCGAACACACCATAGCCGTCTTCGGCGGAACGCGGATCGTCGAGAAGGCAGAAGCTCAGCGGAACCTTATCGAAGCCCAGGGAGCGCTCGAAGACGACCCGCAAAACGAATTGCTCCAGCACAAGGTCCACATTGCAAGAAAGGTTTTAAAAAAGAGCCACTATTATGAGATAGGACGCGAGT
Source organism: Sulfurimonadaceae bacterium (assembly GCA_041555445.1). Lineage (GTDB taxonomy): Bacteria > Campylobacterota > Campylobacteria > Campylobacterales > Sulfurimonadaceae > Sulfonitrofixus. The sequence continues at coordinate 24,066 of JBFFKK010000024.1, forward strand.
TCGGCCGCATCGTCGGTATGTCGGGAGCGGGTCCGTCAGACTGCCGCATCACGCTTATGACAGGCGGCGGTCCGGGTGTGATGGAGGCCGCGAACCGAGGCGCTTATGATGTCGATGCCAAATCCATCGGACTCAACATCAGTCTGCCGAGAGAACAGTACCCTAACCCCTATATCTCGCCGGAGCTCTGCTTCCAGTTTCACTACTTCAGTATGCGCAAGCTCCATTTCATGCGAAGGGCAAAGGCGCTCGTCGCCTTCCCCGGCGGTTATGGGACCCTTGATGAGATCCTCGAAGCGTTGACGCTGGTACAGACACGCAAGATGCCCCCGTTTCCTATTATCCTGGTCGGAGAGGAGTACTGGGAAAAAGTGATCGATTTTGACTTCCTGCTGGATGAGGGTGTTATCGACCATGAGGATACGGAACTGTTCTGGTACGCCGAGAGTGCCGAGGAGATCTGGGAAGGCATATTGTTATGGCACCGCAAGAACGACACGCCGCTCATGTGATCGCACACCCGACATGCGCTCTATTTCGAGACGATCCCGCGTAAAAGCCGTCCCAGGATATCCGCTCCGGTAATGATCCGGCGGTCTTCACCCCAGATCAGAATAATATCTTCGTCAATGACATCATCTTCCGTGTGCTCCGCGTCGACCTGAAGTCCCGGCAAGGTATCGCCGAGTTTGGACTCCATGTTCGAGATGATCATCGGCCGGTGACAGTGTTCCATCGGATCAAAAGTCTCAAATTCAAAAAGCGCCGCATTGATAAAACCGTCTGCATCGATGACCAGTCTCGGATTGTCGCGCATGTCGGTAAGGATGACCCACGACTTCTTCGAGCGGTGGACCCGGCGTATGAAGCGGTCATCCACCGATGACGTGATCTCCGGAAAAACAGGATGCTTTCCCTCGAACTGCATCGGGATAATGCTCAGCGGATCGATACGTTCACCCTCCTCGCTCACCTTAAGATCATCGATGGCAAGAAAGTTCAGTGCCCCTTTGCCTTCGACGCGGGTGATCTCGGAGTTGCTCTCGTTGATATGCATTCGGAGCATCTCTTCGATCTCATTTTCTCTGAAAAACTGCACCGCCTCTTTACCCAGCCACATATCCAGTACCTTTGCCGACGGTTTGGCCAGCGGCCACAGCAACAGCTGATAAAAGCGCAACAGCGGTGAGAGTGCAGAGGCCATGCGCAGCGCATGCCGGGAGAAGTATGCCTGCGGCACGATCTCGCCAAAAAGTGTGATCACAAATGTCGAGAAAAGAAAGGCTATCGATCCGGCCAGTACGGAATTTGAGAGGAGTGTCAGCAGAACATTGATCCCGACATTGCCCCAGAGAATCGTCGTCAGAAGGAAGTTGGAATCCTCACGCATGGCGAGGACCTTTTCGGCGGCGTGGTTACCGTGCGACATCTCGATCTGCAGACGCATCTTGCTGATGCTGAAAAAAGCGAGGTTCAAACCGGAGAACATAGCCGATTGCGAGACACAAAAAGCGATTCCAAGCCAGATAGGTATGTCGCTCATTATATCCTGCCACCATCTGTCAAAGCAGACAACGTGATCAAAGCAGATACTGTGTTACCGGTAAAGTGTGGCTCCATTCGCCCTCCTATTTCTAAAACAGATTGTACTCTTTTTCGTTACAATAGTGAATAAAAACAAACTGAGAGAATTGTCCAAGATGGAAAACATCAAAGAGTTTATAGACCCGCTTCACCTTGAGGACCTGAACAATCCGATCCATCCGTCGATCTTTGATGTCAATGAAGAGTACAACATGCTGATCATGCGCTTTCCTCTTATCGCTAAAAAACTCGATGCGCTCTCGATCGGTTTTGTCTTCACACGCCATGATGCCTATCTCTACGACAAAGAGCAAAAGGTCTTTCAACGCCTGGATGACCGTTTCAGCACCCCTTACAACCTGATGAACACCGTGGTCGATCAGATGCTCAGGTCATTTACGGACTACCAGAACACGGTTGAAGCGATGGAAGAGCTTCTGTACGAAGACAGAAGTGCCGACGATTTTATGACGAACTGGCTTGATCTTAAGCGTGACATCACCCGCGTAGAACGGATATTACTGCGTGCGACCGCTACCCTGCAGGCGCTCATCAAGCACTATAAATCTGAAGAAGGATTCCCCGAAAACCACTACGAGGACCTGCATGAACATATGGACCGTACGATGCGCGCCGCTACGCTGCAGCTCGCCAAGCTTGACTACCTCTACAGTTTCTACAACACCCGCACCAATGAGAAGATGAACCGCATGATCTACCTTCTGACCATCATCTCGGCCATCTTTCTTCCGCTTAACCTCGTCGTCGGTTTTTTCGGTATGAACACCAGCGGTCTTCCGTTTTCGCAGGGAACGGCCGGAACACTCAGTGCCGTTTCGCTGATGGCTGCTTTGATCTTTTTGACATCGGTCATCCTCTTCAAATGGCGCCGAAAGGTCGAAAAGAGTACCTGAGTTTCTGTTCGCTTACACCTCGTCGCAGTCAACGTTTTACAGGATAGAGTGCAGACCGTTTCATGCGGTTTTCCTCTCTAAACACGACCCCTCCCGCGTTCTCTTACCCCAGACGGATGTTCATCTTTTTTAGTTCAGATATGCTATGTTACATCTATCTTATTTTTAGGCGTTTATGTATGAGACTTCTACCCCTTTTACTTCCTTTCAGTATCGCTCTTCTGCTCGGCGGCTGTGCACAAAAAGTGACCGTCAAAGCGCTGGAGCCGGCAGAGGTCAGCGGCGCGGCAAATACCAAAACCATAGCGGTCACCCCCTTTCATAGAGATGGTGTCAATCTCGCCGACAGGATCGAGGTAGCGATCGCCAACCAGCGCGTGGACGCAAAGCCCTACTTCACGGTGGTCAACCGGACCGATCTGAACAAGATCATAGCCGAACAGAAGATCCAGAACAGCGGCCTCATGGATGAGTCTACCGCCGTCGAAGTGGGCAACCTTCTGGGTGCGAAAGCGATCATTTCCGGGTCGGTCAACGCGCCTACTGTCACCAATAGCAACTACTACGTTACACGCAAAAAGTGTAGAGGCAAAGGCGAGGAGAAGGTGTGCTGGGACGTTAGGGTCACCTGTACAAAACGCACCATCGGCCTCTCGGCCCAGATCCGTATGGTCAATGTCTCCACCGCCGGTATTATCTACGCCGACAGCGTCAGCCGCCAAAAGCAGTGGCGCCGCTGTGCCGACAGCAGCAGCGGTGCACTTCCCTCCGAACAAGCCGGTGCACAGTACCTTGCCAATGTCATCGCAAATGACTTTGCCTACAAGCTGACACCGCACTATCGCCGTATCACGGTCACGCTGCTTGAAGATCCGGACATGGCCTACAGTGATCACCAGGAAGAGCTCCTTGAGAATGCCCTGCTCTATATCGAGCAGGCCCGCTACGACAAGGCGGAGAAACTGCTGCGCCGGCTGCTGGAATCAACAGCCTCACAAAGCTATGTACCGCTCTACAACATCGGTGTCATCTATGAGGTCCGCGGCAATTTTGCGGAGGCTCAGCACTACTATAAAGCGGCAGACGACCTGACCGTTCAGCCGGTCGAAGAGATCAACCGTGCGGTCAACCGCATTCAGCGCCTGATTGACAAAAAGAAGGTCGCGCTTGAACAGATCGCGAAGTAGCACCGTATGATCAAAAGCGTTTTGATCCTGACGGCCGCCATCCTCCTGTTCAGCGGCTGCGGTGCCGAAAAGAAGTCCATGGCCGTTGCACCCAAACCCCTGCCTGCCTGGTATACCAATCCGCCGCAAAGCAATGCGCAATTTCTCTACGAGGTTGCCGAAGGCGTTGACAAGAAAGAGGCGGTCGCCAATGCCCTTGACATGATGGTCTCCACGCTCAGCATTACGGTAGCGTCGGAGTACAAAAGTCGGACAACGGTCCGAAGCGGTGCGGTAGACAGTTATCAGCAAGATGTCGACAACACGGTAGAGACCAGTGTCAAAGCGATCCGTATCAGCAACTACAGTGTCGTCGAATCCACAGAGCAGGGGTTCAGACGCCACCTCGTTTTGATCAGAAGTGACAAGGCACAGCTTTTTGAGAGTCTCAAAAAAGAGCTCGACGAAAAGATCACCCTGCTGAAGAGCCAGGAAAACACCCTCAAGACAAGAAATGTGGTGGAACAGTTGCGTTTTTATAGCGCTGCGAACCGGGATTTTGCCGCTATCGAACAGACACTGAATGTCATGAACGTTCTCAACAGCGCTTTCGATTCCGGGCCGTATCTTAAAGCAGCAAGTCGTTACAAAAACGGGTATGATGATCTGCGTGCCAAGATCACTTTCGGATTCAGTGCAGAGCGTGGTGCGGCCAACCTGATCGCTCCTCTCAAGGCGGGTTTAAGTGCAAGACAGCTCTTAATCCTGGAGCGAAAAGATGCCTATCATCTGCGTATTAATATCGTGGCAAACGTAGAGACAGTGCACAGCATGGGGTTTGATCTGGCAAGGACGGCGATCACCCTTACGACACAGGACCATACCGGTACGACGGTCGGCAGCAACAAGCTGAACATTACCGGTCAATCCACCCAGGGGTATGCCGTCGCCAGAGAGAACGTGGCGGTCAAACTTGACCGTCTGGTGGAGAAAGAGGGTATTGAAAAGGTCTTGGGACTTCAATTTTAACGCTTGTCAACGAGACCTTAGCGCGCTGTTGATCGCCGAAGCTAAAGTCTCTTTTTCAGCTTCTGCACCCGCGCATACGACTCATCGATGCGCGCCTCATCGATCTTGCCGGCTTTGACCTGCGCTTTGACAACATCCACGATCTCATCAAGACTCAGCGGCGTTGCAAGCTGGTTGGCAAAAAGCAGGATGTCGACACCTGAATTGAGTGCGAGGGTAACCGTCTCTTTAAGAGTGTAGTGTTTATGAATGGCTGCCATCTGAAGGTCATCGGTGATGATAACGCCCGCATAATGCATCCGGTTGCGCAGCAGTTCGGTATTGACCTTGTATGAGAGTGTCGCCGGGTATTGATCATCGAGGTTTTTGTTGAAGATGTGTGCCGTCATGATCATGTCGACGTTTTGTGTTTCGATCATGTTCTGGAACGGTTCAAGCTCTTTGGCTGTCCATGTATGGGTGACATCGGTAAAGCCCTTGTGCGAATCGGCTTTGGAAGAGCCGTGCCCGGGAAAGTGTTTGATCACGGTCACCACATGGTTCTTTCGGTGTTCTTGGACAAAGATGGAAGCGTACTTGCTGACCACGGCCGGATCGGAGGAGTACGCCCGTTTTTTGCCGGCGATGATGGGGTTGTAGTCAAACAGCAGATCGACGCTCGGCGCGAAGTTGGTGTTGATGCCGTTTTGCGCCAGCATCGCTGCCATCGCACCATAATACGCACCGGCTGCAGCCGTGTCGCCTTTGGCCACATCTTCAGCGGACGGAAAGGTCGCAAAACCGTCTCTGGCCTTCAGCCTGGCCACCTTGCCCCCCTCTTCGTCCACGCAGATCAACAGTTTGTCGCTTGCCGCGCCCTGAAGATCACGGTTGAGCTTTGTCAGCTGTTTGGCATCGACGATGTTTTTGCGCTTCATCTTGTTCATCGGGTCCTGATCAAACAAGATTACCCCGCCGAGCCCTTTTTCAACCGCTTTGACGATGCCACTCTCAGCCGTTACTTCTGTACCGTGAAAACCGAGTACGACAAGCGATGCGATCTTCGCATCAAGCGTCGGTTTTTGGCCGTCGGACGGTGCTGCGAACAGTGTCGCAGCAAACAGTGTTGTTGTAAAGAGAAGTTGACGTAGGTACATGTAATGCCTTAAAGGGTGTTGTTTAACAGGGTGTTGTTTTCGAAGATCTTTGCATACGCTTTCTGCGCTTTGACCTGCTCGAGTGCATGGAGGTGCCGTATCTTATGCGCATCGGAGCCTAAAAAATCGATCATCCCGGCCTCGGCGATCTTTTTGGCCACTTTCTGGATCGGTTTGGAGTAGTAGCCGCCGAAGGAAGGGATGTTGACCTGAAAAAGGAGTCCCTTCTCTTTCAGGCGTTCGTATTTGCTGAAATCGTCATGCATATAGACGTAGCGTTCAGGGTGGGCCAGAACAGGTTTGTAGCCTGCGACCTTGATCTCAAAGACCATCTCTTCGAGGTGGTGCAGCGGATGGACATAGGACATCTCAAAGAGCATGTAGTTGTCGCCGAAGGTCATGATGTCACGTTCTTCCACCAGCGCCATCACGGTCTCGTCCAGATAGTACTCCGACGCGACCTCGATCTCGATTACTATGTTGCGCGCGTGCAGCTCTTTTCTGAGCGCCTCTGCACCTGCTTCAAGAACAGCTCTGGTGTTGGGATAACGGTGGCTCATGATGTGCGGGGTCGTGATCAGTTTGGTATACCCCTGCGCCACAAAAGAGTCGATCATCTCGATGGACTCTTCCATGCTTTTTGCACCGTCATCGATACCGGGAATAAGGTGCGAATGGAGATCGGTCGTAATGGCCGGAGCCGCCTCTGCAGCCGGCGAGAAGAGACTTTTTATTTTTTGGATCATAAACGGTTCTCCTTCGCACATCTGATACACAGTTTTGATTCGGGCAGCACCATCAGCCGTTCAAAGGCGATCGGCCCATCACACTCTATACAGAGGCCGAAATCATCATCGTCCAGATGGCTTAGTGCATAGTGTAGACTATTATATCGCTTTTTTGCCTCGGTGAACGCGCGGTGCTGTACCTCTTGGTCATGCATCATCTCCGATCGCAGCAGGTCGCCCAGCGAGCAGTCCGGTGTGATCGGTTTGAGTTGGGGCTCCAGCGCGTTGAGCTCTTTTTCCAGGGACGCCAGATCCGACTTGATCTTCCTGCCCAGTTCCTGGCGCTGCGCCGCTGTCAAATCTTACTCTTGCGTCGGGTTGATCGTCTCGATGACGTCGAGTCCGAAACCGCTTAACCCGACAAAATCCGGCAGCGTTGACGAGCTCAACAGGCGCATATGCTCAATGCCGTAAAGCTTTAAGATCTGTGCACCGACACCAAACTCTTTCATCGTGCTGTGGTGTTCGTCCGGATTGTTGATAAAGACGAGTACACCGCCGTTTTGCTTGAGGTAGTCGATGGAGTCGACCAACATCTTGTAACGCCCCTGATCGAGCAGAAGATCCATGTCCGAGATGACATTGTGGACCTTGACGTTTGCCGTCTCACCGACATGATGGAACGCGATCGCCGTATGTTCAAGACCCTCATGGTCGACAAAGGTGCGTTTTTGTGCCTGCATACCGAAAAACTCGATCTCTTCTTCGCTCACGGCCTTGACAAGGATCTCATTCGCCAGGCGGTACTCGACAATATCGGAGATGAACACCGTTTTCAGATTATGTTTTTCGGCAAAGATGTCAAGATCGTCGCGACGTGCCATCTCCCCGTTATCTTTGATGATCTCGCAGATGACGCCGCAGCCGCTCAGCCCTGCCAGACGGCAGATATCGACAGACCCTTCCGTATGGCCTGTTCGTACCAATGTTCCACCCTCTTTGGCGATCAGGGGAAAGATATGGCCCGGACGTGCCAGTTCGCTCGCCTTGCTGATCGGGTTGGCCAGAATCTTGATCGTCATGTCACGTTCTGCTGCCGAGATACCGGTCAGTGCATCCACTGCATCGACAGAGACGGTAAACGCCGTTTCATACATAGAGTTGTTGGAGCTGACCATCGGGTTCAGGTCCAGTCGCTGTGCGGCATCGTTGTCAAGCGTCACGCAGATAAGACCGCGCGCCTCTTTGGCCATGAAGTTGACGTGCTCAGGCGTCGAGAAGACAGAGGCATAGACAAGGTCCCCCTCGTTCTCTCTGTCCTCATCATCACACATGATGATCATATGCCCTTTTTTGATCTCTTCTATAGCGTCCAATACACGTTGAATAGGTGTCATGTAAAATCTCTCGATACTGTTTATTTATTACCAGCGATTATAGTCAATTTCGTCATAAAGTCTTATCAATCGGACGATCAGGCAGGAATTTGGATCTTTAGGTAACAACATCTTGACAAATCGCTCATTTTGTCCTATAATTCCGCCTCTTAAACATCATGTTTCAGAGTTGTAATGGGGTATCGCCAAGCGGTAAGGCCTCGGTTTTTGGTACCGATATTCGGGGGTTCGAATCCCTCTACCCCATCCACTTAAATGTCGCGGAATAGAGCAGCTCGGTAGCTCGTCGGGCTCATAACCCGAAGGTCACAGGTTCAAATCCTGTTTCCGCAACCAATACAAATTTTTACTTCTAAATCTCATCATAGTCTGATTATTTTTTAAAGCAAACATAGCACTTATTACTTACACACTCAAATGTCGCGGAATAGAGCAGTTCGGTAGCTCGTCGGGCTCATAACCCGAAGGTCACAGGTTCAAATCCTGTTTCCGCAACCAATTTCTTCGCACTTTCATCTTTAAAGCAATCAAAACAGACACAAAAACTTCACTTATTTTCACGGTAACTCCGCATAACGCAGCTTCAAAATTTATCGGAAAAAAAACGGTACAATACGGAAAAACAGGAATGTAACATGCCGCCTATCGACTTTTTCTCAGCCTCGATCAACATGATCCTTATTATCGTGCTCTTTGGTCTCTTCTACTTCGTACTTAGAAGTAAAAAGAAGAAGGGTGACGAAGAGCAGTAAGCGTGCTACTTTTGGACTTCACGTCCTATCTCGCGCTCGACCGAAGCGATCTTTGTCTTGAGACGGTTTGATTTTCCTTTGCGGATGTCGAACTTCAACGAGGAGTAGACACGTTCGCAGTCACCCTCCAACGCCTCATACGCCTTCTCGACAATGTCCAGCGCCTCGCGCATCGTCTCTGTTTCGACAATGGTACCCATCGGGGTGAGCTGATACGCGGCACCGCTTCGGTCGATCATGTCGATGATACGGCTCACATATTTTGAGACCGAGGCGCTGTCCCGGCAGTCGCCGCTTGTCGGGAACATTGCAAACTCCAGTAAAACACTCATATTAATCCTTGAAATAGTTTGGTATCTCTGAGAGTATCTTTTGGTAGACCTTCTCAAAGTCGGTTGAATAGACCCGGGTCTCTGCTACCGAGGTGATAAAGTTTGTATCGCCCCGCCACCTCGGAACGAGATGCAGATGGATATGGTCCGCTATCCCTGCCCCTGCCGCGCTGCCGAGGTTCATGCCGATATTGACGCCCTGCGCATTGAAACACTCTTTAAGAAGCCGTACCCCTTTTTGTGCCAGGTCGCTCATGTGCAGCCACACGGCACGATCAAGATCCTCAAGCTTGTCGGTATGATGATGGGGAATGATCATAAAATGGCCCGGCGTGTAGGGGTAGCGGTTCATCACCGCAAAACAGTGCTCGTCACGGTAGAGGACATGAAGGTCCCTGTCATCATCCGTATGGGTGCTGATATGACAAAACACACACCCCTCTATAGGATCACCGGTCACATAATCATTGCGCCAAGGTGCATACAGTATCTCTTTTTCGTCAAACATTGACATCCCTTTGCTCTTAAAATGGATGAAAGAGTATAACAAAGTTATCAACATTACGCGCAATATAAGGCGCCTAAACCCATAAAGCTGCATTTTCTGAAAAGTTGGGTTATAATTGGAAAATACTAGGATTTAGGGCCAATATTCACCATGGTTACCAGACTTTTTTTTATACTTTTTATCGCATCTTCTCTCTTCGCCCAACAGCAAAACGTTGCGTATAACAATGAATTTTCCGTTCTTTTTGGAAACTCGGAAAACGGCTACGGAGAAAATATCGGCCGGAGCCCGGCCTATCAGATGCAGTTCCAATACAACGGTCTGGACACGGCAATAAAACCTGAGATCGCCTTGGTCTATTCGCCAGAGATACCTCTCTATAAGAACAGCCATACAAGCAATACCGACTACACCATGCTGATGATTAACGGTGTCTATGAGATCGCCTATGCAGATCTCTTGACCCCCTATCTTAAAGGCGGTATCGGCTATGTAGGCTTTGGCGATGTCCCAGACTCCCCTTCCAATGCACTTTTTCTGGATACAGGCGCAGGTCTGAAGCTGCACCTCTCTGAGCGCTGGGCAGTTAAGTTTGAGGCTTCTGTAATGCTGGGGGCAGATTACTCCAATATTCTGGCCACCTGCGGTATCAATTTCACCTTCGGCCGCAGATATGTCGCACCGCCGCCGGAAAAAGTGTGCGAACCGTGTGAAGAACCTAAAACGGTCTATGTGACCAACTACGTTACCAAAGAGGCGCCCAAACCGATCCAGCCCTATCACGTTCAGTTCACGTTCGCCAAAGCGACCTTGACCGATGACGCGAAAGCATCTATCAAAGCGTATGCGGAGAAACTCAACCGTAACGAGTACCGTAAAAAAGAGCTTATTATTATCGGTAATGCCGACAACAAGGGGGCACGTTCATTCAATGCTACGCTTTCGATCAGAAGAGCCAATGCGGTGCGCAGCGAGTTTATCGCCAATGATGTCGATCCGGCACGTATCACGGTCGACGCACTCGGTGAGACCTACCCGATAGCGGACAACGAAACAGAAGCGGGTCGAGAAGAGAACAGGCGCGTCATCATTATCGTTAAAGAGTGATAAAGAGCTCTTCCCGCCATGGAACCTCTTAACGACAATACGATATTTCCCATTTCTCTATAGCTTTTTCTAATACTTCTCAAAAAAACGCCTGAAAACCGACAACTTTTTGCTATACTTTTTCAAAAAAGTTGCTTGAACCCATGCGAAAAACCCTCCTTCTTCTCTCGTCGATTGCCACGTTGTATGCCGAACAGATGTATCTCTATGAAGTGTCACCTATCATCGGTCATTTGGAGAACGGTACGGCAACAGGCATGAAAAGCAGTAACGCCTATGGTCTGCAGCTTCAATATAACGACATCAACTTCTTTATCAAACCGGAGCTCTCATATTTCTATTCGCCCGGCATAGAGCTCTATACCTCCGACAGCACGGTGGATGCACATACACTAATGCTCAACGGTGTCTATGATGTCGAATACACAGCCCTGCTGACCCCCTTTGTCAAAGCGGGTGTCGGTTATCAATCCATCAGTGACGCACCCTCTGTCAACACAAACGCATTTTTGCTCAGTTCCGGTGCCGGCTTAAAGCTCAATATCAAAGATCGCTTTGCCATCAAGTTTGAGACCATGATAACCCTGCATGATTTTCACGAGAACAACCTTTTAGTCTTCGGCGGGCTCGATTTCTCCTTTGGCAATGAAGACAACACGCCGGTTGCAAAAGATGTTACAGAAGAACCTCTTAACACCGCTGCTGCCGTTTTCAAAGCGCCTGTCTTCATTACGAAAGAAGATGTCAATCTTACCCAACCGGAAACCTCCAGCGGTGAAGTGGTGCAGCGAACGGATGATGGCCGTATCAATTCCGTAACACTCTTCATCCCCTATCTTTTCAGGGGCTATGAACTCGATGCAGAGTCAAAAACCGTACTGATCGGTTACGCCAAAGAGCTGCGTGCCCAGCAGAGTTCCATTACGATCATCGGGCATACGGACACATCAGGACGCCGCAGCTATAACCAGGAGCTCTCTCTCAAACGCGCACGCGTGGTTAAAGCGCTCTTTGTAGACCATGGTGTCAATGCGGAAAGAATCACGATAGAGGGGCGTGGTGAAAGTGAGCCGATCGCAGATGAGAACAATCCCGCCGCCGACCAGCTCAACAAACGCATTGAGATCGAAGTGCAATACCAATAATCGGCTTATCCTACAAAAAAGCGAACACCAGATCCGGAAAGAGTATTACCAGGCCTAAGGCCAGGATCTGCAGTCCTATAAAAGGGATGATCCCTCGGTAGATCTGCAGGGTCGAAACACTCTTTTGTGCCGCCCCCTTCAAAAAGAAAA
>JBFFKK010000025.1:0-35396 GCA_041555445.1 Sulfurimonadaceae bacterium
CAGATCTCCAGACCGTCGTCAAGACCGCCGATGATCGCGATGTTGTTCAGAACCGTTCCCGAACCGACACCCGCAAGAGAGAGACCGTTCAGCTCTTTGTCTTTTTCCACTTCGTAACCGCTGTGCTTGATAACAACGTATTCAAGATGACCTGTAGACTGTGTGTTGTTACATGGAACAGTGACATCGTCACAACCGAACGCTACCGTTTCGTCCGCTTCGTATAGCGCAACGCCGTAGTGTGTATAGGCATTACCCGCAAGAACAAGACCGCCCCACTCACCGGCAGCATTAGACGCTGAGAGTCCCAATACATCTTTCTGTGATGTAAAGACGATCGGCTCTGCCTGCGTACCGACAGCGTTCAGCTGTGATCCGGCATCGATGACCATGAAAGAAGATTGCGTACATCCTGCGACTGTTGTCCCTGCAAGAATTGTCAGAATAGCACCGTCAGTAACTTTGACTTTGCCCTTCATACCGTAAGTAACGTTCGCATCCAGTGTCATATCAGCTGAGATAGTTGACGGTAGAACTTCGAACGAACTGTCACAACTTGGTGCTGTGCTGCCAGAAGATGAAGATGAACTTCCACATCCTGAGAATGTTAATAATGCCGCTGTAAGGCTACTCAATGCGATTGTTGATACGAATTTTTCATTCATTGCCATTTGGAAGGCTCCTTGATTAGATTGGGCGTATTATAAAAGTCTTCTATTACGCAAAAACTACCGCAGTGAAACAGAAAGGTTACATCCGTGCAAAGCTCTTGTATATAATGTAAGTCATCTTGAAGCAAATCGAATGCAGGTTGCCTGAACACTGTTTCACAACATGCCATAGCTGAAATGTAACATTTTGGTTACACACAAAGAGCGCTCTGTAACCACCCTGTTATATGAAGAGTATAAAGTTCTAGCATCAAACTAAGGGACAGATGATGCCAGCACAAATATTGATCGTCGAAGACGAAGAAGATCTTCTCGAAGTACTTGAACACCGCCTGAGCAAAGAGGGGTACGATACCCTCGGTTTTCTGAGCACCAAAAATGTTCGCCAGGCGATCGCCGAAGAGAACATCGACCTGATCATCATGGACAGGAACCTCCCCGACATCGAAGGGAGTGAGTTCATCGCTATGCTTCGTGACCAGGGGATGCAGATACCGGTTATCTACCTCTCTGCCAAAGCGACGAAGTACCATGTTGAAGAGGGTTTTTTACGCGGCGCGGACGATTACATCACCAAGCCGTTCGACATGCAGGAGCTTTTTTACCGCATTCAGGCCGTACTGCGCCGTACACAGGCCTCACAACTCAGCCACAAGATCAAATTCCGCGACGTCGAGCTTGATCTTCGCTCCCGTGAAGTCTTTATCGATAATCAGCCGGTCGAACTGACCAAACTGGAGTTCGACCTGCTGAACATCTTTATCGAAAGCAAGAACACGGTCTTAAAACGTGACTACCTTCTAAAACATGTCTGGGGCAAAAGTGAGCAGTACCAGGGGCGGACTGTCAATGTCGCCATCAACCGCCTGAAAGAGAAGATCGATCCGGAAAAGACAAAAGACTATATCAAGACGGTACGCGGCATAGGCTATACCATGCACTAACAGGTAATAATGGCTTCTGTGCCCCATTAATGCCCTTTTCTTCTCACTCTCTTATTTTATAAATAGTAATAAATCACCTTTATATCACATTTATATAACTTGTGCTAAAACTGTACAAAACAGATTTAATAACATCAAATAAACTTATATAAGGCAAATTGTGAGTCAAAAGATATTGATCGTCGAAGATGATGAAGTCACTGCGCTGAACTTGAAAATGTCGCTTGAGAAACTTGGATATGATGTTGTATCTACGGCTGACACCGCTATTCAAGCCCGTAATAAAATAAAAATATACGAACCGGACCTTATTCTGCTTGACATCTCTCTGCAAGCCGTTGATGATGGGATCGAACTTGCCCACTATATCCATGATAAACACTCAATCCCCTTTATCTTCCTGACGTCGCACTTTGAAAACGAGGTCATCGCATCGGCCAAGAAGTGTGAACCCTACGGCTATATCGTCAAGCCTTTTGATCCGCAATCGCTGCACGGCACGATCCAGATGGCTCTTTACAAGTATGAAGAGGAGAAGAAGCGTGATGCGGACCTCAACAGCCTTAAATCGGACAAAGACCATTTAGAGAAGCTTCTCTTTGCCAAAAAGATATCGGACAAACCGATTATCCCTTTCGGCGACGGGTACCACCTGGACATCGATCTCGACAAGGTCTTTTACCAAGGCAAGATGCTCAAACTCACGAAAAAAGAGAACACCTTTATCCGCCTGCTGGTTGCGCAGCTGGGTGTGATCGTCAGTTTTGAGCAGGCCGTGAACTATGTCTGGGAAGATGAGGGCGCAACGGAGAACAATGTCCGTACACTGGTCTGGCGTCTGCGCAAACTGATGCCGGTACCGGTCATCAAAAACGCTTCAGGGATCGGTTACTACATCGAGTCGTAGATCACAATAACATCGAGGTCTGCACAAAAGCGTCTCTTATTCTAGATTCATAATAGCGTTGTACGTTTTCACCATATCATCGTAGAGCGTTTCATAATCGACCGTATTATCTTCGGCGTACGCCGCTTTTTCCATGGCATAAGCCAGCTCGACGATACGCTCTATTCTAAAGTTGCTGCTTGAACCTTTGATGGAGTGCGCTACGTGGGCAATGGTCTTATAGTCACGTGCCGCAATGGCCTCTTTTAGATTCTTCAGACTTTCATCCATTTTTTTACTGTATATACCCATAAGATGGAGAACCTGCTCTTCCTCAAGCATTAACTCCGTCGCCAGCCTGCGGATGTTTTCATTGTCGCCGCCGACCTGCCTCTGCTCATCATGTACCGCCGAAGCAGCCGCGGCATCACGGCCGCTTTCTTCCAGGAAATGGCTCAGAACCTCTTCCATCTCTTTGAGATTGATCGGCTTGCCCAGGAGCTCGTCAAACCCTTTTTGGTAGCTCTTCTCTTTTTCACCTTTAAGCACATTGGCGGTCAAGGCAACGATCGGGATCGGAACAAGGCCATGTTGCTGTTCGAACTTCCGTATCTCTGCAGTGGCCTGAGAACCGCTCTTTTTAGGCATCTGTTCATCCATCAGGATCAGGTCAAACGCGCCGGACTTGAACTCTGTAACGGCCTCCTGCCCGTCAACGGCGATATGGTAGTTGAGTCCGTAACGCTCTAGAATGATCTTGATCAGTTCCTGGTTGGCGCTGTTATCTACCGCAACCAGGACGTTCCCCTTGAAATAGCGCTGTTTCGGCTCGCTTGGAAGGAGCCTTGCATCACTCTCCCTGGAGAGGTTCAAAGCATCCTCGAAGGTGTGGTAGAGCTTGGAGCAGTAGATAGGAAAATAGAGCGGCGTGATGTTTTTTACATGTTCATAGCGGTTGTCAAAGTAGTCCATGATCGCGATAGAGGGGAGCATCTGCGCTGCGATATCGTAACGCACCGCCTCACTCACCTCGGCGTCGGAAAAGAAGAGAAGATCATAACGGTCTGCTTCAAGTTCGTCTATCATGATGACATTCAGGTTGAAGATATTGAGATATCGCTGCAGCGAGACCAACGGTTTGGACAAGGTGCCATTTTGACAGAGCAGGGCCATCGTCAGTTTTTTTAACGGTTCGACATTGAACATCTCCAAGGTCTTTGTTTCGTGCGAAAGTACCGGGATTTCAAGGGTGAAGACACTCCCTTCGTTGAGGACGGACTCAACATAGACGTTCCCGCCCATATGCTCCGCCAGCTTCTTACAGATAGCCAGCCCCAGACCGCTTCCCCCTGAGAAGGTCTGCGTATTTTTAGCCTGTGTGAAGGCATTGAAAATACGTTTTTGGTCCTCTTCTTTCAGGCCTATCCCCGTGTCCTTAATACTGACACGAAGCGTCCCCTGGTCACAAAAGGCTTCAAGCTCGACAACCCCTCCCGAAGGCGTGAATTTGATCGCATTGCTGATAAAGTTGGCAATGATCTGTTTGATACGCAACGGATCTGCCTCAAGCTCGTAGGGGATGAACGGATCAAGATAAGCCAGCATCGTGATCTCTTTTTCATTGGCACTGGCGACAAAAAGCTCCAGCGTGTGCGTCAACTCCTCATGGAGATTAAAACGGCTTTTTTCGATCGTAAACTCACCGCTGCGCAGCTTGGAAAAGTCCAGAATATCATTGATGATCGTCAGCAGGTTTTCACCGCTGTTAAGCACGATGTCAAGGTACTTTTTATGCGTCATATTATCGACTTCGTCTTGCAGGATATCGACAAAACCGAGGATCGCGTTCAGCGGTGTACGGATCTCATGCGACATATTGGAGAGGAAGTACTCTTTGGCGATACCCGCCTCTACCGCTTCCTGCCTTGCCTTGATCAGTGTCGTCACCTCATAGCCGATCACCATATACTCGACAACAACCCCCTCGGTATTGACGATAGGAACGATCGTACTGTCGACATAAAAGAAAGTGCCGTCTTTTTTTTTCTTTCGCAGTGTCTTGTTGAAGGTGCTTTGCGACGCGATCGTCTCCAGAAAATGTTTTGAAAAAGGCTGCACCTCTTCGGGCGCGAGGATCGTGTTGTGCGCTTTTCCTATGAGCTCTTTACGGCTGTAACCGCTGACATCGCAAAAGTTGTCGTTGACAAAGGTGATCTTGCCGTCAGGATCCATCTTGGAGACGATCGCACTGGCATCGATCGCTTTTTTGTATTCGCTCAAAAGCTTGACATTGCGTTCGATCTCAAGCTCTTTTTGGTAGATGGTGCCGGTATAATGCTTCAGCACGCCCGAAAAGTTGAGATCGAATACATAGGAGACCTCATCGAACATCGCTTTGCTGTTGAGTTCGGAGTCGTAGGAGAAGTCGAGTACCGCTTTTCGAAAGTGGCTGCAGATCACAAAAAGTTCGTCCGCCGAGATGTCGCGGTCTTTAAGGTACTCCAGGAGTTTGGCCATAACCGGGCAGTCGCCGATCTCTTTGACACCCTTGATAACGTCCATAAAGTAGTCAAACACACCGCCGGCAAAATGGTCGATAAAGTAATCCGCTTTGATGTCGTGTCCCTCTAGTACCTGAAGCGGTTCATCAAAGGCCATCCATTCCGATAAGATATGCTCTTTGGCCGCTATAAGTGTGGGCAGGGCACGGACCAGATGAGGCACCTTTTCAGCTAGCATAGAGGACTCCAAAACGTAGAATGCGAGAGTATAGCATATTACTTTTGGATGTTTTGCAGCGGGGGCTAGTTCAGCAGGCTCCACCCTTGACGCCAGTCATATCCTTTGCGGTAGGCACCGATAAAATCACCGCGTTCAAAACGTTCTCTGTCGAGATCTGCAACCGCTTCGCCCTCGGTTATGATCGAAGAGGCATATTGCGCGTTAAAGGTGTTGAGATCCTTATTGCGGCTTGCAATATCTTCAACATCGCCCTCCACACACCGTTCAAGCTTCACCGCGTTAAAACGGTGTGTTGAAAAGCGTTCATCGCCTGTACTCTTGACGGCAATACCCGTACCCCCGACATTGCGGATCAGGGCGTTGGAGATTTTCAGACCCGAACCGCGTCGTGAGAAGATCGCTTCCGATGTCCTCGCTGTCCCGACAAACTCAAAGTTGGCGATGTTCGCCTCGGTACGCGGCTGCGCATTGTTGAACTTTTTATTGTTGTCCGTCTCGATCCCTCTTGCATGGATAGATTCCACCTCGGTCTGTTCAATGTAGACATACTGCACATTCCCCCGGTAACCGTGGTCAAAATCGAGGTTATCGTCGCCGTTTCCGATCAACACGAGGTGGCTCATGTTGACATTGCCGCCCCAGGACTCGATGCCGTCATCTTTACCGTTGTAGACCTCGACATAATCGATAAGCGTACCGCGTCCGACACCGCCGAGGCTCAGACCGTTGAGCTCTTCACCCGGCCGTACCTCGTTGCCGGCATAGCGGATCTGGACATACTTCAGGATACCGGAGTTGTCATCTTCGTTATCACCGCCGAAACGCACGTCCGTATTCGAAAACTCGAAACGCTCCTCTTTTCCGGCATTGGTCGGTGCATACCCGGCGATGGCGATTCCGCCCCAGTCACCCGGCACCGAGAGAAGGCCTGCCGCATCTTTCATCGATGTAAAGATGATCGGCTGCGTTGACGTCCCTTCGGCCACTATCTTTGAGCCGCGTGTGACCACCAGGAAGTCTGCGCCCGTTTTACCGAAGACCGTTGTGCCCGGGTCGATGATAAGCTTTGCGCTATCTTTACCGTCGACACCGACGTGCACTTCGCCCTTGAGGGCCCAGAACTTGTCACTCGTCAGATGAATATTATCGCTGTACGTACCGCGCAGTTGGCAGACCGGCTTTCCCTCAAAGTCATCACTGATAAGCTGTGTCTTGTCAGGACATTTCACCATCGATTCATGTAACTCGTTTTGTTTGTCATAACAGCCGCTAAATGCTACAAGTGCCGCTGCACCCATCCCAAATAAGAGAATATTTTTACGTTTCATCATCATCCTTTTGCCGAATTTTAATGTGCGTTTATTTCAAAACCATTACTCAAAGATTAAGTTTGGGTTACAAAACGGTGATGGAACGCAGCACGGCGGGATAGTTGTCTTGTGTGTCGGAGAGAGTGGTTGTATTCAGGTGTCACCATAGCACAACGGCTTCGAAGGCACTGCTCTGCCATTGGCAGCCGGCGTAACAGTGCCGCTCGTTATTTCTTTTTCGCGGTGACTTTCTTGGTCGTTGTCTTTTTAGCGACTGTTTTTTTTGCCGGTGCTTTTGCGACTTTCTTGGCAGGCGCTTTCGCTGTTTTTTTGGCTGCGGGTTTCGCTGCTTTGGCCTCGGCCTTCTTGACGACTTTCTTTGCTGACTTCTTTGCCACTTTTTTTGCGTCTTTTTCCGTCGTCACCTTCTTCTTCAAGAGACGCGCGGTCACTTTTTTGGCAACCGCTTTTGCTGTCCCTTTCGGTGCGGCTTTTTTGGCTGCTTTTTTGGCAACGGTCTTGACTGCTTTTTTCTTTAGAACTTTAGCCATATCTGACTCCTTGTTGTGTAGCCTCTCTATCAACCGATCGACAAGCGCCGATTTCAGATCTGCTCTGCTATCATTATATTCCATTATTCTATAGAGTTTTCTGTTCGCTTTATGACTGTAACCTTCATGTAACCAAAATGTTGCATATTCCAAAGAGTTTCCCTTATTTAATCTAATATTATAAATAAATGTTATACTTTTTTAGAAAGGGGGGATATTATGGAAAAGAAATTTTTTATGGCTGTCCATATTATGGCAGGCATCATGCTGATCGTTTTCGGCAGCAATAAATTTTTTGGATTTATCGAACTGCAGCACAGTACAATCAGTATGAGTGCCTTTTTGGCCGCCTTGTCACACAGCGGTTATCTGATGGAGCTGGTCGCGATCGTCGAGATCCTCGCCGGAATCGCATTTTTACTCAATAAATATGTCGCCCTCATGGCAGTCGTGCTGATGCCGGTCATGCTAAACGCCTTCTTGGCCCACCTTTTTCTGGACCCTTCCGCCATGGCCGGGGCCTCCATACTGCTGCTTTTCAATGTACTCATCATGATAGAGAGCAGAGCGCGTTATAAACAGCTGCTCAAACCCTGATACGAAACAGGGAAACTGAAACCCGCAATCATCTACGGGTTGAAAACACTCTTTTGCCATAAGGTTCCGCGATAAAATAGGCAACGAACCCCCATAGGAGAACAGAACTCACTATAGCAACCGGACCCGCCTCCTCATCTATGTGGACCAGAGATTTCGGATCTATCGCACTGATGTCAAAGATGTAGTCCAGACCCAGGCCGAAAAGGATGCTGCCTGCAACGATCGTACCCAAATAGATATAGAGCGAACGGGCACCGAGCATCTTTTTGACCACACCTATCGTGACGGTGTTGGTCGCCGGGCCAGCACTCAGAAAGACAAAGGCGGCCCCTGCACTCACCCCGGAGAGCATCAGCCCGGCGGCGATGGGCAGCGAGGCGGTGGCACAGACATACATCGGCACGGCAATGGCGATGACTATGAGGTAGGAGAGCCATGAATATTCGAGCAGGATATCGCTCAGGTTTTGCGGTATCGCCACCGTGATCAACGCCCCGACGACAAGTCCCCAAAAGAGCGGTTTGGCAATGTCGCCGAGCAGGGTCACAAAGGCGTATCGGACTGCCCTTTTCAGTGAGAACTTTTTGTTTTCTTCGCTGCCGCATGTACCGCCGGAGCAACAGCTTTTCGCCTCGTTCTGTGCCGCATGCGACGGCGCACTTATCGAAAACCCGCCGGCCGGTGCCGCTGTGAAGAGCGGTTTGGGCTGCTCTTGCTCTCTATCCAGGATGTTTGTCAAGATCCCGGCTGCCGTCGCGATCACCATCGAGGTCAACGCCCGGTAGAGGGTAAAGGCCCAGCCGAACATGCCGTACGTCGCCAGGATCGAGTCCACACCGGTGATCGGTGTCGAGATCAAAAAGGAGAGCGTCGCCCCCTTGCTCGCCCCGCTCTTTTTGATACCGGTCGCCAGCGGGATCACCCCGCAGGAGCAGACCGGCAGCGGAATGCCGAAAAGGGTCGATTTGATAACGGAGCCGACGTTCTCCTTGCCCAGGTGCTTGGTGACCAGGGTCTCGGGAACCACTTCATGCAAGATCCCGGCAAAGAGAAGACCGAAGAGTATATAGGGTGCCATCGCATTTGAGAGCTCGATGAGTGCCGTGAAAAAAAGGGTGAAATATTCCATACTGTTATGCAGCCTTCATTAACGATATCCTAATAATGGGACAGATCAACTTTAAAAGGGGTTAGTCTGATAAACTAATGCCGCCGACGCGCATACCAAAAAGGTCAAAAGGCGGAAAAAAACGATGCCGCTCTCTGTCGGCATCATGGATCAAAAGGCGTTCAGCAGTTCCTCTTCGGTGGACGCATAACGGATGTTTTCGATGATGAAATTGTCAACATCCAGGACCATCAACTTTTCACTGTTTGCATCGATGCGATAGCTTGCGGCCATATTCTCATCTTCGATCACCAGTACCGTATGCTTGAAATCCCGAAGCCCCGGCATGATAAACATCGTTCTGATCAACGAAGGCGCCCCGCTAACATCGGCTACAAACACCGCATCATGTTCCGCCAGAAAAGTCGGTGCCTGCTTGTTGAAAAAGTCGTTGCTCAGATGCCCCATCTCTTTTGAAAAGGCAAAAACAACCCGCTTCGTATCGGCCGTAAGTGCGTGTGACACACCATGCTGGTCATTGAGGGAAAAACCCTCAAGCGACGCGCCGACAACGCTTTTCGGTTCGACCGTGATACTTTCTTCGTTCGCACATCCTAAAAAGAGCATCGCCACCATGAGCGCTAACAGTACATTTTTCATCTTATCTCCTGAAATTTATGACCGCATCTTACAGTAGCTTCGATGGGAGAAGCAGCGGCGTACAATCTAAGTCGGAAGCTTTAGAGAGGTTTCAGAAAAGAGCGCTCTCAGACGCTGATCCAGAAAAAAGTGACGACGTTCAGGACAAGCCACTGCACCAGGGCAAATCCGACCGTCCCGATGATGTTGCCCGTCTGGCAACTGGTACACTGCTTGTACTTCGCCGACTCGTAATAGGCATAGACGGCATAGGCGATCACCAGAAACGGCACACAGCCGAGCGCTATTTTGTCAAACAGGAAGAGCTTTTCCAGCAGACCGATATCATCGGTGAAAAAGGGCACCAAAAAGCTGAACCATACGGCCAGCATCACATACTTATATGCACGCTTTATATAATCCCGGTAGAAGACGGTCGGGCAGCTGCTGTTGCTGCTGGCGACCAGCCCTTGCGAGAGGTGATCGCCGATACGCTGCCGGGTCTCTTTATCAACACGGTCGACAAAGGTACTGCCGAAGTTGTAGTCCAGCTGGTGCTGGATAACGCGGGAGAGATCACCCTCAAGGTCGGCATACTGCGCCTCGCCCTTCTCGTTTTCGTAAAAGATCTTGATCTTGTCATAACGGGGGACATCCACGCTGATCTTCTCATAGTAGGGGGTCCGCTCTGTCTCGGTCGTCTCGCCGGACTTGCCGATGATACGGAGGTTGATATAGGGCTTGTACTCCTCGCCGTGTTTGATCACGACGACGGCATACTGGATCCCTATCTGGATCGCACTCAACGCCTCGAGTCCATTGGCCTTCATCGTATCGACCATATCGGTGATAATGTTTTGTAGCGATTCATTAAAATAACGGACATTTCCCGAGATCAGACGGATACGTTCATCCGGGTACTTTAACAGTTGTAAAACCATACTTTAAGACCTTTGCGAGTGACACAGTGCAGATATTTGTCTAAACCAAAAGAATTGGCTTAGATAAAGATCCAGGGCAGAGCCCTGAATGTCTCTTAGTGACTTTTGCTTACGACGACCAGCATCTTAAGGTTGATGATCACAAAGCGAAAAAACTGCCAGATAACATTTGTGCGCATTGCGCGGGCAAATCTGCCTGGGATCATAGTGGTGTTCGATTGATCATTACGTCCAAAGTTGACTTCTTCTTCTTTTGCCATATTCTTTCCTTTTCTTTTTTTTCTAAACGGTTACAGACGCTCTCCCTATTCAGGGATAAGTGTCCAGCCTGGCTTGAGTTTGGCTTTGTAGATAAACATATGGTGAAGAATATGTTTGATCCAGTGGCCTGCAAGACCGATCTCGCCGAAGGTGTAGTCCGTATCACGGCCTGTTCCCGGGTATTTGTCAAAGTCAGGGACAACCGGGTAGACCGTCATCGCTGCCGCCGTACCGGTAAAGAGACCCTTACCTGCCGAAGCGACACAGGCGGCACCCATCTCTGCCATAGACGCTTCATGAAGATGCGCACCCTCGCCTTGTGTAATAAGGTCACAAATAGAGTGTGCGACCGCCTTGCCGATAATACCCGAAGGCATACCCGTACGCGGCGGTGTCGGGTTGATCGGTGTGCCGTTAGGTGAGCTCATCGGCTTGGAGATGATGTGCGGCGGTGCGAACGCAATACCGCAGGCGAACATGTTGCTGTATGTCGGGTTCTGGTAGGTACGCGGCCAGTCGGACGCTTTCCAGTTCTCATACGCACCGGCAGCGTAGTTCGCATCAACTTTCATAAAGCCGTTCGGTGCGAATACCGTATCGGTGATGTCGGCACCGTCTTTACCGTACGCTTTAAGGCCGACACCCGCGAACGGCGGGATCAGCATGGCAAAGTCGAATCTCTTTTCACCGGTTGTACCGTCAAGCAGTTCATACTCGACTCTGCCCGCTTCAACTTTGGAGACGTGCGCCCCCACTGTCCAGTCGACACCGCGCTCTGCATAAAGAGACTCGGAGAAGATCTTTGAGCTGACGACGTAACCGCCGACTTTCATATGCAGACCGCCCATACCGAAGTCGCCGAGGAACGATTCATTGGAGATCCACTGCATGTCGGCCATATCACGTACGCCTGCTTTTTTCAGTTCATGCTCAACATTGAAGATGTACTCAAATGCGGCACCTTGACAGGTACACATACCGTGACCGGTACCGATCAGGAAGGTCTGGCGTTCACCGTTTTTCATCTTCTGAATAGATTCCTGAAGTTTCTCGTTCGCATGTGCCGCGTGATCAGCCGTACAGACAGAGACCGTATGTTCACCCAGCTGGGAACCCTCACCCAGACCCGGCGTTGCGCCGAAGTTCAGTTTTGGGCCCGTTGCATTGATGACATAGTCATAAGTGACATCTTCGGTCTCACCCTCTCTGCCCTGACCGGTATATTCGATCGTGACAAAAGGACTTGCTTCGCTCTCACTGCCTTCGGGATTCAAAGAGACCGCTTTCGCCTGCTTGTAGGTAATACCCGCTTTTTTGTAGACAGGCGCAAGGTCAAAGGTAACCTCTTCTTTGCTCATCTCACCGACACCGACCCAGATGTTGGATGGGATCCAGTTCCATTTTGCATTCGGTGTTACAACAACGACCTCATGCCCATTACCCAGCCACTTTGCGGCAAATGTTGCGGCAGTGTGTCCCGAGACACCACCGCCCATTACAACGACTCTAGCCATATTTTCTCCTTTTGATTACAGAAACAGTTATTTTTACGTCAAGAAAACTTTATCGCAAAACAATCACATTCTTATCACAAGTGATACTTCCGGCTAATAATATAGCTTAATTTTAGTCAATCTATAGATTTTTTACCCACATTGCACCAGGATGCGGCCATATTGACAGGGATGGGCGAGAATTGAACGGACGTTCATCTTCTCTCTTGATGAAGCAGTCCGGGTGACGTTATAAGAAGCGGGGATCAGTCGAGGATTTTTTGAACGATCTCATAGACATTGGCCGAGATCTCTTTTTCACTGAGGATCATCTCAAGCGCCTCTTTCATCAGCTCTTTGTTTTCAGGGTTTAGACGGCTGTAGCTTTTAAATGCCGATGTCAGTCCCGAAGCGATCTGGGGGTTGATCGCATCGAGTTCGATCACCTTCTCCGCCAAAAAGGCGTACCCGTGTCCCGTAGGGGCGTGGAACGCGACGGCGTTGCGGGCAAAGACACCCAGGAGCGCACGGACAAGGTTGGGGACTTTGACATCATAGACCGGGTCGTTCTGAAGGGCCTGCACACGGTCTATCGTCCCTTCACGCTCCGAAGCGGAGAGGACGGAGAGGTACTTGTTCATGACCAGCGTGTCCTCTTTATAGCGCTCATAGAAGTGCTGCAGACGGTCCTGTGCAAGCTCCGGCGCAAAATTTTCCAGAAGATCGAGCGCCACGATACGGTCTGTCATCGTCACGCTCTCATCGTACTGCTTCAGGCAGAGTCTGTTGACCGCATCGTCTTCGAGGCTGATCAGGTAGGTCAAGACGGCATTTTTGATCGCCCTTTCGCCCATGCTCTGTGCATCCAGTCCGCTGTTGTCCGGTTTGTGATACTTCGCATAGAGTGTCAGCATCGGCTCTCTGTAGCGCGTAGCCAGTGCTTTTTTGACCGCGGAGAGCGCGTCGGAGAGGGGAACGACGTCGATCTCTTCCTGCTCCTGCATCAAGACCGAGAGCGTCGGCAGTTCAAGCATAAAGGCCTTTGACTCCAGACCCAATGTCTCATCAGCCAGGACCGCACCGAAACTTTCAACATAGGCGGTATCGATCTCGCCGCTCTCCATAAAGAGGTGCAGCGCTTTAATGGCGGCTTTCTGTGTCGCTTCATAACGGTTGAAACCGTCACTGCCGTAGCGCATCAAGAATTCAAAGTCGGCTTCGGGGTGGTCGACCTTGAAAGGTGCGCTGAAGTGGTTGTTGATGGAGAGGATCGGCCGCTCTTTCAGATCCTGAAAATAAAACTGCTCTTCTGCCTCTTGCACGATCAGGATATCACGCTCCAGCAGAGGCTGGTCCTCTCTGTCCAACGCGTATGAGAGTTTCTCTCCCTGGCCGTTAAGCAGTGAGAAGCCCAGCGGGAAGTAATAGGGAAGCTGCGGTTCGCCTTTGACGTTGTCGGGAACAATCTGCTTGAGCTCCAACCGATAGATCTGTCGCTCCTCATCATAGTGTTCCTGCACTTTCAAGGTCGGTGTGCGCTCTTGTGCGTACCAGCGCGAGAAACGTTCCAGGTCAAAACCGCCCTGCTGGTGCATGGCCCACAGAAAGTCCTCGGTTCGAACCGCCTGCGCATCAAAGGTCTCAAAATAGAGATCCATCCCCGCGCGGAACTTCTCTTCGCCCAGAAGCGTATGGATCATGCGGATCACCTCCGCCCCTTTCTCATAAACGGTCGCGGTATAGAAGTTATTGATCTCGATATAGCTTTCGGGCTTGATCGGGTGGGCCGTCGGGCCGGCATCTTCGACAAACTGGCGCTCCCGCAAAGCTTTGACATCACTGATGCGCTGCACCACCGGATCGTTCATGTCCGCACTGAAACTCTGGTCCCTGAAGACCGTCAGCCCCTCTTTAAGCGTCAGCTGGAACCAGTCGCGGCAGGTGATACGGTTGCCGGTCCAGTTATGGAAATATTCGTGCGCGATGACGCTCTCGATCCCCATGAAGTTCTGGTCGGTCGCACTGTCTTCATCGGCAAGGACATAGTGCGAATTGAAGATGTTCAGCCCTTTGTTCTCCATCGCACCCATGTTGAAGCTGTCGACGGCGACAATGTTATAGATGTCGAGGTCGTACTCACGTCCGTAGACCTCTTCGTCCCATTTCATCGAGTTTTTGAGCGAACGCATCGCATGGCCGCATTTGGGTTCATTGCCCTTGTCGACGTAGATGTTAAGTTCGATCTCACGGCCGCCCATCGTTGTGAAGCTGTCATTGACGGCGCCCAGATCGCCCGCTACAAGGGCGAACAGATAAGAGGGCTTGGCAAAAGGGTCTTCCCACTTTGCCATGTGCCGTCCCTCTTCATAGACCTCCTGTTCGAGAAGGTTGCCGTTGCTCAGCAGAATCGGATAACGCGACGATGAGGCGATGATCGTTGTCGTAAACGTCGACATATTGTCCGGGCGGTCGATAAAGTAGGTGATGTGGCGGAAACCTTCGGGTTCGTTCTGCGTACAGAGTATCTCGCCGGAGCGGTAGAGCCCCTCCAGCGCCGTATTCTCATCCGGGTAGATCTTGGTCACGACCTGCAGGACGAACGCATCTTTGTCACAGGAGAGCGTCATCCCCTTTTCATCACATTCGAACTGCCCCGCCGCCTTGACGTCATCCACCTTGACACAGAGCAGTTTCAGCCCTTCGCCGTGAAGGTATAGGCTCTCTGCTGTGCTGTCGAGACGCTTTATCTGCATCCGGTTGATGACCAGGGTATGGTCGTCAAAGATCTCAAACGTAAGGTCGGTGTGCGTGATGTGGTGGCTGGGCGGAGTGTAATCTTCCAGAAAGATGGTTTTGACTTGGCTCATAGATTATCCATTGTGACTTCGCAAATCCCGAATTCGGATCGCGCTGTGTAAAATTTTAGGAAATCATAACATCTTCGCCATAAAGCCAGAAGAATAATGCGCTCAATAAGCGAACAGTTTATGTTCTTTCTTAGAAAACCTCATGTAATATTGACTATTATAATATAAAGGGTAATGATGTTCGAAAAACTAAAAATGGCCAGACAGCCTATCGTTGACCTCAATAACAACACCATCGGTTATGAGTTTTTCTATCGCGATGGGCAGGGTAATGGAAACTTTACGGACCCCAGATTTGCGACATCCTCCGTCCTTGTGAACATACTCAACCAGGTCGGTGTTGACAAGAGCATCGGTGATGCCAAAGCCTTTATCAACATCAGCGGTGACCTGCTCCTCACCGATATCATCTACAATCTCCCGAAAGACCACTTTGTATTCGAACTTTCAGCGGACATCCACATGGGGAAGAAAGAGATCGCCAATCTTGAACAGCTCTATAAGAACGGCTATGCCTTTGCCCTCGACAACACCCGTTTTGACGAAAATTATCTCAATAACTTCCGCCCTGTCCTACCCTATATCAGTTATGTCAAGTTTGACACCGTTCAGACAGACATTGAGACCCTTCAAGAGAACATCAATCTCTTTGACGGCAAGATCCTTATTGCCCAAAAGATCGAATTTCAAGAGGTATTCGATGCCTATAAAGAGCTGGGTTTCCAATATTTCCAGGGCTACTTTATCGCTGAGATCCACACGATGGAGCAGAACCGTCTTGACCCTAAACACCTCGGCGTCATCCGCCTCTTCAACATGCTTCAATCCGACTACCAGATCGATGACATTGCCAAAGAGTTCGAACTCCATAATGAGCTCACCCTTCAACTGCTGCAATTTATCAAATCGATCCCGAATTTCGATCTGAGCGGTTCACCGACCATCAAAGAGATCATAACCCGGGTCGGTACGGACAAGCTGAAGCAGTGGCTGATGATGATCATCTATTCACGGTCAAGTAAAAACATCGGCAGTGAAAAAAGCCAATACTCCATATTGATACAAAACCGCATCGACACCATGCTGGGCATTCTCTCCAAAATAGAGACAGACCCGAGCGACAAACTGCAGGAGCAGGCACGTCAGGTGGCGCTGCTGTCGCTTTTGGACAACATCTTTGATGTCGAGATCGAAAAGACCCTTAAGGCCTTTGATCTTGACTTTGCCGTTGAAGGCGCGCTGATCGGCCGCGAAGGGCTTTTAGGCAACCTGCTGGAGATCGCGATCTCGATCGAAGAGCGTAATTTTGCCACGATGCAGGAGCTGTTGGCGAAACATGGACTCAAGGTCGAAGACATCGAAGATATCCTCAACAAAAACCTGGACGCTTCAAAAGAGTGATCCGGCTCTTTTTACAACCCATTTGCAGCTGAAATACCTCGAACACTACAATCAGACGATCAAAGAGCAGGTCGTCACTTTGATCCGGACAGAGAAGTTACCGGATCTTCTGCTGCAAAAATACCCGACGGCCCATAACTACAAAACGGACAAAAATCTCTACGACTATACCCTTGCGATCAAAAACAGCTATCTGAAGAAGAGTCAGCCCGTCAACAAGGTGATCTACGACGGCAAAATCCATGTCATCAACAACGCACTCGGCATGCACACCTTTGCCTCCCGTGTTCAGGGTTCCAAGCTCAAAAACAAAAATGAGATCCGTATCGCATCGCTGTTCAAAAACGTCCCCGAGCCTTTTTTACGGATGATCATCGTCCACGAACTCGCCCACTTCAAAGAGAAAGAGCATAACAAGGCTTTTTACAAGCTCTGCAGCTACATGGAACCCGACTACCATCAACTGGAGTTCGACACCCGCCTCTACCTTACCTGTCTCGACCACTTCGGAAAGATCTATTAGAAGCAGCCGATGTTACTTCTTTTTTTTAACCTCTCTCTAACTATGATGTGCGTAATATTTTCATCTAAATATATAAGTTTTTATAATACAAGGTTGTTTTTTGTGGATTAAAATTATTACCGATGGCTTGAGCAATGACTATGAATCCAAAAGCAGGTGGTTGGGCGCTGTTTTTATCATCGCCAGTTTTGTCGTCGCAGTCTATACGCTCTTTTCGCCGCTTCCAATCAACATTAAACTGGGTATGGCGCTGGGCGTTCTGGGGCTCTTTTCGCTCTACCAAACGGCAAAGATCAACCCCCACACGTCTGCGAGCTGGTCCAAAGCGCTGCTCCTTCTCTCTACCGGAGCGCTCTTCCTGCTCTTCGACCTCTCCGGCCTGCCTTCTATAGCCCTTGTCATCGGTCTCTTCTTTATTGCCGGTGCCCTGAACAGCGCTGCTTTCGCCTATCTCACCCGCAGGGACTCAACCGCGTTCGTCTGGGGGGCCCATGCCTTTTTGAATCTCTTTTTTGCTTTCTATGTTCTCTCGAACCTTAACACGCTGAGCGACAATCAGGCCGGTCTCTGGCTTGCGGCCACTTTCCTCGCCGACGGATTGACACTGCTCTACTCCGGCCGAACGGTTTTCATACGCCCGTAAACGGCCCTGGCCTATCGAAGTCATTTTTTATTTTTGGACCCTAGTGTGACTTTGTCGCCAGGTAGTCCGCAATGATCTTTCCATGATCAAACACAAACTGCTCCTGTTCGAGATCCTCCAGGACAACGACCTTTGTACTTTTGGCATCATCCCCCGCTTTCGGCAGGGCATATGCTTTGCAGACGTAGACGGCCGACACGGTATGAAAACGCGGGTCTCGTGAGGGGTCGGAGTAGAGTCCCAGCAGCCGTTCGATCTCGACATCCAGACCGATCTCTTCGGACATCTCCCGTTTCAGACACTGCTCGATCGTCTCGCCGATGTCCATAAAACCGCCCGGAAGCGCCGTGCCGTAGGGCGGGTTCAGACGTTCGATGAGGACGATACCTCTGAAGACCTCATCCAGATAGATCTCAACAATGCCGTCGGCCGTAATATAAGGGGTCTCTATGGCCATTTTCTTCTCCTTTTGTGCGTAGGTTGTATTGCGTTCGATCTTGACGTTATCGATCTTGCCTTCGAGCGCCTTGGCCAGGGTCTCAAGTTCCTCTCTCGTCTTCCGGTGCGCGATACCGCGTGCAGAACACGCCGCTCCGTCTACATTGGTATAGGTCATTCGCCACTTCATCTTGCGCCTTTAATGATACCGCCGGTACTCTTTTAACCACATCGCTCTCAGTTGCGTTTCGGAGAGGTCGCGATACTTCTCATCTCGCACCAGCGATCGCAGCTGCAGCAGGGAATGATAAGGGAGATCAACGACCAGAGCATTCGCCAACCAGGACGGGAGCATCCCGCCGGGCTCCACATGCTGCTGCCAGACGACCTTCGTTCTTTTTGCATTGAGCGGTGTCAAGGTATAGGCACCGCGGGAGCGCTCGATCGTGATATAGCCGGATCTTCGTGTACGGTCGCATCGCTCTGTCTGACGGCCATCGCAATAACCGTTGGCTTCCTGCGTCTCCAAGCGCGCCTCTTTCGGACTCCATACAAGTTTTGTCCGTAAGATGACCTGTCGGTCACCGGCCGGAAACGGAAGGTCATAGGTCTGAAAGATGACGTTCTCCTCGAACGCCTTCTCCTCCACGGTCATCGAAAAGCTGCAATCGTGCAGCCACGCGGGTGCATTCGGCGTGTCGTACAAGAGAGCGACCAGGCTCGAAACGCTCCCCTCCACCACGGTCTCGCCCCGAAACTCCAAAAAATCCGAGCCGGCTACTTCGCGGGTGTAGACGGAGACACCGTTCTTCTCTTTAGCCACTGCCCAGTCGTCCGCATCTGCCGTTAAAAACAGTCCAGCGATCGCCATAACCACTGTCAACGCGTTAATGCAGCAGTGTCTTGACATCGATACCCGTCGCTTTTTCGATATAGTGGCCCTGGGCATAATCCGCACCCAGCAGCAAGACCGTCTGGTAGGTCTCTTTATCCTCGACGAACTCCGTCACCACTTTCATGCCGAGGTCATGGATGATGTTGATGATGGACTTCACAATCCGCTTGTTGTTGTGGTTTGTCGTAATGTCTGCGACAAGGGAGCCGTCGATCTTCACGATATCGACGCCCAGTTTCATCAGGTAGGCGTAGTTCGAGTAGCCGCTGCCGAAATCATCAATCGCGATCTTGGCCCCCTCCTCTTTGATCAGTGTAAAAAAGTGGTAGACCTGTTCATTGCCTTCAAGCTCCTCTGACTCCACCAGCTCAAAGACCATCCGTTCGGCACAGTTCGACTTACGCAACTCCTGTAGGATGAACTGGCGGGTCCTTGGATCAAGGATATCTGCCATCTCGATATTATAAGAGAACTCATATCCAGGGTTGTTTCGGGCAGCCCTCAGGGTCTGTCTAAAGACCTCTTTTGAGAGCTTGCTGTAGAGACGCGCCCCCTTTGCGATCGAAATAAACTCACTGGGATAGTGTGTTTTTCCATCCTCGTCGACAATGCGCACCAGGGCTTCAAACTTCTCGACCTCATGCATCTTCAGGTTGGCGATGGCCTGGAAATGGACCTCGACATTTTCGAGTTTAAACGCCGACTCCAGCATCTCCAGCGTCAAGAGGTTCTGTTCCAGATGCAGGATGTTGTCAACAACTTCCGAATAAAACGAATAGGCCTGCTTGGACTTCTTGGCTTCACGCAGCGCAAGTGACGCCATCGAGACCAAAGAGCGCGGATTTCCGCTCTTGGAGCTTTGTGCCGCACCGATGCGCGCACGTACGGTAATCGCATGCGCCCCGCATTGCAGATCAACAGGGTTGAGCTGGTGTGCCATCAGGATCGTATCTTCTCTGAAAAATTCTGCAGGCACCTTCTCATTTGCCAAAACGGCGAACTCATCACCGCTGTGACGGTAGAGCGTCATGTTCGCATTGGCGAGCATCTCCTGAAGTTTCTTTGCAAGCTCGACAATCAGCACATTACCGACATTTTCACCGTATATCGTGTTGACGGTGTTGAAATCGTCTATATTGATCAACATCAGTTTCTGGCTGTCATGAAGCTCGATCGCCTCATGCAGTGCCGTTCTGTTCGGCAGTCCGGTCATGGAGTCGATATACAACTGGCGTTCGAGTTTTTGTTCCTGCTCTTTTCTGGCCGTGATGTCAAACATGATGGAGATAAACTCATGGATCTCACCTTTTTCATCAAGGATCGGCACGACCGTTGCTTCAACGGAAAAACGCTTCCCGTTTCTGTCTATATTGTCAAATTCCCCTTTATAGACCTCTTTGTTCAATATCGTCCGCCAGAACTGCTCCAGGTATTCGTCGCTGGTGTTCTCCGAGCGGACAAGCGCATGCGACTGACCGATCAGCTCTTCCATACTGTAGCCGCTGAGAGCCTCATACGCTTTATTGACATAGGTGATATTGCCGTCAATATCCGTTTTGACGAGCGGTGAACCGGCATCGACCACCCGCTTGTACTCTTTTAGAAAGGTGCTGTTCTTCTCCAGTGAACGCAGCGTCTGGTTCCCCTCCTGGATGAGCTGATCAAACTCGCTTGCCCGGAGGTCACCTATACGCGTACCGTATGCACCGTGTGACACCTTATCCAGGGTCTCTTTGAGTTTGACGACGCTCTCTTTGATGCTGTACATGTTGGCGCTATAGAGATAGGCCCACAGCAGTAAAAAGAGCAGAAGAAGGTCAAGATAGATGGTATGTGTGAGGCCGTAGTTCAGGGTATGGAAACTAAAACCGGCGACGAGAAGGAGTGCGCCTGAGAGCAGGAGCGGGTTTTTGGTATGCGGAGGAACTCTTTTCAGCATCTCTATTGCCGGATTAAAGAGCCGCCGTAACATGGTTACTCTTTCGTAACGATATAGAGCTGTTTATGTTCCAGCTTCTTCAATATATCCATGACCGTGACAAAGTGCTGAAAATTCGCCTCTTTGTCTGAGCGCAGGACGACCGTCTGCTCTTTTGAGATCTCGCCGAGTCGGGCTTCGAGTTCAGCGACAGAGATCTCTTTTTTGTCGAGATGGTATTTACCCTCTTTGGTGATGTAGATGTCAAACTCTTTTTCGTCCTCTTTTTTGTCGGAGGCCTTGGCATCGGGAAGTTCGATCGGCAGAATACCCTGTTTGATAAAAGTGGCCGTCGTAATGACCATGACCAGCAGCACCAGCAAAATGTCGATCAGCGGAATAACATTGATCTGATCGAACTTTTTACGCTGTTTCATTACGCATCCGTCTCTTTGTTTGAGAACTTGGCGTCCCAGATCGCGCTCAGACGCTCCACTTTACGCATCGCCGTAGAGTAGAAGATGATCGCCGGGATCGCGACGATGATACCGAAGGCCGTCGCTTTAAGCGCCAGTGCAAGACCCGTCATCACTTTTTTGGTATCGACCGTACCGACCTCGCCCAGACCGTAAAAGGTGATCATGATCCCCAGGATCGTTCCGATCAGTCCGACGTAGGGTGCATTCGCACCGATCGTTGAAAGGGCCGAGAGATTGTCGGTGAGATCGATCTCCAGCAGCTCTTTGTTGTCGTACTCTTCGAGCTTGATGCTTTTAAAAAACATCATCCGCTCGATAAAGAGCCACAATGCCACCACACTCATCACGCCGAGTGTCCCCATGACACCATAATCGAGTGCCTCTTCTGCCAACTCCAGCCACGCCATTGAATCCATCTATACCACTCCTGAAAAATCTAGCTGCATTGTGGTGCCTTCACCCTTTTTAGAGTCCACATGCAGTTTTATCTTGTATCGGTCACAATAATTCTTGACAAGACCGAGTCCGATACCGAAACCGAGCGAATTTTCATCGCTCTGATAGTAACGGTCAAAGATCTGAAAGACCTCGACCTCATCCATCCCCTGACCCTTGTCGCTGATCGTAAGTTTATTATCACGGCTCTCGATCATGATCTCCGCATTGTGCGGCGAATACTTTACACCGTTGTCTATAATGTTGTCGATCACTTTTGCTAAGCCTATTCTATCGATATTTACACTAATCGTTTCTAAATCCTCTGTGAAGGAAGCATGACTGTAGAGCGGTTTGAGTAACTTCAAACGTTCTATGATCAACTCGCGCACATCAAACCGTTCGATCTGTTCATGCTGCATCTGCTTTTTGATCAGATAATCCAGCTCTTTGTAGCGTTCCTGAAGCATCCCGCAGGCGGCCTCTATACGCGAGAACCGCTTAAGCGCACGTTCGTCCTCTATCTTCTTTTTCAACATGGCGCTGTTGGTCATGATCGTGTTGATCGGCAGGTTCAGCTCATGCAGTATCTCCTTGGAGAAATGTTCCAACTGGTTAAAGTGCTCGCGCAGCGGCTCGATCGACAACTTTGCGATCGCCACCCCCGCAAGAAGCACCAAAGAGAGGGTGATGGCGATCAGGTAAGGCATGGCTACGGCCTCTTGGAGCGCGAAAAAGAGCGTAATGATCAGGATCGTCGTTATGACAAAAAAGAGGAAGATCGTGATCTGAACGTTACGGAACAAGACGGTACCCTATGCCGCGGACATTTTGGATCTCTGCCGATGAGAGTTCCTGTTTGAGACGATTGATAAGGACACGGATCGAGCCGTCGCTGACACTGGCATTATGCGGCCAGAGGGCATCGATGATCATCTCTTTGGAGACCGTCTTGCCCCCGCTCTCCATTAAAAGGGAGAGCAGCGTGTACTCTTTTTTCGAGAGGCTCAGCTCCTCGTTGTTCTCATAGATCACATACCGGTCCGGATCGATGCTGAGGGCTCCGACACACGCTTTTGTCCGCGACTGCGTCCGTCTGAGCAGTGCCCGGATACGCAGCAGGAGTTCATCGCTGTCAAAGGGCTTTTTAACATAGTCATCCGCCCCGTTTTCAAACCCCTCCTGCATGACAGACTTCTCCTGGTGGGAGGTGAGATAGATAGCCGGCGTCATATCATCGGCACTTCGCAGTTCATCCAGCAGCGTCAGTCCGTTGATCAGGGGGACATTGATGTCGAAAAGGTAGAGATCGAAATTCGTATTGAAAGAGGCATCCAGCGCTTCCTGCCCGTTTTTGCACCAGGTCAGTGCATACCCCTCTTCGTCGAGCAGGTCTTCAAGGGTCTCGCCTAAGAGCAGATCATCTTCGAGCAGTAGGATATTAGACACAAACGACCTCCTTGCCGATTCGATATGACCGCAGATAGCAGCTGCTGGTAAAAAGCATCTCTCTCTGATCCTCTCTAGAGTACGTCTTCAATGCTCCAGCCGATGGTCTCACCGGCATACATCGGTACCACTTCGCCGTATTTGGCGGGGACGGTAAAAGGTTTCTCCTCAAGAACGACCTCTTTGAACTCCGGGCAGATCCCGTAGATGCTCTGCGCGTTGTCCGACACAAAACTCTGCAGGTTGTCGAGTTTGCCGTGCTTGTCAAAGAGCTCACAAAGCAGCTGAAGTGCTATCGGTGCCGTGAAGACACCCGCTGCACAACCGCACGCCTCTTTGGCATGTTGCGGATGCGGCGCCGAGTCGGAACCGAACATCACTTTCGGGTGCGCATCAAGCGCTACCTGCAGAAGGGCTTCCCGGTCTTCAGGGCGTTTGGCGATCGGCTTGCAGAAGAGATGCGGCTGCATCATACCGCCGGCGACATCGTCGAGTGTGATCAAAAGGTGATGGATCGTGATCGTCGCATAGAGGTTGGGGTATTTGTCCAACATCTCGACGGCCGCTTTTGTCGTGATATGCTCCATAACGATCTTCAGATCCGGGAAGTTCATCGCGAGCAGCTCATAGATACTCATAAACTCCGCTTCTCTGTCCATGACAAAGCCGTCGGTCTCACCGTGTATCAGCAGCGGGATATCCATTCGGGCCATCGCTTCGAGCGTCGGGCGCATCTTCTCTATGTCAAAGGCCGTAACGCCCCCTTCCGAGTTGGTCGTGATCCCTGCCGGATAGAGTTTGATCCCAAAGATCTCGTCGCGGACGTCATCGAGGAAATCTTCATCATAGTTGTCGTAAAAGAGTGTCATAAACGGCTCAAAATCGCCCCCGCCGATACCTTCGTCGTCGAAAAACTCATCAAACTCATCTTCCTGCAGTTCCAGGCCGCAGGCGAGCATGATACGCTCTTTGTAGGCGATCACCTGCTCTTTTGTCTTCACAGGCGGTACCAGGTTCGGCATGATCACCGCACCCGAGAAGGTGTATGACGTGAGTTTGGCGACGTTTTGAAGCATCTCGCCGTCACGCAGGTGAAGGTGCATGTCCAAAGGCATTAGTAGTGAATGTGTTTTCATGTAGTGATCTCCTCTTTTGCTTTCGTAATTATAGCATTTAACGCCGTTTCATAGCGTTTGGCCTCATCCGGGTCCGTCGATTCAAAACGGGTCACCAGTACCGGCGTGGTGTTACTCGCACGCACCAGCCCCCAACCCTTCTCGAAGATCACGCGGACGCCGTCGACTTCGATGATATCTTTGATCGCAGGAAAATCTGCCGGCGGTCGCTTCAATGCTTTTTTGACCGCTTCCATCAACGGGAACTTTGCCTGCTCTGTCGTGTGCACCTTGATCTCCTCGGTCGAGAAGACCTGCGGCAGTTTGGCCAGCTCCGCATCGAGGTCGATCCCCTCTTTGATCAGCTCCAGCATCCGCAAGGTCGCATAGATCGCATCGTCATACCCGAAGTAGCGGTGCTTGAAGAAGATATGGCCGCTCACTTCGCAGGCCAGGTCGGCATTGGTCTCTTGCATCTTCACCTTCAGGTTCGAGTGGCCTGTCTTGTACATGATCGCTGTTGCACCGCGTCTTTCCAGCTCATCGTACATCACCTGCGAACACTTCACCTCGCCGATCACGGTCGGGTGGTCCATCTTCAACGTATAGAGCAGCGCCATCTGGTCACCCTTGATGTTGTTCTTGTGGGTCAGCACAGCGATCCGGTCGGCATCGCCGTCGTAGGCGAAAGCGATATCCCCCTCCTCCTCGAGCAGTTTTTTGACATCGTCGAGGTTGTGCTCATCGGAAGGGTCCGGGTGGTGGTTGGGAAAGGTGCCGTCCGGGTCGGTGTAGAGGCCTTTGGCGTTTAGACCAAGCCCCGCGAAAATGTCGACGATGGAGACGCCGGCGACGCCGTTGCCGCAGTCATAGACGATGCGCTCTTTCATCCCTTTGAGGTGGGCGAACTCTTTGAGCATAAAGGCTTTGTAGCGTCCGAGGGCATCGATCTCGATCACCTTGCGCGCCGTTTTCTCCGGAAAATCCATCATCTCGACCTCGCGTCCAAGCGCATAGATCGCTTCGCTGAAGAACGGCGCTTTGTCGACCGTGATCTTAAGCCCGTTGTACTCCGGCGGGTTGTGCGAGCCGGTGATCATGATAGAGGCGGAGGGGGTATGCCCGTCCCACGCCTGGTAGTTGGTGAAGTAGTTGACCGGCGTCGGGACCAGCCCCATCCCCAATACGGTCTTGCCGCCGGCATTGAGCCCCGCTACAAGGTACTCGAATAGCTCCGGCGAATGTGAACGTGCATCATAACCGACGGCGACGTAGTCCCCGTCGATATGTTTTGACAACGCATAACCGATTTTTGTAACGGAGTCTTCGTTCAGCTCCTGCTCAAAAATCCCTCGTATGTCATACTCTCTGTAGATACTCACGTTTCGTCCTTGTAAAGTGGTGGCGACATTATAGGTCAGCTAAGGTTCGGATGGTGTTAAGCCGACCCGGTCGCGTTAATTAAGCTGATACATTATCGGTACATTCAGCACCAAGGTCCCCTCCGGAAGCGGGAACTTCCCCTCCAGCCGCTCTATCGTCGTCACCGCGGCACGGGCCAGAATATCACGCCCCGATTCCACCACCTCGATGTTTCGGATCTCACCGTTCTGCAGGAGTTCAAAACGGACCAGCACTTTCCCCTGGATACCTCTTTTCCTCGCCATGCGCGGGTAGTAGAGGTTCTTTCTCAGCAGTGCCATGATCTCTGAAATATGGGCCTTGATATAGGCCTCTTCGGGCGTCATCTCTTCGGCCGGCGGAGCATCGATGGATTGCTGCGCGGCCGGTGAGAGGACGACCGGAACCTCCGGCGTGACGATCAGCTCTTTTGCCTCCGCATCCACAACCGTCTCGTTCTCTACGGTCTCCTCTTCAACAATGACCTCTTCTTCGGCCACCTCTTCCTCGACCTCCGGGACTTCTTGTACAACAACCTCGTCTTTGACAACAGGCGCCGCCTCTTTTTCAACCTGCTTTTTCTTGGGCTGCGGCTTTGCCTGTTTCTCTACGACAGGAGGCTCGGCCGCTCTCTTCTCAGGCAGACACTCACAGACCTGGGTCAACATCACCTTGCACCGCTTCTCCCCGGTTGCGCTCTCTTCAGGCTGAGACGCTATAAAAAGCGCAACAAGCAGCAAGACAATGGTTCCATGCAAAAGAAGAGAGTATAGAAAAGATTTGGTCAGGCGGATTTTCATAAAAGGATTATACAGAGACAAGTGTTACAGAAGTGTTAGAAGCGTTGAATGTTGAAAAGATGGCGAAGCTCATCTAAAACAGATAAAAGTTTCAGATTTGGTGTAGATTGTGCCGGAGTGAACCCGAAGACGTACATCGGTACGTCGAGAGGTGAACTCCGGTGCAAGATGCGCCGAAGCTGGAACTTTTAACCTAGATGGCGCGTTTGAATTCGGGATATGCTTCGACCCCGCACTCGCCGACGTCCATCCCCTCGACCTGCATGTCATCTTCAGCTCTGAACTTGACGACCATGTTGATCAGATAAAGCACCACAAACGAAACCGGGAAGACAAATGCCGCGACAACGGCAACCCCTTTGAGCTGATCCATGAACGAGACATCGGCAACAAAGAGACCGACGGCCAATGTCCCCCAGACACCGTTCACCAGGTGGACCGAAAGGGCACCTACCGGATCGTCAAGGCGCAGCTTGTCAAACATCGGTACGGCAAAGACGACCAGCAGACCGCCGATACCGCCGACAAGGATCGGTGTGTACATGTCGTAAAGATCCGGTCCTGCCGTCACCGCGACAAGGCCGCCCAGGGCACCGTTAAGAATCATCGTGATATCAAAAAGACGGTAACGCATGTACATCAGGATGCCCGCCATAATCGCACCGGCGAGACCGGCGGTGTTGGTATTCATAATCGTCATTGCCACAGCATCCGCGCTCTCTTTGGACGCGATCGATCCCACCGAGCCGCCGTTAAAACCGAACCAGCCGATCCAGAGCAGGAACGCGCCCAGTACGACAAGCGGGATGTTTGATGCCGGGATAACACGGATCTTGCCATCGACATAACGCCCTTTACGTGCACCGATAACGATGATCGCTGCCAACAGTGCCCATCCGCCTGTTGAGTGGATCACGGTCGAGCCGGCAAGGTCATACATGTTCAGGTCAAGGAAGGTGCCGTCAAGGAAGTCAGCACCCCATGAGATGTTGACGATGGTCGGGTAGATCAGCGCACCCATCACAACGGTAAAAATCGCCAACGGAATAATACGGACACGTTCGCTCACACCGCCGCTCATAATGTTGACCGTCTTGCCGACAAAGGCCATCTGGAACAAAAAGGCGGCCCAGATACTCATGGAGCTGTTCTCCCATGAACCGAATGCCAAGGTGTACCCGATCAGCAAAAAGGCCAGAGACGCCACGGCATAGATCATCGTGTTGATCGTCAAGACCGACGTCACATTTTTGGTGCGGACAAGTCCCGCCTCAAGCATGGCAAAACCGGGAACCATAAAGATGATCAACGTCATCGCAAAA
This sequence comes from Sulfurimonadaceae bacterium, assembly GCA_041555445.1. Lineage (GTDB taxonomy): Bacteria > Campylobacterota > Campylobacteria > Campylobacterales > Sulfurimonadaceae > Sulfonitrofixus. Next base: position 27,833 of record JBFFKK010000025.1, read on the forward strand.
AGTGTAAAAAAGGTGTCGATAATATAGGTAAAGTCAGATTCGAGCACATAAAGCCTTTATAAGAGTATGTCATCAACCCTAAAGCAATAACATTATTGTCATTTTATACAAAGCATCAGTAATTGTAGATTAAAGCGGGTGCTGAATGAGGTGTTTGGAAGACGATTTGTTTAGTTTTAATGCAATGTTATGTGTAAGAGGAAGAATGGTGTATAAAAATGATACAAATCCTACGGTTGTGCAAGACAGCCGAGAGGCTGACCTGCAGCGGCTTTCCGAGGGGGAAGACCGGCTACACCTTATATTGCGTCCGGACCTGTTTCACCAGTACGGATTCTGATAACTTTTTCCATATCAGATACGAAGATCTTACCGTCACCGATCTTGCCGGTTGCAGCCACTTCTGCTACCGTGTTGACCACTTCGTCAACCTGCTCGTCTGCAACGACCATCTCCATCTTGATCTTCGGAAGGAAGTCAACAACATACTCTGCACCGCGATAAAGTTCGCTGTGCCCTTTTTGACGACCGTAACCTTTGACTTCGCTGACGGTCATACCAGTAATACCGATCTCGGCAAGCGCGTCTTTGACGTCTTCCAATTTAAACGGTTTAATAACTGCTTCAATTTTTTTCATAAATTTATCTCCTGATAATTTTTTTCTAAATCATAAGTGCATTATACACTTTTGATATTAGAGTATGGCTAAGACCAACCCTTACAGGTTGAATCCGCGCTCACCGTGTACTGCTTCGTCAAGACCCATAGCCTCTTCATCTTCGCTTACACGTTTACCGCCAGTCAATAGTACTGCGATGTAGTAGACCACAACCGTACCGACAAGTGTGAACAGACCGACAACCAGGACTGATTCGAACTGAACAAAAAGTTGTCCCATACGGTCACCGCTCGCTTTAAGTGGACCGTCCCAAAGAAGATCTTGGTCGTTAAGAGCAAAGATACCTGTTGCGATCGCACCCCATAGACCAGCCAGGAAGTGAACACCGAATGCATCCAGAGAGTCATCATAACCCAATTTCTTCTTCATTACAACCACACCGTAGAATGCGATGAGCGTTCCGATGATACCGATAGCGAATGCACCGCCAACGCTGACAAAACCGGCTGCCGGAGTGATCGCAACAAGACCGGCGATCGCACCTGTAGCTGCACCAAGAAGTGTCGGCTTTTTATACACGAACCACTCAAGAGCCATCCATGTGATAGCAGCGATTGAAGCAGCGATCGTTGTTGTCATGTAAGCAAGACCGGCGATTTCATTTGCACCGAATGCAGAACCACCGTTGAATCCGTACCAACCGAACCATAGAAGTGTTGCACCGACTGCTGTCAGGATAACACTTGCAGGTTTCATTGCCGTAGTCGGGTAACCGTTACGTTTACCAACAAGGTAAGCAAGAACAAGACCGGCAAGACCACCATTCATGTGTACAACAGTACCACCGGCAAAGTCAAGTGCACCGGCATCGAAAAGAAGTGCACCGTCGCCACCCCATACCATGTGCGTAATCGGAGCATAAACGACAAGTCCCCAGATAGCTACAAACACCAACCAAGTCGAAAACTTAATACGCTCGATCACTGAACCGGCAGCGATCGCAACAGTAATAGCCGCAAATGTACCCTGGAACACGATAAATACGTACGTAGGATAAGTACCACTCAAGTCGTTCCACGCGATTCCGCTAAGGAAAATGTTACCTAAACCACCGACTACATTTTGTACCGTTGCATTGTCAGCAGTACCGAATGCGATCGAGTAACCTGCGATAACCCACACAATAAACGCGACAACGAAAGCGCCGAATACCATTGCGTACGTGTTCAGGACATTTTTACTGCGTGTCATACCGCCGTAAAACAGTGCAAGACCTGCAGGTGTCATCAATAGTACAAATGCAGTCGAAACCATCATCCATGCTGTATCACCCGCGTTAAGTGTATCTTCTGCAAACACGAATGTCGGCAAAAGAAGTAGAGCCAATAAGAACTTTTTCATTCTTACTCCTTTTTGTTAATTTCAAGACGTAGTATATGACAGATTTATAACACCTTGTTATTATTGCTGCCTATTTTTTAATCAGAATAACTGTTCTATTTTTCATGCAAAACCTGCATCTGATTTCCTATATATAGTAAACACCGATCGCGCCATCAAGCTTGAAAACCTTGCCCTAGAATGCACTATATTTTGAAAATACGGCTTTTTTACTTTTTTTAAAGAAGTCTTAAAAGTACAAATTGTGCTCTATACGGCATTTAGAGATACCTTTAAGGCATTTTTATGTATTATCACTCAAATTTAGGTTCAAAGGTAAGTAAATGAGCGATATGTTAGAACCCAGCGATGTTGAAAACATAAATATTGAAGACACCCTGAAGTCGAGTTATCTCGACTACTCGATGAGTGTTATCATCGGACGTGCCCTTCCGGATGTACGAGACGGCCTTAAGCCGGTCCACCGCCGTATACTTTATGCGATGGACAAGCTCAACCTCTCTGCCGGTGCAAAGTATAAAAAATCAGCACGTATCGTCGGGGACGTTATCGGTCAGTACCACCCGCACGGTGACACGGCCGTCTATGACGCGCTTGTCCGTATGGCACAGCCTTTCTCGATGCGCATGGAACTGGTCGACGGCCAGGGTAACTTCGGTTCGGTCGACGGCGACAATGCGGCGGCAATGCGTTATACCGAAGCACGTATGACCAAGTATGCGGGCGAGATGCTCAAAGACCTCGATAAAGAGACGGTCAACATGATCGACAACTACGACGGTACGACGCAGGAGCCCGACGTGCTTCCGACACGTGTACCGAACCTGCTTATCAACGGTTCTTCGGGAATCGCGGTCGGTATGGCGACCAACATCCCGCCGCACAATCCGCACGAGGTCATCGCTGCACTTCGCCTTATGCTGGAGAACCCGAATGTAACGCTGCCGGAGCTTATGGAGCATATCCAGGGGCCCGACTTCCCGACAGGCGGTACCATCTACGGTAAAAAAGGGATCATGGATGCCTATGAGACCGGTCGCGGACGCATCAAAGTACGCGCCAAGACCCACACCGAGATCAAAGGCAAAAAAGATATCATCGTCATCGACGAACTGCCGTATATGGTCAACAAGTCCCGTCTTATCGAAAGCATTGCCAACCTGGTCAAGGACAAGCAGATCGAAGGGATCTCGGACATCCGCGACGAATCCGACCGTGAGGGTATCCGCGTCGTCATCGAGCTTAAACGCGATGCGATGAGCGAGATCGTTCTGAACAACCTTTTCAAATCGACCAATATGCAGACGACTTTCGGGATCATCATGCTCTCGATCTTTAACCAGGAGCCGCGTGTCTTTACGCTTATCGAGATGCTGCAGCACTTCCTGAACCACCGTAAAACGGTCATCATCCGCCGCACCATCTTCGACCTTGAAAAAGCGAAGGCCAAAGCGCATATCCTTGAAGGTTTGAAAAAAGCGCTTGACCACATCGATGAGATCATCAAACTGATCCGTGCCAGCAAGAACACCGAGGAGGCCAAAGAGGGGCTGATAAGCGAGTTCGACTTCTCGGCTATCCAGGCTCAGGCCATCCTCGACATGCGCCTTCAGAAACTGACAGGCCTCGAGCGTGAGAAGATCGAGAACGAACTGCGTGAAGTGCTTGAACTGATCGAGTACCTTGAGTCCATCCTCAAAAGCGAAGAGGTCCTTAAAGGGATCATCAGTGATGAGCTTACCGAAGTCTATGAGATCTATGAAGGCAAACGCCGTACGGAACTTGAAGACAACTATGACGACATCGACATCGAAGACCTTATTCCGAACGAGCCGATGGTCGTCACCATTACGCACCGCGGCTATATCAAGCGCGTGCCGCTTGCGCAGTACGAGAAACAGCGCCGCGGCGGTAAGGGCAAAACTGCCGTTACCACCTATGATGACGACTTCATCAAAAACTTCTTTACCTGTATGACACACGACACGCTGATGTTCATCACCGACCGCGGTCAGCTGCACTGGCTCAAGGTCTACCGTATTCCGGAGGGTTCACGTACGGCCAAAGGCAAGGCCGTGGTCAACCTGATCAACCTTCTTCCTGATGAGAAGATCCGTTCGATCCTGCCGACGACCGACTTCAGCGACGAAAAATCACTTGTCTTCTTTACGAAACAGGGTATTGTCAAACGTACCAAACTCTCTGAGTTCTCAAATATCAGAAGTAACGGTGTCCGTGCGATTGTACTTGACGACAATGATGCGCTGATCACAGCGAAGATCGCGACGGCAGCGACCAAGTACCTCTTTATCCTGACGAAAAAAGCGCAGTGTATCAAGTTCGAGATCGAGAAGACGCGTGACCAGGGTAGAAGCACCCGCGGTGTCCGCGGTATCAAGTTCAAGCACGAAGGCGATAAAGTCGTCGATGCGAATGTGATCGATAGTGACGAGCAAGAGATCCTGACGGTCAGTGAAAAAGGTATCGGCAAACGTACGACGGCTGCAGAATACCGTCTGACCAACCGCGCCGGTTCCGGTGTCATCGCGATGAAACTGAACCAGAAAACTGGTAACAGTGTTGTCGGTGCCGTTATGGTCGATGAGCAGATGGATATGATGGCCCTGACCAAAGAGGGCAAAATGATCCGTGTCGATATGCAGAGTATCTCGAAGTCAAGCCGTAACACCTCCGGCGTCTATATCGTCAAAGGTGACGATGTCGTCAATATCGCACGTTGTCCTAAGATCGAAAAACCTGAGGATGACGATGATGATGAGACTGAAGAGTCAACTGCAGTATCATCAAACAGTGAAGACCAATCGACACCGGAAGTCGATGATGAAGGCAAAGACACTCTTTTCTAAGAGAGCCCTCTGTTCATCAGAAAAGATAACCGTTTAAAATGAATTGGTTATCATTTCAAAATAATTTTAGAAGATTTATATCAGTGTAAGGAAAAATAGATGGCTAACTACAATGTAGCAGTTGTCGGTGCAAGCGGCGCCGTCGGTGAAGAGATATTACGTGTTTTAGAAGAGATCGACTTCCCGCTGAACAAGCTTGTTCCTCTCGCAAGTAGCAGAAGTGCAGGCAATACCGTAGAGTTTAACGGCAAAGAGATCGTTATCAAAGAGCTTACCGAGACAGTTTTTGACGAAGAGGAGATCGATATCGCCCTCTTCTCGGCAGGCGGGTCTGTGTCTGCCAAATATGCTCCTTTTGCCGCCAAAGCGGGTGCCGTTGTCATCGATAACACCAGCCATTTCAGAATGGATGAGGAGGTGCCCCTTGTCGTGCCTGAGGTCAATCCACAGGATATCGCACAGTGGCAGACAAAAGGAATCATTGCCAACCCGAACTGCTCAACGATCCAGATGGTGCAGGCGCTTAAACCGCTTGATGATGCGTATGACCTCCTGCGTGTTGATGTCAGTACCTACCAGGCCACTTCAGGTGCCGGAAAGCAGGCGATGGAAGAGTTGGTAACCCAGATGCAGGACTTTTTTGCTTTTAAACTTGCGGATAGCGAACACAAGAGTTTCCCGCACCAGATCGCCCTCAATGTCATCCCGCAGATCGACGTCTTCCAGGAGAGCGGTTACACCAAAGAGGAGATCAAAATGGTCAATGAGACCAAAAAGATCATGCATAAAGATATCGAAGTGAGCGCTACCTGTGTCCGTGTACCGGTTCTGCGCGGTCACTCGGAAACATTGACATTGACATTTGACAGTGATGTCAATGCGGCTGAGGCACGTGAGCTTCTCGCAAAAGCACCGAACATCGTGGTTATTGACAATCCGGAAGCGGGCGAATACCCGATGCCGGCAGAGTGTGTCGATCAAGACGAGACCTTTGTCGGTCGTATCCGCAAAGACCTCTACCGAACCAATGTACTTCATATGTTTGTTGTCGCCGACAACCTTCGTGTCGGCGCCGCGACAAACGCTGTGCGAATTGCCCAGAAATGGGTCGCGATGCAGGAGGCAGCGTAATGTTGGAAAAACTGTTTGAAAGCACGCTCTGGAGCTCAAGGTTTATTATCATACTGGCGGTTGTTTTCGGCCTTATCGGTGCCATCGTTCTCTTTATCGTTGCCAGCGTTGACGTCTATGCCACGGCGGAGTATGTCATCACGACCTACCTGACACACGCACACCCTGACAAATTTCACGAAGACGTTGTCGGCGGGATCATCGGTGCGGTCGACCTCTACCTTATCGGTGTCGTGATGCTGCTCTTCTCATTTGGTCTCTATGAACTCTTTATCTCGGACATCGATGCTGCCAAAGATCAAGGTGATGATGACCACCAGCTGCTTGCGATCCACTCTCTTGACCAGCTCAAGGACAAGATCTCAAAAGTGATCGTCATGGTACTGGTCGTCGGCTTCTTTCAAAAAGTGGGCCAAACCGACTACAGCGGAGCATTGGACATGCTCTATCTTGCGATTTCGATCACCGCCGTTTCCGTTGGTCTTTTCTTTTTAGGCAAGGTCGGCAAGAAACACTGATTTGAACGTGTAAGAGGCAGAACCTCTTGCGCAACGCTTGCCGCTACGGCACCAGAGCACAACACTGCTTTCGGCAGTGTCGTTAAAACAGCCCTTTGATGCAAAGGGCTATACAATTCGAGGGCAACCTCTAAACTAGCAAGGAACTTTATGAGTAAAATATTTGTAGACGCCTGTTTTGGCAAACCGACACCATACACCCCGGTCTGGATGATGAGACAAGCCGGCCGTTACCTTCCTGAGTACATGAAGGTCCGCGCTGAAGCCGGCAACTTTCTCAACCTCTGCCACGACCCTGAAAAAGCGGCCGAAGTCACCATCCAACCGCTTGACATCGTGGGTGTCGATGCGGCTATCCTGTTCAGCGACATTCTTGTCATTCCCGACGAAATGGGTATGGACCTCTCTTTTGTCAAAGGCGAAGGCCCTAAGTTCAGCGACCCGATCACCTCCCAGGAAGACCTTGACAAGCTCATCGGCGGCGAAGAGGCGGCCGACAAACTGACCTACGTCTACGATACCATCAAACTGCTTCGCAAACAGCTTGACGAGCGCGGTGACGACAAGGCGCTGATCGGTTTTACAGGTGCGCCGTGGACACTGGCAACCTACATGATCGAAGGTCAGGGAACCAAGACCTACAACATCTGTAAAAAGATGCTCTACTCGAACCCTGAACTGCTGCACAACATCCTTGCCAAAGTGACCGAAGTGGTCAAACTCTACATGGAAAAACAGATCCAGAGCGGTGTTGACGTCGTTCAGATCTTCGACTCATGGGCTGCGGCGATCGAACCGGGCAAATACGACGAGTTCTCATGGAAATACATGGTCGAGATCGCCGAGTACCTTAAAGAGAAGTACCCGCACATCCCGGTCATCATGTTCCCTAAAGGTGTGGCGTCGTTCATCGAACGCGGTCTTGTTTACGGGAATTTCGACGTCTTCGGTGTCGACTGGTCAACGCCGATGGCGATGGCTAAAAAATATCTTGGCGACAAATATGTCCTCCAGGGCAACATGGAGC
>JBFFKK010000026.1:0-33454 GCA_041555445.1 Sulfurimonadaceae bacterium
TCATAAGCTTTCCGCCTAGACCTGGGTTACGTGCAGTACCAGCAATAGTTGCAGCAGCAGTGTGACCCATACCGATAGCACCACCAAGTGCAGCAAGACCAAGACCAACACCAGCAGCGATCATAGAGTACGCTTTAAGAGTTTGGTTAGCAACGTCTGCGTCAGCAGCGAATGCAGTAGCAGCAAGTGCTAGCATCAGTAATACAATTTTTTTCATTATATTTCTCCGTTTTAAAATCAAAGTCCGTTCGGCTAGCGTAACCTATCTGAGTCGATAAGCCAGAGCCACATAAATGCGAGCCCTGTCCCTACTTAACACTTTGTCTGCGGAATTATAGTGCGTGGGTTATAAATATTTGTTTAAAAGCGGAAATTTTTTATTTCGCGCGTCCCAAACTTATCTTGTTCCCCTTGAATTCCAGGATCTCCACACGGATATCATCGCCGATACTGATGACATCCGCCACATTTTTAATATGTTCATCGGAGATCTTTGAGATGTGCAGCAGACCGTCCACGCCGCCCGGAAGTTCGACGAAGGCGCCGAAATCAACGATGCGTTTGACCTTACCCTCGATCACATCCCCAACCTGGTACTCGGGAACAGCTTCACGCTCTTTCGTCGCGATCTCTTCAATATGTTTACGGGCGGCTTTGACCCCCTCACGGCTAGTGCCGGAGACTTTGACTTTACCGCCTTTACGGTCGATGTCGACCGCGACTTCGAAACGCTCGATGATCTCGCGGATCGTCTTGCCCGCCTGACCGATGATCTCGCCGACACGAGAGGGATCGATATGGAAGATAGCGTTGCTTGGCAGATCCTCACTGAGCTTGATCTCTTTTTCGGCGTCGAGCATGATGTCAATGATATGGGCACGACCTTCTCTGGCCTGATAGAGCGCTTTTTGCAGAACATCGAGAGAGATGCCGCCCAGCTTAATATCCATCTGCAGTGCCGAGATTCCCTCTTTTGATCCCGTTACTTTGAAATCAAGATCACCGTCATGGTCTTCCAACCCCGTGATATCGGAGAGTATCGCGTACTCATCCCCTTCGGAGACCATCCCCATCGCAATACCCGCAACGGTATCGGTCAGTTCAAGATCACCCGCACGCATTGCCATGTAGCCGCCGCAGACCGTTGCCATGGATGAAGAACCGTTTGACTCAAGGATCTCGGAGACAAGACGGATCGTATTGGACGGCGACTCCAACGTACACTCCAGAGCGCGTTTGGCCAGGTTACCGTGACCCAATTCTCTTCGTTTAGGTGCCCCCATCGGTGATGCTTCACCGACAGAGAAGCCCGGGAAATTATAGTGCACCATAAAACGTTCGCTCTGCTGAGCCGTGTCGCCCAAGGTCTCATACATCTGTGCATCTTTGTCGCCGCCGAGTGTCAAAACGACCAGGGCCTGTGTCTGACCGCGTGTAAAGAGGCACGACGCATGCGCCGACGGCAGGACATTGGTCTTGATATCGATCGGACGGATCTCGGTCAGTGCCCGTCCGTCGGCACGAATGCCCTCTTCTAAAATCGCCTGGCGGACCATCGCTGTTTTCACATTGACAAGGGCCATCTTGACATGCTCTTTGTCCCATTCGCTGTGCGTTTCCAGAATAGTGTTGCGTATCTCACGCAGCGCATTGGATCGTTCACTTTTGGCCATCTGACTGATCGCATCTTTTATCGTGTCGCTGTACTTCTCACGGATAACCGCTTCGATCTCGTCGGTACCCTCGACCTTATGCAGCTGCAGAGGCACAGGTGTTTTAACATACGGCGCAAAAGCGCTCTCATAGGCTTCATTGGCATTTTTCAACGACGCCTGCACCTGGGTGAGGATCTCGATAAACTCCTCTTCATCCAACAGGTTCGATTGGTAGCTCTCAATCGTGTCGACCCCCATTGCAGGATCGATCATCGGATCGACCATTGCGCTAGAGAGCAGTTCCACTTCGACCGAACCCTGCGCTTTCATCTCGATCATCAAAAGATCGTTCTTGCTTCCAGCCACATAGAGGTCCAGCGTACTTTCGGCCAGTTGCGACATGGTAGGGTTGAGGATCAGCTCCCCTTCCACCTTTGCCACGCGGCACGCCGTCACCGAGTTTTTGATATCGATGTCGGAGATGTAAAGAGCCGCTGAAGCGGCATTCAGCGCAAGGGCCTGCAGATCAGACTCTTCATCCGCGCTCAGGACCATGATCGTGATCTGGATGGGGTTCGTGAACCCTTTTGGAAAGAGGGGACGAAGGGAACGGTCGATGATCCGCGATGTCAAGGCCTCGAAATCACTCGGCTTGGTCTCGCGCTTGATATAGCCCCCCGGGAACTTCCCAGCAGCGTATGCTTTTTCGACATACTGAACGGTCAAGGGCAGGAATTCACCGCCGGCAAACTCGTTTTCATCGATCACAACGGTTGCAAGCAGCACTGTTTTGCCGCTTTTCAGCCAGACTGAACCATTGGCCTGTCTTGCGACATCGCCAAGGGCATACTCTTCGTTTTTATTATCCAGGTCAATTAACACATTGTAGTCCATCTTATTCTCCTAGGTACTGCGCGATCTGTGTATCTGTGACGTCATCAAACAGCTCATAATAGCTACTTGTCGCACCATAATCATTCAAGGATGATACCATGAAAATATTGTCGGCCAACGGTTCCAGTGTGTCAAGCAGGTCACTCGGAAGCACCGGCACCGCAAGATAGACCGCTTTCGGGTTCATCGCCAGAACTGTCTTGATCGCGGCCATCAGCTTCAGGCCGCTCTCTGCACCTTCGTCGACCAGCATAACGGTCTCGTCGCGCATATCTTTAAAATGCTTCCCTTTTCGGTATTTGTAGATATAACTGAGTATCTTCTCTTCGTATTTGCGCGAAGCTTCGCCATAGATGTAGTCGTAGGTTATCTCAAAGGCATCGATAAGCCTGTCATTGATAACGATCTCCTCATGTTCACTGACGCGTGCCAGCTCACAATCACTGTTCTTTGGTGCATAGATCCCGGCAGAAAAGAGAAAATCTTTATCCAACTGCATGCGGCTGTTGAAGTGGTGGATGAGTTCAAGTCCGCCGGATGAAACAGCAACCAGATGCCATTTTTCCTGTTTCATCTGCTCAAGAGGCAGCTGTTCTTTCAGTTTTTCAGCTGCATCGCTGCGATCTTTAAACATATATTTTCTGTTACTCACCTTCACCCCTTATCGGCTTTTCAATGTATCTGTTGTTCTGTAGTTGATCGCACTGTTGACCAACGGCTTCAATGCAATTGTAAAATAGACATACTTATCAAATACACTACTGGTTACGCCACCGCTCAGAAGGACCGGTCGATTATTCTCAACGTAGCGCAGGCCGAAATCCCAACAGCGCTTCGAGTATAAAAAACCGACTTCCGCATACTTTTTAACACTCTTCTCAACATCAAATGCATATTTTGTAAAGTACTGATAATGTTTATTATAGCGATATGCAAGGTCCGCATTCAAGTATCTGGTATAAGGATCAATCTCGTCGCGATACGCCTTGTTCTCATAGAGGTACGACACGCCCACATTGAAGGCGCTGTCCTGGTAACGCAGGGTATTGAGTGTTTTAACCAGCTCACTGCGGTCAAAACTGTAAAAGGTGTTGTCGTAAAATGAGATACGGCCGGTAATGTTCCACTGCAACTCATTTTCAAAGTCACCCGGTCCCACCTCTTTATCCGTCACCGTACTCAAGTTTATAGGCTGGGAAAGTCGATGGTATATCTTCTCTTTACCGCTGTCATCAATGATATACTGCGTAAACTGTAAATTCACATTATCTTTGACGTTCGATAGCGTGTAAAACTCACAATCCAGCGGGTTACTCGGATTGGTACCGGAACATTCGTCCCCTACATTCGCATAATACCCTGTCTCTTTATCCGTACCGAACTTTGTATAAGAAGCTGAAAGCCCCATCGTATGGGAGTTTTCCGCATACCCTTTAGTCACATAGGTGCCGGCCTCAACAAGATGGGAGAGACTGCCGTAGTACCCTTTTTCATAAATGTCCGGTGTACTGACATTGGCATCGGCCTCGCTTCTGAAATCGATCATACGACCATGAAGCTCCACTTTGTAAGCGACATTCAGATATTCATCAAGAAGAGAAGCCTGCAATGTTACAGGTACATGAAGTTCCACTTCGGTACCCGTCTTACCTTCAAGGCGGAAATAGTTGTTGGCGTTCATGCTGAGTGTATAGTAGAGATGTTGATCTAAGAATGCATCCAGATAGTGATGGTACTGGAGTATAGGCAGTTTCTGGATCGTCGCATCGCGTTTTTCAATGTTTTGCGGGTCAAGGTCAAGATAGTATTTGAGATACCCCCCGTAATAGTTGTCTTCTTCGTTGTAAAAAAGGTTGACACGGGAGTAGACCTGATTTGATGTGACATTGCTGATCGTGTCATTACTGGAGAGGTTGATATAATCGACATCGTTCATCCACTGAAGATCGGCAAAAAGACCGGACTGTCCCGTAAAATCCAGCCCCAGCCAATTTTGCAGAACCCGGCGGTTCTCATAGTTGAAACCCAAACCGTAATGCTTCTCGTTTTGAAGACTGTTATCTAAAAAGTAGCTCTGTTTTTCACTGAAGTATCCCAGGGTCATACTCCCTTTTGAGTCCTCAGAATCTACAAATCGAAGGGTACCGTACAGCCCCTCTCCACGTGATGACCTGACCTGTGGCTTGAGTTCAATGTCCGCTCTCTCACCGACAACGATATAGACAGGCTGTTCATAAAAGACCCCTTCGGAACTGGAGATACCGAAAGAGGGCATCAACAACCCGCTTTTTCGTGTCCTGTCCAGCGAGTAACCGAAATACGGGATATAAAGAAGAGGAACACCGCCTATATGAAAGCGGGCGTTGTAGAGGTTGACCCACTGCGTCTCAGCATTGTAATCCGAACTGCTGAAATATATCTCCCACATGGGATTATCGGGATCACATCCCGAAACGATCCCGCCGTCAATCTCATACACATTGTCGCAGGCTTCCGTCTTTGCAGAACTGAGCCATATCTTCTCATTTTTCTCCAACATGAAAAACGGGGTGATCGCCTGCTCATCTTTTTTCAGGTTCATCGTCACATATTCACCCATTAGCTGGTGTTTGTTGCCTCTGAGAATAACGACGTTGCCTTTGAGCTCAAGTTGGGAGCTGTTTTTGTCATAAACAGCTTCATCCGCACTGATATAGGCCTCTTTATACATGACCAGAACATCCGTCTTGGCGGTGATTTTATCACCTTCGCTCACCAGACTTTTCGCATAAAACTCAATATTGTCGCCGGAGAACAGTAACGACGTGAAAAGAGAGAATAATACGAGGATTCTAAACATTGACGACCAAAGTCCGAGCGGTTTTATCGTGCCAGCCCTGTCTGTTCTTCGTGTAAAATGCCCAGACAAAGCCCAGATAGAAGATCATCTCGCTGATAATACGGAAAACAGCGCGGTTGAGTGCGCTGCCAAAGATGGGTTTTTCCATCGTGACCGCATCAACGATCTGAATTTTCATGAAGATCTTCCCGAGTGTCGCGCTGTATTGATAGACAAAAAAAGTCTGATAGAGTATTTTGAGTAAAAGATATTCAAACGTATAGCTGTTGATCAGAGCGACTATCGCTTCCGAATCACCGCTTGCAGCGACCTGGTCGTAGATGATGATCAAAAAAAGAGAGGCAAGAATGAACTCGTCAATTAAAAAGGCAACAGCCCGCTTTTGCATATTGGCCAACTCCAAGCCGGCGCTTAAAAGACGCTCTTCTACCTCATCGTTCACTTTAGATCCTAAAGCGCTTGGTACGCGATATCGGTACGGAGTTTCTTACCGGCATAATGCACCTGCCCGCAGAGCGCGTATGCGCGGTCACGTGCCTCTCGGATCGTATCGCCCAGACCGACACAGACCAGGACACGCCCGCCGTCAGCATATAACTTTCCTTCATCATCCGAACTGACACCTGCATAGGAGATGTGGGTGTTCGCTTTGATCTCATCATGGACGATCTCATCCACGACGATCTCGGCAGGCGGTGTTGAGCTGTACGGGTAATCCCTGCTTGCCATCACGACACCGACGGCGTACTTGTCAGAAAACTCAACATTCAGCGTGTCAAGCTGTTTCGTCGCTGCTTTATAGAAGAGCTCTGATGCCGGTGTCTTAAGCAGCGGCATCAAGATCTCACACTCAGGGTCGCCGAAACGGACATTGAACTCCAGTGTGATCGGTTCGCCGTTAACCACCATAATACCGATGAAAAGCACACCTTCAAACGGTGCGCCCTCAGCCTTCATACCCTTCAATGTCGGACGGATGATACGGTCTTTGACCTTTTCATACAAGGTGTCATCCACCAGCGGTGTCGGTGCATAAGCGCCCATCCCGCCCGTATTTGGTCCCTGGTCGCCATCCAGAAGGCGTTTATGGTCTTGCGCCGCCTGAAGCAGGATAAAGTCGTCGCCGTCACAGATGGCGAACATGGAGAGTTCATAACCGTCCAGGAACTCTTCGACAATGACTTTTTTACCGGCATCACCGAATGACTTGCCGCTGAGCATCTCGGAGACCGCTTTTTTAGCCTCATCATGGCTCATCGCGATGATAACCCCTTTACCGCCGCAAAGCCCGTCTGCTTTGACAACGATCGGCGCTTCGAGTGTCATGATGAACTTGAACGCCTCTTCGATAAGTCCCGTCTCGATGTAGCGTGCCGTCGGGATTTCGTACTTGGCCAGGAAGTTTTTCATGTAGACTTTCGAGCCTTCGAGCTGCGCCGCCTCTTTGCTCGGACCGAAGATGGTCAACCCTTTTGCCTTGAAGATATCGACGACGCCGTCAACAAGCGGTGCCTCTGGACCGACGATTGTCAAGTCGATGTTGTTTGCGATTGCAAACTCTGCAAGCTCATTGTAGTCCTTGATACTGAGGTTCTCACCCAGCTGGTTCGTCGCACCGTTACCCGGTGCAAAAAAGAGCTTCTCTACCGCTTCGTCCTGTTTCAGGGCACGCCCGATAGAGTACTCGCGTCCACCGCTGCCTATTACCAATATATTCATCTGTTACTCCAAAATCTTTCTATTACTGAATCTAATTTTTAGAAAACTGAGAGCATTCAATTTTATAAAAACTAGACAATGCCCAAGTGGCCGGTCCGCAGTAAGCTTTGGTTCTCAAAGCCGAAAAAACAGCAAATCGAGTGTCCCATCAGGCCGCAATCTCTCTGGTTTGACCCATCGAACAAGACCACCGCACACAAGGACATCTACACAAATTCACTAAAAGAAAATGTAGAACCCTCATAATTGCGAGAAATCGCACCACCCAGGCTAGTTCTTATTATACAAAACGGGAGCTTTTTTAGGCATAAAACGGGGCGCCGCTTTTTCCGGAAAAAGCATAAATTACCACTTACTCCATCGACCTGATGCGTCGATGTTAAATACGATCTTTTTTTGTCATTACAGCTGCTTCGCCAATGTGACACAGGCATCGACATCGGGTCGCTCCGGCATGACGTATTCGACCTCTTTTGGAAGGGCTTTAGCCGTTGTTTTACCGATGACTACGATCTTATGCGTTGTTTTAAATGCAAAGAGTTCCAAAAAGCACTCCACCGTAAACGGCGACGTGAAGATAAGGACCGCCTCTTCCGGAAGCGAAACATCTCTGCACCCTTCATTACAAGCGGTCTCGTAGACGACCACATCGTCCAAACGAACCCCCTCTGCTTTAACACGCTCTTTGAAATCCGAAGCGACCACTTTCGGTCGCGGGTAGAGCCAGCGTAAAGCCGCATATCTTTCAACGATAACAGCATCCAGTGAGTCCCCGTACCCGTCCCCTCTTTCCAGCAGTATGCCGCCGGCCGCCTTGACCATCGCTTCCGTTTTGGATGCAACGCTCAAGGCGGGAAGGGAACGCCATCGAGGCGAGATCTTTTCAAGTGCCGTCACCGCCTGTTTTGAGGTCAGGACAATGGCATCATAGTCGTCAAAGTTAATATCGGGTTGTAAAAAAGTGGTACTTAAAATAGGGACATGCACAACATCGGGGTGTGCTGTCTTGGAAAAGAGATAGATATTGTTATGGACAGCTGACAACATGTTCACCTCAATGCACAGGTTCTAAAAAGATTAACTTTTCTAAAAAACGGGGAGTTTGGTGTAGTTTGTGCTGAAGTGATCACGAAGGCGTACATCGGTACGTCGAACGGTGAACTTCAGTGCAAAATGCGCCGAAATCTCCGTTTTTTACTCCCATTCGATAGTCGCTGGCGGTTTGGAACTGATGTCGTAGACAACACGGTTGATACCGTCAACCTCATTGATAATGCGGCGAGAGATACGTTCCAAAAGGTCATGCGGAAGGTGTGCGAAAGTCGCCGTCATACCGTCTACCGCCTCGACAACACGGACACAGACCGTATTGTCGTAAGTACGATTATCACCCATAACACCGACCGACTTCACATTCAGAAGTACGGCGAATGCCTGCCAGGTACGCGTATAGTAGCCGCTTGCTTTAAGCTCGTCAAGCAAGATCACATCCGCTTCACGAAGCAGGTCAAGATCCGGCTGGTTCACATCACCCATGATACGGATAGCCAGACCCGGTCCAGGGAACGGATGACGGTTGATCATGCTCTCTGGAAGACCAAGTTCAAGCCCCATTTTACGCACTTCATCTTTGAAAAGCTCCCGCAACGGCTCGATCAGTTCAAAGTCCATCCAGTCCGGCAGTCCGCCGACGTTGTGGTGTGACTTGATCACTTCAGACGGTCCGTTTACAGAAATCGACTCGATAACATCCGGGTAAAGCGTTCCCTGTGCAAGGAACTTGATCCCTTCATGCTTTTTCGCCTCTTTTTCAAACTCTTCGATGAAAGTGTGTCCGATGATCTTTCGTTTTGTCTCAGGGTCACTGACACCGGCCAGTTTGCCAAGGAAATTGTCAACGGCATCCACCGTGACCAAAGGCACTTTCAAGTTGATCTTGAAGACCTGCTCGACCTGCTCGCGTTCCCCTTTTCTCAGAAGACCGTTGTCGACAAAGACCGGGATCAACTGATCACCGATCGCCTCATACAGAAGCGCCGCGACAACAGAGGAGTCTACACCGCCACTCAGGCCGCAAAGCACTTTGCCGTCACCCACTTTTTCACGAATGATCTGAATCTGCTCTTTCAGGAAGTGACCCATCTCCCACTTCTCTGTTACACCACAGATCTTGCGTGCGAAGTTGCGAAGCATCAGGTAGCCCTCTTGCGAGTGGTTGACCTCCGGGTGGAACTGCATCGCATAAACACCCTTCTCGACATTTGCAATAGCCGCATACGGGGAGTTTGCAGAAACAGCGATCGGTGTAAAACCTTCCGGAAGTTCATCGACCTTGTCACTGTGGCTCATCCAGACCGTCGTGCCGTTGTCGACACCGTCAAAAAGTGCGGACTCCTGGACCAGTTCAAGTTCGGCTTTTCCGTATTCGTGATGGTCTGAACGGATCACCGAACCGCCGAAATCAACGGCGATACGCTGCATACCGTAACAGATACCAAGAACGGGGATACCCATCGTATAGACCGCCTGGTCTACCTCATAGGCATCTTCATTGTAAACCGAAGACGGACCGCCGCTCAGGATCAGACCCTGCGGGTTTTTCGCCTTAATCTCCTCAATAGAGGTGTGGTAAGGGAGGATCTCGCAATAGATCTTCTCTTCGCGCATGCGACGCGCGATCAACTGTGTATACTGTGAACCAAAATCTAATACAACAATGCTGACATGTTTCAAAATAGAGCCTTTAGAGTAAATGAGGGGTAATTGGGGAGGAAAAGGAAGAAACTGGGCTTCCCTTGAGTTCTCGTTGTACCCTTTTATTACTTGAAAGGGTACTACAAAATTGTTTAATGTTTGATATAAAGTCCAAGTACCTCAAACTGCAGATACCAGACTGCGACCGAGATAATGTAACCGACAAGAATGGTCCATGCAAGCTTCATATGTGAACCGAAGGTATAGACACCTTTGAGTTTACCCATCACACCGACACCGGCAGCGCTACCGAAACTGATCAGGGAACCGCCCACACCGGCAGTCAACGTCACCAGCAGCCACTGTGACAGTGGAATGTCAGGGTTTGCCTTCAGTACGGCACTCATCACAGGAACATTATCGACAATAGCAGAGAGGAAACCGACACCGACATTGACAACGGTCGGATCGAACATGTCGTACAGCTTGACCGCGTGCCCTAAGAAACCGGCAAAGTGCAGTGCACCTACCGCAGCCAGAATACCGAAGAAGAATAGAAGCGTGTCGTTTTCGATCTTGCTGACCGAGCTGTAGATCCGAATATCTTCTTTATGGTGGACCTTGAGCTTATAGGCATAAAGCTTCAGGATCGAAAGACCAAACAGCATACCCCACATCGGCGGCAAGTGCATCACCTGTTTACTGACAACAGCCGTTGCGATTGTAAAGACACCCATAGCGATGATCACCTTACCGCCTTTGAGGATCTGAATATTGTCTGCAGCTTCATCGTCTTCTTTGTTCGGATGTTCGTCCGGAACAAAACGGCTTAGCAGGTATGCGGTTACGATCCAACCGAGGAAAGAGGCCGGAAAGAGGAAGATAAAGTCGATAAAACTGCCCTTGTTGGCTGTCCAGGCCATTAACGTCGTAATATCGCCAAATGGGCTCCACGCACCGCCGGCATTGGCCGCAACGACTACATTGATGGCCGAGGGAACCAGAAAGGCTTTATTGGTCTTGTTGATCGTGATTAGTACCGTGGAGAGGATCAAAGCCGTTGTCAAGTTATCGGCAACCGGCGAGATGAAAAATGCCAGTGTACCCGTCACCCAGAAGAGCTGTTTAAAACCGTACCCTTTCAGGATCAGCTTTGATTTGAGTGCGTTGAACACACCGCGTTCGATCAAGGCTTCGATATAGGTCATCGCAACAAACAAGAAGAAAAATATCTCTGCGATCTCAAGAATCAGATGGGCTATTTCTGTTTCAAAAGGTGCCATATTGAGACCATTAAATGCGTAATATCCCCCCATCAGCATAAAGAGCAAAGTACCGGTAAACAGGGCCGGTTTGGCCTTGTTTATCTCATATTTTTCCTCCGCCGCGATAAAGTAATATCCAACAATAAAAATTGCGAGCAGCAGCCAACCAAACGGTTCGACTGCCAAATCTATAGCGTGTCCTTCAACAGCACGTGTCATTTTGTCTCCTTCAAGATATATAGTGTACCCCTACAGACTCTGTACGTGCGAGTGCTGACTCGACGATCTCTTGAGCTGTTAAAAGTCTCAGTTTCAGTAGCCGGCCGATCTTCTCCGACTGCATCGCTTCAATAGCCGACTTGGCTTCAAGCAGTCCTTCAGTGGTTCTGACGATCGACACCTTGTCCCACATAATTTGGCGAAGCTTATCTTTTTTTCTCTTATCATCTTGTAAAACAAGCGGTTCATCCACAATAGAGAACTCGCCCATACAACTCGACAATTGTTCTGTCAATATCGCATTGGCCGCCTGCAACGCAAAGACCAGCCCTTCTAACAGCGAGTTTGATGCTAAACGGTTCGCGCCGTGAACACCCGTAGATGCTGCTTCTCCGACGGCATAAAGCCCTTTGACAGACGGTACATGACCATTCAGGTCCGTTTTGATACCGCCGATTGCATAGTGGAAAGCGGGAGAGATTGGGACCTTGTCATGCGGAAGCGTATAGCCAAGGGCCGAAAACCGGCTCTCTATGTTTGGAAAACGGTGTTTAAAATAGCTGTATTCAAACTCCTTGAATGATAGGTAGACCTGCTTGCCTGTCTTTTGGGCATAATCAAATATAGCGCGGCTAACGATATCGCGTGGTGCCATCTCCCCTCGCGGATCATATTCGAACAGAAAACGGTAACCGAAATCATCAACGACCTGGGCCCCTTCCCCTCGAAGCGCTTCTGTCAACAGCAGTTTTTGCGCCGTATTTTCATCAACATAAACCGTGGGATGGAACTGCAGCATCTCCATATGTTCCAGAGCGATGCCTTTCTCTTTACAGATACCCTGCAGCTCGCCGCTGATACTCGAGGCATTGGTATGATATTCAAAGAGCGCTCCGACACCGCCGCTGGCGATCACGACGGCATCGGCCATGATCTTTTTGCGCTCGCCGCCGTGCATCACGACGATCCCGCAGACCCTGTCCTCTTCCAGCAAAAGATCGATAACGATCGCATTCTCCATCATAGGGTGCGGGTTTTTTTCAAGCAAAAAGTGGTGAAGGTAACGCCCTGTCGCATCCCCGCCGGCATGCAAAATACGCTTTTGCGAATGCGCTGCCTCCTGGGTATAGAGCAGTTCACCGTTCTCATCGGCATCAAACTTAAAACCGCGTCGTATCAGGTCATGGATCACATCTTGGGAGTTTTTGCTCAAGACCTCAACAGCCTCTTTGTTACAGAGCCCCGCGCCGGCTTCAAGGGTGTCTTTGATGTGTACAGCGATGTCAGCATCGTCTTTTGCCGTCGTCACACCGCCCTGCGCATAGAAGGTATTGCACTCCCAGGGGTGCGCTTTATTGACGATAAGGACTTTTTTCTCTTTCGGCAAGTTCATTGCCGTATACAGACCGGCGACACCGGCTCCGACGATCACAACGTCATAATGTATCATATCGTCTACTTCGCTTGTTCAGACGGCGCGTAGAAGGGGTCGTCTTTATAGCCGCAGCCTGCTAAAGTTAATAAGCTAACTGTTATAATCACTGCATGAAAAACTCGGCTCAGGTTCTCTCTCATATCGTTAATCAACCCCAATATAAAAAATTGGCGCAACACCAGTGTATCGCTGCCATCAGATCGTTACTGCCACCGCACTTGCAGGCGATGGTCGCATTTGCTTATGTCAAGCATAAAGTGCTCTATTTTGTTCTTAGCCATCCGGGGGCTAAACAAGAGTTCGATATTATCATCGCTTCAATTAAAACGCCTTTAAAACTTCATCCGCCTCAAAAGTGCCGGGAGCTGGATTTCGACGATATCCGTGCCTATGTTTCGCACAAGCCGCTGCAGAAAGAGGCCGTGTTTGAGAGAGAGACCGTGCCCCTTTATCATGAGCAGTCCGACGGAAGTTTTGAAAACAGTGTCAAAGACGAAAAGCTTCACGACATCATCGAAAAGATTCGAAAGGCAATTAAGAACGCTTCCGATGATAAATAAGATCAAGAACCTCCCCAAATCACCCGGAATCTACCAATATTTCGACAAAAACGGCAGGCTGCTCTATATCGGCAAGGCCAAGAACCTCTATAACCGCGTCAAGAGCTACTTTCTTTTTACCCCGATACTGCGTCCGAACAACCGTCTTTCGCCCCGAATCGTCAAGATGCTGAGCGAAACGGCATCACTGCACTACATTGTCGTACAGAGCGAACATGATGCACTTATCCTTGAAAACTCGCTCATCAAGCAGCTCAAGCCCAAATACAACATCCTTCTTCGTGACGACAAAACCTACCCCTATATCTATATTAACAGGGATGAAACTTACCCGAGGTTTGATATCACGCGGAAGGTCTTGAAAGGCAAAAACATCCAATATTTCGGCCCCTACTCCGTCGGAGCGCGCGATATTTTGGACTCCGTCTATGAACTCTGCAAACTGGTCCAGAAAAAAAGCTGCCTCAACGGTAAAAAAGCCTGTCTCTACTACCAGATGGAGATGTGTCTTGCCCCCTGTGAGAAAGAGGTTTCCAAAGCGCAGTACCAAGCGGTCGTGGATGAAGCGGTCAACTACATCGAAAACAAAAAAGTGCTGATTGAAAAGCTCACCGAAAAAATGGCTTTTTATGCCGAAAACCTCCGTTTTGAAGAGGCGGGAGCACTTCGTGACCGCATTGAACGCATCGCAAAAAGTGAACTTGTTTCGCAGATCGACCTTGCCTCGACGGAAGATTATGATGTCTTTGCCATCAGCCACAATGAACAGCGTGCTGCCATTGTTCGTCTATTTATGCGCTCGGGAAAGGTCATCTCCTCTTCGCACGACTTCATCAACCTCAACAGCGGTTTCGACATCGATGAAGCCTACGAACGTGCCATTGTCGAGTTTTACGGGCAGGACAAACCGCCGGTCGTCGCACCGATCCTGGTCGCCCACGACTTTAAGGAAAACACACTTGTACAAGAACACCTCTCCCTTCTTTTCGGGAAAAAAGCGCAGATCACCTCGCCGCAGCGCGGCAATAAAAAGCGTTTGACCGAACTGGCACTGGCCAATGCATCCGAACTGCTGCGGCAGAAGAGAGAGAGCTCTACCGAGCAGGTCGCGAAACAGCTCAAAGAGCTCCTGTCGCTTGAGTCCGTACCCCGCAGGATCGAAGCTTTCGACAACTCGCATATGGCTGGCGAGGCAACCGTCGGCGGGATGATCACCTTTGACGGTGACGATTTCGACAAATCCGGATACCGTCACTACCACCTGGAAGCGCGTGACGAATACGGGCAGATGAAGGAGACACTGTCACGTCGTATCAACAGTTTTGAAGAGAACCCTCCGCCCGATCTTTGGCTCATTGACGGCGGAACGACCCTGCTCTCGCTGGCCAAAGATCTTCTCGATTCAGCCGGTGTCAACCTCGATGTCATCGCCATTTCCAAAGAGAAGGTCGATGCCAAATCGCACCGGGCGAAAGGGCGTGCACACGACCAGCTCCACAGCGTGCACGAAAGCTTTAAACTCTCGCCCACCGACAAACGCCTGCAGTGGATGCAGCGCCTTCGTGATGAAGCGCACCGCTACGCCATCACCTTTCATAAAAAGACCAAGTTAAAACGCGATCAGGCGTCGAAACTTCTAAACACACACGGTATTTCGCAGGCAAAAGTGAAAAAACTTCTGCAGCACTTTGGTACATTTGAAGCCATAAAAAGTGCTACAGAAAGTGAAATTGCAGCCATCCTGAACCAAAGTGATGCAAAAAAAATCAAGTTGATATCTAAATAAGTTATATTTGCTTTTAATTATGATATATTTATCCACAACTCCCGAAAACTTGGGAATCTTTAAAAATTTTAACGCTTTAAGTTTTTGAAGGTTTCCAATTAATCAATGAGTATCAAATGAAACATAGAGGTTCTAAAACATGGAAAGACCTGAAGCAATTGATGAAGAACATATCTTTGAAGGCCGTGCGATCATCAGTCAAACTGACACGAAAGGTGTCATAACGTTCGCAAATCGTAAGTTCTGTGAAATTTCTGGCTATACGGCTGATGAACTCAAGGGACAACCTCATAATATCATTCGACATCCCGATATGCCCAAAGCCGCATTTGCGCAGATGTGGGAAACGATCCAAGGCGGTCAATCATGGCACGGCATCGTCAAAAACCTGCGAAAAGACGGGCTCTACTACTGGGTTGAGACAGAGATCACACCTATCCGTGACAGTGATGACAACATCACAGGTTATATCGCTGCGCGTAAACCGGCCAGCCGTAAGAACATAGAAGAGGTTTCACAGACCTACAAACTAATGTTAGACAAAGAGAAATAAAGGATAATATGTGCTAATTTACGACCATAATAAAGAATTTATCGGTATTGATCAAGAGGGGCTGAAGCTTCTCGGTTATGAACGTTTTGAGGACCTTATCCACGAACATAAAGATGTTGCCGAACTGTTTGTTAAAAAGCCCGGTTATATCCACAACTTCACTAACTTTCCATGGATCGATTTTGTTCTACATGCCGAAACGGATGATAACAAAGTCATCATTGCCGGTAAGAACAAAGCTTTTTCTGCAATAATCGACATTGTACCTCTTTACCTCAAAAAGGTACCCGACGAAGCAGCCTTTTTAATCACGCTTAAAAACGTTCAAAACTATCATCTTGATGATTCGGAACGTCCTGCACCTTCGGCAACACCGATTGACCTGGAGACCAAAGCCTTTAACACCCCTCCTGAAGCACCACCGAAAGCGGCGGAACCCGCACCGTTCGTTGCCCCTGAGCCGGAACCGTTCGTTGCGCCTGAGCCTGAACCGTTCGTTGCGCCTGAACCTGAACCGTTTGTTGTGCCTGAGCCGGTAGTCGAGCAGGCACCGCTTACCTTTGACGATGACATCTTTATCCAGGATGAGGAGCCTGCACCGGCAGCCGAAACACCGGCTGAAGAAGAGCTTGACATCTTCTTCCATGAAGAAGAAGTCGAGGAAGCGCCGCACGTAGAAGTGGCCCCGGAGATTCCTGTCCAAGAACAGTCTGTTTTTGACACTATCAAAGAGGAGCCGAAAGGCAAGCCGATGCTCGGTGCCTACCTTAGCGAAGAGGACAAAGCGTATCTTGCCGACCTGCAGATAAGTGATGATTACCACTATGATCCGCAGATCGCAGCAGATGAACTTGGACTTCCGGTTGACCTGATTGAAGAGTTTATCGGTGACTTTATCAAACAGGCACACGAGTTTAAAGACCAACTTTTTACCGCCATCGGCAATGAAGACTTTGACAACATTAAAGTCCTTTCACACAAACTCAAAGGTGTTGCCGCCAATCTCCGTATAGAAGATTCTTTTGAAGTCCTTCGCAACGTCAATGAGACGGCTGACATCAAAGAGTGTGAAGCGAACCTGAAAAAATTCTATATGATTATCGCCAAGCTCGAAGGCAAAGACCTTGAAGAGGCACAAATGGAGCTCGAGCAGCCTGCGCAACCGGCAGAGGAAGAGCTCTACGATCTTACACCTAAGCATCTGGATCTGCCTGAACTCGAAGAGACTGAAGCGGCAGCACAACCCGTCACACTTGACACGCCGTATCAAGATACGACACCGGCCGCACCTGCTGTTGACGACAATTCTGATCTGTATGATTTCGGTCTGATTGCCGAAGAGGGGAATGAGCCGCTTGTCGTACTCGATGATGAAGAAGAGATCATCTCAGATCTGCAAAATTTTGAAGCTGATGAAAAATCGGTAGAAGCCCCGGCGCTGACCTATGATATCAATATCGCGGCGGGTGAGATCGGTCTAAGCGCCGATCTTGTCAGTGCGCTTATAGATGATTATATTGTCGAAGCCAATGAGATGAAAAATACATTAAACGAAGTGATCGCATCATCGGATGTAATGCGCTGGAAAGGGTACGCCACCCAACTCAAAGGGGTCAGTGACAACCTGCGTATCAAAGAGATATCCGACGTACTTCAAAAATTGATTACAGCTACCGACCAGACCCAAGCCAAAACAGCCATGCAAGAGTTTTATGGCTTTATTAACCAACTATAAACAGGAGTTACGACAATGATAGCACTTAAAAATAGATTGCGACTGATCAGTCTCTTTCCGATTCTGATCCTCTTCTCTCTAGCAAGTTATTACGTATATACAGCATATACAAGTTACCAAGCCGCAAAAGTATTGCAGGCAAAGCTGGACGAAAATGTCTATTTGAATGAACTGATCCGTAACCTTTCGCGTGAACGCGGTATGACGGTTATGTATCTGGGTAACCAATCAGACACGACAAAAAAATCTCTGATCGCACAGCGTGATATCGTTAATGAGAAGCTAGCTGCATTTGACCAGCACCTTTCAACTAACGTACTTCTGCATGACCACAGTGCAAACGTCGAGTGTAAGGCCTGTAAAAGTCAAAAAAACATAGATGAGCTTTTTAAGACCATTAGAGACAACCGTGCCAATGTAGATGCAGGAGAACTTGAATTCGAAGACATCTTTACAACGATCTACGGTGCTGCAGAAGCCGAGGTATTGAATGAACTTCGTACCATCGGTGCCTTTAAAGTTGACCCTGAAATTGCATCACTTGCAACGGCCTACATCAACATCCTTGATGCGAATCACTTTACCGGTGACGAGCGTGACTTTATCAGTTACGCCCTCGCCCGTGCTACCAAGTTCGATGCGGAAGAGTTGAATGTTTGGATTACCCTGATTGGTAAAGCTGACTCGATCAACTATGACGCTATCCAAAATGAAGAAGTCAAAACAGCACTTAACGCCCTCTTTGAAGATGAAGACAATGCGGAGCTTTTTGAAGATATCACTACGGAACGTGCCGAGATCATGCAGGCCGTTAATGACGGTCTATACTCGACAGAGTCAGGTATCTGGTTTACAATGCTTTCTGAAAAGACCAACCTTCTTTCCGATGCCGAAGCACTGATCATTGAGGCAATGGCGGCCCGTTCAAACACTGTTCAGCAAAACGCTATTCAGGTCCTTGCTATCTCTATTGCTATCTGGGTAGCATCCCTTCTCCTTGCATTCCTTGCGATCGTACTCTCAAACGATATTGCGCGTAATATCAAAAACCTGGAATCTGTCCTTAACCGTGTTGCAGAAGATACGTCTGATGAAGAAGGCCTTGCACACAAGATCAACCTTGATACCTCTGACGGTACAGCACAGGCCTACGCCCTTCTTGAAAGCGTCATCGATCAGACCAAACTGGAGTCTGAAAAAGCGATGGAAGCTTCTGAGGCCAAATCGATGTTCCTTGCCAACATGTCGCATGAGATCCGTACACCGCTTAACGGTATTGTCGGATTTACCGAACTGCTTAAAGATACCGATCTACAGGAAGAGCAGCGCGAATTTATTGACATTATTGAGAAAAGTTCCGAAAACCTTCTTGAGATCATCAATAACATTCTTGACCTCTCTAAAATTGAGAGCAATAAACTTGAGATCGAAGAGATCGTCTTCAACCCGATTGAAGAGTTTGAATCTGCTGTTGACGTCTACGCCGTACGTGCTTCTGAAAAACATATCGACCTCGGTTGTTATATCGATCCTCAGCTTGAACGCCCGATTAAAGGTGATCCGACTAAAATTAAAGAGATCGTCATCAACCTTCTCTCTAATGCCGTCAAATTTACGAGCAGCGGCGGTAGTATCAATGTTGATGTCCGTAGAATCGAAACCGATATTCCTGGCCGTGCGCGTATCCGCTTCTCGGTAGAAGACAGCGGTATCGGTGTAACCGCAGAACAGAAAGCCAATATCTTCGAGGCCTTTGGTCAAGCCGATGTATCCACATCACGTAAATATGGCGGTACAGGTCTTGGTCTCACGATTTCCAGCCGTTTTGTTGAACTGATGGGTGGTAAGCTTGATCTCGAAAGTGAACCGGGACACGGTACAACCTTCTTCTTCGAACTCGAATTTGAAGAGATCGAAACACTCAATGAGTCCATCGGCGGTACATTCAGCTACATCAATGCACTGATCCTGGTTTCAGATACCAAGACAAAACGTCAGGAGATCTACCTCAAAGAGTACCTTGACTTCTACGGGGTAAGCTATACAACGTTCAAAGACATCTCTGAGCTACAGAAGCATGAGCGTCAGATCAACTACGACATGCTGTTTGTTGATTATGACTACACCACACCGGCGGCTATTGAAGAGTTCGCTAAAACACAAGAAGAACTTGTACTGGTAACCAAGTCGTACTACATGAAGAAAATCGACTCAATGGGTCTTGATATCTTCAAAGTCATGTATGAACCGCTACATGGATCTAAAATCAAGACGGCACTTGAGTCATTTGACCTCGAGTCATTTAACAACAAAAAAGCGCAGAAGATCCGTCATAAGAAATTTGATGCGAACACGTCAAAATTTGCGGCAAAAGCCCTTGTTGCAGAAGACAATATTATTAACCAGAAACTGATCCGCCGTACCCTTGAGGATATGGGACTTGATATCACTGTTGCGAACAATGGTCTCGAAGCCTTTGAAAAACGTAAAAACGGTGATTATGACGTCATCTTTATGGATATTCAGATGCCGGTACTTGACGGTATGGAAGCGACACAAGAGATCCTTGATTATGAAGAGGACTTTGAAATTCCGCACATTCCGATCATCGCCCTGACAGCGAATGCCCTGAAGGGTGACCGTGAGCGTTTCATGGATGCCGGTATGGATGAATATACGACAAAACCGCTTGTCCGTACAGAGCTTACGTCACTGCTCAGCCACTTCCTTGCTCACAAGATTGTGGACATTGCTGACCTTGAGAAACAGAAGACAGAAGAACCCGCCGCAGCAGCACCGGCTAAACCAGCACCGGCAAAACCTGCAGCAGCTCCGGTTGTTGAAGAGCCGGCTGTAGCACCTGTGGCGGTCGAAGCACCTGTAATCGAAACGCCGGTTGCCGTAGAGACAGCGCCTGAACCGATTGCAGAAACGAAGCAGCTTGACATCATATTGGCCAAGAAAAGTCCGATTGAGACAAAACTCTTTTCAATGCTGTTAGATGAACTGAAACTTGATTTCAACACTTCAGCCACATTTGACACGTTGATCGAAGATCTAAAAGCGAAAAACCCGAGTGTGATTCTGGTCGACAAAGAGATGCCGGGCATCGACTACACGCTCTTAAAAGAGACGGTTGACGGTCTTCCAAAGAAAACATCAATCGTTATGATGGTTGATCCTGCAGCACGCGAGAACACGGAACACAATGAAATCGCCGATGAGATCATCAACAACCTTGTCAACAAAGACCTGTTGCGTTTAATCGTAGAAAAATATACAAAATAAAGGGATATAAAAAATGTCAAAAAACTTAATAATATTGGCTGTCGATGATGATATGATCAACTTGAAACTTCTCAAATCGATGCTGATGAAAATAGATGACATCGGTGAGGTCATCGAAGCCAAAAACGGTGCAGATGCCATTGATGTTCTGAAACAGCGAAATGATATAGACATGATTTTACTTGATATTATCATGCCGGTCATGGGAGGTCTTGAGATGCTTCAGATCGTACGTGCTGATGAAAACCTCAAACAGCTTCCGATCATTGTCTTGACGACAGATGAGACGAAAAAGACGGAAGCGCTTGAAAAAGGGGCCAACGGCTTCCTTATGAAACCTGTTCGTGCGGCAGACGTGGCAGAAAAGATCGCAACGCTCGCCCTCTAATCCTCTTCTTGCAGCATGAGCTGCAAGCCTCTACTGTCGACATACATCGACACTCTTAAATTCTAAACACTCTCTTTATTATCATAATCCCTTCAGTCATTAAACTTCCAAGATGCTTGTATCATACTGTCAATCATTTTCTGGTGTCTGTAATTGTATAAATAAGGGTTGTTTGATGAAGACGCCGCTCCTTTGCATGGAGCGGCTTGAGGAAGGACAATATACGCTATAAAGCGGCCAGTAGTTAGACCAGCATTTTTGACAATACTTCTTCGATTCTGGAGACAGGTGTGATGACAAGTGCCTCTTTGACTTCATCCGGAATATCATCGAGATCACGTTCGTAGTTTTTCTGGGGAATAATTACCTCTTTCATCCCGGCCTTGTGCGCTGCGATCAGTTTCTCTTTCAGACCGCCGATCGGCATGACGACACCCGTTAACGAGACTTCACCCGTCATCGCGATATCAGAACGGATCTTTTTGCCGCTAAGGATCGAAGCGATCGTTGTACACATCGCAATTCCGGCACTAGGACCGTCTTTAGGCGTTGCTCCGTCCGGAACATGGATGTGAAGGTCATAACGCTTATAAACCTCACTGCTGTCCACTGACAGCTTCTCTTCGATCTCTTTGGCGCTTAACGGCAGTTGATTTTTATCGATGACAAGCTGCTTGGTGTCGATCAGTGTTTTAACCACACTCATCGCAATACGTGCCGACTCTTTCATCACATCACCGAGACTGCCGGTCAGCTGGAACGTTCCTTTTCCTTTGATTCGGATGCTCTCAATTTTAAGGACATCCCCGCCGACAGCAGTCCAGGCAAGACCGTTGACAACACCTACCCTGTCAATATTGTCCGTTTTGTCGATCTCGAACACCGTTTTGTCTAAAAACTGCTTCAGGTTTTTCAACGATACAGTGACTTTGCTTTTGTCCGGATTTTCCAAAATGATCTTGGCCGCTTTGCGTGTCACATCAGCAATACGCCGACGTAGATTACGGACACCCGCTTCTCGGGTATAGCTCGCAATGATCTCTTTGAGCGCCGGTTTGGAGATAGCGAGCTCCGATGATTTCAACGCGTGTTTTTTCAGCTCTTGCGGCAGAAGATAGCGTTTGGCGATCTCGTATTTTTCTTGAGGCGTATAGGAACTGACACCGATAAACTCCATACGATCGCGCAGCGGTGCAGGAATACGACCGACATCATTGGCTGTCGCAATGAAAATAACATTGCTGAGATCGATGTTGAAGTTGGTGTAGTAGTCTCTGAACGCACTGTTCTGTTCTGGGTCAAGAATCTCCAACAGCACCGCAGTCGGATCCCCGCGTCCTGAACGACCTATCTTGTCGATCTCGTCAAGGACGATAATAGGGTTCATCTTCTTGGCATCGATCAGCCCTTGCACAATGCGCCCCGGCATCGCACCGATATAGGTACGGCGGTGGCCGCGAAGTTCGTTGACATCTTCAAGACCGCCCAAAGCAATACGGATAAGCGGACGCTTCAGTGCCGTAGCGATAGAGTTCGCCAATGAGGTTTTACCGACGCCCGGAGGGCCGGCGAAACAGAGGATAGCCCCGCCCTGTTTTCCCTCTTTTTTACCGCGAAGCTCCATCAGCTCTTTAACGGAAAAATACTCGGCGATCCTCTCTTTCGGCTTTTTGAGCGAGAAGTGGTCTTTGTCCAACTGGTTTTCCACCTCTACGATATCCATCTTCTTCTTAGCAAGGTCGCCGAACGGTATCTCCAGAACCCATTCAAGATAACTTTGGATCATACCCGCATCTGCTGAATCGGGGTGCATTCTCGAGAAGCGCTCCAACTGTTTATTGATCTCTTTATAGACATCTTCGCCCATCTTGGACTTTTTAGCGTCGAGTTTCTTACGATACTCCTCAATCTCTTCGTCCCGTTGATTGTCCGTTCCCAGCTCTTTTTGGATCTGTTTGAGCTGCTCTTTTAAAAAGTACTCTTTATTGACCTTCTCGATGCGGTCCTGCACTTTGGAACGGATCTCTTTTTGAAGTTTATTTGCCTCGATCTCACCGACAAGGATGTCGATCAACATCAGAAAACGTTTTTCGATGTCCGCTTCGATAAAAAGCTTATAAGCCTCATCTTTTTTCATCTTGATGGTGCTGCAGATCAGATCGGCAATACGGTTGTGCTCATGGTTCTCTTCGATCGTACGCATAAGGTCCGGCGGGAAGTAGCCGCTGACCTGCGACAGTGTACGCACTTTTTCACGTACCACTTCGATGATGGCATCCATCTTCAATTCGTTTGCCTCAAGCGGCTCAATATTGTCAACCGTCGCATGAAGAATCGGTTCTGTCGTCAACGGCGTCACAATACGGCCGCGTGCCAGACCCTGAAAAAGAACTTTGACACGCCCATCCGGAAGTGCCACTTTACGCATGATCGAGCCTATCACGCCTGCATCGTAGATTGCATCGAAGTCACGTTCGCCTTCATGCTCGTCTTTCGTAGGACAGACTATCACCAGCGAATCGTTCTCAATCGCTTCGGTTGCCGCTGCAATGTTTTTGTCATCGCCTAAAAAGAGCGGTGAGATCATAAAGGGGTACAAAAAGATATCATCTTCGGCAATAACGGGTAAATCTGTTGGAAAATTATCATAATTGTCTAGTTGCATTAAAACTCCTGATTTATATAGTCTTCGGTATCTCTGCTTCCCTTTTTGATAAATAGGGATAAAAGAGATGTTTTGTATTTTGTGCGAAAGGTGTTTTGATACGTTAATAATAACAAAACACCCTGTAAAACAGTTTGCATTTTGTATTCTATAGGTCGTGACTGAAGTTTACCCGGCTTATCAAAAAGCACCGGTAATTTATAATCTAAAATTTAATATCCGCCGGCACCAAGGTTCAGTGCACGTTGATACTCTTCTTCTTACTCCTGACTTCCTCTCTCAACGACCTTGACCTGCCCTTGACTGTTACGCGACACGACGCTTTGCGTATCCGGTATCAGGAACGCGTACCAGCTTTCCGTACCATCACCTTCAAAGATCTCTTTGTACCACGCGATATCGGCTTTTTCGACATCATCCCAGTCAATCCACTCCTCTTTGCGCACATTACGGTAATGCTCTGCACCCATGGGTTTGTCAAGGCGTTCATACAAGAGCGCTATACTCTCATTCAAACTGGCCCGGGCCAGGACCAGCCGCGTCACCATCGTATCTACAATGGGATAATAGATAGAGTACGGGTATTTTGTCTTAAATTTGTTTCCGGCCACAATGGCTTCATTGATCAACCCCTGGTCGCGACGCGGGTTCGGCAGCGCCATATATTTCGCTTTTATTTTAAGATACTCGCTGTACTCCAGTTCACCCGGCGTTGCATAACGCTTGATGTACTCATTTAAAAAGTGTTCTGCCAGCAGGTACTCTTCGTACTGCAGATGCGACTGGGCCATGATCATCGTCGCCTCAGGCAACAGCGGTGAACCGATATGCTCACTCTGAAGAGAACTGTAGTAATTGTCCGCTTGGTCAAGATTGCCCTCGGAGACCGACTCGATCATCCGCTTATACCAGTACGCCGCAGGTTTGTTATACTCTTCAACATCTTTGCTGCAACCCGTCAGGAAAAGAAGAAATGCTGCCAATAGAAAAATCTGTCTCATATACTCTCAATACTCAATGATAAAGCCGCTGATCCACTCAGTACCGGGGGCTCTTTTTATTAAAAAACTTATTTTATCGAAGATGTGGTTAATCGAGCATACTATTGTCATATTATCGCTCTTTTCAATCATTTGGCGATATACTTAAACAAAAAAAGGTGCCCAGGTTGATAGAGCCGAAAGATCTTGAGAAGTTCAAACGTCTTGGTATTCAAAGTATCACTGCGCTCGCGACTATCGCACCAACTGCCTATGAAGACAAACGTATCTACCCCAAGATGCTCATGGACAAGATGCAGGTGATCGATGCGACGGTCGAACAGATATCGCGCTCACCGAAACGTACGCTTGTCACGCTTTTTGCCCATAATTTCAACCACCGGATCGAAGCGGTACTTTTTAATCCCAAACCCTACCTTCTAAGGCATTTTGTCATCGGCGAACAGAGCTTTTTTTATGGCAAGATCAACTGCAGCAGCGGGCACTGTCAGATGACCCATCCACTCAAGATCGACCAGGTCGGCACCATCATCCCAAAGTACAAAACAGTGTTGAGAGCCGATGTGATGCGTCGCCTTGTCGAACGCTACGTTAACGGTGACAACCTGAGAGCAGAAGGGCTCCCCGACACTGTCATCAAGATCCTTCTGAGCATTCATTTTCCGTCACCGGAACAGGGGGCGAGACTCTCACTGCATCAGATTCAGGCACTTAAATTTGCCGAACTCTATGATTACATGAAAGTACTTGGCAACAAAAGGCGCTACTTTCCCGCACTGCATCGGTTAACCGGACGCTGGCAGGCGTGGGCAGAGCAGCTCCCTTTCACGTTGACCAACGAGCAGGTCGGTGCGATAGAATCGATAGAGGAGGATCTTAAGAAAGAGGTATCGGCCAAGCGGATGGTGGTCGGCGATGTCGGTTCTGGCAAGACGATGGTCATCCTGGCTTCGGCACTCATGGCACAGCCTCACCGCGCCATCCTGATGGCACCGACGACCATCCTTGCCAACCAGCTCTTTGATGAGGCGCAGAAACATCTGCCGCACCTGAAAAGTGTCCTCGTGCAAAACAGCACCAGCAACGCTCTCGATCTCGCCCAATATGACTTTATCATCGGTACCCATGCCCTCCTCTACCGTGAACTGCCGCCCAGCGGACTCATCATGATCGATGAGCAGCACCGTTTCGGCACGGCGCAGCGCAAGCTTTTGGAACAGCTCCTCACCAAAGACGAAAGGCGGCCGCACTTCATCCAGTTTTCGGCCACACCGATACCGCGTACCCAGGCGATGATCGACTCTACCCATATTGACGTCAGTCTCATCACACAGACCCCTTTTGAAAAAGATATCGACACCTCTGTTATCCACAAGAGTGATTTTCCCGACCTGTTGAAAAAGATAGAAGATGAGCTTGCACAACAGCACCAGGTCCTTATTATCTACCCGCTTGTTGAGCAGAGTGACGCCTTGGCCTATCAGAGCATCGACGAGGCGCGGGGCTATTGGGAAAAACGGTTCAGCAATGTCTATGTGACCCATGGGAAGGACAAAAATAAAGAAGCGGTGTTGGCTGAGTACAGAGACAGAGGCAATATCCTGCTGGCCACGACCGTTGTCGAAGTCGGCATCTCCCTTCCGAAACTTACCACGATCGTCATTGTAGGTGCAGAACGGCTCGGTCTCTCCACTCTCCATCAACTCCGCGGACGAGTCAGCCGAAACGGTCTCAAAGGCTACTGCTATCTCTATACCAATATGCCCAAAAGCGAACGTCTGGATGCCTTTGTCAAGACGGACAACGGTTTTGATATCGCGGCACTCGACCTGAAGTTTAGAAAGAGCGGTGACCTGCTTGTCGGTAAAACACAGAGCGGCGACAAGTTCAGATGGGTGGACATGAGCGAAGATGAAGCGATTGTCCAGAAGGTGATGATGACTTTACGGGCAGGCAATTGTACGTAACCGGATTATCCTGTGCTATAATAATCGCATTCACGCAAAAAAGGAAAGTCCATGAATGTCTCACTAACCGGTCGCCAGCTCGAACTTACCGAATCCATTAAAGAGTATGTCAATGCCTCATTGGCTTCGATGGAGAAGTACAATCTAGACATTATTTCCGCCAATGTCGTCATCGCAAAACAAGAGCGTCACCGCGGCGTATCACTTGAGTACACCATCAACATTGCAGGCAAGAACACGGTCATCATCAAGCAAAAAGATGACGACCTCTACGCTGCAGCCGATCTCGCTACAGACCGAGCGCAAAAAGCGCTGCGCCGTCTCAGCAGCAAGGTCAACGACCATCGAAATGAAAGTCTAAACGAAGCGAAAAACAGTGCCTTAAACGTTGATATGCATAGCGCCAAAGAGGGTTTAGAGGATGAGATCATCCCCCTTGAACTGGACCTTTACAAGCCAAGAGAAGTTGCGGATGTACTTGACGACCTCAAAGAGGGGAACAAACAGTTTGAAATCTTTCTCGATATCGACGGGAAAACACGCGTTCTTTACAAACGCAGTGACGGAAAGTTTGGACTTTATTAAGCGTTATTGAGAAGGGATTGCATGATCGCTCATGCATCCTAGATAGATCCACTTTTTACAGTTTTTGCAGTGTTCGACGGTGATAACGGATCGGTTCACTTAAATTAAGGCTGGCATTGTCGGAAACGTAGACATCGATCAGCATTGTTCCGTTAGATTCCGGAGTCTGTATAGTACCAATATAATCAGTACATCCGCCTAATCCTCCGAATCCAATATACTGAATTGTTACATTGATATCAAAGATTGGCGTACCTTCAGGGTACTGTGCATTAAAACTGTTTATACAGATGCCGCCTGAGCGATCTTGTCCGGAAACACGTAAGATAGCATACTCTACTGCACTCTTAGCCAGTAACTGCGCCTGCTCATTTACATAGACGTTTGTTGTACGTTTCGCTGTCTCAGTTGTCGATGACAGCATATAAGAGAGCAGTGTCGCGATCAGAATCATAAAGAAGATCGCCATGATCATGGCAAAGCCGTTACGCTTTTGTTGATAAGTTCTCATTAGAACACCACCTTTTCTTTACAGATCGAGTATTCCCCTACGCCGGTTACATTGTCATCGCCAACACAAACCTGGACAATCATAATATCACCCATCGACGTAAATTTAAAGCTTGTTACATTTTCCATTATCAGCACTTGCGTCGCATTTGCTGCTGCAGTTTCGCCGAGCCATGGTTTGTAATCATAATAAAAATTAAGATCTGTACCAACTAAACCTACTGCAAATGCTGAACGAGACAACTGGTAATATTCATACACATCAACATTGGTAAAATCGCCTCCGTTTGCCGATGTAATGGAGGTAGTTGTAAAATCAACTGGATGCATTGCTATTCCCGCTTGTGTTGCAAGTCCACTCAGATCCGTTCCATCCCAACCAAAAGCACTACTGTTAAGATCTACATTGCTTCCGATAAAAAAGATTCCTAGATCCGTATCTGTGATCAAGGTGCCCGGCGAACTCAAGGTTGAAGCATTTGAATCCATCAGATCTACAAAACCACTCCATTGAGGAGCCGTGGATGTCGTTCCTTTCCATCCATCGATATCTATCCCAATCCATTCTAAAACAGTCTCATCACCGGTATTGCTACCTATCGGTTCAATGCCGGCTGTCAAATTGTTTCGCGCAATAGTGGAATCTTTTATACGATATTGAAGACGGTTTGCGATCTGCTTAACCGCTGCTTCACTCTGGTTTTCCAAACGGTTAAAGGTATTGCTGTAGACATAATTTTCATAGATTTTATACAGTATGTCTGCACCAAATTTCGACAATATACCAAAGATCACGATAACAAAGATCAGTTCTAAGAGTGTAAAACCTTTTCGCATCAAAATCTCCTTTTGGCATAATCGATCTCGCCAATGTTACAGGTGTATGCTCTCAGTCTAGCGATCACTGCATTGACACCGTCAACTGTTGCATTGATTTCTACCTGGGTCATCTTGATATTGCTCTGATTCCCCGGTGCGGTATTCGCCGTAAAGACAAACGGCGAAGCTAATGTGTCACTGACATATTGTCTTTTAGCCACAATAGTAAAACTGCTTTTGTAACCGCCAATGTCTGCAACAGAACCGGAAATGTCATGCGAAAGAGTTTCAGTCGAACCGTCAGTTAATAATGGTGTATGCTGCGTCGGATCACTGGTATTATAATCAAAAAAAGCGCGGTGAAGGTCTTCATTAAGACCGCCCTGTCTTATGGAGCTGTTGACATCTGTCCGGCCGTAGGTAGAACCTATAGCACCGACATCCAAAATTTTAGACAATGAATACCCTGCATCGTTTCCGACAACAGAGTTGTCATCCCAAATCCAAGTTGTTGTTTCCGATAAAACGGCCGATACCAAGAAGATAGCCTCTTGTGCGGCATTGCCTTCAAGTGCTTTATTGTTAACTTGTATCATCATCGGTATAGTCAGCATCACAACAGCGATAACCACAATAGCGAAAATGAGCTCTATCATTGTAAAAGCCCTGCGTATCATGCCGTTCATACGATAAACAAGATATCGACTTCTTACCATCGAATTCTCCTATTCGTATTTTTGTTTTTATTACCGCTGGTATCCGTTACTGATCCTTCTGGACCGGTGTCGCTTGACCAAGAACCCGGGCCATAGAATTCCAGCTCAACACTGTCGGTCGTCGCTGGATGCGGGTTGAACTGATCGTATATCAACCAAGATTGGGTCTGGTTTGTGTCTGGACCGGTTGCCGCTGTTGAATCGACCGTGACGGTACCTTTATATGGATAACCTTTAGAACCTGTATAGTTATAAGTCGCCGTTGTAGCAACCAGACTTGTATTTGGAACATAACTTGGAGTCGTACCCACCGGAATGTTGTAGAAAGAACCCGTCACATTTCCATCACTGCTTAAATTATGTTCTGTATTTCTATACCAGTTTACACTGTCGAGACTTTTCTTCGGTACAGAACCCAAGAGCGTGGTGATCAGACCTTGTTCGGTTGTTGTCGGCGCTTTAGCGTAGACTTCGTAGTAGAAATTCACATTTCCGTTACAGCTGCCGCCAGTAGTAGCACACATTGCACGACTACGAGGCGAATGGACACGTGCATAAAAGAAAGTGGCATCTTCATTAATTGTTTCCGGAGATGTTAATGTTGTTGTTCCGTTTGCATCAGTTATTTGCACATCATTTACCGTAAATTTAAATGGATTAAGCGGTTGATTGGTCTTTCTGTTAAAATTCAGCAGCAGTTCAATGAAACCATCCCCGCTTAAAAAGAACTCTTTTGGCAATACCTTTGCATCAGCCGTATTAAATACTATATTGTTCGCTACCGAGATGTTTTTATCTACCGGCAATGCCGTCACATATTTTGCTTGTAAACGGGTCACAAACTCCGTCAACGGCGACGGCACGGCAGAGTGAGTCACGGTCAAATTGATATCTTGGGCTGCACACTCGCCGTCATAATTCGGTGTTTTGTTATTTACAAAGTCTTTCGCGGTAATATTCAATTCCAACTTTGACATCATGTCAAAATTATCGGAAAGATAGGTAAAGTTCTTATCCGAGTTCTTTTCATAATTCGCATCGTAATAGGTCATGTTGATGTCAAAATGGTCAGGAGTTATACTAACATTCTGCTCCCACGGTGTGATATAGCGGTCCTCATCCAAGGTATCATTCGCATCGACGATCGCATATTCACTGCCCGGTATTTCAGCTATTTTCATTGTAACGTAACCGACATGGTCAAAGGTATAGTCATCTGTCACCGTCCCGTTTTCATAAACGACGTCAGGTGTTAAGTCAAAAATAGAATAATCGCAAACGGCAGACGGGTCAGCTATACTTAGAGTGACATCAAACGAAGTATTTTGACTCTCGCTATATAGGTTTGTCGGCGTACTACCATCATAATTAAAGGCATTAAAAGTCAAGTTTGTCGGCTCTTTTGCTTTAATAACAGTTGCCGAGTTAAGATTGGCATCAAATTTGTCCGGACGGATCGCAAAGTTATCGCTTGAACAGTCCGGCATCAAATTCAGCGTACACATCAAACAGCCCAATGAATTGTCATATGTAGGGTTATAATTTACACAGTCATCGGCGGTCGGATCACCACCACAACTGTAACCGCCATTGTCAGAAAGACATGGATCACCGTTATCCCCGAAACATCGGTTATAGGCGGCTTCACCATACGCGGTTCGATACTGATCTACCGAGTTCACACACTGTGAAAGACCTGCCAGGTTACCTGTACTCGTATTCAGTGTACCGTCCTCATTGAGCATATCTTTAATACACTCTTGCCCTGTTTCTGAATAAAGACCTTGTAGGTCTAAATAAGAAATGGAGAATCTGGCCTCTTTTATCGCTTCGGGTTCCATCGCTATCATACCCGTAGCCGACGTCGTGCCACTTCCAATAGTAAAATAAGCGGGTTCACCATTCGGAAAAAAGATATCCCGTTGGGCTGTACACGTCTCATCACTCAGAAAAGGGATAACAATAACCTGCAGTGTCGTTTCTGACGAACTGTATGTTGTAGCGACCCCGTCACCATCAAGATGCACAGCAGTCATAGAGACGCCGCTACCGGCGACCTTTGTTTTTACGACCTTATCAGCCCCGCTGTTGTAACTTGAAGTCTGTATATCCGAAAATGACCCATTCAAAATGTATTCAGGAGTATCGACAAAATCCACACGCAAAGGAGGCATGATCCCACCCGGATTTGTCGCTGATCCCCCCACACAATATTGCATTTCACCCGTATAGATGACATCGCTACCTACAGCCGGATCATATTTTTTATAGGTTGTATAGAATATTTCTCGCGATGGCCAGATATCTGCAGCAATCGTCGTATCGATCGTCTCATAGACATTTACAATTGTAGAATTCGGATCTGTAGCATTAAATTCCAATAGACCGATATCCCATATTGGACCCTCAGGGATATACTCTTTTAACCCGAGTGTGTACATAGCATCTATATTACAATTAATATTGAAACCGCTAACACCACACTCCGAGATATTGGTATTGGTGATAGACAAAGGCTCATTTTTTTGTACCACTTCAAGCTCTGTCAGGTTAATGTCTGATATGTTCAAAATTGGTATGGTTGTATTACAGTCAGCTCCATCGGGACAGAGAGGGCTTGTTGTCGGGTCGGAATAGCAGACGTCCGCAGCCGTATACGCGTCTCTGACAGTTATGTACTTTACAGTTATCGTATATGGATAATCCGTATTATTCGCTCCATCCGGATCAACAGGGTAGACAACAATATTAAAATCTAAATTTGTTGTGAACATGGAAAAAGAGGTGGAGTCAGCCATCGTACTGCCGTCATTGGGGATGTTACACGATGCCGTTTGTACATCAAAATAGACAACTCCAGAAGGGCTTGTTATATTGACTTCTACATAACCGGGCTCTTCAATTTGAATGTAATAGTTTTGTTCAACTACATTGACATTATTCTGTTTATTTACCGACCCTGTATTTACATATGTCTCAGATGCCGTATTTAAAACCGCAGAATAGTCTGTTGTGCCCTCACAATAGTCATATCCATAACCATTAGGGACTACTATGAAAAAGAGTAAAACCAATATTCGATTAACATAATGCATTTCAATTTCCTTCCTATTGTTCTAAATAAAGTAAGCTCAATACATCTAGTTTATCTTATATACAATTAAAATATATTTAATTTTCTTATATGTATAGTAAATAGTGGTATATGAACCACTGTTGAGCTTCCTGACCACTGCATGTGTTGCTTATGTGGCAATACTTAAAATATGCAAAATTCGTTCTTGAATAATAGGCGTTGTCTTTGAAAAGACGATGCACATTTTAAATCAATACACTGCTTATATGTGTTCTTTATTAACATTAATAATTGTGTTTATGGAATTAACTGACTTGAAGAAAATGTATATATGGCGTATGATGCCATATATTTAATGTTTAGAAAGAGACTATTAGTATTCGCCGGTAAACTTGAAGACGATCGAACCGTATGCCTCGTACATGTTGTCGATAACGTATGCATTATCAGCTGCAAAGACATGTTTTGCACGCACACCAAGTTCGACACCCAGGTTGTCGATGATGTCGATGTTAGCACCCGCTTGCGCACCGCCGTAACCGTTTTGGTTTGTATCACTCGTGACAACACCCGCGACATCATACTCGAATGTCGAAACAATGCCACCGCCGTTAAGACCCATAAAAATGTTGAAATGCTCACCAGCACGGATCAGGTAGTCGATCTGAAGCCCCAGAGACATTGCAGTTGACGCACTTGTGTTCGGCGCGTCAAGCTGGTAGTATGTACCGGCCAGGAACAGTCTGTAGTGTTTTGACTCACCCCCCAGTTTCAAAGACCCGGCAACGGCCGCTGATGTCTCATCTGCAACGATAATCGTCGAACCCGGAGTCGTCGTCGTGTCTCTATAGGAAAGGTCCGCAGAACCTCCTGCACCCTCAATCGCGATCAAACCTTTTGCATCCCACTCGTTAGCAAAATAATTCTCACCAGCGCTTGCATTTACAGCCGCAAGCAAAATCGCTGAACTTAAGACTTTTTTCAACATTTATTACCCTTTGTATTTAGATATTTGTGACAATATCACTTCATTATGTTACTGATTATAGCGCCTTCGGATTTAACTATTCTTAAAAGTTATACAA
>JBFFKK010000027.1:0-32620 GCA_041555445.1 Sulfurimonadaceae bacterium
AGGCGGTATCGGTCAGGTCCGTTACCCGCTTGTTGCCGACCTTACCAAAGAGATCGCCAAGTCGTACGATGTTCTTCTTGACGGCGGTGTTGCACTACGTGGTTCATTCCTGATCGACAAAGACGGTACGGTACGTCACGCGGTCATCAACGACCTTCCGCTTGGCCGTAACATCGATGAGATGATCCGTATGGTCGACGCGATGCTTTTCACCAACGAACACGGTGAAGTGTGTGCGGCCGGCTGGAACAAAGGTGACGAAGGTATGAAAGCCAGCACTGAAGGTGTTGCCGAGTATCTTGCTAAACACGAGAGCGAACTCTAGTCGTTCCTCCCTATGACACTTCCCTTCGGGAGTGTCTCCTCTTGCAGAACAACCCTCTCTGTTTCCTCTAGACTTTTACATTTTTCGGTAACGTAATAATAAACCGGGCGCCATTTTTTATGTTTTCGGCACGTATGGACCCCTGTATATGGTTTTCGATGATCGTCTTGCTCATATAGAGACCGATACCCGTTCCCTTGGACTCAAACTTTGTCGTGAAATAGGGTTCAAAGATCCGGTCTATGATCTTCTCATCTATCCCCTCGGCATTGTCCGTTATGCAGACAGTGACCTTATCTTTATCTTCTTCTGCACTCACAATGATCTCTTTTTTATCGCACTCACAAGTGATCAGCGCATCTTTGGCATTATTGATGATATTTAAAAGCACCTGTTTCAGTTCATTGGGATAGGTGCTGATCCTGATATCCCTATCGGTTTTGTTGATAAAATCAATAGATTTTGAGTTGAGCAGCGGCGTAATAAGCGCTTCAAGGTCATCGATCATCACCTGCAGCGAGAGCTCGACCGCATGTTTGTCTTTTTGATAAAAGGTTCTAAAGTCATCGATGGTCTGCGACATATACTGCACCTGTTGGTTCATCGTTGCAACCAGCGCGTCAAAGGAGTCATCATCCAGCCTACCCAGACTTTGGTCCACCTCAAGTTTGGTCAAACTCAAACTCATGACATTGAGCGGCTGACGCCACTGGTGCGCGATGGATTCTATCATCTCCCCCATCGCAGCCATTTTTGACTGCTGGATCAGCATACGTTCCTGTTTTTGGTTTTCGATCACAGCCTCATCGATACGTGTCTGCAGCGTCGCATTCAATTGTCGAAGACGCTCGCTGTCATTCTCTTTGACTTTTTCATACCAGTATACGATCGTCGCAATCAGACTTAAATTGGCGATAAACGTCATAAAATTAACGGTGCCGAGATCAAATTTCGGTTCCAGAACAGCCGTCAGTGAGAGGATGACAATAATGATGCCCAGCCAGACAAACCCCTCTTTTTTGTCGCGCAGAAAAAAAGCCAGCAGCATAAAGGAAGAGAACCAAAGCACCCGTGTATAGGTATCGACCGCAAGGTAGAAGTTGGCAAACAGCATCATAATGCCGAAAAATAGAAAGAGGCGCGAGACCAGCGGGTATGACTCTTTGTTGATATGCAAAAAATAGAGCAGTATCAGTACGAAAGACGAAAAGCCGGCATCGATCGCCGCCAGTACGAAGTTGCCTTCCAACAGGCGGATAAACGAAAACATGATAATGATCACACTGACCAAAAGAATGATAATGATCAAGATCTGTATCTTGTACCTTAAGATCC
This sequence comes from Sulfurimonadaceae bacterium, assembly GCA_041555445.1. Classification (GTDB taxonomy): domain Bacteria; phylum Campylobacterota; class Campylobacteria; order Campylobacterales; family Sulfurimonadaceae; genus Sulfonitrofixus. The sequence continues at coordinate 1,661 of JBFFKK010000027.1, forward strand.
ATTCATTTGATTCGAATGTATGGTTTCTCGTCAGCGTCGAAATAAGATTTTTGAATACATTTCGCATAATAATGATTATAGCAGGATTCTAGCAGGATTCTAGTTTAATGCCTCAATAAAGAGCCGCAAGAATGTTCACTAAAATCGTATGATGTTATCCAAGCTAACGCGCTTTATCCTCTGATCTGTGCACCTTATCCATAACCTTCTCCAAAGACATAACCGTATCCGAAATATTACGCATTGTCTCAGACCCTGTCGAGACAATAGCCTGTACTTTCCAAAGTCCATACCAGAGAAGGGCAAATACAACGGCGGCAATGACCAACACCAAAATTAAAAGCCGGTTCTCTATACGGCTCAATGTCGGATCGATCAGGTCGTTTTTTGAGGCTGTGACAACCTGTTTAGCCCCCACTACGGCACTCTCCAACACCGAGTTTATACCGCCCTGCATGTTCTCAAACTGCCGTGGAAGGGCATCGGCAATATTGTTGATAGCCTTGGCATTACTGTTCAGGGCTTTCGTCAAAGCGGCAATGAGTTCATGATCTTCATTGGTAAAGTCCTTTTTCTCTGAAAGGCGTTCTGTCAAAGCCGCAATTTGCCGTGAACTCTTTTCGATTGAAGCAACCGTCTCCTGAACGCCCGCAACAGTAATGATGACTTCAATACGGTTTGGCGCTGTAGTGTTCCGGTCAGATGCAAAAGCACTGATCGATAAAAAAAGTATCAGAAAAATGGTAGGAAGTGTGTGACGGTGTTGCATGCGTGTTCCTTTACATAGCTCATAGTCAGGCCTCTAAACTATTTTTTCAGAGCCTCATAGGCCAATTGACGGATCCAGTCGTTGAATTTCAGATCATTTTTGATGCAATATGCCCCGTACTCTTTAAGTTCATCGGCCGTGAGCATCAGCTCCACCTCTTTGAGTTCAACACCTTCATCGGTGAGTTCCTCTATCGATTGCACCTTACTCTCCTTCTGTGCCATTGCTGTTCTCCTGCAACTTGAATTCGCGGGGCAGCGGGACCTGGATCAACTGTGCAACAGCATGCACAAAGGCGTTTTCTGCCTGCGACACCTTGCCGTCGATCTTAATGCTATGCAGGACCCCCTCAAAGATGCGTTCGGCAATAGCCGGTTTGGCCATCTCTATCGCTTGCACCGCATGCACAAAAGTTTCATGCGATATCGTCTCCCGAAGGCGGTACTGCAAGGCACCCGCGCGGATCGCCTGTTTGCTCTTGTCAAAGGCCTCTTTGGCTTGCTCTTCATTCTCATACTGGGCTTGCGCCAGCATGGAGAGAAGTACTTCGACCTCCTCTTTGACCGCGCCCAGATGCGTGTACCGGCTCTTTGGGACCCTTCGGATGCCGAGGTGCATCTCGAGCGGACGCTGAATGATATACTGCAGGCTCCATTCAAACAGTGAGACATGCTGATCAGCAGTAATAAAGGTCTGCACTATCGTTATAAAGCGTTGGTATTGCTCTATCGAGAGGCTTTTAAGGGCATTGAGAGAGAGTGCGACGATCAGGGCACTCTGTTGTGTGAGCCCGGTATGCCCCTCTTTTAGAAAATTTGCAAACTCCAGCAGCAGATAAGGGTTCTCCTCTTTGATCCTGGCAAAAAGCGCTTCTTTATGGTCGGCGTCGTACAGCAGCGATAAGAGTACGGCCTGGGCTCCGAGCGGATCGTTAAGGCGTTCAAGTACCTTGGCATCCAGCGCCTTGATCTCCGTTTGGACCTGTTCGACCTCCTCTTCTTTGATCTGCCCGACACGCATCATCGCCGCCGCGATCGCCCCCTGGACAAAGCGCTCTTTTTTATCCTCTTTCCGGCGCTTGACCTTAGCTGCTTCAGGCGCCCTCTTTTGAGGCTTTTCATATTCGGGAAATCTTCCGTTCCATCGCGGTTCTATCTTTCTGATGCGCTCCTCCAAAGGCGGATGGGTCGCCATCAGAGAGCTGAACATTGTGCGGATCCCCTCGGCAAAATAGAGATGGCTGTAGGTCTCTGCCGCAGGGGCTTGAAGGCGAGAACTGTAATAAGCGATCTTTTTAAGCGCACCGCCAATGCCCTGTGGGTACCGTGTATACTGCACTGCTGTCGCATCGGCAAGGTATTCCCGTTTTCGGCTCACATTGGCCTTGATCAGCGAACCGAAAAAAGTACCGGCATAGCCTATAACAAGCAGTCCCAAACCCAAGATCGCAATGCCGTTGCCCCCTTTTTTGCGCGAGCTTCTGCTATGTGAAGAGTCAGACATATGGCGCAGAATAAAACGACCGATCAGACCGATTAGCAAAATACCGTGAAGTGTCGCTGCCAGATGCAGGTTCAGACGCATATCACCGTTAAAAATATGGCTGAACTCATGGGCGACCACCCCTTGAAGCTCCTCCCTGTCGAGCTTCTCTACAGCTCCTGTTGTGATCCCGATCACCGCATCGTCCAAGGTCATTCCCGCTGCAAAAGCGTTGATAGCGTTTTCATCCAGGATATAGACCGTAGGTGTGGAGATACCTGAGGCGATCGCCATCTCCTCAACGACATTCAGAAGCATCTTCTCCTGCGTATTCGCATCGTTGCGGTTGAGCTGCCGTCCGCCAAGTGCTACGGCAACACTCTTGCCGCCGCTTGAAAGGGAGAGATATTTGAAAAACGAACCGCCCAGAACAACGACCAGGACATTGGCTGTAACCCCATATAAGACATGCGACGAAACATAGGCAAAAGGGTCGACTAAAAAGTTGGCCAGCGGTACCTCTTGTTGATAGAGTATAAAACCTATAATGAAAACGATCGTTACAAGGATCAATACAATAACGGCGACAATAAATAGGATGACAAGCCATAAGGTGTGTTGACGAGAGCGTTGCTGCTCTTGAAAAAAGTTCATATTTCAGATGCTGGCTGAGATTAAAAGCTGACTTTAGGCGCGGCCTGAATCGCTTTGGAGTCTTCAAACTCGAGCATCTTCGCATCGGTCGTAAAGCCGAACATGTTGGCGACCTGGTTTTGCGGGAACGACTGACGATAGGTGTTAAATGCAAGCACGAAGTCGTTAAAGGCCTGGCGGGCAAAAGCGATACGGTTCTCGGTTGTGGTCAGCTCTTCGGTAAGCTGCATCATGTTCTCATTGGCTTTCAGCTCAGGGTAGTCCTCCATAACGAAGCTCATCTTGCCCATCGCACCGACCAGCCCCTGTTCCGCCTCGTTGAACTGTGCCATCGCACTCGGGTTGTCCAGCGCGCCTTCGACTTTTGAGAGCAGCGCAGAGGCTTCATTACGTGCTGCAATCACCGCTTCGAGGGTCTCTCTCTCGTGCGACATATACTTTTTTGCCACTTCGATAAGGTTCGGGATCAGGTCATATCGGCGTTTTAGCTGCACCTCTATCTGGGCAAAACCGTTATCGATCTGATTTTTCTTTGCCACCAGATTGTTATAGATAGCAATCGCATAGAGCCCCAATAAAACCAAAATACCAAGAAAAACATAACCCATACTCACTCCTCACATTATTTGATTTATAGTAACACAACTATCTTAATAAGTCAGCGTACGATCGCCGAAAGTATGGCAAGCGTCAACGCCGAGAGTATCAACATGCCCCACATAGAGAAGATCTGCGCTTTCAGGTTTGCCCAGATATCGTTAAGCTCATCTTTGAGGTGGTGCTCCTCTTCGTTGTACTCTTCTTGCAGCTCTTCCAGGGTCCTGAAGCGTCGATTCTTTTTATTGTCCTGCATCTTCTTCTCCTTTGCAGTGCCCCTGCACAAAGTTCAGCGCCTTGCCGTTAACGAAGGCGAGGTTGCACCAGTTGGTCTGCGGCTGTTTTAAGATCAGCCTGTGCGGTGACGTCGCACGCGACAGCGCCACGTAGAACTGCGAGGGGGCGAAGATCTCGGTTGTCTCGATGATAAGGTCTTCGATGCTCATCCCCTGGGATTTGTGAATGGTAATGGCAAACGCAAGGGCGATCGGGAATTGATGCAGACTGAACTTGGCCTCTTCCACCATCTCCTTTTTCCCTTCGATCGTCCTCTCTTTCCACTGCGTCTTCGCCATTGAAGCGCGTTCGAGCTTCACGACCGTCCCGTCACTCTTTTCGACAAAAACGGTCTCGCCGCTCAGCCGTACGATGCGTCCGCGCTCGCCGTTAAAATAGTTCCAGGCATTGCGTGTAAACAAAACGGGCGCTCCCACCTTGAGCCTGAGCTGCGGTTCGATCCGCGCATCCTGATAGAACCGCTCTATCTCTTTTTCTGTCGAGTTTTTGTCATGCTTCACCAGCTGTGCTTCATAGACCACCTCATCACTGTCGATAAAAGCCAGCTGGGCCTCATTGTGACGCGAAGCCGAATAGTTTTTGCCGTAAAGGTAGGTGTATTGGCTCAGGTCTTCACCGATGGGCTTGATAAGGTGGTGCAGGTAGTAGTGCTCGGCATCCCCCACTTCAGCGAACCGTACTCTGTCGAGCACTTTGACGAAATCCCTGTCATCACTGCGATGGTTTATCTCCAGAGTGATCGTACTGAAATCGAACCGCTGCCAGCTTTCGGACTCAAAGGCAAAATAGATCTCGCCATAACCCCGCACCACCGGAGGAAGCTGCAGAAAATCCCCTACCGTCAGAAGCACCCCCTTGAAATCGCTCTGCAGCAGCCGCAGCCGTATCATCTCAAAAAGCGGTGCGCTCACCATCGAGATCTCATCAATGATGATCAGATCCATCGAAGCGATCAGTTTTTTTGTCTTGTTTTTGATCTCAAGCTTCCCTTTTTGCTCCAGCTCTTCGATAGAGTCGGCGATGCCAAGGTCTAAAAAACTGTGCAGTGTCTGCCCGCCGATCAATGTCGCCGCCATTCCCGTCGAAGCCAGCTTGGCGACTTTTTTGCCTTCGCCCTCGTAGTGATCGATAACCTTGCGTGTCAAGGTGGTCTTTCCGGTACCGGCACCCCCGGTCAAAAAGACATTCTGTTTTGCATCCAGTAGAGAAGTAATACGTTCGTGTTCAGACATCAGAATCTTTATATTTTTGGTTAACTGTATTTTATCAAAGATTATCAACGAAAAAGCGTCTATGCTTATGATGAACAGATGATAAAGGATATTTAATGACGTTTGATCCAAAGAAACGCAATCTCTATATGACCACCGCTATTATCTTGACAGGGTTGGGTTTTATGTTCGTTACGGGCTACTTCATTCTCAACGGCGTCGAAAACAGTAACAGCCGGGAGATGGCGATAGACCAGCGTATCGATAAATGTTATGACGAGAAGGGGTTGGAGTAGCGTAAACCTTATGCCCGCTCCGTCTCTCTCTTTTCAATGACCAGCACCTCCCCAAACGGTACCTCGCTCTTTTCACCACTGATCCACATCACCTCATAGAACGGCTCTTTCTCCGGAAACGCTCCTTTCGTGTCGGTGAAGTACAACAGGAGCGACGGTGCATCCAGGTTCGCCTCGATCAAGGAGAACACGGGCCGGAAATCCGTACCGCCTCCGCCTTTGATCTCCACATCCAGAGCGTCGCCGCTTATGATCTGCCGGTGGCTCTGGATCTTGGCGTCACAGACGATCAGGTCGATGATGTAATTGGGAAAATGGACGAGTATCGCTTCGATCTCGCTCATAAACGTCGAAAGCAGCGCTTCATCGACGGAACCGGAGCTGTCGATGGCAATACTCAAACGCAGGGTATCGCTGTAGAGCGAAGGGAGGTAAACCCCGCTGTAGAGCAGCTTCTTCGAGGGCGGCATCATGCGGTAGTTGTCATAGTAGTGCCTGTCTATGGCACGATAGAGCTCTTGGCGCCAGTCCGTTTTGGAGCTGTCGGAAATGTTGAAGAAGCGTTCGATCTCCAGAGGAAGGTTGCCGTGAAGCTCCATCTTCTCCAGCGCTTCGTTGGCGAACTGCTCGAACATCTCCTCCTGGGCGATCCGCTGTTTCTGCTCCTCGTTCTCCACCTGCAGCTGCTCGCGCTTTTTGTCCGGGTCATGGTCGCCTTCGGCGTTTCGCATCTGCTCCTGACGGCGTTTGTTCTCCTCATTAAAGCCCGTCTCGTTCGCTTCGTTGTCATCAAACTCTTCGTTTTGGATCTCATCTTTCAAGATCGCATAGATCTCTTCGGCATACATCCCTTCAAACCGGGGGTCAAGCACGATCTCCATCGGCGGTTCGAGACCGTTGGCGACCAGCATCGTATTGATGGCATGGTCCGTCGCCAACTGCCACAGCCATGACATCCGCCCTTTCTGACGGTTCTCGTAGGCCAGAGCGGCATGCATTGCCCCGTTGGAAAGGGCGAAAGCCAGTTCATCCCGGGTAAGGTCCGACAGATAGTCGTCGTTGTATTCAAAACGAACGCCGTCGCTCAGGTAAGCCTGGATATTGTCGTTGGGCGTCAGTTCAAGTTTGGAGGCCAATGTACCGAAGTAGGGATAATCGACAAGCAGTTTTGCCTTGGCCTCGGAGACTTTCTGTTTGAGCTTCGGTGTCATTATGCAAGCAGATAAGCAAACTTGCCGACCCATTTGTCAAAGGCTTTCTGCTCCTCCATCGTGAAACCGGCGCGCTGCAGGTCCTGCACTACCATGACCGAAAACTCGCTCTGCAGCTCCAAGGTGTAGTTCAGGAGGTTGTCCATCCGCTCTTTCGAAGGGTTTTTGATGATCGCCATGACCAGACCGGTCGCCAGGGCATGCAGCACATCGACCTCTTCCGGGTACGCACCGTTGCCGCTGTCCAGTATCGCCTCGATATCGGGCAGTCTGTGCATCACTTTGGCAAAACTCAAAAAACGTACGGCCCGATCTTTACCGATGGCCCCGCCGATGGTCTCCAGGAGCAGCTTTTCATCCATGCCGCTTTGAAGAACGGAACTGACAAACTCCCAGCTTCTGGGTGTTGCGAAACTTTTTTCGTTCTGCGTCGGATCAAACGAGAAGAGGTCATCGCTTTTATAACCGATGTAGGCGATCACACGTTCGTCAAGGCTACTTTCGTAGGCCCAGTCACGCCAATCTTCCACGTTGACATCCATCTCAAGGTGGACAAAACGGTTTGCCAACGGCGACGGCATACGGTAGACGACGCCGCGGTCCCCTTCGCGGTTTCCTGCAGCAACGATCGCCCACCCCTCCGGCAGTGTGTACTCGCCCACTTTTCTGTCCAGTATCAGCTGGTAGGCTGAGGCCTGTACCGCCGGCGGGGCAGAGTTCAGCTCATCCAAAAAGAGGATCCCTTCACCCTCGCGCGGCAAAAACGACGGCGGGGCCCAGAGTGCCTGATGCGCCTCTTTGTCATAAAACGGGATCCCTTTAAGATCGGTAGGGTCCATCAAGGCGAGGCGCAGGTCGATAAACCCATAGTCATTGGCCTCGGCAATCTGTTTCACGATCGATGATTTACCGATACCCGGGGGGCCCCAGAGAAATGCCGGGATCTGTGCCTTGATCATGGCCGTTAATGAACTCGTTATCTCGTTTGCTCGCATTGATTTCCTTTTAACTCTTAATCATTATAACGTGGCTAAACATTCCAACCGATATTATCGCGCTGTATATGTTTGCCGAAACTCGGGTTCTCTTTTACGGCCCGCTCGAGCCGCCTGTCGAGTTGAAACTGGTACAGAAGGCCGACGGGGGTGGAGGGGTTTTTTGCAAGCGCCAGAAGCACGTTAAGATCGTCGCTGCTTGCAAGCTGCTGCAGGATCGAGGTCTCTGTTTTTGCATTGGCGGCGATCTCGGCGGCAAAACGTGCCCCCTCCTTCTCAAACAGTGCTCTGATACCGGCACTCTCCATCCGACTGCTGCCCAGAAGTGCCGAGACCACCTTGGGGTTATCGCTTTTTGAAAGCCGCTCAAAAACCGAATCTTCGAGCTCCGGGTTGCCGGCCAATACGGCTTCCACCTCATCGCCTCTCTCCAGAAGCTTCTCCTGCATTGCCGGGCTCAAGGTCGGGTTTTGCGCCAAGGCCTGATCGTACGCCTCAAGCAGTGAATCAAAGAGCCCCCTGTCCAGTGCGATGTGTTTGGCGATGTTCTCCGGAAACGTGCGCAACAGGGTCAGGGCGATCTCAGGGTCGATGGTCGGGTTCAGAGAGAGGGTCTCATCGATCACCGGTTTGCCGAGGTTCAACAGGTACTGCTGCAGCGGCAGGGAGAGGTCATGACGCATTGCGATCAGCATCCGGATATCGTCACTGCCGTTTTTCAGCCACTGTTTGAGCACCTTTGACGAGATGTTCGGATGCAGTGCGATCGCATTGAGTATCTTCTGCGTTGAGTTGTCACACCCCTCTTTCAGTGCTGTCTGAAGCGGTGCCAGCAGCGCGATCGTCTCGGTCAGTTCGGCATCGCCGCTCTGGTTCAGCAGATGCATGATCCCCATGTTGGCGTATTGGACGTTGTGGTTACGTTCGATGTTCTCGTAAAAACGGCTGATCAGCGCTGCGGTGATGTCCCGGTTGTCATCGCTCTCGAAAAAGCCGGCACCCTCCCAGTCGTAGAGTTTCAGCAGACGCAGAAAGAGGGCATTGGAAATGTACGGGTTCTGCAGATACCCCATCAGACGATCCCTGTTGCCGCTGAGCTTCAGGCTCATCAACAGCTTATCCGCATCGATAGCAGTGCAGAGCCATTTTTCAAGCGCTTCGATCTCGATGATCGGTGCGACCTGCTCTTCATAAAGGCGCTCGAGCGTATCTTGTTCGATCGGGTTTACCAGCCGTCCCTGAACGATCACTTCGACACCGTCAGTGACATCGTCTACCAAGGAGATGTCATGGTTGTGAAGCTGCTTGATAAACTCGTCGCCGCTCAAAGCCCTGCTTTTACCAAAAAGTATGATGTTTTTGTTTCTCAATGCGTCAAAATTCATAAAGTAATTATAGTGTTTTTGGACTAAGGTCTAAGGATTCCGATAATTTTCAAGTTTTTTTTAAAGAAATAGCCCCTGCCTCACACCAATTTCACATTTATCACCGATAGAATCGAAATCTGAATTCAAGAAGGTACGACTGTGAAAAATCCGATGAGCACGCTGGGGTTGCTGTTGTTAACAATTTTACTGGCCATAGTGGCGGGGACGCTGCTCTATCTCTCCGCCAGGGAGATGGACAGTTTTCTGGGGCTGGGGCTCTCTATCGTCTTGCTGCTCGTCGGTATGACCTTTGGCGGCTATCTGCTTTTTGATCTGTACCGCTCCATGCAGGCCAGAGAGGAACGCGACCGCCGTTCTTCAAAGTAGCTTTTTTGGCCGATGGAGAATGCGCTGGCTAGCTGCCTTGCAGAACCGTTTGGATGGTGTAGCGCGTATCTTCGTCAAGGTTCTGCATGTTTTCCATCATCCAGCGCAGGTAACCGGCATCTTCATGGGCCAGTTCCTGAATCGTTTTGCCCTTGTGCTTTCCAAAACGCATCGGTTTGGTGATGAAGACAGGTTGCTGGGTCAATGCCACCATCTTCTCGACATCATTCTCGCCCGGGAACTTCTCCTGGACCGCCTTGCGCAGCTTTGACAACAGCAGTTTTAAAAAGAGGACATCGCCCAGGGCGTCATGCGCTTTGAGTTCGATACCAAGCTTTGCCGCTTCGGCCTCTTCCTCTTTGTAAAGCTCGAGTGCATAGCGGAAATACTGCAGACGGTGGTATTCCGAATCGGGAAAGACATGTTTCGCCACCCGCAGCGTATCGATCAGTTTCATGTCAAGCGAAAAACCCTCTTTGGCAAGCATACCGATGTCGAACGGTGCATTGTGAATGATCATGTAGTTGTCGGGCGTGTTGAGTTCGAGAAGACGCTTATAGGCGTTGATCTCCCGGCACGGCGGCTTCCCTTCGATCATCTCCGGCGTAATGTTGTGGACCTCCATCGCACCGACCGTGATCGGCACTTCGGCCGAACAGAGCTCGTTATGGATCTCCACCTCTTTGGCACCCAGCACCATATAGCCTAACTGAATGACCCTGTCACTCTCTGCTGCGCCGGTTGTCTCGGTGTCTAAAATAATATATTTTGCCATGGATGACCTTGTCGAAGAAGTTGTTGAGAGATTATAAATTATTGAAAGTTAATGTAAGGTTCGGCTTCTAATTGCGACATCACTTCGATAAACATATTGTCAAGGTGGATATCGACATACTCCTCTTCACCTTCGGTTTTAAAGCTATAACTGATAAAACTCATCGCCTTCCACTTGATCTCTTTACGATGATAGGTAAAGTTTTCGACGGCTACCGGCTCGCGTAACTCTTCCAAGAGTTCGGTGATGCGCATTTTCATATCCGGTTCATCGCAAAGATTAAAGAGTCTGCAAAGCTGATTCAAGGCGATGTAGACATAATCTTCACCCGATTGGATAGCCGTAAAATAGATGCTGTTTGCCAGTTTTACGGCATCTTCGCTGGGACGCCTCATAATCGAACGTTTTTCAATTCTTATCATCTAGTGCGTCCTCCCGTATACAATTTTGTGTCATTATAGTACGATTTATGTTAACCCTTTTTATAGCTACGACTCTATATAATCGCTCTATGACAAAATTATTACTTGCATTTTTCACTCTAACAAACATTCTACACGCATTAGAGATCATCCAAAAACCTATTCAATTCAGTGCGCATCGTCAAGAGCTGACACGTGACTATATTCGTCAGCATTACGGATTGTCCCCCGAAACGATCACGATTACGCCAAAAATCATCGTTGTCCACTATACAGCCATACCGACGCTGCAGGGCTCATTTGAGGCTTTTGACCGTGAGGAACTTCCCTCTAGCCGTAAAGACATCTCCGGCAGCAGCGCCAGTGCGAATGTCTCTGTTGCCTACCTGATCGACAGAGACGGGACCATCTATCAACTCATGCCCGACAACTGGATGGGCCGGCACGTCATCGGTCTGAACTACAGCAGCATCGGTATTGAAAATGTCGGAAATCTCGGTACGCTGACAGAGAGACAGCTCGAAGCCAACATCGCACTCATCACCTATCTCACGGACAAATACGACACTATCGACTACCTTATCGGCCACTCGGATTACCGCTGTTTTGAGAACACCCCTCTCTGGCTGGAGAGAGACAAAGACTATCGCACGGAAAAAGAGGACCCGGGTGAAGCGTTTATGCATCAGCTCAACAAGGCCCTGCCTGAGCTTAAACAGGCACCCTGCAGATGATAACGTCCCCGCTTCTCTACCTCGTCACTGTTGCCCTGCTCGCTGCGCTCTTTGGTGCCGTTGAGAAGAGCACAAAACACAGATTGTTCACCTTCTTGCCTGCAGTCGTCCTGATCTATGCAGCCGCGATGGGATTGGCCCAACTCGGTTTTTGGCAGGAGAGCACGCCCATCCGCGACAGCTATAAAAGCGTTAAAACGGTGCTTCTGCCGGCCATGCTCTTTGTGATGCTGTTGCAGATCGACCTCAAAGCGTTTGCCGGTCTCGGCCGATCACTTATTATCGCCTACGTCGCATCGGTGCTCTCGCTCGCCATCGCATTCGTCGCACTCTTTTGGCTCTTCTCGCTGGACCTGGATGCCGCCGGCGTGTTTGCCACACTTGCGGGGAGCTGGACGGGCGGTACGGCCAATATGCTCGCCGTTGCGGCGGCACTTGACGTGCGCGAAGAGCTGATGGGGTATGCGCTCATCGTCGACTCTATCGACTACACCCTCTGGGTGATGACCCTGCTGTTGCTGGTCGCTTTTGCCCCGGTCTTCAACCGTTGGACCAAGGCACCGCTGCGCTTTAAAACGGTGGACGAAGATGTAGAGCAGAAAAAGCACCCCCTTAACCCGCTCCACCTGCTGCTTCTCTTTATCGTCTCCCTTGCCGTAGCCTACCTCAGTGACAGCCTTGCATCGCTGTTGGGCGGACTTTCCAAAACGACCTGGAGTGTCCTTTTCGCCACATTCTTTGGTCTGCTGGGCTCACGTACCCCTTTGAAAAGTGTTGCCGGCTCACCCGCACTCGCCAGTGCCATGCTGATGGTTCTGATCGCGCTTATCGGTTCGCAGGCCCACCTTCGCGGCTTTGGCGAAGTGCCGCTTTACCTGGGTATCGGTCTGCTTGTTTTGTTACTGCATGCCCTCATCATGGTCGTCGTCGCCAAACTCTTCCGGCTTGACCTCTTCAGTATCGGCGTCGCCTCGCTTGCCAACATCGGCGGGGTCGCATCGGCTCCAATTCTGGCTGCAGCGTACCACCGCTCTCTGATCGGTATCGCTGTTTTGATGGCGATCATGGGCTACATGATAGGCACCTTTGCCGGGCTTGCCATCGGCTACATCCTGCAGGCTGTCGCGGTATGATCATCACGCGTATCACACTTGAGATCGAAAAGATCCCGCTTAAGACCCCTTTTATCACGGCGTTGCGCAGAGTGGATAATGTTGAAAACGTCCGTATCTGTATCCATACGGACACGCCCCATGTAGGGTACGGCGGTGCGCCTGCGACCAAAGCCGTCACCGGCGAAGATCTCGACAGCATCTCTAAAACGATCAAAAAGCATATCGCCCCGAAACTGGTCGGAGAGACCTTCAACCTCCCCGGGGTCCTGGAGATCTTGCACGCTTGCTGCGACGGCAACAGCAGTGCCAAGTCGGCGGTCGACATGGCACTCTACGATCTCGCGGCGGCAGCACAGAACAGCAGCCTGGTCGAATTTTTGGGTTCCCGTCCAAAACCACTTGAGACGGCTGTCACCATCAGTCTCAAAAGCCCGAAAGAGATGGCGGATGATGCCTTGTCCGCCTATAATCGCGGCTATACAATCCTGAAAGTCAAGGTGGGCGGCAAAGACGGACTCGACACGGACCGTATTAGCGCTGTCAGAGAAGCTGTTCCCGAAGCCCGCCTGCTTATTGACGCCAATCAGGCCTGGAGTGTGGACGAGTCGCTGGAGATCATTAACGCCATTGCCCCGCTGCAAATCGAGTTGATCGAGCAGCCTGTGCTCGGCAGTGATATTCAAGGGCTCAAGACAATCTCGCAACAGAGCACTATTGCGATCTTGGCGGATGAAGCTGTCTTTACGCTGGACGATGCCAAAAAAGTGATCGAAGAGCGTGCCGCCGATCTTATCAACATTAAGCTGATGAAGTGCGGGGGAATCTCCAAAGCGATCGAGATCATAGAGTATTGTCAACAGGAGGGGGTAAAGTGTATGATGGGTTCGATGCTGGAGGGACCGACCTCCATAGCCCTTACGGCTCAACTCGTCATGGCCTACAGCGACGCCTTCAGCTATGTCGATCTCGACAGTCCCCTGCTCTATCAGAAGATCCCGACCGGAACAGGGCTGACGTTTTTCAACAACACGATCGAGCTTGAAGACGACGCGTTTTATTCGCTCTATATTGTAGCGTGTGCCGACAACACGCTTTACACCGGCATCGCCAAAGAGGTCGGCAAACGGGTAGAGGACCATAACCGCTCGCCTAAAGGTGCCAAATACACCAAAGCCCGCCGTCCTGTTAAATTGGTTTATGAGGAGAGGCAGCGTTCGAAAAGCGCTGCTTTGAAAAGGGAGATAGAGGTCAAAAAAATGAGCCGTTCTCAAAAAGAGAAGCTCATCATGCTGCAGAAAAGGTAATTACGCCTCTTCGGCCTCTGTACGCATCTCTTCGATCTCGTCAAGGATCTCGGCAGCTTCATCTTCTTCAAGTTCGCCGCTCATCGCCTCTTCGAGCATCATTTTAAACTCGGTTTTGAGCTCCTGCAACTCTTTGAGCTCCTGCTTGTCTGCGTCTGTCGCCGTTTTGGCATCGTTGATCAGTTCAAAAAGTCCATCAATGACATCTTCGATCTCCGGAATGATGTCGTTGTTCAGCAGGTCGATAAGTTCTTCGGTTTTTGTCATGGGGTGTCCTCGTTTTAATTCGCGTATTTTACCCTATTTACGCTGCGCTATCTCTTGGAGTTTTGCTAAAAATGCCTTGGCATCATAGGCACCCACCGCCTCTCCGATCTGCTTGCCCTTAGGGTCTAAAAAGTAGAATGTCGGTGTTTTGAAGACCTTATAGCCTTTTCTGCCGTCATATTCGACATCGATCTCAACGGATACAAAACGGCTGTTTGCCAATTTTGACACCTCCACATCGGTGAAGACCGTTTTACGCATCGCCTCACACTCCGTACAATCCTCTTCCGTAAAAACGAGCATTACTTTTTTATTCGCTTTATCTGCCGCTTCGAGCGCAGACTTGTAATCTTCTGCCCATTTTATATCAGCAAAAAGCGATGTTGCCACAAAAACAAGGATCAATAGATATTTATGCATAGAACCAGACCTCCTCTTCTTCGTTTAATTATAACGCAAGCAAAAACAACAGAAAGACAAAACAGTCGTTTTGTTTCTGAATCTCTTCAGCTCTTTACTTGGCCGCCTGTACCGCTTTAAGCTTTTTCATAAAGCCTTCCACTGTTGAACCGCCGATCTTGACATCACCGATCTGTTTTCCGTTACTGTCCAAAAAGTAGAACGTCGGCGTTCCAAAGACCTCAAACCCCTCTTTATCATCAAGATCAAGGTTAAGCTCTATCGGAACGAAGTACTTCTCGACATAGTCCATTACTTTCTTTTGCGTATAGACCTCTTCTTTCATCTTCTCACAGACTTGACAGGCGCTGAGCGTAAACATAAGCATAACTTTTTTGTTCTCTTTTTTGGCTTGGGCCAGTCCTGTCTCATAATCTTCTGCCCAATTCAGATCAGCAAAGAGTGCAGAGCTCAGAAACAACAACAGTAAAAGCAGTTTTTTCATCAAGGATTTCCTTCTCAACATACGAATTTATGGTGAGATTATAGCATGTAAGCGTGGCGTCATTGTGTAAAGATGAGACTAAGCGTAAATCGGCTGGGTCAGCCGGTAACGTCGTGTCTATTTGGCGATCAGTGTCGACATGACATCGATGTTGTCGAGGATGATCGTACTCATAAAGCTGTTGTCGAGATCGAAGGCCGTACGGTCAACAACACCGCTGAGTTTTATCTTTACACCCGTTTCGCTGACCGCGATCTTCTCCATCGCAAAGGTGACAGGTTTTGTAATATTTTTGATCGTAATGTCCGCTACGACGCTGTTGTCTGTGACCTTTGCGGATCTGAATATAATCGAGCTGTACTTCACCTCATCAAAGAAGTCACTGCTTAAAAGGTGATCGTCACGCCGTTCATTGTCTGTCTTCAGCGAGAGGACCGTTACCTCGCCATTAATAGCGGTGATCTTATCACCCTGTACCGTGATCGTGCCACTGAAGTCGTTGAAACTGCCCTCTACCTTTATAAACATCATCTGTGTCGCTTCAAAACCGACTGATGAAGCTTTTTTGTCCACGGTAAGTTCCACCCCGAAAGCCATAACGGCCATCATTAAAAACACGATAATCTTTTTCATCATATGTCCTTTGACGTGTTAACATTGTTATAGTCTATCGGGTTAGTTTTTGTCTGCGACTAAAGCCCCTTAATTAGAAAAGGTCTTTAAGTCTAAGGCGGGTTTAGCGGCTTGGCGTGTTGATCATCCAGATGGAGTGCAGGTCGAGATAGTTCCAGAACGACTGGATATACGCCTCCGTGATCCCCTCATCGAGAAGGTCCGGAAGCAGGTAGCTGTAAAGACGCAGCCATGTCTGGCGTCCCTCTTCGTCGATGCGAAACGGTGCATGACGGCCGACAATACGTGCTTCGCCGCGGGTCTGCTCAAAGTAGTTCGGCCCGCCGCAGATCTGAATAAGAAAGTCCTGCGCATGTTTTTGTGCCTCAGCAAAATCCTCATCGTCCACCGGAAAGAGGTTTGCGATATCGCTTTCACGGATCATATCGTAGTGGTCGTTGACCAACTCGCGAAAGCGCTCTTCGCCAACCTCATACAAAAAACCGGGGTGCGGCTTGGTCACTGGCGGGAACTCACCGATCTTGCCCGCTGTTATTGTCAAATCTAACATCTACTTCCTTTTTTTCTTTATTTGATATGACGAAACTCCAGTTCGTCATCCAGATCCTGCACATAGTCACTGAACGGTACGGCACCGACAACCTCCCATGTCGCTTCCCCGCTTCCGGGATCGACCACAAACGTAAAAGGGATCATCGGCGGCTTAAACTGCTCTGGAAGCGCACTATGTTTATCAACGATCACAGGGACATAACTTTTCATACGCCGTGCCGTACAAGGCGTGTCAAGCGTCTCTTTGACCAGACCGTCTCAGTAAGGGCACGGGTCTTGCACAATGATTAAAAGCACCATCTTGTTCGCTTGTTTTGCTTTCGCCAACGCCCGCTTATAATCGTTCTCATATCCTAGTAGTTTAGCAGATTTTGCGGCATCAGCTGCCATCAGCGAAACAATAAAGGTGAAGAGTATTACTATTATTCTCATATTGATCACCTTTGCATATACCGGATACTCTACTTTATTAGAGTAATTTTATCCAATCCAGGTAAATCTATCTATTGGACAGCAGCTCTTCCTCATCGCGTGATGCGGAATGAAACAGTTGCCTGGCATTACCTTTTAAAAAGAGAGTATGCAACGCTTACATCGAACCGCATTTTCCGGCGGCGCATTTCATCTGCGTGGCGTTTACCGTAGAACGGTTGCCGCACTTTTTGGAAAGGGCTCCTGTCAGAGGATCGCGTACGCAGTCATAAAGCGCTTTTGTCGTCGCCGCTTTAAAGACACAGTCACGCCTTGGATCGTCTGCACGCATCTGCGCCGTAATGTTCGCTTTTCTCTTCACCAGGGCGGCATTGCCGTCGAACATGTTGGCCCCGCACTTGCCGGCGCCGCACTTCATCCCGCCGGCGGAACGGCTCTCTTTAGGTGCATCATCCCGCTCACTGCTGCAGCCGCCGATACTCCAGACCACCATTGCCGCAAAGAGGAGTGTCCATACTCTGTTCATGATTTTCTCCTTTTTCTCCTGTTGCGCAACTGTGCTTTTGCATAGATCTCGTACAGCAGCGGGATGATGATCAGGCTCAGTACCGCGGACGAGACGATACCGCCTATCATCGGCGCCGCAATGCGCTGGGTGATCTCGGAGCCGACGCCGTGGTTGTACATGATCGGCAAGAGACCTGCCAAAATGGCGAAGACCGTCATCAGTTTCGGGCGAACCCGCTGCACGGCACCTTCATAGATCGCCTGGTTGAGATGGCTCTGGTCATAAGCATCCCCCCACCGCTCCATCGCCTCCTCGACACTCTCTTTAAGATAGACGATCATGACGATCGCCGTTTCGGCGGCGACGCCAAGTAGTGCCAGGAAACCGACGATCACGGCAATACTCATGTTGAAATCCAGCATCTCGACATAGAGCAATCCCCCCACTAACGCAAACGGCAGCGTGACAAAGACGATGAGTGTCGGCACAAGCTCTTTCAGTGCCAGATAGATCAGCACCAAGATCACCATCAGCACCGTCGGGACGATCCAGACGATCTTGCGCATCGCCGACTCCAAATACTCCGACTGCCCCGCCCACTCGATATAAAAACCCTCCGGCAGCGCGACACTCTCCACCCGTTTTTTGGCTGCTTCCTTGTACGCTGTTGCCGAAATCCCTTCCACCGGAGTGATGTAGATAAAGGTGACCGGCGTTGCCATCTCGCTTTTGATGACCGAAGCGCTCTCTCGGTACGCGACGTTCGCAAAGGTAGCCAAGGGGACGAACCCCCGCTTGGTCTTGATCATGATGTTGCGGATACTCTCCAGACTTCGGCGCTCCTCCTCTTCAAAGCGCAGCGTGATAGGGTAACGCTCCAGACCTTTGTACATGGTCGAGATCTTCATCCCGCCGATGGCAGAGGCCGTATACGCCAGAAGCTCCGATGCCGAAACATCATAATGCGCCAGCAGCTCTTTATGGATATCGATATCGATGTAATACCCTGCACTTGCCCGATCTGCCACTACGGAAAGCGTCTTGTCAAAGTCGCGCAACACCCCTTCGATCTTCTCGGCGGTACGCTGAAGTTCTTCGGCACTGCTGCCGTAGAGCTTGATGCCGAGAGGGGTGCGAATGCCGCTGAGGAGCATGTCGATGCGGCCGCGGATCGGATAGGTCCATGAGTTGACAAGCCCCGGTACCTGCAAGGCCTCTTCCATCTCGGCCATCAGTTTCTCATAGCTCATCCCCTCGCGCCACTCGCTTTTGTCTTTAAAGGTGATGATGGTCTCCAGCATCCCCAAAGGGGCCGGGTCTGTTGCACTGTCGGCACGGCCACCTTTTCCGAAAACGCTCTTCACCTCGGGAAACGACTTGATGATCTTGTCCGTTTTCTGCGTCAATATCTTGCTCTGGTCCACACTGATACCGTAGGGGGTCACCGGCATGTACATAAAGGTCTCTTCATTGAGCATCGGCATGAACTCCCAGTTGAGACCCTTGTACAGCGGATACATGTAGCCTAAAGAGGCGATGGCCAGGATCAGAATAAGGTATTTTATCTTCAGTCCGTAGACGATCACGGGACGGTAGAGCCAGATGAAAAACCGGTTAAGCGGGTTCTTCTGCTCATGCGGGATCCTGCCGCGGACAAAGAGCACCATCAAAACAGGCACCAACGTCACCGAAAGAAGCGCCCCCGCCGTCATGGCAAAGGTCTTGGTATAGGCGAGCGGGCTGAAGAGCTGCCCTTCCTGACCGTCCAAAGCAAAGATCGGCAGAAACGAGACAACGACCAGCGCAAGTGCGAAGAAGATCGGCCGTCCGACCAGCTGCGATGAGCGCAAGATCACATCGATACGCTCACCCTTACCCAGTTCACGTTCCAGTTTTTCCTCTTTTTTGTGGATGGATTTATGGGCATTCTCGATCATGACGATCGTCGCATCGACCATCGCGCCGATCGCGATCGCGATACCCCCCAGGCTCATGATGTTCGAGCCGATGCCGAAACCCTTCATCAGCAGGAAGGTCAGACCTATGGTCAAGGGGAGGATGAACAGTACGATCAGGGACGAACGCAGGTGCATCAAAAAGAGCGCGATGATCACGACGACGATAATGCTCTCTTCAAACAGTGTCCCTTTCAAGGTCGCAACCGCTTTTTCGATGAGGCCGGAACGGTCATAGACGGTCTCGACATCGACACCCTCTACCGTGAGTTCAGCCATCTTCGCCTTGATGCGTGAAATCGCACCATAGACATCTTCGCCATAGCGCACCATGACAATGCCGCCGACCACTTCACCTTCGCCGTTCAGGTCCGCCATCCCCCGGCGGTTGGCGGGTGCCATCTCGACACGGGCAACATCGCCAATACGAAGAGGCACACCCCCTTTTGTGGCGACGACCAGAGCACGGATATCGTCAAGGTCTTTGATGTAGCCTTTGGCCTGGACCATCCACTCATAGCCGTTTTGGATCACAATACGTCCGCCGGTATCATTGTTGTTCATTTTCAGAACCTTGGCGACATCATTGATGGAGAGGTCATACATCACAAGGGCATCATTGCTGACCGTGACCTGATAGGTCGGGACAAAGCCGCCGATACTCGCCACTTCCGAGACCCCGTCAACGCCCAACAGTGCATATTTATAGTAATAGTCCTGCAGCGTTCGCAGCTCTGCCAGGTTTTTGGTCTTGGAGGTCAGGGCATACTCATAGACCCAACCGACGCCTGAAGCATCCGGTCCGAGGCTCACCTCCATGCCGGCCGGTAACTGCGACTGCACCGAAGCGAGCTGCTCGAGCACCCGAGAACGCGCCCAGTAGAGCTCCGTCCCCTCTTTGAAGATGATGTAGATCAGGGCGTTTTCATAGGTCGAATAACCGCGTACGGTCTCAATACCGGCGATGGAGAGAAACTGCGACACCAACGGGTAGGTTCCCTGATCTTCAATGATCTCCGGACTCTGCCCCGTCCAGTTGACTTTGACGATCACCTGCGGCGGCGAAAGGTCCGGCAGCGCGTCCAGCGGGGTGTTCTTCATCGCCCAATAAGAGCCGATGACCAAAAAGAGCGTCGCCATTAGAACGAGAAAACGGTTTCTGATACTGAACGCTATGAGTTTTTCAATCATCGTTTTCTCCTCTTATCTTAATACAAACCATTAATCTGGGCATCAGAGTCCATCATAAAGAGGGCATTGTCCACCACCTCGTCGCCGGCATCGAGACCGCTTTTTACGATATAGGTATTCTTGTCAAGCGGTTCGACATCGACCGTTTTGGGTTCATACTCACCCTCAAATTCACCCACGCCAAAGACATAGAACTGCCCGTTCTTTCTGATGACCGCTGTCGTCGGCAGGGTGAGATAGGTTTCAGGCGTGCTGCTTGCGGTGATCGTGGCATACATGCCCGGCAGCAGATCTGCCTTGGCGTTCATGACCTCCAAACGCAGCGTCGCCGTTGCCATTTTCGGATCGATGTTGGGGTAGAGCTGCATCTTTTTGGCAGCATACACGCCGTCGGTCCCCACTGCCGTAACACTGAAGTCCGTCAAGTTCCTGTACCCGGATAGCTCTTTTTGATAGACCTTTACCTCAACCCAGACCTTCTCCAGATCGACAACGGTAAAGAGTTTCTGTTTGGCAGCGAAGGCACCCAGGTTGTTGACATTTTTTTCAAAAAGATACCCGCTTGAGGGTGCAGTGATGTAGCTGTATCGGCCAGCCCTGCCGCTTCTCCTGACCGCGTTGATCTCACTCTCTTCAACCCCCAGCAGCTGCAGCTTCTCTTTGGCGCTCTCTACCATCGCGGCATTGGGACGCTGTTTGTCATAGTTGACCGCGTTGATATAATCTTCTTTGGCCTGCAGGATCTCGGGCGAATAGACCTTTGCCAGCTTTTCGCCTTTGCGCACTTTTTGGTAGATCTTGTCAGCATACAGCGTAACGATATAACCGCCGTAACGCGGTACGACATCGTACACACGCGATTCGTCCACCTTCACATAACCGTAATTTTTTCGGCTTTGCGCACTCTTTTGCGCTTTGACCTTTACTGTCTGAACATTGAAGAGCTGTTCAACCGTGGCCTCTTTGGCCATCAGAGGCATCAGCAACATCAAAATTATGACTGCTTTATTCATCGTGTCTCTCCTGTCATCGCATCCAGCGAGGCTTCCGCCATGTTAAACCGTACCGTCGCATTGATAAGTTGTTCATCAAGCGCCAGTTTCTGCTTTAAAAGGTCGATATAGACAAAAAGGTCCTGCCCGCTTTTGACCGAGGCGTCGGTGAGCTCAAACATGTGTTCGATCTGCGGCATACTCTCGTCATGAATGATCCTATAGATGGCGTACGCATCTTCGAGCTGGGCGTAAAGCCCTCCGAGTTCACCACGAAGGCGTTCCAGGTAGTCCTGGCTCTCCGAAGCTTTCGAGAGCGCCATCTTACGGGCCGCTTCGGTGTTGTCGCTCTCGGTGCCGTAGATAGGCAGGGCCATGCCGAAACCGACATTGACATAGTCGTTATACGATTGTCGGTGAAAGTAGCCGACCTGCACAAAAGGGTCGACATTGCCCGAAAGGTCCTGCACTTTTATATCGCTCTGCGCCAGTTGGACTTCGGCGCTTTTGGCACCGTAACCTCTGTTGTCAGCCAACTTCTGCGCATAGAACTCCAGCGCTTTCGGGGCCTGCACCTGCAGGTCGACCTCGACACTCGAAATCTCCTCTGCTGCGAGGTAGCTGAGTTTTGCATACAACGCTTTTCGCCTGCTTTCGTAGCGGCTCTTTTTGATCTTAAGCTGCGAGAGCGTCAACTCGGCTGACATGATCCCCATGTGGCTGCTGGTACGGGTCGCGCTGTAGGCGGTATTGAGCTCGATGTTCTGGCGCGTCACCTCGATGTACTCCCCGATGACCTTCAGCTCTTCGTCGACTTCCCAAATGCCATAGGCCGTCATCTTGATACGCTCCACCAGTTTCACCTTTGCCTCTTCCAGGCTCAAGGCGGTGACCTGCTTCTTTGCGCGTGAGCGTGCCGTTGCGGCGTCGCGTTTTCCGAAAGAGGGAAACTTCTGCTTCAGGGTGACGCTGCTCGTCTGCATCGGCTCTATCGAACGGTCGGTGATGTCCTCGAACTGAATGTCGTTGATGGCAAAAGCGATCTCGGGGTTGGCAAAGCTTCGGGTTGAGGCGATCTGATAATCTTCGGCGTTGAGACGCTCTTGTACCGCCTCCAGAGAGGGGTGAGCGGCCAAAGCGTTGTCGATGATGACCTCCAACGGTGTCGCGCTTAACAACAGGGGCAAAAGCATCAGGAGGATGGGCTTCATGATCTACCCTAGATATTGACGGATGTTTTTACCCGTATCCGCTTGCCCGTTTTCGGTGTAATAAGCAGATGGATCTGCCACGTTCCAGCCATCGAAAAATTGACATCGGCTCTGTACTTTCCACCGCCCAGAGAGGTCGCATCGACCACACTCTCCATCGCCGGCATCCCCGGCATGGCAGGCATAAAGACCTTCAGGCTGACTGCCGCACCTTCGGAGACCTTGGCATCGAGCGTCAGCGTCAGTTCAAGCGTATTGCTGCCGACGGCCAGAGGCTTTTCTGCGCTCATGACGACCTTGGCAGTTTTAAACGTTGCCGTCTTTTCAAAAGCAGCTGCATGAAGCAGTCCGCCTGTCAACACGGCCATAATAAGAAATTTGATCAAGGTTTTCACTGTTTCTCCTTCTATACTTTAAGTTCTAACGAGTATATCGGCAATATGTGAGGGGTTTGTGAGGATTTCCTATCCTCACAAACGCACCCCTTCGATCGGATCTTGCTGTTTTTCAGGCGCAGCGCATTAACGATCACCGACACCGGCTGATCCTGATAGATCTCGGAATGCATCGGGCAGGTGTAAAAGTCATGGCCGGCATCACATCTGTCACTTTCGCAATACGGCTTCGCTTCGGCACTCATGACCCGCCTCCCTCTTTATCGTCGAGGAGCTGCCGCTTTCTTTTATACTCCTGTTCATCGATTTCGCCGTCGGCAAACCGCTTGTCAAGGATCTCTTTAGCCGTCAACCCATCTTTTTTATCGCTTTTAATATAATAGACCAGTACGACAACCAACAGAAGCGGTATCAGCCAGCCCAGTCCCATTCCAAATCCCCATCCACTCATTCCGTATCCGTTCATAATAAACTCCTCTTATAACAAATTGGCAGCAACGACTCATCTATCGTTTTCACTGCTTAAAACCAAAACCGCAAACCGGCAATAAAGCTCCCCTCACTTACATCGTTGTACTTCGATGTATTGCCGAAACTCCTTGCATACTGCAGACCGATGTAGGGAGCGAATTCACGGCGGATCTCATACCGCAGGCGCAGCCCCAGGTTGGCCGACGATAGACCTGAACCATATCCCATCCTGGGGATATCCGCACTGTAGGCATCCATTTCAAAACGCGGCGTAAGAACAAGCCGCTGAGTGAGCAGTGCCTCATACTCAAAATCCAGGCTTGCAGCAATCGCCTCACTGCTCACTTTTAAGCGTATTCTGGTGTCAATAAAATAGGGAGAAAGTCCCTGCAGGGCTACCTCCCCCCAGCTTTTTCTTTCAGAACCGGCAGTATCCGTTTCAACACCGATCTGTACATCCCAAAACGGCGTAAGAGCCCGACTGTATACCACTTCATTTTGGCTTTCGGTATCACCTTTTACACTCTCTCCCTCACTGTAGAAGTAAAGCTTGTTCAGATCATACCCCATATAGCCACGGCCATCCCATGCAAGAGGAAGATTATCTCTTGCCTGTACTTCAAAACGATCCATCATAAATGTTGCACGCAGCGGGTCATCCACCATCTCTGCCTGTAAAAAACTGCCCACCATCACACAAAGCGGTACAACGATCAGAAACTTTTTCATCACACCACCTCCACTTTTCTAAACATACCCAGCATGTGGTAGAGCATGTGACAATGGTAGGCCCATGCCCCTTTTGCATTGACGCTCACGCGGTAGCTTATCTTGCTGCCGGGCTGTACAAGAACAGTGTGTTTGCGCACTAACCGCTCGTCATCCCCCGTTTCCAGATCGCTCCAAAGTCCATGCAGGTGCATCGGGTGGTTCATCATCGTGTCATTGATAAAGGTGATGCGCAGCCTCTCTCCGTAATAAAATTTCAGTGGCAGGGAATCCGCATATTTTATGCCGTTGATCGACCACATATAGCGTTCCATATTGCCCGTCAAGTGCAGAACGATCTCCCGCTCCGGCAGAGGGTCGGACGCTGTCGAGTAAAAATTCCTCAAATCGGCATAGGTCAGCACCTTTCTGCCGTTGTTGCGAAGTCCGGAGCCCGGGTCATCCAGACGGTAACGCGGGTCCATTGCGCGCATCGTCGTACCCACATCCCACTTTATCGGCAGTTTTGTAATCGGAATCTCGGGTCTGTCAGGCATCGCCATTTTCATGCCGCTGTGATCCATCTTCATGGCACCATGGTCCATTCCGTCCATATTCATGCCGCCTCCCATCCCCATGTCCGCCATTGTCAGCGGCTGTGGCGGATCCATCTGTGGGCGGACTGCTTTGGCATCCGACTGCATTGCCAGCGTTCCCGCCGCATATCCGGAGCGGTCGATACTCTGCGCAAAAATACAGTACGCTTTTTCATCCGGTTCGACGATCACATCATAGACCTCAGCCACGGCGATACGAAACTCATCAACCGCCACCGGCTGTACCGGGTTGCCGTCTGCCGCTACAATGCTCAGTTTAAGGCCTGGTATACGCACATCGAAGATCGTCATTGCCGACTGGTTAATAAAACGAAGCCGCACCTTCTCACCGTGCTTGAACAATGCCGTCCAATCCTGGTCAGGTGTCATGCCGTTAATCAAAAACGTGTAGTTGTAGCCAGTGATATCAGAGAGGTCACGGTCGCTCATACGCATCTCATTCCACATTTTTCTGGCGCTGAATGCCTCAGCGAAACCTTTAGCTTTGACCTCTTCAAAAAAATCACCGGCTGTGCGCTGATTGAAGTTATAGTAGTCGCTATGGATCTTCAGCTTTCGGTAGAGGGATTCGGGTTTTGCATCGCTCCAGTCAAAAAGCGAGACAACATAGTCGCAGTCATAAATGAAGGGCTCAGGCTCTTTTGGCTCGATGACAAGGGCTCCGTGAAGACCGCTTTGCTCCTGAAAGGCGGTATGGGAATGGTACCAGAAGGTTCCGCTTTGATTGACTTGGAAGCGGTAGGTGAAGGTCTCGCCCGGATCAATCCCTTTGTAGCTAATATCCGGCACGCCGTCCATCTGGAAAGGAAGAATGATGCCGTGCCAGTGGATGGAGCTGCTTACCGGCAGGTTGTTGGTGACGTGAATGGTCACCGTATCACCCTCTTTCCATTTCAATGTCGGACCAGGAAGCATTCCGTTAACCGTCGTAGCGATTACAGGCTTGCCTGTAACCTTGACGACCGTCTCTTCGATGGTCAAATGGAACTCCGTACCCTCAAGTATCTCAGCGGGTCTGCCTTTGCCTAACTCCTTTTCATCTGCTGCGTTGAGCGTTGATGTCGCAAGCAACAAAGTTGATGCCGCCACACTTTGCAAAAACGTTCGTCTTGTATTCGTCATATCGGCTCCTTGACGTTTAGATTATGCTGCGCACCTCTTGTCAACAGCGAAGCAGCTGTTGAGCTTTTAGACTTTTTCTGAAACGTGCTCTCCTTGATTACAATAAAAGACTAGTTTTCTAACTAGATGCTGACCTAAATGATCTCCTTTTTGTGTTAAGTGCATCAAGTCATTGCGAGAACGCTGTGCGTCATTATTATTCATGAACTTACTCAATAAGGAAAACATAAATATAAATTAATCCTATATAGTAAGAATTTCCTAAGAGGGTGGGGAGTAGCCTAGTTATAAGTTTTATTAAATCAAAAGGAGTTTTTATGTCCCGCTTGTTAATTTTGGTTGGTATGATACTGACCGCTCTTGTTTCCAATGTTTATGCGATGCCTGCATTCGCCCGTCAGATGGGAATAGCCTGTAACAGCTGTCATTCGCAAAACGGTTTCCCGGCCCTCAATGCCTATGGGAGAAGTTTCAAAGCCAGCGGCTACACGATGACGGGCGCACAGGGTACGATCACTGACCCGGACAAAGAAAACTTTCTCTCTCTTCCGGAGACACTCAATGCCTCATTTGTCGCAAAAATACGTGTTGTCGACAGCGATAATAAAAAAACAGAACTTCAGTTTCCTGACGAAGCTGCATTGGTGATCGGCGGGCGCGTTGCCGAACATGTAGGTACCTTTGTCGAGATCGGCTATGACAGTGCGGAAAGCAAGTTTTTGCTGGCAAACTTCAAACTGCCGTTCACCTACCGTGTAGACAGTTATACGTTCGGTGCCGTCCCTTACCTTACCGACGGCTTCGGCCCTTCCGCCTCTTTCGAAGTTCTCAATACGGGAGCTGTCAGAAACGCTAGGGTCCTTGAAGAAAGAAAAGTTGTTTCAGCGCAGCAGTATATAGGTACGGCAACCAGTGCGGAAGGCCTTGGCCTTTACGTCTACAATGAGTTGTGGAATGTTGTCTATTCAGCCTGGGTGCCATTGACAGGAACCGTGGCAGAATTGACGCCGGCCCACTATGCAAGGGCCGTACTCACACCTAAACTCGGGGGATGGGACCTGGGTCTCGGAGGGCAAGTCTGGTGGGGAACGGCTAAATATCGGAACGATGCCAACACCACAGGACCACTTATCGAAAAAAATACCGATGCCTACGCATTTGACTTTCAGGCCATGGGAGCTGTCGGCGGCGTGCCGTTAAGTTTCTTTGCCACCTATGCCGTAGCCGCGCACGATCCGGACTCGCTTTATGCTAAAGATGCCAATGACAAATCTGCGGCAACATTTCTCACAGAAGTAGCGCCCCTGCCTGCAATCCTGATGGTCTCGGCAGGCTACAGGGATGCCGACAACGGTAACGCAACCGACGCTTCGGACAATGCTGCCATCGCTGCTCTGAAATATTATGTTGTGGAAAATGTACAGTTCCAATTTGATTATACCAATAACCTGGATCAGCCCGATAACAGAAACCAGTACCTTTTCATGCTGTACGCGGCATTCTGATCTCGTAGATCCTATGCAAAAAACTTGTCTGTAATTTTGGGCATATTATCTTCATAGGCAGCCGGCTGACCTTCATTTTCTCTACTCTCGCAAGGTATAATGGACGTTTATAAAACGTCGGCTCACAAACCGTTCACACAGACCCGGCATAATACACGCCAAAAAGGAGTAGAGATCATGAAACAGACCTTTCAAGTCGAAAACGTCAAGTGCGGCGGGTGTGCCTCGACGCTCAAAAGCAAACTGAAAGAGCCGTTCGGAGAGGTCGAAGTCGATCTAGAGAAGATGCCGAGAGAGATCACCCTCGACCTTGACAACACGCAGGTCGAAGCCCTGCGCGCAGCTCTGAGAAACCTGGGCTACCCGATGAGCGATGAGAAACTGAACCTTTTCGACACGACCGCCGCCAAAGCAAAAAGCTTTGTCTCCTGTGCCATCGGTCGGATGGACAACCCTTCGGCATAACGGTTTACATTTTTGCCGTTATAATGCCCTATGCACATACTACTTCTCGAAGATGACACTGTCCTGGCCGATATCCTGAAAGACTATCTACAAGAGCAATATGAGGTGACGCATACCTACAGCATGCAAGAGGCCTTGCGCCTTTGCGATGCGAACCGGTACGACCTCTACATCTTCGACATCAACGTTCCTGACGGTGACGGCATCACCCTCTTAAAAGAGCTTCGCGCCTTTCACGATGAGACACCGGCTATTTTCATTACCGCTTTTGATGACACAAAGCATCTTACCGAGGCCTTTCACTCCGGCGGTAACGACTTCATCAAAAAACCGTTCGACCTTGAAGAGCTTATAGCCCGCATCGACAACATCAAGCGTCATTTTGGTCTGGATACACTGATCGCCCTCTCTGACGACACCGCCTTTGACCCGCAGACCCATACACTGAACATCGCTGGAACGGCCCATAAGCTCAGTGCCAAAGAGAGTGAATGTCTCCACTACCTCTATAAAAACCGCAACCGGGTCGTCAGCCCGGACGAGTTGCTGCAAAACCTCTGGTCTTACGATGAGAGCCCCTCGGAAGATACCATCCGCACCCTTATCAAGCAGCTGCGCAAACATATCGGTAAAGAGCACATCATCAATATCCGCGGGGAGGGTTACCGATTTGAATAACCTGGAAAAACAGTCCTTTTACTCCTTTTTGGGTCTCTACGTCATCTCATCGTTCCTCTTTCTGATCCTTGCAGGATTTTGGTACTACACCGCACAGAAAAATGCCCTGCAAAGCAGCAACTATTACCGTATGCAGCACTACGGCGATATGGTCAGCGCCGCCATTATCAACAGCCACATGCACGGCAGCGGGCTCCACCTGCCGGAGCCGCCGCTGCAAACAGAGCTCACTTTGGTCTCAACGCAAAACGATGTCGTTTACGGTGCACTGCCTCAAGATATCAAAACATTCAAAAATGACTTTTTTCAACGTGACGGGCACTCCATCTATATCTCGGACGCCCCGCAGGAACATCTCAACATCAAGTTCGTCGTCATTCAAAGTACCGCTTACGCCAAAGAGCTCGAGGCCCTGCTTGCCTACGTTCTTCTGGTCATGATCGGTATCGCGCTCGGCATCGTCGTGGTCGCATGGGTCCTCTCCAAGCTCTTTATGCGCCCCATCCGCCAGAAGGTCGAACAGATAGAGCAGTTCGTCCAGGACATCTCCCACGAGTTGAACACCCCCGTCACGGCCCTGCAGATGAGTTCCAAACGCGCCCTGCAAAAAGGGGTCTACGACGAAAAGATCCTCACCAACATCGCCATCAGCACCAAGCAGCTCTACAGCATCTACCAGTCCCTGGCCTATCTGAACTTCTCCACACCGAAACAGGAGCCCCAGGTGCTCGACCTGCAGCCGGTCCTCGAAGAGAGTATCGCCTATTATGCCGAACTGAGCCGCGCTAAGAACATCCGCTTTGAGACATCCATTACCAGCGCTCCTCTTCTCATCACCGAGGAGCGGGCCAAACTGCTCTTCTCCAACCTCATCGCCAACGCCATCAAATACTCGATGCCGAACACGACCATAACGATTACCCTCACAGAACATTTTTTCAGTATTAGAGACGAGGGTATCGGCATCGCCGAAGCGAAGATCAAAGAGATATTCAAGCCCTATGAAAGAGGTTCACAGATCGCCGGCGGTTTCGGGATAGGGCTTAGTATCGTCAAGCAGATCTGTGATGAGTTCAGGATCAAGATTGATGTTGAGTCGGAAGTCGATACAGGGACGACTTTTACGTTAGTCTGGTAAGATACAGTAACTTCGCCTCATCCATGATATTTATCTGTTAATAAAGCAGCCTAACACTGATGAACACTGTTTCCAGTAAACCTAGAAGCCCAATAAAATAGACCCGAAGTAGCTTCCATTTTGATATCTCCCTGACAAGAATAGATTCACTGTAGTCGTCCGGATTGACAAAGAGATCGATTGTTTTTGTCGCTATATCTCTTTTTATGATGCTTTTCAGGTCGTTTCCGGTGGCACTGATGAGTTCATAATCTTTTTTGACAATGGCGAGTCTGTCACTGCTATAGGAGATATCATCAAGTCTATAAGAATACATGCAATATGGCCTGTAGCGGACATCTATACCGCCTAGTCTACATCGTTGTATCGTGACCGTATCAAGCCGGAAGAGTTGATATTGCCCTTGCACTTTTTTCCATGACTTGGTTAACATTGATATTCGTATGTAATAGACAGCCAGTACCAAATTGAATATGCCGACAAACAAAAAGAAAAGATGCCACTCTTGTATGATAAACGAAAGTGCGAACAGAAGCGAAGCAGCGCATTGCCAAAATGAAAACATATCTATTTCTGAATATGTCTGACTCTTTTTCTTAATTTCGTTCTGCACATTTACCACTGTAACTCCTACTCTCTAAGCTATGAAAAATCGCAATACCAACTGCATAAAAGCGTGATACAAATTTCTTGTCTAACTACTGCCCATATCTTTTATAAAACCAATTTCTAAACACCAAAAGCACAACTAAAATAATGTACATGGCCACATACAAATATAGTTTATGCTCTAAAGATAAAAGTAGTCCGACCAAATAGTCAGTTGTAAAAGCAACACCTATTGTAACAGGCAATATAAATCTACTTTGACCAACAAATAGTTTTTGTACTATTTTAGATACATATAGCAATGTAAAGATCATTACTGCAATCAGCAAAACAACTTCACCAACTTTATGATTTATCCAGCCTATTACCGTTAAAACTGCCGGGTATCCATAACTAAGATTGTAAAAGTCATCTACAGAGTGTGCGTACTCGGTAATAGGTTTTTTCGCAAGTACTATGCTTAGAACAAGTATGATCCATAAATAGACGGCCAATGGCAAATTAAAACTACCCAGCGCTAATGTATGCACTCCTAAATTACTCATCTGTATACCTCATATACCAATAATTAGGCTCAAGCATCAGTAAATACATACTTAATCCACGTATTACACAATCCTCAATTTTGAGCTCATCACATAATTGTTCCAACTCCCGTTTATTCAATTCCATCGCTTTAGCATTTGTCTTTTTATTTAATATAAAATATGTCGTATCATAATTCTCTTCAGTCCATGAATAGGGGTCTTTCATCTCACCTATAATATAGTTAGTATCAACATTAAAGCCAACAACATCAGACGATGTAGCACTAACACCATTATGTGTGATGCGATACCCGTCATAAAAGTATTTATACCTATAACTCTTACCTAAATCAATTCCGACTGTTGATGCATAAAATACAAATACCGCAACATAAGTAACAAGTACACCCAAACCAATGAGAAAATATTTCT
This sequence comes from Sulfurimonadaceae bacterium, assembly GCA_041555445.1. Taxonomy (GTDB): domain Bacteria; phylum Campylobacterota; class Campylobacteria; order Campylobacterales; family Sulfurimonadaceae; genus Sulfonitrofixus. The sequence goes on from JBFFKK010000027.1 coordinate 32,589, forward strand.
CTATCTTCTGACCTCTGGTTTTCGGTTTTGAA
>JBFFKK010000028.1:0-31901 GCA_041555445.1 Sulfurimonadaceae bacterium
AAGCACTTATTGACACTCCTCTTCCCTCTTTCTCTAGTGGTGCTATACGCAACAGAACCTCAGATCATCCACGGCCATGTCCTGCCGCCGGAGCCTGATTCGGTTATTAATGATTCGACACTGCTCGGGATTGATGCTAATAAGAACGGGGTGAGGGATGATGTGGAGATTTGGATACTCAACAAGTACAAAGATAAACACCCTATTCATGTGGATATTGCTTTTCAGGTAGCTAGAGCTTATAAAAAAGTGCTTGAGACTCCTGAGAAGGCCAAAGAGATTTATGATGAAGTTGATAAAGCTGCATATTGTGAATTATATTATAAATATGATGCAAAATATTTTTATGAACCTCTTTTGGTTAAAGAAGATATTGATAGTAGGTATTTTCGACATAAAATATATTTTAATACACAAGATAGAATGAGTGCATATATTCAGTATGACACTTTGTTAAGTGGGGATAGCTATACACTTCCAAAAAGTCAACATATGAAGGCTATGTGCGACTTTAACACAAGCAAATATGAGGACTAGTAGATGAAAAAGTTACTAATTTTACTTCTAAAAATACGGGTCAGGTGATGAATCTCCACTTTTATGCTATACCAAAACCACACAAAGCAAGAGAGTAGCGTAAGGAAAAAGAGTGCCAAGACGACCAAGGATAGATTTTGCCGGTTTTCACCACATAATCAATCGAGGTGTAGATAGGGGCGATGTATTTAGAGAAAAAAAAGACAAAGAACAGTTCTTAAAGATTGTTTGTAAAGCGTGTAAGATATACAAGATCAATGTTCATGATTATTGTTTGATGGATAACCATTACCATATGTTAATTGAGCTTACGTCAGAAAACCTCTCTCTGTTTATGCGCCAAGTCAATAGTAACTACGCTATCTACTTCAATAAAAAATATAACCGTTCAGGGCATCTTTGGCAAGGACGTTTCAAGTCATACTATATTTTGGATGAGCAGTATCTTTTTACACTCTATAGATATATAGAGCAAAACCCGATCAAAGCGAAAATAGTACAAACGGTCGGTAAATATGAATTCACATTGATTGCTACACTACTTAATCCAAAACTATCTGTCATAGCGTGCGCAGAACACTCTCAACTCAAAACACTTTTAAAAGAAGAAGGCATATTGGGACACTTAGCGTTAGATCTGACAACCGATGAGACGGAGTATCTAAAAAAAGAGCAAACAAGAAAGATAGAGATCAAAGAACATGAACTTAAGTTACAGAAGTCAAAAACATTGCAAGAACATTTTGAAGTTGAGGCAGGTAAAGATGAAAGAAACATAGCTATAATAAATGCTATAGATGATGGTTACACACAAGCAAGTATCGCTAAACACCTTGACGTATCAACATCAGCAATCTCGAAAATAGTAAAGAAATTTAATGTATGAAAGTAAAAGTGGAGATTCATCACCTGACCCGGACAGGAGTGGTGACAATGTCACCCAACTACGATTGTCGTACTCTCCACATAAAGCGACTGGAACGGAAAAGCCAAAGTCGGCATCTTTTTAGAGCTTAACTCCCTTCTCAGGACAACGTATTCCCAACTACAAAAAGAGGGAATGTCGGAAGTACTATTTCAGTACTTTGGCGAGGATGGCCTCTTCGTCGATTTCGTCGCTGCGGTATTTGATGACGACAAGGTTCTCCGTCTCGTTGATGTACCACTCTGCGATGGCGTCATGTTCAAGCGCTTCGAGTTTTTCCATGTCGACCTCGTCGATGTGTTTGAAGAGGTGGCTGTGCTTCGCTGGGTTGGAGAGCTTTACCGCTGTCCAGACCAGCCAGAGCACGCCGACGATTCCCAGACTCATTCCGATCATTTTCGGGTTGGAGATGTCGAGCATCAGACCCGCGAATGTTCCGCCGAGAAAGGTCATGAAGTAGGCGACTGAGTTTGAGATACCCAGTGCGGCCCCTTTCTGGTGCACTTTTGCGTATTTGGAGATCAGCGACTGGACCAGGGGCTCCATCATGTTGAAGCCGATGAAGAAACTGACGACGCCGACAACAAAGAGTGTCGACGAGCTTGTAAAGCCCATCAGTAAAAATGCGACGATAAAGAGGACGATAGAGATCAGAAAGATCTGTTTCGCTTTGTTGTACTTCTCACCGAACACCGCGGCCGGTCCCATCGCGATGAGGCCGAAGATCATTGCCGGCAGGTAGGCCATCCAAAGCTCGGACTTCTCCCAGCCGAAACCGCCGTTTGCAACGGTGTCGGTCAGGATAAGCGGAATGAGAACAAAGGCGACGGTCATCAGCCCCTTTTGCATCCCGTTGATGATGATCATCCCCAGAAGGTTCGGGTCTTTGATGATGTCGGAGGTCTTTGTCGTGTTGTGGTAGATGTGACGGATGCGCGGCGGTGTCGGTACCTTGGTAAAGAGAAGCAGCATTGCGACGACAGCCAGTCCGGCGGTCATCCAGAAGAGAAAGTCAACACCGTATGCCGCACCGAGTACCGGTCCAAGCCCCATGGCAACGGCAAAGGAGATCGCGATCGTACCGCCCATCATCGCCATCGCCTTGCCGCGCACCTCTTCGGGAACAAGGTCGGAGATCATTGCTGTGACGACGGCGCCGATCGCACCGGCCCCCTGCAGAAAACGACCCAGCATCAACATGTAGATGTCGCTGCTCAGAGCGGCAATGACCGAACCGATAAAGAAGATGACCAGGCCGACAAAGAGTGTCGGTTTGCGGCCGATCTTGTCACTTATGGTGCCGAAGGGGACCTGGAAAAGCGCCTGTGTCAGTGCGTAACCGCCAACGATGACGCCGACTAAAAGCGGCGTTGCCCCTTCCATGCCCATGGCGTAGACCGAGAGAACAGGCAGAACCAGGAAGAGTCCTAAAAAGCGCAGCGACAAGATAGCCGAGAGGGGCATAATCGTTTTGAACATGAATAACCTTTTGAGAAAAGAGTGTTGGGATTTTCGCATAAACTGCGTTAAAATGCGCATTATAGTACAGAAGCTGTTTTTTTTATTGCAAAGATAAAAATAGTACGTTGAGTTAAAAGAATCATAAGGAATTACAATGCGAATAGTCCTGGCCACATCCAACAAGGGCAAAGTACGGGAGATCAAAGCGATGTGCGAAGACTTTGACGTGGTTGCGTTCAGCGAGCTGATCGAGCCTTTTGAGATCGTCGAAGATGCGCCGACGTTCAAAGGCAACGCCCTGCTGAAGGCAAAGGCCGTCTATGATGCGCTGGGCGACGAAGAGGCGATCGTGCTCTCCGACGACAGCGGCATCTCCGTCGATGCGTTAGACGGAGCCCCCGGGATCTACAGCGCGCGCTACGGCGGTGAAAATGCCAGCGACAAGGAGAACCTGCAAAAAGTGGTGGACGAAGTGAAGGCCAAAGGTCTCGAAAGCTCACCGGCGCACTATACGGCAGCGATCGCAATTGTGACCAAAGAGGGCGAACAGGTCGTGCACGGCTGGATGTACGGCGATGTCATCACGACGCCCCGAGGCGAAAACGGTTTCGGGTACGATCCCTGTTTTATCCCCGAAGGATTTGACAAGACTCTGGGCGAACTGGATGACGAGGTCAAAAAAGGACTTTCGCACCGTTCCAAGGCCCTCTATCTTGCACGACTGGTGCTGCACACGATCAAAAAAGCGAGAGAACATTAATCTTCAAAATCCTTAAAGGTTCACTAGCATATAATCACTGCAAGGCAGTAGCTATTTACGATTCCGATCGTAGTTCAGATGCGTTCTTGTAGTGCGTTTCGCCTACTCTCTCTGACGTATCTACCGAACTCCGTGCTGCCTGAAGCATACCTAAACCCCGGCGTAGAAACATGCGAAAGCATAACGGTATATGATAACTCTTGCTACCTCGAGGTTTGTGTATCTAACAAGGCGGTATGATGAAAAAACAGTACAAGGTGATCAAACTTCCAAAAGGCAGAGGAACGTTTCGGACCATCTATGCCCCTTCCAAGCCCTACAAGAAAAAACTCGCATCATTTTTGCTTGATCTGCAGCAAAAAGTCCATAATGCGGACCAGGATGAGGTCGTCCACGGTTTTATGCGCGGCCGCGGTCCGGTCAGCAATGCGCTGAAACATGTGGGATACGCGTATACCCTCTCTCTCGATCTGAAAGATTTTTTTGACAGCGTGACATCAGCGATGGTCGAAGCGTACCTCAGTGAAGAGGAGCGCGAACTCTGTTTTATAGACGGTATCGCCAGACAGGGCCTTCCGACAAGCCCGCTCATCGCCAACCTGGCACTGCTGAAGCTTGACAGACAGATCAAAGATGCCATTGCGGAGGAGGGGGTCTTCACCGTCTACACCCGCTACGCGGACGACCTGATCTTTTCGTTCAACAACGAAGCGTTTGCAGAGACGCTGGAGACCCTGGTCGAGAAGATCATAACGGCGGGCGGCTTTGCACTCAACCGTAAAAAAACCAGACTTCAGCGTGCCAAAAACGGCCGGCGCATGATCACCGGTATCGCCGTAGATGAACGGAGTATCCATCCGAGCCGAAAGCTCAAACGCCGAATCCGTGCGGCGGTCCACCAGAAAAACCGGGAGTCGGCCTTTGGCCTGCTTTCATGGGCGGAGTGCAAAACGCCCAAGGCGTTTTACACCGACCGCGATCTGCTGAACAAAAACATTTTCGGTGAGGAGGCGCTTGACCTCTCCAACGACTTCTACCTCTCCGACCTCCTCTCTTTTGAAGCGTATGTCGATGCGGTCGAAGAGGATTTCGGCAACTCTGATCTGGCGCATGAACACGACAGAGAGAAGTGGGAGCGTCAAAAAAGTGCTTTTCTGGCGCAGCGTGAGGCGTTTTACCAGAGAGAGAAGCAATTAGCCGATGCGGCGCGAAAAGCGGCCCGACAGGATATAGAAAAACATTTTATCGAAGAGGAAGAAGCCGATCAGAAAGAGGCAAAGCCACTGCAGCAGAGAGCGGCCGTCCAGAAACCTTCTCCTCAGCCGGCCACTGCTCCGCAGAGCAAGGAAGAGCGGCGAAAAGAGCTCAACATCGATTTTGATACCTTGAAAGAGATCGAACAGGAAGAGGTGGCAAACTTTCAAAACGAGAAAAAAGCGCATCGCCGAAAAAGAGAGGCGATCGCGAGTGCCAATGAAGAGAAGGAGGAGAAGAGAAGGTCGCTCAACAAAGTGTTTGTCGCCAGTCTCTTACCGATAGTACTGCTTCTTGGTGCGATGAGCTACTACTTTTCGGCGACAGAGCCTGAGAAAAAAGCGGCCTATCCTCTTTTCGTCAAGGTAACGCCATTTGATGCGAGAGTGCAGATTATGAATATTACCGAAGCGTATGCGACGGGGATTGAGCTAAAGCCCGGTGAGTACGATATACGTATCTCCAAACAAGGCTACAACACCCAACGGTTCTGGGTTTCAATGGGGCACGAACCGCTTGTCGTAACCCGGGAGCTGACCAAGGTCAAGAAACGCAAGGTCTATTAAGCCTTAACGGCGGTCATTAAAAAGAGCGGATACTCGCTGCCGTTCTCTTTTGTCACGGTGTGGGCCCGTTCAAATTTCACAGCGGTAAATCCGTACTTCTCTGCTATCCCGGTCAGCTTCTTCTGGTCAAAGCCAAAATGAAAAACCCCCTCATTGCCATGGGCATGAAAGCTTCCATCCTCCTCTTCCAGGTCGGCAATGGCAATAAACCCTTCGGGCTTCAGCAGCGCCGAGAAGGTGTTGAAGAGGGCATCCAGATCTTCGATGTGATGCATGCTCATAGAACTGACGATGCCGTCAAACTGTTTGTCAGGCGAAAAGAGCAGGATGTCACTGTGCACGGTCTCAACCGTACAACCCTGCCACGTTTCGGCATTGACTTCCAACTGCTTCAGCATCTCCCGCGAGAAGTCCAGAGCGGTGATATGGCTTACAAGGGGACAGAGGTGTCTGGTCAGAAGACCGGTACCGGCACCGAAATCCAGCAGATGCATCTCTTTGGTGAGTGTCAGTGTATTGAGGATGGTGTCGGCGATATTGAAAGCGAGCTGCTGCCGGGTCTGTGAGCTGTCCCACTCTTTGGCGACGTTGTCGAAACGTGACATGAATACTCCTTGATGATAACTGCAGATTTTAGCACGCTACAGTAAACAAGATGGCGCAAATTGACGATAAAAATACGTCATAAGTTTTATTTAATCGTCATTGTTGTAAAGTTTTATAATTCAATTAAGGAACAGTTATGATTAGAAAAATCGCAAGTGCCGCACTCTTGGTCTCGACAATGGCAGTCAATGTCATCGCTTATGACGCGAACAAGGCAAAAGAGTTCGACAAGTTCTATTCCAACTTTACGCAAAAAGCCTGCGCCCAATCCAAGCTCTACATCGACGGTGAAGAGACGATGAAGCTGATACAGGAGAAGAAAAAGTTCACCTTCCTGGACGTCCGTACGGAAGGTGAGCTCTCCGTTGTCGGGATCAAAACGCCCAACACCCTGGAGATCCCGGTCGAGCATCTATTTGAAGAGGCCAACCTGGACAAACTGCCGAAAGAGGAACTTATCGTGATCGTCTGCTATTCAGGTTCGCGTGCGGTCATGGTGGCGGCCAACCTTAAAATGATCGGCTTTAAAAACGTGCGTGTGATGAAAGGCGGGATCGTCGGTCTTGCACAGGGCAACTCGGTCAAAAACGCACCGATTAAGTAGAAACAGCTGTCAGACAGTACTACCGGTACTGCTGAACCGTCTCTTCTTACCCCTCTAAAACCCCTAATGACAAGAGTGTCTGAACATCGACGCTCTTTTTGGTAACAGGTGAGATCCCTTTCGCCATGAGTGAGTTTTTGAGCCCTTCTCCTATCTTACTGCTGATAAAAAAATTGACATTGTGATCGAGCAAAAACGTCGGCAGCAGTTGGCCCGGTTTACCGTTTTGTTCGAACACCGGGTTCGTCATGTTGGCAATATTGATGACTTTCCCCCCGTCGATGTGATAGATGAACAGAAACTTCTCCGTCGGCGTAATCGTGTCATACGCCTCCTCGTCCGCTGAACAGAAAGCAACCCTGTAATCCTTTTTTTGGTCATTGATGAGAAGGTTGGCTCCGCTGACCAGTGCCAGTGCCACTTTATGGTGGGCACTGTTGATGATCCGTGAAAAGGTCGGACGGGAGACATCCATCTTCTTCGCTGCATCTGCCTGATAAAGCCCCTGAAGGTCCATAAGGTAGATCGCTTCGATCTCTTCATGAAGCAGGACAACCTGATTATCACTTTGCCGGTCCAGCGGCCCGAAGGATTTTACAAGCGGTTTGAAATTGAGGGTACGTCTGTTTTTTTCTCTTGGCATGCAATATTATAACCAAGCTACCTTTATAGTTGACATATGTTCATTATTTCGTTACTATTCTGACATATGTTCATAATAAATCAGAGAATAGGAGTTTATGATGTTAGCAGTAGCTGTGAAGACAGACAGAACAAATACAGCGGTTTCACCCCTTTTTGGCAAAGCGAAATATTTTGCATTTTATGACGGTGAGACAATTACGATCGAAAAGAACGAGGCGGGTGACGGTATCGCCGTTATCGACTGGTTTATGCAAAAAGGCGTCGATACCATCATCGTCAAAGAGATGGGTTCAAACCCTTATAAAGCTTTACAAAAGTATGATGTAAGATTGTTGTACGCGGGCGATGAACGCATCGAGGTGGCGGCGATCGTCAAAAAGTACGAAGCCGGGGAACTTGAACCGTTGAACGCGATGCAGATGGAGGCCATCATCACAAAACATGAGCGCCACCATACGCATGCTGACGGGCATTCGCATAAACACTGAACAATTGAACATGGGGCAGGTCGAGTATGTCAAAATTGAAATGGTTGTTTTATCTCTATTATGACGGTTTCAGAAACATGAAGACCGGAAAGACGCTCTGGTTGATCATTGGGGTCAAGTTTTTTGTGCTGCTGGTCATTGTCAAGTGGCTCTTCTTTCCCAACCTTTTGAACACCCATTTTACAAATGACACGGACCGGGGTGCCTATATCCTCGATACACTGACACAAAAGAAGGAGCAATAATGGAACAGGTTGATCTGCTGGTCGACTGGTCGCGTGCGCAGTTTGCACTGACGGCACTCTACCACTGGCTGTTTGTACCGCTTACACTCGGTTTGACCTTTTTGGTCGCTATCATGGAGACGATCTATGTAAAGACGGGCAAGAGCGAATGGAAAATATTGACAAAGTTTTGGATGACCCTGCTGGCCATCAACTTTGCGATCGGTCTTGCGACCGGGATCATCATGGAGTTCGAGTTCGGGACCAACTGGTCGAACTACTCCTGGATCGTCGGCGATATTTTCGGGGCACCGCTTGCTATCGAAGGGATCATGGCCTTCTTTATGGAGTCGACCTTTTTTGCCGTGATGTTCTTCGGCTGGGACAAGGTCTCTAAAAAGATGCACCTTCTCTCTACATGGCTGGTGGCCCTGGGCTCGAACCTCTCGGCCTTGTGGATACTGGTTGCCAACGGCTGGATGCAGAACCCGGTGGGGATGCGTTTCAACCCCGACACCGCGCGTAACGAGATGGTCGATTTCTGGGCGATGCTTTTCAACCCGAACGCCGTCAGCAAGTTCCTTCACTCCATCAGCAGCGGTTATGTACTGGCCTCGCTCTTTGTGATCGGGATCAGCAGCTGGTATCTTCTGAAACGGCGTGAGGTTCTGTTTGCCAAGCGCAGCATCGTCGTGGCATCGAGTTTCGGTCTGTTGACCTCGCTCTTTCTGCTGGCGAGCGGTGACGAGTCGGCGCACCAGGTCGCATTGAACCAGCCGATGAAACTGGCGGCGATGGAGGGGCTCTACAAAGGTGAGGAGCGCGCAGGCATCATCGCCTTCGGCCAGCTCAACCCGGAGAAAGAGGTGGGCGATGACAACGAACCTTTCACCTTCAGCATTGAGATACCGTACGCCCTCTCTTTCCTTGGGTACCACTCGTTCGACGCCTTTGTCCCGGGTGTGGAAGACCTGGTCTACGGCAATGAAAAACACGGCATTATCAGTACTGCGGAGAAGATCGCCGTCGGCAAAGAGGCCATCGCCGCGCTGAGCGATTATAAAACGGCGAAAAAGAGCGGCGACACGGTTTCGGCCGATGCCGCACTGCAGCGTTTTGAAAGCAGCAGTCATTATATGGGGTACGGTTACCTCGAAAAACCTGAAGATGCCGTGCCCAACATCCCGATCAGCTTTTACAGTTTTCACATCATGGTGGGGTTGGGGAGCTGGTTTATCCTCCTCTTTATCGTGATGCTCTACAGCATTATGACCAATGAGGTCGAGAAGCGGCGCTGGCTGCTCTGGGCCGCACTCTTTACGATCCCGCTCGGGTATGTGGCGCAGGAGGCGGGCTGGATCGTCGCCGAAGTCGGCCGTCAGCCCTGGGCGATCCAGGATATGCTGCCGGTCGGGATGGCAACGTCGAGTCTGGAGCACACCAGTGTCATGATCACCTTCTGGCTCTTTGCCGTCCTCTTCACCGGACTGCTGTTTGCCGAGGTGAAGATCATGTTGAAACAGATCAAAATCGGTCCACAGGAGCATTGAAATGTTTGAAAATCTATCCCTATTGGCACTGCAGCAGTACTGGTGGTTCCTGATCGCCGTATTGGGCGCGATCTTTGTTTTTATGAGTTTTGTGCAAGGGGGTCAGACCCTCCTCTACACGCTGGCGAAAAGTGACGAAGAACGCAGTGTCCTCATCAACTCCCTCGGACGGAAGTGGGAGCTGACCTTTACCTCCCTGGTGATGTTCGGCGGGGCGCTCTTCGCTGCTTTTCCGCTCTTTTATGCGGTCAGTTTCGGCGGTGCCTACTATGTCTGGATGGCGATCCTCTTTTCGTTCATCATCCAGGCGGTCTCGTATGAGTACCGTAAAAAACCGGACAACGTCTTCGGTGAGAAGAGCTATGAAGGTCTGCTCTTTATCAACGGCAGTCTCGGTATCTTCCTGATCGGTGTCGCGGTGGCGACGCTGTTTACGGGCGGCAACTTCATGGTCGATGAGATGAACCTCTCGCACTGGACGATGCGCAGTTACGGTCTTGAAGCGCTGCTGGAGCCATTCAACGTGGCGTTTGGTCTGATGCTCTTTTTCCTGGCACGGATCCAGGGGGCGACCTATTTTCTCAACAATGTCGCCGAAGAGAAGATAGCGGTGCGTGCACGCAAAAGCGTTATGACGAATACGCTGTTATTTCTGCCGCTGTTTATCGGCGTCGTTGTCTCGCTTCTGCTGATGAACGGTTACGGGTATGACCCGCTAAGCAAAACGGTAGAGATCACGGCCTATAAGTACCTGCATAATCTTCTGGAAATGCCGGCCGTCGCTTTAATGCTGCTTGCCGGTACGCTGCTGGTGCTCTATTCTCTTTACATTACCCTCTACAGAGAGAGCACGAAAGGGATCTGGAGCTCCGGTTTGGGCACGGTGCTGGTGGTGATGGGACTCTTCCTGATTCTGGGATGGAACAACACGGTCTACTACCCGTCGCTGAGTGATCTTCAGAGTTCGCTGACCATCGAAAACAGCTCCGGTAGCCACTATACGCTGACGGCGATGAGTTATGTCTCGCTGCTGGTGCCGTTCGTACTGGGTTACATCATTTTGGTGTGGCGTGCCATGGACCGGGAACCGATCACAATTGACGAAGTCGAAGCCGACTCGCACCACTATTAAGGAGAAGAGATGGAACATTTAGCAGGCATTATCTGGTATGCGACCTGGCCGGTCATCATCTATCTGTCGTTGAAGTTTGTAGAGCTCAATTTGCGCCATTTTGCGAAGATGGAACGCCTTGAAGAGCTTGAAAAGATGTTTGAGAAAAGCGGTGGACGACACCAATAGGGTACTATAGCACTTCTAAAAAATGAAGGAGAACGTATGTTGATCGATTATAAAGACACAGCGTTGAGCCAGCGTTATCAGTTCATGGCGCAGACGATTATCCCGCGGCCGATCGCCTGGGTGGTGACGGAGAACAATGGGGTGGTCAATGTGACACCGTTCAGTTACTTTATGGGCTTGTCGTCCGAGCCGCCGAAGATGCCATGAGCAAAAAGCTTGTAAGAAAGTGGGTTGCATGTTCTGCCGTATTCTTGGTTCTAGCAGGCTGTTCCCAAGAGCAGACGAAGAGAAAGCCCCTTGACGGCAAAGTACTTCTTGAAGCCAAATGCGCTTCCTGTCATAACCTTGAAATGCCGCCTCAGACATCGCCAGACGAGCCCGCTCCGCCCATGATGGCGGTGGCCTTTCATGTCTATGATTTCATCGAAGCCGGTACGCCTGCCGAGAAGACTCCCGCTTCGATCGCATTTGTGAAAGACTACGTCATCAACCCTGCTGTCGATAAGTCGTTCTGTGACAAAAAAAGTCTGGAGGATTACGGTCTGATGCCGTCACAAAAAGGAAAAGTGACCGCGGATGAACTTGAGGCGATCGCGATCTATATGTTTGCGCACTATAATCAGCAGAACTATTTCAATGTCATAAAAGAGAGACAGATACTGCGGCAGATGGAGCCGGGTGAACGCCTTGCCCGTCAGAAGGGGTGTCTGAGCTGCCACGGGATGATAGAGAAGAAGATGGGACCGTCATTTCGTGCGATTGCCATGCGGTATGCCGGCAACAAGCAACAGGTTAAAGAGCGTATCACCACCGGGTCACAAAACCGGTGGCCGGAGGCGCGGCGTGCGAAAATGCCGGCGTTTAAACAGTTGACAAATGAAGAATTGGGTATCGTTTCGGCATGGATATTACAACAGTAAAAAAAATATTTTTGAGCATCATGCTCCTTTTTTTGGCATCTGACATGGTTGCTGATGTCAACAAGGGCAAACGCTACTATATGAAAAGTTTCAAACAGAAGTTCAAGATGGACGGCCTTGACTTTGTACAGCTGCACACGCAGGCTGAGTGGCAGGCGCTGTTTGAAGACGAAGGCAGAGGGTTCATCGCCGAGTTTTCCAAAAAATACCCGAAACATGAACGTTTTCTCAACGATCCCAAGCTCTGGAATAAGCTGCAGCATGTCAGGGACTTCGCCATCGAGTACGCCAGCGACTCCGGCAAGATACCTTCGTGCGGGGATGACGACGCATCACAAAAGCCGATAGATTTGGAAGTGCAAGAGAGCTCAAATGCCTCGTTCTTTTAGGGGGCACGCTCTTTTTTCCGCTGCAAACCCGTTCTCTTAACACTTCTGTAACACTATCTTCTTATAATCATTATAACTTTATACATAGGACGCAATCATGGAATCCTTAGATCTCTGGACGATTTTTCTTGTGGCGCTTTTAGGTTCGGTCGGACACTGCATCGGCATGTGCGGCGGTTTTGTCGTGGCCTATTCTACGGCGAAGATCGACCCTGAACGCACGAAGTACTTTCAGGGTCTCGCCCATACGCTCTACTCCGCCGGGCGGGTCGTATCGTACATGTTTATCGGTGCGCTCTTTGGTTACCTCGGTTCTGCGATCACATTTTCGCTCGGGGCGAAAGGGGTTCTGTTCATCGTGATCGGTCTACTGATGGTGCTGATAGCGCTTTCATTGAGCGGCAAATTGAAGTTTTTGACGGTCATTGAACACTCCATTGTTCAGACCCCGCTCTTTAAAAAGCTGTTCCAGTCGGTGATCCGCTCCAAGTCGTTGCCGAGCTTTTTCTTTATGGGTATATTGAACGGTCTGATCCCCTGCGGGCTTGTCTATTTCTTCGCGACCGCGGCGATCGCCTCCGGTTCGGCGCTGATGGGTGCTGTCGTGATGGCGGTATTCGGCCTGGCAACGGTACCGGCACTCTTTATCCTTGGGATGGTCAGTACGATGATCTCACAGATGACGTGGCGTAAACATGTCATGAGTGTTGCAGCTGTTCTGATCGCACTGTATGGCGGTTATACCGGCTATAAAGGGTATATTATGATCTATCATCCTGACAAGATCAAAGCCAAGATGATGCAGATGAAACAGGAGTTCAAAAGCGAGATAGAGCAGATAAGAGAGTAGCGGTGACTTCACAATCCCCTGCGACAGTATTGTTTAGAGTAGCTACTACACGTTTCAACTGACGATCCCTGCCGCCCTCGAAACGTAAAAATTAGCGGTGACTTAAATAAATAATTTGCATTGTCCAAACAGCAATAGACAAACATAGTGTGCGTTACACTTAACTGTTTTAATATTTCAAAAAGGATTGATAATGGCAAAGCGATATATCTGCACGGTATGCGAATGGATCTATGATCCGGAGGTAGGCGACCCCGACGGCGGCATCGCTCCGGGAACAGCTTTTGAAGATATTCCGGAGGACTGGGTCTGTCCGGAGTGCGGTGTCTCAAAAGAGGAGTTCGAGGAGTATGACGGCGACTAGCCTTTAGAGCAGCAGAAGGATGATCCCGAAAATGATGCGGTAGATGCCGAAGGCGACAAAGGTAAAGCGCTGCAAAAAGACCAGGAAGAGTTTGATGGTCAGGTAGGCGACGGCAAAGGCGACGACAAAGCCGACAGCAAAGGCGATCCAGTTGGCATCGGCAAACTCCTGGTAGTGTTTGAGCAGGTCATAGCCGCTTACGGCCCCCATGACGGGGATCGCCAGCAGGAATGAAAATTCGGCACTGGTCTTGCGGTTCATCTTCAACAGCATCCCGCCGATGATCGTCGCGCCGGCCCGGCTGGTACCGGGGATGAGTGAAAAGACCTGGGCGACGCCGACAAGAAAAGCCTGTCTGTAGCTGACGTTTTCAACCTCATTGGTGTGGCTCTCTTCCTCTTTGTAAAGCTTCTCAACGATCAAAAAGACAATCCCGCCGATAATAAACATAATGGCCACCGTGTTGACCGTAAAAAGCTCCTTGATGAGGTCTTTAAAAATGAATCCGATAACGGCAAGCGGTAAAAAAGCGATAAAAAGTTTCTGCCACAGCTCGATCTTTTTGAGGGTCAGCTTGTCGCGGTAGACCAGCATTACAGCCATGATCGCAGCAAACTGAATGATCACTTCGTAGGCTTTGGTAAGGTTGTCCTGAGAGACGCCGAGGTATTTGCTGGCAACAATCATATGGCCGGTTGACGAGATGGGCAGAAACTCGGTAAACCCTTCGATAATACCGATAATAATAGCCTGAAATATATCCAAAATGGGCCCCTCTGTTGTTTGATTTTTGTATTTTAGCACGCGGCGGATAAAAGAGCTGTTGTGAACATCTGCCTCTTTTTTTTTCGCAACCCTGAAAAGCGTCCAAAAATTCATTTAGAGCTAAACACTTATTGGCTATAATACGCGGTTTGAAAATTATACGGCATAGGTATCATGTAAGAGACCGGGTTTAGGGACTTTACATGATGTTTATCAAAGGAACCACAATGTTACTTTTTACTCCAGGACCAACCCCTGTTCCAGAATTTGCCCGTGTCGCGATGGCAGGAGAGACACTTCACCACCGTACACCTGAATTTGAGGCGATCTTTGCCGATGCGCGTGCGCTGCTTTTCAAGTTGTTTAAAACGGATGAGGTGATCATGCTCGCCTCTTCGGGTACCGGTGCGATGGAAGCGGCGGTGACGAACCTCTGTCACGATACACTGTTGAGTATCAACTCGGGCAAGTTCGGTGAGCGTTTCGGCAAGATCGCCGTTGCAGGCGGACTGAACAATGTCGAGATCAAAAACGAGTGGGACACACCGGCAACGGTCGAAGAGGTGGTGACGGCGCTGCAGGCCAACCCGCATATTGATGCGCTGGCCATTCAGGTCTCCGAGTCTGCCGGCGGACTTCGTCACAACGTCGAAGAGATCGCCGCAGCAGCCAAAGCGATCAACCCTGCTATCATGGTGATGGCTGACGGTATTACGGCAGTCGGTGTCGAACGCATCGATGTGACCAATATCGACTGCCTTATCGCGGGAAGCCAAAAAGCGTTGATGCTGCCGCCGGGCCTTGCGATCCTTGGTCTGAGCAGTGCTGCAGTCGAAAAAGTGGGCAAAGGCAAAGGGTACTACCTGAACCTGGCATCCGAGATCAAGAAGCAGTCGCAGAACACGACGGCCTATACCGCGGCCACAACTCTGATCATCGGTCTTCGTGCCGTTCTTCAGCATGTCGAAGACAACGGCGGTCTGGATGCGCTGTATGATGACACGGCACGCCGTGCAGAAGCGGTTCTGGCTGCCATGCAGGCGCTCGGGCTTCATGTCTATCCAAGTACTCCGGCACGTTCGATGACCACGATCGACGATGAAGACGCTTCAGAGATCCGCAACCTGCTGAAAAACGAGTTCGGCGTGAACGTCGCCGGCGGGCAGGACCATCTTAAAGGGAAGATCTTCCGTATCAACCAGATGGGCCTGATCGAGCCGTATGAGATCGTATGGGTGGTCAACGCCGTCGAACTTGCACTTAAAAAACTTGGCCGCCGTGAATTTGACGGAACGGCAAGCCGGGTCTTTAACGAGACCTATTTTAAAACAATGTTAGAGAAATAGAGACAATAATGATATTTGAACACGAAATACCGGAGGGTTCCAAGCTCTACTTCGGCGATTCCGCAAAACGTAAACGCGAGATCGAGCAGGTCGCGAGCGAAGTGCTTTACGGTGACGGTTTTGAAGAGATCGTCACACCGCTCTTCTCCTACCACCAGGATGACTCTATCGCAGACGTCAAAGAGCTGGTGCGTATAAACGATACCAAAAACAACAAGATGAGCCTGCGCGCAGACTCGACGATCGATGTCGTCCGTATCATCACCAAACGCCTCGGCCGCAACACGACACACCGTAAATGGTTCTACATTCAGCCGATCTACCGCTACCCTTCGACAGAGCAGTACCAGGTGGGCGCCGAGGTGATCGGTGAGTGTGACCTGAGTGTTGCACTTAACCAGGCGATGGAGATCTTTAAACGTCTGGAAGTGGAGCCGCTGCTGCAGATCTCAAACATTGCGATCCCGAAAAAGCTCTCTAAACTGCTCGATATCGAGTTGGATGATTTCCGTCATATCAATATTCAGAAGTTTTTGGCGCTCGACATCGAGTGGCTGACAAAACTGGTCTACCTGCAGCATCCCGAAGACGTGGACGGTGTTATCGAAATGGTGCCCGAGGAGATCAAGGAAGAGCTTCTCAAGATGAAAGAGATGTGCGCAAAGATCGCCTACAAGAACAAAGTGATCGCACCGTTATATTATGCCAATATGCTCTATTACGACGAGCTCTTCTTCAGAGTGATCGAGGGCAATTCGATCCACGCACGCGGCGGACGTTACGTCAATGACGATGTGACATCAGTAGGTTTCGCCATCTACACCGACACACTAATCGAAGCAAACAAGTAAGGAAAAGACAATATGAGTACAAAAGCAGATTTGATCGTAGGGATCCAATGGGGTGACGAAGGCAAGGGGAAGATCGTTGATGCCCTCGCATGCAAATATGACATGGTTTGCCGAAGTCAAGGCGGTCATAATGCAGGTCACACGATCTGGGTAGACGGTGTCAAGTATGCACTTCACCTTATCCCGTCGGGTGTTCTTAACCCTGATGCTATCAACGTTGTCGGCAACGGCGTCGTCCTCTCTCCGGAGTCGATCATCAAAGAGATGGAACAGTTTGACGGGCTGGAAGGCCGTCTCTATATCTCCGACAAAGCGCACCTGAACCTGGGTTACCATGCACTGATCGACCAGGCGAAAGAGCGTCTGAAAGGGGATAAAGCGATCGGTACGACCGGAAAAGGTATCGGGCCGGCCTACTCGGACAAGATCAACCGTACCGGCTTCAGAGTCGGTGAACTGCTGGACCCTGCCAAACTTTGCCAAGGGATTCTGGACTATTTCGAGCAGAACCGGGCGATCTTTGACGTCCTTGAGATCGCGACACCGGATGAGGCTGAACTGATGGCAGAGCTTGAAGGGTACAAAGCGAAGCTGGCCCCGTTTATCACGGACACGACGCAGATGGTCTGGAAAGCACTGGACGAAGATAACAAGAAAGTACTGCTTGAAGGTGCACAGGGAACACTGCTTGACATCGATCACGGTACCTACCCGTATGTTACATCATCATCGACGGTCAGTGCCGGTGCCTGTACGGGTCTGGGTATCAACCCTAAAGATATCGGCAAGGTGATCGGAATCGTCAAAGCGTACTGTACCCGTGTCGGTAACGGTCCGTTCCCGAGTGAAGATCTTGGCGAAGACGGTAAACGTCTCGGCGAGCAGGGGCATGAGTTCGGAACGACGACGGGACGCGCGCGTCGATGCGGCTGGTTTGATGCGGTTGCAACGCGACATGCGTGCCGCCTGAACGGTGTAGATGAGCTCTCTGTGATGAAACTGGATGTCCTTGACGGCTTTGATGAAGTGAAGGTCTGTGTTGCCTACAACTACAACGGTGAAGAGATCAACTACATGCCGGCAGACCTTGAAAATGTCACGCCGGTCTACAAAACATTCAAAGGGTGGACAGGCTCGGTCGGCGTACGCGAGTTTGACAAACTGCCGCAGGATGCACAGGACTTTGTCAAGACGATCGAAGAGATCAGCAAGACAAAAGTCGGCATCATCTCGACATCACCTGAACGCGAAGACACGATCCACATGTAAAGAGCGCCCCGGTACAGACGGTACCGGCGTTCACCTTCTCCTACTTTGTTAAAAACAGACGAATACATATAGTGTTTCCGGCACAAAACCTGACCTTTGCAATGCAACCATTTTAAGCGGTTATGCTATCGATATTATAGGGTTTAGCTTTTTACTTTTACCTCTTTGTAACCAAAATTACAGTATTATCCAAAAAAAATTACACTTAGGGTCTTCGTATGAAAGTAACACTCTCACATGTACCACGTATTGCTAACAGAATCGCTATTGAACTAAACAAGAGCGGCCTAGTCACGATGACTAAGGGCCTTGAACCGATCGCGAATGAGGCTGAAAAGATCTTTGTCGAGAGTGTAAAAAAAGAGCAGGCGCTCGAAGAGCGTGTCAACGAGATGCTTGATGATAACGAAGATGACATCGAGGAGATGCTGGCGGACGAGCGTCAACTCTTCTTCATGATCAAAAAGAAGCTGGCACCGGAATATGGCGTCATCCTCTCGTATGAGGACCGCTACTCCGATATCGCGCACAAAATTCTTGATGAGCTTTATGAAGAGGACCTGATCCATTTTGATGTCACGGAGAACCGTATCAAGAACATCATCTATAATGCGATCACGGGTTATATCGCAAGTAATGATGAGATCGATGATGCCGTCATGGAGAAGATCCGTTCGTATAAACGCCGCATTATCCCGGGTACGGAAGAGTTCGACATCATCCATGAAAAACTTTACAACGAAGAGCTGCAAAAGAGAGGACTTGCCTAATGAACACTGTTTGGATCTACCTTGAAAACGGTACTTTTTTAGAAGCATCATCATTCGGTGCGGAGACGACCCTGGTCGGTGAGATCGTCTTTAACACCTCGATGAGCGGTTACCAGGAGATTATGTCGGACCCTTCGTATGCGGGTCAGTTCGTCACCTTTACGGCACCGGAGATCGGTAATGTCGGTGTCAATGCTGAAGATATGGAGTCAACGCGTGCGCATGCCAAAGGGATGATCGTACGCCAGTATCAGGACCGCTACTCAAACTTCCGTGCAGAGGGCTCGCTCGCCGACTTTCTGAAAGAGCACGGCGTGATGGGTATCTGTGACATTGACACGCGTTACCTGACCAAGATGCTGCGCGCCGAAGGTGCGATGATGATGGTCGCTTCGACAGAGATCAGCGACAAAGAGGAACTCAAAAAAGTGCTTGCCTCATCGCCGCGTATTGAAGAGGTGAACTACATTCAAGAGGTCAGCACCAAAGAGGCTTATACCCATACAAACGGAACATATGATGCTGTCAACTTCAAATACAATGATGCGCCGGCACCGCAGGCGAAGATCGCTGCGATTGATTTCGGTGTCAAGCGCAACATCCTGAACGAACTGACGCAGGCCGGTATTGAAGTCGAAGTCCTTCCCAACACGTTTGATGCAGATACACTGATCGCCCGTGTGCAGGCCAAGGAGATCGACGGTGTCTTTTTGTCAAACGGTCCGGGAGATCCCCTGATCCTTAAAGAGGAACAAGAGCAGGTCAAAAAACTGATCGCAGCGAAGGTGCCGATGTTCGGGATCTGTCTGGGGCACCAACTGCTTTCGATCTCGCACGGTCACGACACCTTTAAACTGAAGTTCGGACACCACGGCGGTAACCACCCTGTCAAAAACGTCAAGACGGGTATGGTCGAGATCACGGCCCAAAACCACAACTACAACGTGCCTGACAGTGTCACCGAAATCGCGGAAGTGACACACACCAACCTCTTCGACAACACGATCGAAGGGCTGCGTTACAATGATGCGCCGATCTTTTCGGTACAGCACCACCCGGAATCAAGCCCCGGACCGAAAGAGAGCCGTTATATCTTCGGTGAATTTTTAAATCTTTTAAAACAGGCCTGACGTTGCTAAAAGAGAGTTTTTCTCTTTTAATAATAGCATTAACACTAATGTAACACTTCTTCGTTACACTTTCTACTCAAAGCGTAAGAAAGAACCTCGACATAGGATCTCCATGAACGGTATAGAATTTACCGCTATTATCACCTTTGCACTCCTGGGTTCCATAGGACACTGTATCGGGATGTGCGGCGGCTTTATCGTCACCTACACCACGGCCAAGATCAAACCCGAACAAAACAAGTTCACACAATCAACCTATCATCTCTTTTACAACCTCGGACGTGTTGTTACCTACACGGCATTGGGTGCTCTGTTCGGGTACTTCGGTTCGCTGTGGGACGTCTCACCGCTGGCGCGCGCCATTATGTTTGCCGTTGCCGGGGTGATGATGATCCTGATGGGGCTCTCCTTTGCCGGGAAACTGAAGTTTCTGACCTCCATCGAATACCCGATCACGCGACAGCCCTGGTTTAAGAAGATCTTCACGTCGCAGCTGACATCCGCAAAGCCCAGCAGCTTTTTCACACTGGGACTTCTCAACGGCCTTTTCCCGTGCGGCTTGGTCTATACCATGTTGGTAACAGCCACGACGACACAGTCGGCACTCTGGGGTGCCGTAGTGATGGCGATCTTTGGTATTTTCACGATACCGGCACTGTTCAGTTTCGCCTTTGCAGTAGGGCTTTTTTCACAGACGCGTTTTCGCTCTCTGATGATCCAGTTCGCAGCGATAACGATCATCGTCTTTGGCGGCTGGACGGTGATGAAAGCCTATATGCAGTTCGATTACTGGAAGAACACCTCGATAGAGCAGCAGGCCAAAGATGCAGCGCTGATGGGAAAATGCGGTGCCGGCAAATGCGGCGCCGGACGATGCGGCATGGGCAAGTGCGGTGCGCAGAGCGGTGAAAAAGCTGAAGCGAAACCGGTCGATAAAGAGACCATGAAATGCGGTGCGGGCAAGTGCGGTGCCGGCAAATGCGGTGCCAAAACTGTAAAAGAAACAGATGCCGTTCCACTTAAGGAAGAGGCGATGAAATGCGGTGCCGGCAAGTGCGGCAGCGGGAAATGCGGCGGACAATAAGTAAAACTTATTTAACTTTACTTCTGATGGGTAAAGCCTCAATTTGGCCGTATGCGCCTCTATAACGCAGATCGTGCTACTTTTTCCGTGTTTCTTTTTTTCCCACAATACTTAATTACTACTTAAATATATTATATAAATTCAACAACATGGCAAAACTGTTGTTAATTAAGAAATATCAAACATAACTATAGCTATTATCGTATTGTCTAAAAACCCTTTTTTCAAAAAAAGGGTTCTTACGCTTTGAATTTATTAGGAGGCTGTAAATGGAAAATCGTCCTTTAGAGTATGATTACACTGTAGCTAAAATGTTTATGCTTACAACAGTGCTACTCGGAATTGTCGGTATGCTTGTCGGTGTTATTCTGGCTTGGGAACTTGCATTTCCTGCGGTAAACACTATGTTGGGTCAAGGTGTAGCGGAGTATACAAACTTCTCTCGTCTACGTCCACTTCATACGGATGCGGTTATCTTTGGTTTTACCTTTAGTGGTATTTGGGCTACTTGGTACTATGTTGGTCAACGTGTACTCAAAGTATCAATGGCGGAGTCTAAGTTCTTGATGTTCTTAGGAAAACTTCACTTCTGGTTATACCTTGTGGGTGTCGTTGCTGTTGTTGTTTCTCTTCTTTTGGGTATCACTACTTCAAAAGAGTACGCAGAGTTCGAATGGCCGATCGATATCGCTATCGTTGTTGTATGGGTTATCTGGGGTATGAGTATCTTTGGTCTGATCGGTATGCGCCGTGAAAAATCACTGTATATCTCTATCTGGTACTACATTGCGACTTTCCTTGGTATCGCTATGCTTTACCTTTTCAACAACATGGAAATTCCGACGTACTTCGCTTCAGGCGGGATCGGTGCATGGTGGCACTCTGTATCAATGTATTCCGGTACAAATGATGCGTTAGTACAGTGGTGGTACGGTCACAATGCGGTTGCATTCGGTTTCACCGTGCCTATCGTAGCCATGATTTACTACTTCCTACCAAAAGAGTCTGGACAAGCGGTTTTCTCATATAAACTGTCTCTACTTTCTTTCTGGGGACTTATGTTCGTTTACCTTTGGGCGGGTGGTCACCACCTTCTTTTCTCAACGGTACCGGATTGGATGCAGACGATGGGCTCAGTGTTCTCGGTAGTACTGATCCTTCCATCTTGGGGTTCTGCGATCAACATGCTTCTTACAATGAAGGGTGAGTGGCAGCAGGTTGCATCGTCTCCATTGATCAAGTTCATGGTTCTTGCGTCAACATTCTATATGTTCTCGACACTTGAAGGTCCGATCCAGGCGATCAAATCTGTTAATGCTATCGCGCACTTTACAGACTGGATCGTTGGTCACGTACATGACGGTGTTCTTGGTTGGGTTGCATTCATGATCATGGCGGCACTTTTCCACATGGCTCCACGTGTATTCAAGCGTGAGATCTACTCTAAGTCACTAATGAACACACAATTCTGGGTTCAGACGCTTGGTGTTGTTCTTTACTTTACTTCTATGTGGATCGCGGGTATTACTCAAGGTATGATGTGGCGTGCACACGATGAGTTCGGTAACCTTGCTTACTCATTCATCGATACCGTTACGGTACTTCACCCATACTACACTATCCGTGCAGTTGGTGGTACACTTTACCTAGTGGGTATGTTCTTGTTTGCATGGAACATGTACAAAACTATGACTGCGGGTCGTCGCGTTGAAGAAAATGAACTTCAAAACGCTTCACCTATGGCAGCGTAAGGAAAGGGGATAATATGTTTCATTGGTTAGAAAAACACCCATTCTTCTTTGCAGTTGGTGTATTTGTTACTATCGCGTTTGCCGGTCTCATCGAGATCGTGCCTAACTTTGCACAGGCTTCACGTCCTGTCATCGGTACAAAACCATACACAACTCTTGAGTTGGCTGGCCGTCACGTGTATATCAAGAACTCTTGTAATGCATGTCACTCACAGCTTATCCGTCCGTTTAAAGCAGAGACTGACCGTTACGGTGATTACTCTTTAAGTGGTGAGTATGCTTATGACCGTCCATTCCTTTGGGGTTCAAAGCGTACGGGTCCAGACCTTATGCGTGTAGGTAACTACCGTACAACGGACTGGCACGAAAATCACATGAGAAACCCTCAATCAGTTGTCCCTGGTTCGATTATGCCGGCGTACCCATGGTTGTTTGAAAACGAAGCAGATGTTGCAACGGCTTATGCTGAGCAAGTGACTGTTAAAGATTTCTTCTCTGTACCATATAATCAAGCTGTACCTATGAAAGACGGCACGACTGAGACTGTCGCTCTTGCGGATTCTCTTGCGGGTGCAGAAGCGTCAGCATTGGCAGAAGCTGAGTTGGTTGCAGCGGACATGAAAGATAAAAGTGTTCAGGATGCTGTAGCTGCTGGCAAAATCCCAGAGATCGTTGCGCTTATCGCGTATATGAACAGTTTGAAATAGAGGAGTCATAGGTGGATATTGCAACGTTTCAGGCATACGGTTACTTCTTTTTCACGGTATTCATGGTGATTGCCCTCTACGGGTATATCTATCATCTTTACAGCAAGAAAAAAGACGCGGCCGGTGTTGATTATGAAGAGTATGGCAATATGGCACTCAATGACGACATTACCGATGAACCGGTAAACAAGGTCTCTGATAAAGAGGCAAAAAAGGTAGGAGATAAAAATGAATAAGCTTACGCTTGGTGGAATTATCTTTGTCGTTCTTATGCTGGCACTAACATACTTATCTGTTGGTGGCTCTAAAGGCGGCTTGAATGATGACATCGTCAATACGCTTGCAGTTGCAGGTGCAGTCGCACTTGTTGTCATTTCAGTATTTGTTGTCATTAAATATGTACGTCAAATGCAAAATGATACGGCTACAGGTAAATTGGCAGATGAGAACTGGGACGGTATCGGAGAGTACAAAAATGAGTTGCCTGCAGGTTGGGCGCTTATTTTCTTTGGTCTGATCATTTGGGCATTGTGGTATTTCCACATTGGTTACCCAGTCAATGCGTACTCACAGATCGGTGAGTATAATGAAGATACGGCAGCACATAATGCGAAGTTTGAAGCGAAATATGCAAATATGGATGCCGATACTCTGGTTGAGATGGGTGAGTCTGTCTTCCTTGCTGAATGTAAAGTGTGTCACGGTTTAACGGCTGACGGTATCGACGGTAAGGCAGCAAACCTTAACCAGCGTCTTGAAGCAGTCGTTGTGAAAGATGTTCTTGAGAACGGTTCAAACAACCAACTTCTCGGTTTTGAGTTCCCGATGCCTTCAGGTACAGATCTTGGTCTGAGCGCTGCTGACATTGAGGAGATCTCTGCTTATGTAGGCAACGGTCTTAAAGGTACAGAACCAGCGATGTTTGGTGTATGTGCAGGATGTCACGGTACTGCCGGTGAAGGTATTGATGGTGTAGGTCCGCAACTTAACGGATTTAACAACACTTTGGTTACCAATGTGCTTACACACGGTAAAAAAGGTGCTATCGGTACGATGCCAAAATTTGCAGATCGTCTGAACGCCAAACAAATCGAAGCAGTTAGTGCTTATGTCACTAGCTTAAGCAAATAAGGAGTCCATTATGAATGAAAACAGAGGTTTATTCGTTTTAGATGGTATCACTGGTATGCTGATCGCGACTGTTCTGCTACTTGCTATCTTGGCCGGTCTAACCGTCCTCGGTCTTGGTGCGCAGAATGCGAATGCTAACAACTTTTACAAAATTGAGAATCCGACAGAGATCAAAATGATCGACCCGACATCAGGTTCTCATCTTGTAGATGTGAAATAAGGAGTTAATGATGAATCAATATATGGATAAAATTATTACAATTGCTTTGATCATTTCAGCGGTATACACACTGTGGGCCGTTGTTACTCCAAATCACCTGTTCATCGGCTAAGGTTACTTAGTTGCGTAACACACGAGGGCTAGCGGCCCTCATCTTCACTCTTCTTTTTTCCACTTCACTTTTTGCAGAGTATCTATATAAGGATGATGTTGTTCAAAGAGATACGTTTACAGAAGAGATCGAAGAGATCGGTCAAGAACTCTATGAGAAAACAGGCGTCTCCCTCTACCTGGTGATGGTTAGAGACCTCGAAGAGAACCAGACCCTTGCAGCCTACGAACTGCAACTTGCCAAAGAGCTTAAGCAGCCAGCCGTTATTTTGAGTTTTGTCGAACTGAAGAAACAGGTCCAGATCCTTGCGAACCCGACGGCACTCTACAATGATTTTGACAAAGAGGTGATCCTAAGCCCGAATGCCAGCTTTATCGGCGCGGTGGTCAGCTCGATCATGTTTGCAAGAAGTTTTGATGATGTTAAAGAGTTCATGAGCAGCTACGGCGGTGTCATTCTTCCAATATTGGCCGAGCGGGCAAAGGGCGACGACATTGTCAACAAATATGCGGTTGCGATGTTCAACGGGTACTCCGAGATCGCGGAACAGATCGCTGAGTCACGCGGCGTAACCTTGGACAGTGCGGCCGGAAGCGGCAATCAGATTGCCATAGATGTCATCCGTTACATTTTTTACGGCACAATTCTATTTGCCATATTCGGCTACTTCCGCGGCAGACGCCGTGCGAAAAAACGTGAAGAGAGTGAGACACATCATGAGTAAAGAGTCCCAAGGGCGCATCTGGCCGTATGCCATCGTTATCTCCATCCTGTTGATTGTCGGGGCATCCGTAGCGACAGTCGTGGTTGCTTTGAACCACCCTGTTGAGATGAGTGATACCAATATGCAGGATTATCACCACTACGACAGAAATGCCAACTACTTTATTGAGGCAAAGATCGCTTTCAATAGAAAGTACAACATACGTTATGTCAGCGAGAATCTGGATCTCAACGATGCGGTCCTACGTTATAAAGTGACGGATACCTCAGGTGCGCCGGTAAACAATGCAAAATTCAAGATCGTGTTGACACGTCCGGACAACCGAGACAGTGACATCAGCATGGACAAGCCAACGGTTGAAGACGGTCTCTATACGTTCGAGGCAGGCAAACTGCCTTTGGAGGGACGCTGGAACATTATGGCACACGTCGCTATCGATGCGAACGAACGTTACTATAACCTCAAAGCGGACACACGTCAGCCAAACACTTTCGAGTTTTAACCACTTCCTTTGACCGCTGCAGAAGGCACTGTTCGGCTGCTCCGGCATAGGACACTTTCTCCAGACCTCTTTCCTGTTGCAAAAAAATCAGGCTTATTTCTCTAAATTGATTATAATACCTGACACGCAAAAACAAGGGCAACGATGAGCGCAAAAACCACTATCTTTCCGACCTCACGTGCCATCAGATCGCACATCATCAAAGAGCAGGCTGAAGACGGTTTTCTGCCCAACTATCTGACGATCGGCGAGTTTTTACAGCGCGTGCTGCATGTCGAGGGCTATCACCGTGTTGACGAGGATACCCGGACGCTTCTGCTGCTTGAAGCCGCAGCGTTTAAAAACTTTGCCGCACTCAACATCGAACGCAATTTCTTTACCTTTACCCAGAATGCAAGCTATCTCTTTCGTTTTTTTGAAGAGCTGGCCGGCGAACTGGTCGAGACGGAGAGTCTGGAGTTTGCTGACACCTACGGGGATTACGAAGAGCATATCACGATTTTGCAGGAGCTTTACAACCGCTACAGAGATCTCTGCGAAGAGAAGAAAATTCTGGATCCGATCTTTCTGCCGCAAAAATACAGACTCAATGAAAGCTATTTGAGAACACTCGGCGACATTGAACTCTATGCACTCGGGTACCTGACAAATTTCGAGCTGAAAGTACTGACAGAATGTGCCGCGCTTGTGCCCCTTGCGCTCCACTACAGTGCCAACCGTTTTAACGTCAAGCTGACAAAGAAATTGATGGATCTCGGCATTAATGTGGTCGAGAACAGCACGCAACGTATCAACCTGCAGACCTTAGCCGTTGAGGGCGTCACACCTATCAAAGAAGAGATCAATGCAACGGTGGAGAGCTTCTCGCAGTCACTGCTGCAGGTCGGATTTGTGAAGCAGAAGGTCTATGCACTGACAGAGCAGGGAATCGCACCGGAAAAGATCGTCGTCGTGCTGCCGGATGAGAGTTTTGCACAGCATCTGCGGCGTTTTGATCAGGAGGGGAATTTCAACTTTGCGATGGGCATCCCCCTCACACAGAGCCTCTTTATGGAGCGTCTTGAGGCGGTGATGCAGTATCTGGAAAACAGGACGGTCGAAAACACGGCCCGGCTCAACCGTGTCGGCGCAGAGCTGCTTGAAGCTCTCTATGCCAACTACCGCGCTCCGGTTACCACACTAGATTTCACAGCCTTGATGGAACCGTTTCTGGAGAAGGAGCATGACAAGGCTGTGATCGACATTGTACGCGAAGAGCTGTACTATTTCGAGAAGATCATACCCGTCTTGGGCGAAGCACCGCTGAAGTCCGCTCTGCATCTCTTTACGAATCGTTTGAAGTCAAAGACGATTGATGACGTGCGTGGCGGGAAGATTACCGTCATGGGGGTCTTGGAGACACGACTGGTGGAGTATGAAGGGGTCATCGTGGTGAACTTCAATGAGGGCGTTGTGCCGAGAAAGAGCGAAAAAGATCTGTTCCTTAACTCAACAACAAGGCGCAATGCAGGTCTGCCGACGACAAGCGAGCGTGAAGATCTGCAAAAGCTCTACTACCATGCGCTCTTTACACAGGCCTCACAGGTGATGATTGCCTATGTCAGTTCGACAGACGCCGTCGCCTCGCGTTTTTTGACACAGCTGGGTGTGGGTAATGCTGCAGCACAGCAAGATGCGCTCTATGCTCCTGTCATCATGCCGATAGAGAGCTATCAAAAAGAGCCGCTGGCATCGATTGAAGGGGATTATGACTTTACAAAACGTTCGCTCTCCGCAACGGGTTTAAAGACCTTTTTAACCTGCAGACGCAAGTTCTACCATAAATATATCGAGGGTATTAAAGACCATGAGATCGCCCAGGATATGCCGAAAGAGCATGAGATCGGCACGGCACTGCATGAGGCGTTGAAGATCGTCTACGAAGAGCAGGACCATTTCAGTGACATCGAACGGCTCAAAAAAGCGGTCTCCAAAGCGCTCGATCAATGCAGCGGCAACAGTGTTCTGGACAAATACCTGCATAAACTCTGGATGAAACGTCTAGAGCCGTTTTTGGCGCATGAGATAGAACGCTTCAAAGAGGTACGTGTCCATTCGTGCGAGAAGAAACTGGAGCGAGAGGTCAACGGGATCAAGCTTGCGGGTGTGATCGACCGGATCGACAGCACGCCGGACGGCCTTGAAGTACTGGATTACAAAAGCGGCAAATATGCGACCTATACACTCAAGACCCTTGAGAACGCGAAAGATTTTCAGCTGGAGTTCTACTACCTTCTCGCCTCGACGCTGGGGGAGGTTGAGAACTGCGGTTTTTATGACTTGAACAGCGGCAAGATCGTTTATGAACCGGTGCTGCATGAAAAACTCGAAAAGCTCTATACTCTGCTGGATGAACTCCGGGAGACAAAGCATTTTGATTTTGAGATGACAGAGAAATTGACAGAGTGCAGTTACTGTGAATATGCCTATCTCTGTCAAAGGGGAGGGTGAAACCTTTGTACACAGATCATATACTCAGCAGTTGTGAGAGCGTTTTAATCAAGGCAGATGTTCTTCAGCATAGCTGTAGCTACGCTGAAGGTTATCTAACACCGGGTAAAGCGCTCTCACAACTGCCCTTTGGGAGGGAAAACAAGAGGCAATCTTGCTTCACTTTTCTTTTTGACTTAATCACAACTAGGCCTGCAAATAAAACTAAAACAATCTTACCTCTTGTTTTCCCTCTGAGCGGTATGATCTGTGTACAAAGGTTTCACTAATGAGTGAGTTTATCCCTTTTCATGCCTATGAGGCGAGTGCCGGGGCGGGCAAGACCTTCTCGCTGGTCGTGCGTTATCTCTCGCTTCTGTTTATGGGCGAAGAGGCGGACAAGGTCCTGGCCCTGACCTTTACCAACAAAGCGGCGAATGAGATGCAGGAGCGGATCATAGAGACCTTGATGCATTTTCATGAGCGTGATGAGCGTTTCGAGGTGTCGCGTGTGACCGGCATCGACGTGGAGACCTTGCTGGGGCTTCGTAAGGGTGTGTTGGAGCAGTTTCTGAAGTCGGATGCGAAAGTGATGACCATCGACAAGTTCTTTGCCAAGATCCTGCGAAAGTTCTCCCTTCATGCGGGATTGATGCCGACCTTCTCCACCTTCGCTTCACAGCATGAGCTTAAGATTATGGCGCGTTTTTTGACCCTGGTGAACGTCAAGGGAAAAGAGAGCGCACTGATCGCACTCTCGACGATGGCATCAAAACGGCTGTCGGATATCTTCTCGCTTCTAAACGAGCTCTACGGCAAACGCAAAGAGCTGCAGTCGCAGACCTTTCAAGAGAGCAACTACCTTGCCATTGAAAAGGAGATCATGGCGAACTTCTCGAGTCTGCAGGCGATGGTATGGGCATCGGGCATGTCGGACGGCGCCAAAAAAACCATGAACTGCGAGAGTGTGGACGACATACTCTCCAAGACCTGTATAGAGAAAGAGACGCTGGCGTACTGGCAGTATAAAAAGGGCTACGTCAGCGATATGGACGAACGGCTGCATGCCATACAGATACTGCTTCCCGACTACATGAAGGCGAAAGAGGCCCACTTCTTCCATGCGATGTTCGGACTGCTAGACATCTATGAAGAGGCAAAGATGATGGTGGCGAAAGAGGACAGTGAACTCTCGTTTGATGACATCACCAACCTGGTCTACATGCTGCTTAAAGAGCGCGTGGACAGCGAGTTCCTGTACTTCCGCCTCGATGCGAAGATCGCCCATGTCCTGCTGGATGAGTTTCAGGACACGTCTGTCGTGCAGTTTGAGATACTCAAACCGATTATCGACGAGATCGCATCGGGCAAAGGGATGAGTGAGCGCAATTCGCTCTTTATCGTCGGGGATGTCAAACAGTCCATCTACCGTTTTAGAGGCGGTACGAAAGAGCTTTTCTACCATGTGACCGACAAGTACGGCGTGACGGTTGACAACCTGCTGACCAACTACCGCAGTGATGCCAATATCGTACACTTTGTCAACAAGGTCTTTGATCAGAAGATCAAGAACTACAGAGCGCAGCTGGTCCGTGACAAGGCGGGCGAGGGGTATGTCGAGGTCATCAACAACGACGAGGTCCTGGAAGGGATGTCGGAGAAGCTCCTTGCACTGATCGAGAAAGGCGAGAACCCGGATAATATTGCGGTGCTGACACAGACCAACAGGGACGGAAGTGCGGTAGAAGCGCTTTTGCGCGAAGCCGGTATCGATGTGGTGACCGAGACCACCTCGCTTCTGATCAACCAGAAGAACATTCGTGCCCTGATAGAGTATTTGAAATACTCCTATTTCAACGAGAGTATCTATGCCCGTAATTTCTTTGCACTGCTGGAGTTGGAGGTCGGTCCGTTGACGCCGTGCAATATCGACAGCAGAGACCTTGCGGGTGAACTGCTGAAAGTGATCGAAACGTACCGGCTTTTTGACGGCGATCTGAACCTTCTGCTCTTCTTGCAGCTGCTCGGCAACTACAGCGATATCGAGCAGTTCCTGTTTGAGTACGAGCGGCTGGATGCGACAGCCGCACAGGCGGACCTCCACGGCGTGCGCGTTTTGACCGTGCACAAGTCGAAAGGGCTGGAGTTTGAAAATGTGATCGTCATGGACCGTCTCGGGCGTGCAAAAGCCGACACCAGTACGATCATCTACCAATATGACGGGATCGCACTTCAGCAGATCTACCTGCGGATGCAAAAACGGGCAAGTTTCGATCTTGCCTATGCCAAGGCGCTGGAAGACGAAGAGCGGCTCACGCATGAAGATGCGATGCACGCTTTGTATGTCGCCTTTACCCGGGCACAGAAACGGCTCTATATTGTCCAGAAGTCAAAAGATTCCAAGTTCGAGGCTTTGGCCTTGGAGGAGCAGACCTGGGGCCAGGAGCTTATAGAGATGCGGGCCGCAAAGCCGCAAGAGGCCATGCAGCCCTTACGCTACGAAGCACGTAACTACGGCCAACAGAGCGAGCTGCTCAAAGAGGAGAGCGAAGAGGAGAGAGACCTGCATGCGATCGAGTTCGGTCTTGCACTGCACTACACGCTGGAGATGATGGCGGACTTTGAGAGCAGTGCTGTCGACGAAGCGGTCAACATCGCGATGAACCGTTACGGCGCCTATCTGGACGCAGCGGATTTTGCCAGTATTAAAAAGAGGGTGCTGCATCTCGTCAATGATGATCGGTTTAAAGGGCTGAGCGCCGGTGTCGTCACCAAAGAGAGGGCGATCAGCTACAAGGGTGAGCTGCGTTATATCGACCTGTTGGTAGAGCAGGAAAACGGCTGGGTCATCATGGACTACAAGTCGGCAAAAGGGCACAGTGAACAGTACCATAAACAGGTCGGTTTCTATAAGCAGGCCGTCGCATCGATAACAGAAGGAGCCGTCTCAGGGTATCTGGTCTATATGCTGGAAGAGGGGTGCGAGATCGTTGAGGTTTAGCGTTTCATATGCGATTGATGTATAATTGCTCCATCGACATTGATCGTATAAAGAGGGTGAGGTGCTTAGCCATCGGTTTGTTCAGTCAAACTTCTTCGATAATTCTTATTTTAACCTTAAATTAAGTACCATTTAAGTTTATTCCCCTATACTTCCGCTACCAAAAAAATTAATAAAGGGTGCAATATGAAATTTACAAAAATTGCAACACCTGAGCAGATCAAACAAGATTGGATCTTGATCGATGCTGAAGGTAAGACTTTCGGTCGTATCATCACTGAGGTTGCAACACACCTTCGTGGTAAAAACAAGCCGTACTACACACCAAATGTTGACTGTGGTGATTACGTCGTAATCGTCAACGCTTCCAAAGCGATCTTCAACGGTGCCGGTAAACTGGCTAACAAAGAGTACTTCTCTCACAGTGGTTACTTCGGTTCTACTAAGAGCGTTAAGATGACAGACCTTCTGGAGAACAACCCGGAAAAACTGTTTAGACTCGCAACTCGCGGTATGCTTCCAAAAACGAAGCTTGGCCGTGCAATGTTGAAAAAACTAAAAATTTACGCTGGTGCTGAGCACCCTCACACAGCGCAAATCGCTAAGTAAGGATTGATAGATGGCAA
>JBFFKK010000029.1:0-31830 GCA_041555445.1 Sulfurimonadaceae bacterium
AAAGAACAACTAGAACACAGTATGTATTATGCATTCCGTGACCGTAAACAGAAAAAGCGTGAGTTCCGTAAACTATGGATCATCCGTATCAATGCTGCATGTCGTCTAAATGACATCAACTATTCTCGTTTCATCAACGGATTGAAAAAAGCTGGTATCGAACTAGATCGTAAGATCCTTGCCGACATGGCAATGAACGATGCAGCGGCATTCTCTGCTGTAGCAGCACAGGCAAAAGCTGCACTCTAATTTTTAAATTCAAGGCCTTTGGCCTTGATTCATACATCTTTCTTCCAACACTTTTCCAAAACTAACTTTATTATAATGCTCTGAAAGACAGTTATACGTCATATCGCGCATGGATATTTCCGTATAACCAGACTTGTTAGACAGCGCCCAGATGTCTGATCTTTAGCAGGGTCTCATCTTTACCGTCGACATTGATATGGAGAAGGAAGTGGGTACTGTTCTTGTAAATACGGAACTTTTTTATCGGACCGAAATCATCAATCAGGGCATTGGTATTGCTCTCGAAAGGGTAGCTCAGTTGTGTGGCGGACTCGACGCGGTAGAGGTGCTTCTCTTTGACAAAGTAGGCAACATAGGGCATGACATGGGTGTGAACGACATGGGAGGTCTGCATGAAGAGCCTATCTTCATCTCGGTTGATATTGTCGATGGCACCGGTTTTTGGCAAGGAGAGAGAAAGATCCAGGTAGAGCGTTTTAAACAGGGATTGCTCTGATGCAATGCCGTGGAGTTTGTTGCTGTAAAACCGGTTGGATTTGTCAAGACGGGCCATAGATTGGTAGAGAAATATCATGATGACAGAGAAGAGGGTGATGGCGATCATCATCTCTATGAGGGTAAAGGCGTGGCGTCTCATTGGAGCCGCACCCGTAAAAATGAGCTGCTTTGGTCATCGATCTTCAAGGTGGTCCGCCCGACTTCCAGTGCGTTTGCCGCTTCGGCTGTTTCGGAGACCGCCCCATTGTCTACATTTTCGGTGTCGGTTGTTTCGGCCTCGGCTATGGCTTCCGCAGCATCGCCAAAGTCGATACTGGTCACCTCGGTGTAGAGGATCTGCACTTTCATGCGTTTGAGCTGACGCCGAAGGTCATCATCGATGTTGAAATCCTTGACCAGCTCGGCAAGATCGATCTTTTTGTCTTCGTAGCCGTAGACGGAATTGCCCAGCAGCAGTGTGGTCCTGTTTGCGTGCAGGATTTTTTGATGAACGGATGAAAAGGCCTGGGCGTTGGTGGAAAAAAGTTGGAGCAGCGCGCCGATGACGACGGCGATGATCATGACGGCGACAAGGACCTCGATGAGGGTGAAGCCGCAGGATCTTTTAGGCATGCGCCAAACCGATGCGGATCGCCTCATCCAGGGAGGTCTCTCCTCTTAGAAGCATCGCTTTAAGCTGCATAGCAATCGTGACGAGGTGCTCTTTCTCCAGCGCTTTTGAGATGGTATGCTCATCGGTCGTCTCTTTAAGAAGGTCCTTGATCATGTCGTCCATGATCAAAAGTTCACCGATCGACTGACGGCCGCTGAAACCGCTGTAGTTGCACTTTTTGCATCCGACGGCTTTATAGATCGTCGCATTGGGGTCAAGTTGATACTCAAGGGCAAAGTCTTCTGCAAGCGTGTCTTCTGTCTTGCACTCATCGCAGATACGGCGAACAAGCCGCTGGGCCATGATCCCTAGAATAGATGAGGAGATGAGGAAGGGCTCGATCCCCATATCCGCGAGACGGGAGATGGTCGCTGCGGCCGAGTTGGTGTGCAGCGTCGAGAAGACAAGGTGGCCGGTCAGGGCCGCGCGGACGGCGATATGGGCGGTCTCTTCATCACGGATCTCACCGATCATGATGATATCGGGATCCTGGCGAAGGATCGAACGCAGTGAAGCGGCGAAGGTGAGACCGACTTTTTCGTTGACCTGGATCTGGGAGATCGTCTCGGACTTGTACTCGACCGGGTCTTCAACCGTGATCAGGTTAAGCTCCGGTGTTTCGACCTCTTGCAAAAAGGCGTGAAGCGACGTTGTCTTTCCCGAACCGGTCGGGCCGGTGACAAGGATGATACCGTGCGAACTTCGAAGCAGGGTCTTCATGTCGTGTATGGTCTCTTGAGGAAAGCCAAGCTGGTCGATGTGCGGAACGGAACCGCTCTGCATAAGCAGACGCATGACCACGCGTTCGCCGTAGAAGGTCGGTAGAATGGAGACACGGATGTCGAGGGTTTCGCCGGCGATCTTGATCTGGGTACGGCCATCCTGAGGAATACGGTTTTCCGAGATATCGAGGTTGGAGATGACCTTGATACGGCTGATAATAAGGGCGATCACCTTTTTTTCAAGGTCGACATTCTTGGTCAAGATACCGTCGACACGAAAACGGACCTCGCCCCGTTTTTCGTGGACTTCGATGTGAATATCCGAAGCCTTTCGTTTGACGGCCTGGTAGAATAGGGCATTGACGAACTTGATGATCGGCGCTGACTCTTCGGAGGTAAGAATGTCCGACGAGGTCCGCAAAAATTCGGTCAACGAGAGTTCGTCATCTTCGCCTTCGGATTTTTCGCCCTCCTCTTGCATCGTCTCGATCTGCTTGTCGGTACGAAGTTCCAGATAGCGGTTGTAGAGCCGTTCAAATGACTCTTCGTCAAGAATGACAAAAGGGTACTTTTCTGACAGTTTATTGTAGAAGTTGCTCGCTTCGACAATATACTCTTGGGAAGTGGCCGCGACGATCGCCTCATCGATATGGGTGAGCAGAAGATAGTTCCTGACCAGTAGCTCCGTCGGTATCTCCTCGACCTCTGTTGCTTCGAGGTTCAGGTCATGATAGAGCTCGGCGGAGAGCATTACTTCTTCTCCTCTGCAGCTTTCTGCTCAATTTTTTCAAAGACCTCTCTATTGTATTGCGCCTGCAGTCGGCTCAACTCGCCAAGTTCCTGCTGAAGACGGGAGAGCTTTTCACTTTTATCGATGATGTAGGGTGTAAGGATGACGATAAGGTTGTCTTGCTGTTCCTGGGTGTCACTGTGGGTAAAGAACCAGCCAAGCAGAGGGATATAGCCGAGGATAGGCACTTTTGTCTCGAGGTTTGTGCTGTAGTTCTTGACGAGCCCGCCGATGATGATACTTTCGCCGTGGCGCAGGATGGCTTGTGTCAGCACCGTCTGTTTTGTCGTTACCGGTTGGGCATTGGTGTCCGTGACCGGCAGCACATTTTCCAGAATGGTTTCGGCGTCAAGGGTGACTTTGTCCAACGATGAAACCCTTGGCTTGATCTTGAGGGTCAAACCGACATCTTCACGTTTAAAGGCGTTGGTCGTACCGGCTGCGCCTGTGGTTGAACCGGTCTGAAAGGAGAGGGTTTTACCGACATAGATCGAGGACTCCTGGTTGTTGACACAGAGTATCGATGGGCTTGAAATGGTCTTTGACGCCCCTTTTGTCTGCAGGAAGTCCAAAGAGGCACCGATCGCCAAACCGCCGTTGATAGCTTCGTTCCCGACAATAGCAAGCGCTGATTCGATAATGGAGCTTGAGCCGCCGAAGTTGCCGCTGAAAGCAAGCAGTCCTGACGCGGTAGAGGTAATGCCTGCAAGCGAGTATTTGAGACCGATCTGTTCGGCGCTGTTTTTGTTGATCTCGACGATCCGTGCCTGGACATAGACCTGGTACTTCTCTTTATCAAGGGTATCGATGATCTTGATCAGACCTTTAAGTACCGTAGGATTTCCCACAAGAATCATCGCATTGATCTCTTCATTGGCCGAGACGTTGGGTTTCATACTCGGGTCGGTGAAGGTCTGTTTGGTAATGATCTCGTTCAGACTGGCCAGGACATTTTTGGCATCCGAATTTTTAAGCGGGATGATCTGAACGACTTCGTTCAGGTTCTGTTCGTTGTCGAGGGTTGCGATCACGCCGGCAAGCTCGTCGATCTGTTGTTTGTTCCCGATGAGAATAAGGCCGTTGACATCCGCGTTCTGCAGGACCTTGACACCCTGGGTCGCGACTTTGTCATTAAAGATCGATTTGGCGATCTCGCTGATCTGGGCGTGCAGCTGTTTCAAGTCGGCATGCTCGACATGGACGATCCTGATATCTTTCTCGTTCTTGGTATCGATATCTTTGATGATACGTTTGATGGTCTGAATATTGGCCGGGTAGTCTGTGAGCAGAAGGGTGTTGGACTCTTTCATGGTCATCAGTTTGGCTGTCTTGGAGATAAGGTACCGCACTTTGGCGGCAACGATATCGACATTCTCCCCTTCGACCTTGATCGCCTGCGTCACCATGGTGTGACCGCGTGCGATGTAGCCTGAACGGACAATAGGGACATTGTGTTTTGCCGCTTCGGTCGAACGTACGACCTCATAGATCGAGCCATTTTTGACGAGTGTGAACCCTTTAGACTCCAGGACGGAGATCAGGATACCCATCAGCTCATCATCATAGACAGGTGCCGCGGTCACAAGGTCAACGGTACCGTTGATCTTGCTGGTGACGAGGATGTTCTTATTGCTGAGCTTGGCAACGAGCTGGATAAATTTGTTGATCTGCAGGTTGTCAAATTTGATGTTGACCTTTTCTCTGGCATCGAGGCTGGTTGCGAGTAAAAGGGTCAAAAGCAATAGTTGTTTAATATATTTCATAGATGATCTCCGTTTCTTGATTGTTGCGCAGGACGATGAGTTCTACGGCGTCGAGTTTATCGATTTTTTTATAGATCGCGATGGCATCTTTGTACGATGTCAACGGCTGGTTGTTGGCTTTAATGATTATATCGCCTTGACGTAAACCGAGCTGGGCAAAGGGGGTGTTGGGCTTGATCCGTGTGACTTTGAAACCGGTGATCTTGCCCTCCTTTTTTACCTCGGTGATACCGATCTCTTTCCAGATCTGATTAACATCCTTGGCGTAGCGGTTAATGTCCGATTTGGCGACCTGTTTAGTGCCGCCGCCGCCATCGGACGTTAACGCACTTACCCCGCCCGCTTTTGGCGTAGAGTGCCCTTGCTCTTGCTGCTGCTCTTCCGAGAAGTAGAGGCTGAAGGTCTCCCCCTTTTTCATAAAGATCGCACCGTTTTCAAGGATCTTTTTAAGGGTGTAGCCTTGAAACGCTTCATCGATCCCGATCACTTCGGAGTCATTCGGCTTTGCTTTCAGCGCAATGATGATGAGCCCGCCGTCTTTGCGCTTGAAGAGCGCTTTGAGGACCATATTGGCGATGTTCGGTCCATAGGAGGCGAGTTCATTCTCTTCATCACTAAGCGGCCCTGTCGCCGTTCTCGGGTCAGGTGCCTGGGCCGGTTTGATGATGTTATGGACACTGTAGCGCTTGTATGCCGGCAGTTTGGAACTGTTCGCATGGTAGTGGACACCTTCGCTCTGGAAGAGCCACAGCAGGAGAAGAGAGAGAACCTTTGCCACCATGACGATAATCAGTACGTTGCGTACAAACCGGACCAGTGAGGGGTTAAAATTTATATTCATAACGGTAGTCCCCCTCTTTGGATTTTTTAAGCTGACGCAGCGTGTTTTTGTACTCCGACAGCATCAGCTTGGACGGCTTCACAACAATGATCGCGCTGCGCTCAAGCAGATCGACAGTCGCCTCGGCTTCACCGAAATCCCCGACCGCTTCGGCATTGAGCTGAAGCGGGGAGAAGAGCGTGTTGTCGATATCGATCTTTTCGATGAGCGGCGGAAAAAACTGTTCAAAGGTTTTGTCCAAAACGACATTGTTGACTGAGACCCCGTTGTAAAACCCGAAAAGGGCGAAGGTGATGGCGCCGATATCAGCACTCTTGATCTTCTGGACATAGAGCTTGGGATGGAGTATCTCCAGGGTAAAGCCGTGGTCTACGGTCTCTTCGTAGCCGATAATGACACCGAGCGGTTTGATCTGTTCCTCTGCAAAGTAGTAGAGGTTCTCTTTCGGGGTGAAAAAGAGCAGGGCCGCGAAAAAGAGAACGGTGTAGAAAAGAGAGAGGGCGAGTTTTTTCATGAACGGATCTCCACATGAAAACTGAGCGACTCGTCATCCAGACGCTTGATCTCGAGTTTTTGCAAGATGTACGCACCGTTGAAAAGCTTCGAGAAGAAGTAGTTGGCCGCTTTAAAATTCGCTTTTTTCGACTTTAAGATGATCAGCCCCTGTTTTTTTGTCTGCTGGATATTGGCAGACTTGAGCTGCGGTGCTTTCAAGAGTCTCTGCAGTGCCGCAGTCGTTGTCTTCGGGTTGTCCCAGGCACGTTTCAGGGCATCGATCTCTTCTGCCATCGCTTCGACTTTGACCAAAGCCTGCTTGCTTTCGCGCAGCTGCGTCTTGCTTCCATGCAGCTGGTAGACCACAAAGAGAAGGGCAACGACCAGGAGCATGCCTATGTAGAGCGGGTTGATCTTCATAACTTTATCTCCATGGTGTAGATCCCGTTCTCAAAACGGCCATCGGTGTGTTTAAACTCCCTTTTGAGGCTGGAGAGGGTTTTTGTGCCTGTCGCTTCAGAGGCGGTGCGGAGCTCAATGATCATACGGTTTTGTTCCAGAGCGATCTGTTGCAACTGCTCTTCGGGCTTGAGTTTGAGTGTCAGCACAAGGTTGACGATATCCCGGATGCGGCTCTGTCTTTCAAACGTCGTATTCAGCTTGGCATGGATCGCCTCGTTTTGAAAGGAGGTTGCGGGAAGGTTGTGGCTGCTGAAGACTTCGCCCTGTTTTTCCATGATCGCCGTGACCTTCGATGCGGTGATGAGCCATTCGGTCGTAAACATAAGGATCAGAACTGTCAGGATAGAACCGAAGACCTTTTGCGACTTTTTGTCCGCGATCTGGTTAAAGCGGGTGAGGTGAATAGAGTGTTTCGAAAAGGTGTGCCCGTCCAGGTTCATCGTAACGGCGTCGGGTGCCAACGCGGCAGGCAGTTTGACGACAACACCCTCTTGCAGACTTAGGACACTCTTCGCATCGATCTTGAGCGGTGTGTCGATCGTGTCGAACTCGCTCTGTGCAAAATAGACATTGTCGATATTGGCGGCGGTGATCCCTTTTTCGGCAATAAGGTCAAGCACCTCTTTGTCGTTGTAGGCAAAGATCAGAAAGCTGTCACCGTCTTTGTAGGTGCTGTAGCTGTATTTCCCCTCGGGGAGGTTGTCCTCAAAAAGGGAGGGGATGAGGCTTCGGACCTCGCGCAGGTACTTGACCGGAAGCGTGACACGTTTGACCCAATACATGGAGGGTGAAAGGATAATATTGACCGCGCCCTCCAAACGGTAGGCGGGGGAGTCGATATCGACAAAAAAGGCTTTGGCCTTAGATCTAAATCCCAAATTCAAAATGTGTACCCTTTTTAGTGCTTAAATCGTAGTCAAACGCTATATGAGCGCTGCTGTTGTTCTCCAGGACCTCGACATCCATCCGGACGACCGGTTGAAAAAAGCTCAGGCCGAACTTGGCGAGCTGCGCCTTATCGTCTGCAGAGAGGTCGATATCGTCAAGTGTGTTGTATGCCCCGCCGCCCGACGCAAGGTCGACAGCCCGTTCCTCATCCAGACCGGGAAGATACATCTGCCAAAGGGCCGGCGTGATGTAGTTCACGTCAACGGCTGTGACATTACTGTCGTCAAAGCGGATCAAGGCGTCCCATGGGAGCTTGACTACGGCATTGTCATGACGTTCACGGACATAGAAGTCCAGAATCTTGTTGAGATGTCTTCTTGAGACAATACGTTCACGGTAAAGCTCCGGCATCTCATCAAAGATATCGGTTTTGTAGACATCTCTATGCCCGCCCATGCAGTCGATCAAAAGGTCGCTCATGTAGTTGGCATCCTGAACATTAAAACGGGCCATATACTCTATCAGTGCCTGCTGGAACTCTTTGGAAGCCGCCAGCGTATTGATATTGATACGTCCCATCGCACTTGTTATCTCTATTTTAACCAAAAGTTCTTTTAATTCCAGCGGTATAAATCCGGCTGTCGATAAAAAGATACTGAGACTTTCGGCGTCGCTCACGGTGCCGAGCTTGTCCGCCTCTTTCATCAGTGAGAGGACATCTTCGACGACCGCACCGCTCTGCAGCAGGAAGCGGGCTTCTCGAAGCTCTTCGCCGCTCTGTTTCAGGTTCATCAGACTGATACCGACCGCCGCAGTGATCGCGATGATGAAAAAGATGGTGATCAGCAGGGCGATCCCGTGACGACGCTGCAACGTTCTCATGAAATACTCATCGAGAAGATCGGCAGCAGCATCGCCGCGACGAT
The DNA here is from genome assembly GCA_041555445.1 of Sulfurimonadaceae bacterium. GTDB lineage: Bacteria > Campylobacterota > Campylobacteria > Campylobacterales > Sulfurimonadaceae > Sulfonitrofixus. The sequence continues at coordinate 8,287 of JBFFKK010000029.1, forward strand.
GAAACCGATGGTACCGCCGACGAAGAGCATCAGCATCGGTTCAAGCAGGCTCAGGATCAGACCGATCTTGTCGCGGTTGTCTTCAAAATAGAGTTCGGAGATGTTGATCAGCACGGGCTCTATCTGCGAGGTCTCCTCCCCTACGGCAATGGCCTGTAAAAACGAAGGGTCCAGGGCGTAAGAGGATTCGTTAAGTGCATTGGAGAGACGTTTTCCTTCCACCACTTTTTTGGAGGCCTCAAGAAAGACCCGGCGCAAAACGGCATTGTTCAGGATGTTGGCGGAGAGGTTGATCGTCTGTACAAAAGGGACACCGGACCGGACAAGCAGGGAGCCGACATAGGAGAAGCGCGCCAGCTCGCTTTTCAGGGCGACCTTGCCGAACAGAGGCATCCGCAAAAGCAGGGAATGTACGGCATATTTGTAGCCGCTACTGTAGTTCATCATCAAAGAGTGCGTACCGAAAAGCAGCACGATCACGACGCCGATCGCAGCGTAGTGGTTGCTGAAAAAGTCGCCCGCGGCGATCACAAACCGGGTTGCGGCGGGAAGTTCCTGGTCCATACTTTCAAAGATCCCCGTGATCTGCGGCACGACAAAGGCGAGCATAAACCCGACCATAAAGAGCGAGATCAGGATCATGAACGAGGGGTAGGCAAAGGCGGACTTGATCTCTTTGGCGATGCGGTCCTGCTCTTTGAGAAAGCGTGAGAGCTCGAGCAGCACCTCGTCCAAAATACCGCTGGATTCGCTGACCCGGATGGACTGCGTGTAAAACTCCGGGAGAATAACGATCTTCTGCTCATCCAGGGCGGCGTAGAAGTTTTTCCCCTCGTCAAGATAGGTGCTGACGGTCTTTAAAAAGAGGTAGAGTTTCTTTTTGTGGAGGTACTGGTTCTGGATGATCTTGAGCGCACCGACGATACTGATCCCGGAGCGGATATACATCGCGAGTTCACGGCTGAGCTGAGAGAGTTCATTGGGCGAAATGCGGTAGCGTCGGCTGAAATTGATGCCGCTGAAAAGAGAAGGGGACTCCTCCTCGATGCTTTTGTAGATGATCCCCTGCGCTTTGAGTTTGCTTTTGGCCTCTTCAATCGAAGTGGCTTCGAGTTTGTCCTTGACGTTCTTGCCTTCAGTATTGATGCCTTTGTATGCAAAGATCATTGCAGCACCTCCTGAAGTTCGTCCTGGCGGCTGCTTTCGAGTGCCTGGAGCGAAGAGTAGCGGTCGACTTTATGGTTCAGGCCACGATAGTCGTAACTCTCTTTTTGTGTCTCTATGACCATCTCTGAACTGCTCCCGTCTTTAAAAATCTCATATCTGAAACAGACATCAAACGCTCTGTCGTCTGCATCGAACATCGGTGTAAAGCGAAGCTCCTGCATGCCCAGGTTCGCATCAAAACGCCAAAACCGAAGTGCCTGCTCCTCTTGCATAAAGGGATCAACCTCTTTGTGCTCTTCGCCATCCACATAGACGGCACATTGCCGGCAGTTGTCGATACAGACAAAAGCGACATCATTGCGCTGATGGAAGCTCTTCAAAAACGAGGGGAGCGTCTCAAAATCGAGAGCCGCCTCTTTGTCGTTGATCTGCTTTATCGAATTGATCACCAGGCCGTAGACAACACCTATGATCACGACAACAAGCAGCAGCTCAATGAGGGTGAAGGCCTTTTTCCGCATGGCCGGGTTTAGAACTTGCACTCACTGAAGCGGATGTCGCTTGCATCATCTTCTCCACCCTCTTTGCGGTCGGCACCGAGAGAGATCAGATCGAACGTACTGCCCTTGTTGATGTAGACAAATTCATTTTTCCATGAATCTTTCGGCAGGTTCTTCTTGGCGATGTAGCCATGATTATCGTAGTCCGGATACTTCTCTTCGCCTGGGTTTTCGATCAAGGCCTGAAGTCCCTCTTCGGTTGACGGGTAGACGCCGTTATCGAGTTTAAAACGATCAAGCACTTCACCGACACCTTTCATCTGGATACAGACCAGATCACGTTTTGCCTTCTCCGCGGTTCCCATCAGGTTTGGAAGTACCAGTGATGCCAAAAGACCGAGAATGATAATAACGATCATCAGCTCCATCAGAGAGAAAGCGCCGCGGCTGGAAGTGTGTGAATAGTGTTGCATTGAAATAGACCTTATTTTTGGTGTGAAAATGTTTTTTAGTATACAGATGTATGACTAACAAATAGCTGTAATATTCTATTACAGCAGGGTTACCTGTTTATTACAAGGAAAAAAAAATCAATTTTTAGTAAGATTATAATATCTGTTAAATATAGAAGCTGGGCCATGATCGATAGTCTTATATTTCGTATTCGTACCTTTTTCGCCCATTTGGCGATCGCAGTCGGTTCAACGGCTGTCGACATCTTTAAAAATGACAAAAGCAAAACCGACAGATGGCGCATGTGGATCAGCCGGAACGTCTTGCGCGGGGTCGGTTTGACCTATGAGCTCAAGGGTCACCTTGATGACGACACCGACCTGATCATCGCCAACCACCAATCCATGATCGACATCTTTTTGCTGGAGTCGTTTGTGGGGCCTGAGATCCGTTTTGTCGGACGCAAGGGGATCATGGATGTCTGGCCGGTAGGGCTTGTCGTGGATGCCGTCGGTCACATCACCATCGACAGAGAAGACAGGCGGGCCGGGGCCAAACTGTTAAAAGAGGTCCGGGAGAAAAAAGGGAAAAAAGTGGTTATCTTTCCGGAGGGAACACGTTCTCCGAACGGAAAGATACAGGCTTTTGAATCCGGGGCAAAACTGGTCGCCGAAAAACTGGGCCTGAAGGTGCAGCCGGTTGTCATCAAAGACCTTGACCGGTATTACAGTGAGAGGCGACGGCACTCCAAAAAAGGCAAAGTGCACATCGAGATCCTGCCGCCCGTAGAATTTGAAGAGGGGTGGCTCGAAACGAGCCGGCAGAAGATGATAGCGGCGCAAGAGCAGCTGCAGCAGGGCGTCTGAAAATAAACAAGGAGATCGGAGTAACTTTTCATTGACGGGGTCAATGAATTGACGAGAGAGCGTGATGATAGATAGGGCTGTTTTTCATGTACGTACCATTATGGCCTATGTTGTGATGGTCACCGGGGCCATTTTGATATATCTCAACCGAGAGAATATACCGAGACTTGACCGTCTGAGGGGATGGATCAGCCGGCGTGTTCTCTCCAGTGCGGGTCTGGACTATACGGTGGAGGGTGAACTTGCGCCTGACACCAACCTGATCATCGCGAATCATCAATCGATGATGGACATCTTCATACTGGAAGCCTATGTCGGGGCAGATATCCGGTTCGTCGGGCGCAAGGGGATCATGGACAGCTGGCCGGTCGGCCTGGTCACAGAGATCATCGGCCATATAACGATCGACAGAAATGACCGGCGTTCGGGGGTAAAACTGCTCAAAGAGGTCCGTAGAAAAGTGGATAAAAAAGTCGTGATCTTTCCCGAAGGGACACGTTCATTCGATGGCAGGATCAAAGCGTTTGAACCGGGTGCCAGGATGGTTGCCGAAAAACTGGGCCTGAAGGTGCAGCCGGTTGTCATCAAAGAGCTCGGACATTTCTACAATGAGGGGACAAAACACTCTAAAAAAGGGGTCGTTCATGTCGAGGTTTTGCCGCCCGTAGAACTGAAAGAGGGGTGGTTCGAAGCAAGCCGCAATGCGATGATAGCGGCCAAAAAAACGTTCTGAGAACGTCAGGTCCGGTGTAACGGCATTACAGCTGCTGGGCTGGCAGGCCGATCGCTTCGTTGATCTGTTCGAGTGCCAGCTTCTTGCCGTTCTCTTCCTCTTTTGCGCTCCACCAGTATTCAATGATCTGCTGCTCAATACTGCCCAGAAGGTCCATCGGAAGGTTTGCAAAGACTTCGAAGGAGCTGACGCTTTCAGGCGGGACCCCGTTTCTCTGCGCGATCTCGTTGATCAGTTCGCGGATCGATTTTTCGATGTCGGTCGGTTCAGGCAACGGCATTCCGTCTTCCGGCTGATCGATCACGCGTGCGTAATCGATCCAGGTCTTGATCTCCTCTTCAAGGTAGTCGTGGCCGTAGACCTGATAACAGAGGACCTTGTCGGGCCCGTATACCAGCTCTTCACTCTCTTCCATGCAGTCCGATATCCTGGCTTCACCGTTTTTGAGGTAGACCTCCAGGCGCTGGTTTTCGCGCATGGTGCATGCCATTTCAAAAGCGTTTCTGGCCTCTTTTAAAAGTGCGGTCTTAAGGGTTTCGTAATCCATTGTTTTCCTTTGTAGTTGGGTTAGGTCATATAGGGGATGTCCAGAACCGCATCGCGGTCCTGGGCACCGTATTCATAGGTCTCTTGTCGTTCAATCGATTTGATCGGTTTGAGCAAAACGATCCGCTGCAGCGGGTGCAGCCTGAGCTGCTCGACCGTCTCCGCCAAGCTGTCGCAGTAGTGGTTGACCACGATGGGGTGCCACGCCTGGTGGCACTCGCCTATCTTTACGGCGAAAGAGCCGAGCGCCTCCATCTCCATCTCCTCAAGTTTGGGCAGCTTGCGGACGACATTGCGCACAAACTGTTTTGAGAAGTACGCCTCTCCCATGAAGAGCAGTTGTGATGCGGCATCGATGTCCGCTTCGTTCTCGCTGTAACTGTAGGCGTAGCGAAAGTGTTCACAAACCCACTCGACGTAGCGCGGGTAGTGTTCGAGCACGTTGACAAGATCGCTCAGATCCTGGTCGATCAGCACCTGAAAGAGGCTGATGGTGTTTTTGCTGATACGCCGCCAATGCGGTTCATCGCTCTGAAAATTGTCTTTTTCAAGGATCGGACGATACTGCTCGATCTTGCCGATGTCGTCGATCAGACGCGCTTTTTTAGCGTAGGGTCCGTTCATCTACTAACTTGACCTTGCGTTGTGGTAATCCCACAGCTGTTTGTAGAATGAGTCAAGTTTAGAGAGAGTCGCGTCGGTGATAACCAGCTCTTTCATTTTCGGAAAGTGGGCACCCGGGTAGGTGTTGTACCACACTTCCATCTCGTTTTTGATCGCATCGCGCTGCGCATAGGTCTCGATGATCATGCTTTTGATCTGCTGCATCTCCGGCGTGATGACTTCACTGTTTAAGCGCTGCATGGTGTCGCTGTCAATCCCAAAAATCGGTTGTTGTCAACACTGGCCATGTCGACCGTCTGCAACAGACCGTTCTGGATGTTTTGAATAATCTCAGGCAGCGGCATCGGCTCTTTTCCGATGTGGTAGAGCTCTACCCCCGCTTCGCACAACGTATTGAATGGTTCCTGGCTCATGTACGAGAAGGCAAGCTGCTTGACGCCCCACTGTTTTAACTGCTCTGCCGTCTGGACACCGTCGCCGGCGACAGGGTTGTTGACGTAAAAGAATGATTCGTCCTGCGGCTTATAGATGGCGAACATGGAAACGTTGCTGAACAGTTTGGACGACTTGACGTTTTGCACCAAAGTATTGATGGGTACAGCGATCATAATATAACTCCTTTGAATAATAGAAACTCTATTGTTTGGCAGAGAGATTGCATAAACTGTTCTAGAACGATTGATGCATATCCGAAGATATCAACGGTGTCAGATACACATAACGATAAAGGAGCCGTCCGATGAAAAAGTATGCGCTTGACTATTACGGATTCTCAAATGAGGATGGCGACGGTTGTATGGCTGTATTTGTTGATTTCCCCGATATCAAGGGGGTAGGTGATACCTATGAAGAGGCGCAGACTGATGCGTACGAACAGTTAGAAAACTATTTTAAAACCAAGGACAGAGATATGACAGAGACATTTGAAAAAGCGATTGAGGCGTTCGAGACCAAACATTTTGATGTTGCCTACGGCCTCTTCGAGCAGGCGGCGGAACGTGACCCAAAAGCGATGTTGAACCTGGCGATGATGCATATGAAAGGGATGGGCTGCACACAGAGCGACAGCGAAGCCAAGCTCTGGCTCGAACGTGCAGCAGATGAGGGAAACGCACAGGCACTCTACTCGTTGGCGGTTATGTATGAAAAAGGGCTGAACGCTACTTCGGACAGCGACAAAGCGCTGGAGTATTATGCCAAAGCTGCTGACGAAGGGCATGTCGAGGCACAACTGAAGGCGGGCATGCTCTACCGTCAAAAGGGCAAGGTCTCCGAAGCGATGCGTTACCTTATTACGGCCGCACATAACAACAATGAGCAGGCGCAGGGGATCATCACGTTTGTCAGTAACGCGTCGTTGACCACAGAGCTGAACAAACCGTTCCGTCTTCTGGATGCCAAGCAGCAGACCGTCCTTGTCGAAGATATGATCGAGAAGAAGATCCGTCCGACGCTTGAAGCGGACAGCGGCGGGATCACCCTGGTCAACTATATACCGGGCGAAACCCCGCAGATATGGCTCAACTACCTGGGTGCCTGCTCGGGTTGCCACCTCGGTTCAACATCGACCGCGGATATGCTGCTTGATCAATTTGAGACATTGATCGACAAAAATGTCGTACTTTATCTGATGTAGGAGAAGGGTGTGAATCAGGTAACTGCCCTCGTTAAAAGTATTGACGAGACGGATGTCGTAACCTATATACATCTTAAAGTCGGTGACACAGAAGTGAGTGTCATCAAGTCGAAAACACCGGAATGGCTTGCTGTCGGTGATGAGGTCAAATGCTGTTTTCAGGAGGTTGCTGTCAGTGTCTCCAAAGAGTGCCCGGGTAAGGTCTCCATCGAGAACCGTATCCCGGCTGAACTCAAAGCGATCCGTCAGGGTGCTTCCTTATGCGAATTGACATTTGAGAGCGAGCTTGGAGAGGTGGTCGCATTGATCACGTCGCGCGCCTGTGAATCGCTCGAATTGACACAGGGGTGTCAGGCCACGATGCTGCTAAGGGGTATTGATATAGAGATTGAACCGATATTGGCGCCCAAAGATCTGAATGCCTACCGCAATGTCCTTGCTGGAATGAAAGATGCAAATTAATCGATAGTACACCAAATGTGCCAAGCCCATCTGGTTACGCTGGCGTTGAGTTCTGCTCGGCGTGAAGCTCGCACGACTGATCGTGTCGATATAACATATTAGGAGAATGAAATGGCTGTAATGATTACGGACGAATGTATAAATTGTGATGCATGTGCACCGGAGTGTCCGGTTGCTGCTATCATCGATGACGGTAGCGACAAAAACCCTTATGAGGGTGAACGTTTCTATGTGAAACCGGAGAGCTGTGTTGAGTGTGTCGGTCATGCCGATGAACCGCGTTGTGCTGCTGCGTGTCCGACCGAAGGTTCAATCGTCTGGGATATGCCGTATACGACGGACTTTAACGACTACTATGCTGCCGGAAACGAAAGCGGCGAGTACAAGATCCGTGAACACAAAAAGAAAGGGCTTATGCTTCCTGAAGTGAAAGCACAGCCGTTCATGGAAGAGATCGGTATGGATCTGCGTGAATCTCACGCAAACGTAGCGGTCTAATTCAGGTCACAACGATGAACATCGCATTTGCCTCATCAACCGGAGAAGCCGTTGACCAGCATTTCGGCTGGTCAAAACAATTTTATCTTTATAAGGTCGACAAAGAGGGTGCAGAACTCCTGAACATCATCGATGCCACTACGGATATCGAAGATGAGCATGAGAAGCTGAGTTACAAGATCGGTGTTCTCGAAGAGGCGGACATCATGTACTGTACGCAGATCGGGCCCAAGGCGTCCAAGATGGTCCAGGCAGCGGGTATCCACCCTGTCCGCGTTGCCGAGGGGGAAAAAATCGACAACGCGATCGGACAGCTCCACAGCATGTTGGCGGACAACCCGCCGATGTGGCTGCTTAGGATCTTTCATAAAGCCGAGGCAAGGAGCGCGTAATGGCCGTTCTGATTACAGAGTCATGCATCAACTGTGATTTGTGTATCGAAGAGTGCCCTGCCACGGCGATCGTTAGTGCTGACGATTCGCCGCTGGCAGATGGCGGGTACACCTATGTCAAGCCCGAAAAATGCATAGAGTGTGTTGATGCCGCTGTCCCGAAATGCGCCGATGTCTGCCCGACAGAGGGGTGCATTGTCTGGGACATGCCCTATACAGAAACGTATGATGATTACTTTGTACAAAGTAATGATTATGTGATTCGTGTACATAAGAAAAAAGGTCTCTTGTCCCCACTTGCGGCGCCGAGACCTTTTCGAGAGAGTATCTCTATGGAAGATAGAGCGGCTCATGTCAGTGTCGGTGAGACACTAAAACTTTATAACTAAGAAAAAAAGGAAATAGTATGTCTGTAATTATCAATGATACCTGTATCACTTGTGATGCCTGTCTGCAAAACTGCCCGGTCGATGCGATCGTAGACGATATGAACAACCCGACGGGAGAGAGCCGCTACTATGTGCAACCTGAAAAGTGTGTTGAGTGCGTCGGTATCTATGACGATCCGCAATGTGCCGCAATCTGTCCGAGTATCGGCTGTATCACTTGGGATATGCCGTTTACGGAAGCGTTCGATGCCCATTTCCTGAACGAGGAGCTCTATAAATTGGGCAGTAAAAACGGTGTCACAAGATCACCGGCATTTAAAGAGAAAAAATTCCGTGCTGACGTTGGCATGGAGATGCGCGGTGTCGGTAAAAAAGTGCAGGAAGAGCCCGAAGAGAACGAGGTCGGATAAGATGCCTTATGAGCTATAATTGCGAGATACAGATGAACCGGATCAAAGCCTTGCATCAACGCGAAAAGTGCTACCAGCAACTGCAGCTTCAATACGACGGATCAACCACGCTGAAAGAGGAGATCTACGCTGTGATCGAAGATGTCACCCTGGGGACCGGCATGATTCCGAAGTTGTATGAAAACGGAATCGAATCGATCCGTATCGAATTTAATGACAGATATGCCCATGACGGCGGCGACTACTTTACAAGCGTCCTTGGAAGACTCGGCATCTCCCACTGCGAAGCTGATACGTCAGAGAGCCATTAACGATGTCCTATGATCTGACCAGGATGCCGGAGATCGCTGCGGCACTGGACAGTTTTGAACGCGACTGCGCGATCACGGTCGCCCTTAAGATCAGTGATGAGAGCTGTAAGATGGATGCCTATGAGAAGAGTGTATTTTTGGCACTCTACAAGGCCCTTCCCGAGCAGAGCAGCGATTTTTTCGACACCCCTGTTTTTTCTCTGATAGACAATGCGGAAAGAGCGCCTTCGGCACAGATTTTTGCCCGGATAAAACCGCTGCGTGAAGCGGCCATGGAGACGATTACCCGTCCGAAGATGAAAGCGTTCAAAGCCCATATCCGCCAACGCCTCTCCAGCTGACCTTACGCACGTCTGAGTAAACCATGACGGCAAGGAGCTCCATTGCGGCGGCTTTTGAAACGTCTCACCCACCGCTTCTTCTCCCCTTACCGCAACCCTTGATTTGAAAGGTGAAAACAGCATGATAGCCACATTTTCCAAGTTACGGAGCCAATATGGTTCGAAAGAGATCACGATGGATGAACTGAAGGTTATCCAGTCAAGCGGGATCGTCTCGTTTGCAAACAACGGGATCAGCCGCGCCAAAAAGGATTGTCTGCTCTGCATAATCACCTTTGACGCTCTAGAGACGTTGATAACGGAGGTTACAAGCCGGACATTTCCCGACAGAGAGGCGTTGCGCCAATATGTGGCTGCATCTTCTCTTGGGTTGTCGGAGCGGTTTGAAGATGGAAGCTTGGTCTTTCGTGACGGCGGGAATAAAGTTGAGATTATTGCCTCTGTTTCAGAAGGTGAAGGCGTTACAGTGGATTTGGACGATGTGGAGGCGGAGCGCTCTTTTCAGGTCTTTTTGCGGGTGCAGCACTAAAAACCCCGTGACAGGGTTTTTAACAGGCCGGGATTATACGGCGCCGAAGAGGACTTTACCTTCACTGCTTTGAAGGGCTTTGATCTCGTCGTAGCTTTTGTCGCTGATACGGAGTGTCGTAGACTGGATCTCGTCGCAGACCGTGTCGATCTTCTCTGCAGCACTTTGTTTTTTAAGATCGCCTTTTGAAAGGTCGGCATGGTCAAGCAGTTCGTTCCAGACTGAGCTTTCGTCCAGGGCGAACATATAGAACGTCAGCCCTTCATATTCGATCTTACCGTCTCCATCAAGGTCCGTTACGAAGAGAAGATAGAGACCTTCCGGGCTCAAAACCTCTTTATAACGTTCGACAAACGGTTCAAAAAAGTCCAGTGTTTCAAGTTCACAGGCAAGAAAGTCGATGTGACCCGCTTTTGCCGTCAAGATAACCTGTGTCGCGGTTGCTTTCGGCGGAAGCTGTTTGTCTGCAGAAAGTACTTTTCCAGGCGTGATGACAAGACTGCCACGATAACCATACGGATATTTGTCCGTTGCGTCGCTGAATGAAGCCTGCCATTGCAAGTTGTTGTTATAGATGAAGTCTTTAATGATTGACATTGGGGGTGTTCCTTGTGTTGTATTTTCTTGTATACATGCAAGTTTAGTTCTAGGTATTTATGGAGTTTTAACGCTTTGCGTCTTTGAATTAGGGCTAAAAAGTGCGCAGATCAGACAAACCGGCCATCGGAACTCGCTTCAGTCACTTCCGTATCTGTTTTTTTCATCCAGCCGGTCTTGACGGCACCCTTGATCGCATCAAACTGCGGAATGAGAGGTTTGATGTCGAGCAGCGGGGTACCGTCAAGCAGATCGATCCCTTTGACGGTGACAATGTTGTCTTCGACGGCGACCAGCTCGGTAATGGAGATCCCGATGTGCGACGGGCGCAGCGGTGAGCGGGTAGCAAAGACACCCCGGGGTTGTGTGTCCATAAAAGGCGTGACGGTAAGTTCGGTGCGTGCGGCTTTGTGAAAATGGTAGATAAGATAGAGGTGTGAAAATCCGTCGAGATCTTTAAGCCCTATTTTGTAGGCATCGTCGATCACAAGCTGTCCAAGAGCCTCTGCTGCCCCTTTAGGCTGGATGGGCATCTCCTCAAGCTGTTTGAACGGTGTCCGGACAGTTCCGATAGGGTGAATCGGGATCATGACCGTGCGGCTACTCGCCGCCGAAGATACCGTATGGCTCTTCGTCGGTAATGGATGCCGGATCGATCTTGATAAGATCGACGACAAAGGCATCGCGCTGTTGCGGCGGCAGACGAAGCTTAAGACGCTCCAGTGCCTCTTCCTCCGTTTTGGCGTCAATACGATAGGTGCGTGTAGAGCCTTCGTTAATACGGATGTCGACAAGGTATTGCATTATAGCTCCTGATTCAAAAGAGGATTAGTGTTGTTGAGAGGCGAGCAGGTAGAGCCGGCCGTAACAGTCGCAAAAACGTTTACACCCGCAGGCATCATGGACATTGTTGCCATTTTCAAGCGAGTAGCGTCCGAAGTTGGTCGTGATATCATACTGGTCGATTTTTACGATGTTGACACGGCGGACAAGCCGATCATCATGCTGCGCTATTGACGTAAATTTTTTGCGGCGGTTGTGGACCCATAACAGTTCACTGTTTTGAGGCAGTGCCTTGGCAATATCGCTGTTCCATTCGCGGAGAGCACCGAGGGAAAAGAGCTCCTCATCGGTAATATTGCGGTAGGGTCGCATCAGCCCGCTTCGTTCGTATAGGCGTATGTCGAGGAGATAGAGCGCAGGCGTTCAGCCGCTTTTGTAAAGGCCTCGATCGTGTAGTCGATATCCTCTTCGCTTGTAAAACGCGAGAGGCTCAGACGCATCGCAGTGTGTGCAAGCTCCGGGTCTTCGCCGATGGCGCTCATGACCGGGTTGGCCTCAAGCGATTCCGAGGCGCAGGCACTGCCGGTAGAGGCAGCGATGCCGGCCTTATTGAGGTCCCACAACATCGCTTCACCTTCGATACCGCGAAGTGAGATAAGAATGGTGTTTGGCGTGCGCAGTTCACGCGGACCGACGACGATCGTGTCGGGGATCTTCTTAAGCGCGTCCTCGAGCTTGTCGCGCAGGCGGCGGACATCGGTGTTCATTTTGTCGACGTGACCGGCCGCCTGTTTCATCGCCAAGCCCATACCGACGATGTAGGCAACATTCAGGGTACCGGCACGTTTGCCGCCCATCTGTTCACCGCCGTGCAGGAGGTTTGGCAGGGTTTTGCCTTTTTTGACGTAGAGTCCGCCGATCCCTTTCGGACCGTGGAACTTGTGGGCCGAAAAGGTGAGGTAGTCGACATCGACTTTGCTGAGATCGACATGGACCTTTCCGATCGCCTGAACGGCATCGGTATGGAACAAGATGCCCTTCTCTTTCGCAAAGGCACCGACCTCTTCGACCGGAAAGATCATACCCGTCTCATTGTTCGCCCACATCATGGAGATAAGGATCGTCTTGTCGGTAACAGCCGCTTTCATCGCCTCGGCCGAGATCCCGCCGTTCTCATCGACATCGACAAAGGTGACGTCGACACCGTAGTCCTGCAGGAAAAGAAGGGTGTCAAGGATCGCCGGGTGTTCCACGGCTGTTGTGACAATGTGGTTCTTCTCAGGGTTCTTCAGAATATATTTGAAAAAGATCCCTTTCAGGACGGAGTTGTTGCTCTCCGTCGCACAAGAGGTGATAAGAATGTCATCCTCATCCGGTACATTAAGGGCATCATACATCTCACCCATGGCCTGGTTCAGATAGGGGCGGACCTCCATTCCGTAACTGTGCAGTGAGTTCGGGTTACCGTACAGCTCTTCAAAAAACGGCTGCATCTTGACCTTGACCAGTGGGTCGATCTTTGTGGTGGCATTGTTGTCTAAATATACGCGCATTACGCTTCCTCCTCTTTCTTGTAGGTAAATATTGGTTCTTGGCTCGGGTCATTGACGACCGCTTCGGTGACGGTGACGCTCTCCAGGTTGTGCATGGAAGGGCAGCTGAACTGCAGCGGCAGCATCACCTCTTCGATGATCCCGCGCAGACCGCGCGCACCGACACCCTTGTCGGTCGCTTTTTGGGCGATGGCGTCAAGCGCTTTGTCCTCGAAGTTCAGTGTGATGCCGTCCATCTCAAAGAGGGCCTGGAACTGTTTGATAAGAGCATTGTCCGGCTCTTTCAAAATCTGTACCATCTGGTCGCGTGTCAGCTCTTTAAGCTGCGCGATAACCGGGATACGTCCGATGAACTCCGGAATGATCCCGTAGTGCACGAGTGCTTTCTGGTCGACCTTGAACTCTTTCATCTCCGCTTTTTTGACCGAACCGAAACCGACTTTGTTGCTCTTTTTGGTGTTGGTGTCCGGTACGAGACCGACAAAGGCACCCCCACAGACAAAAAGGATGTGGGTCGTGTCGATCAGCACGGTCTCGGTTGTCGAGTTTTTGCGGCTTCCTTTGACAGGAACATAGACTTCGGAGCCTTCAAGGATCTTCAACAGTCCCTGCTGTACCCCTTCGCCGGAGACATCACGGCCCATCGTGGACGACTCGCTCTTTCGGGCGATTTTGTCGATCTCATCGATGTAGATGATACCGCGCTGTGCCAGTTCCAGGTCGTAGTTGGCAGCGGCCAAAAGACGTGAAAGGATACTTTCGACATCTTCACCGACATACCCGGCCTCCGTCAGTGCCGTGGCATCGGCGACGGCAAACGGGACGTTCATGATCTTGGATAGGGATTTGGCAAGCAGTGTCTTACCGCTACCGGTCGGACCGAGGAGCATAATGTTACTCTTTTCGAGTTCGACATTGTTGTAGACCGGGTTCTCGATACGTTTGTAGTGGTTGTAAAGCGCAACGGCCAACACTTTTTTGGCATCTTCCTGGCCGATGATGTGCTGGTTCAGGAATGTCACGATCTTCTCGGGGCTCGGCAGCTGCTCATGCATCTGCGACTGCTGCTCGTAACGGACCTCTTTTTGCATGATGTTCGAACAGGTCGCGACACATTCGTTACAGATGTTGGTCTTCTCCGAAGAGAACATCTTTTTGACTTCGCTCTGCTTACGGCCACAAAACGAACAGGTTTTTTCTTGACTCATTACACATCCTTTTTAGTGAGTGATTCTAGTACTTTGTCGGCCAGTCCGAAGCTAATCGCTTCAGCTGCTTCAAAATAGTTGTCACGGTCACTCTCTTTTTCGATTGTCTTAACATGTTTACCGGTTGCCTTTGCTATGATCTTGTAGAGTCTCTTTTTGAGGTTGAGTATATGCTTGGCCTGGATCTCGATGTCGCTGGCCTGTCCTGAGGTACCGCCCAGAGGTTGGTGGATCATCACTTCGGCATTGGGCATGATGTAACGGTGTCCCGGTTCGCCGCAGGTGAAGAGGACTGCTGCCATCGAGGCGACCATCCCCATCGCATAGGTGTGGACCGGTGCGCTGATAAGCTGCATGGTGTCGAGGATAGCCAGACCCGCCATCACCGAACCGCCCGGAGAGCTGATGTAGAGGTGGATCGGCTCTTCAGAATCTTCCGCTTCAAGATAGAGCAGCTGTGAGACGATGACCCCCATCATGTGGTCATCGATAGGCTCGGTTATCATGATGACGCGGTCGCCCATCAGTTTGGAAAAGAGGTCGAAATAGCGTTCTCCCCTCGGTGATCGGTCTTTAACGGTTGGTATATATGGCATGAAAATCCTTTAGATCAATTTGAACGCAATTCGGGCAAAGCCCAAAATGCTACGCTGGCCGCTAAGGCACTAAAGCTACACCTTCGGTGAGAAGAAATGCGCTTCTTAGACAAATGCTTCAGTGAACTCTTCCAGTGACATCTCGAGCACTTCGAGGTTGTGTCTTTCGATAAACTTTTTCTCTTTTTTGCCCAGCTCTTTGTCGGTGATGACATAGCCGCCTTCGAGATCCATAGTGAGTTCGTTGGCGACCATACGGTCGGTGTCACGGTCAAAAGAGGTGCCCAAAAAGAGGTACTTCTTCGTTTTGCGGTAGGTTTTGAGTACCGGAGGCACCGCAAACCCGCCCATCGCTTCGGTCAGCCAGTCGACATAGTCGGCGTCGGACATGACAAAGGTCGGCTCGGGAAGGGTCGAGCCCATCGGCTTGAAGAGGATCTTCTTTGCATCGTCAAGCGCCTCCTCTTCGACCTGAAAATATTTTTTGCTCTCGACATCATATTCGTAGAGCTCGTAACGGTCTTTTTCCGCCGTTATGCGAGACTTGCCGATGACCAGACAGTGCGGCTCAAAACTGAGCAGCTCCTGAAGTTTCGGGTCACGGTTGGTGTCGATGATGTAGCGGGGCATCATGTTCAAAATAGCCTTATGCAACGCGGTTGGCGCATAATCTTTGGTATAGATGTGATTGACCAGCTGGGTCAGGTACTCCACGCCCCGGCGCTGTTCAAGGTGCATCGCGGCTCGCGAGTATTCAAACATCAGACGTTCGCTCATCGGACGTCCGTTATTCAATGTCAAGATCATCGAATCCGAATCAAAGGGCATCTGTTCACCCTCTTTTGTCTTGGTATCGGCAAAAATACCCAACCCGAAGTAGGGAACAGTGGTCTGGTTACGCAGCTCTTTTTTGATCGTTTCGATCGTGGTCTCAATATCGATTACTTCACTCATTAGTGGCATCCTTTTCCGGTATAGCAAGTTTGTGCTGCCATGATCTTGCGCAGCAGTGTGTCGGTGTTGAACCTTTCGGTCAGGTCCTCGGCAAAATCATCATAGAAGATCGCACCGTCCTTGGAGATAAGGATGGCGGCCTTCGTCAGCTCGCCGCCGTAGGGTTCGCCTGAAAGACGGACACCGTAGTAGTCACCGTACTCCTCTTCGCTGTCGACAAAAAAGTCGATACCGTCAAGTTCGGGAAAGCGGTGGCTGTCGTTGGCGACGACAAGCGCGGCGGTCACCTCGTACTCTCCCCCTTTCGGCAGTTGTTCATTAAGCTCTTTAAGTTCATCGACCAGGGCATCATCGATGAAGGGGGCACTGATGATCAGCTGTGTCTTGCCGTTCTGTCCGCCGATGGTGTGGTTTTTGCCGTCACTGCCGGTGAGGGTTACTTTCTCTGACGCGTAACCGACGTCAAGAGGCATATCCTCAAGATGCATAGTGGATGTGTTTGAATGTACTTGCAAGTGAAACTCCTAAAATAAAGTTTTTGATGGCGGTATCGATCTTAT
This sequence comes from Sulfurimonadaceae bacterium, assembly GCA_041555445.1. GTDB lineage: Bacteria > Campylobacterota > Campylobacteria > Campylobacterales > Sulfurimonadaceae > Sulfonitrofixus. The sequence continues at coordinate 24,395 of JBFFKK010000029.1, forward strand.
GAATAATCGGCGGGGTCTTATAGACCTGAATGCCGCCGTTTTTCAATGCGCGTGAGACATTGTCACAGTGGAGGTCGACGAGCAGGTAGTCGCATCCCCCGATCACATCAAGCAGCGCATAGTGTTCAGAGATGTGCTGCATGTTTGCGCATGCGGAAGAGTCGCAATTACAGGTGACCTGTTTTGTCTCAAATTCACCGAAATCGGTCCCGACCCATGGGTTTTCGACAACACTCTGAAGACGAAAGGTGACCTTATTGCGGTCACCATCGATTGCATAGATCGCAAATTTCGGCGCTGTAAACGGGTTAAAGTGGTAGAACGTCATTATGTTGTTCACCGGAACCGCAATTTTCATGCCCATTACCTTTCTTGCCCTCAGAGGGAGCGTTTTCTCTCTGTTCTGCATTTTGCGTTCCAGAAAGAGCCTATGGACGCTGAATAGCTGTTTTTAAGAGAAAAACTCTCCTGTTTGCGCAGCAGGAGCTCTGTTATTCCGATCATGGACAATTGCAGCATACGGGAAAGGAGCGATTGTGTAGCCCTATATATAAGGTTTGCAAAGAGGTGGGATGAGACAAACGGTTTTGCAGCGAGGTGAGAAGAGCAAGCGGTAAAAGTCGACATAGATGGCAATTGTTAACAAAATTGTCGCGCTTGGTCTGCCGGAAGCGTGAAAAAGCACTAGAACACAACTTGCATTTATTTGGACAAGAAATGATTATAGCTACATGATGCGCGATCATTTGAATTCCTAAACTACCTATATAAAGGAGCTAAAATGAGCTGTAGTTCAAGTAATCCTGCCGAATCCGCTTTACCGGCCGATATCCAGGAGAAGATTCACGATCACCCTTGTTATTCAGAAGGGGCACACCACCACTATGCACGTATTCACGTTGCTGTCGCACCGGCGTGTAATATTCAATGTAATTACTGTAACCGTAAGTATGACTGTTCCAATGAGAGCCGTCCGGGTGTTACCAGTGAACGTCTGACACCGGAAGAGTCGGCGAAAAAAGTGATGTACGTCGGCGGTGAAGTTCAGCGTCTGAGCGTACTGGGTATCGCCGGACCGGGTGATGCGTTGGCCAATCCGGAAAAGACCTTCAAGACCTTTGAGCTGGTACGCGAAAAAGCGCCGGACCTCAAACTCTGCCTTTCGACGAACGGTCTGGAACTGCCCAAGTTTGTCGACGAGATGGTCAAGTACGACATCGACCACGTTACGGTTACCATTAACAGTGTCGACACAACAGGAGAGATCGGTTCACAGATCTACCCATGGATCTTCTACAACAACAAACGTATCTACGGTAAGGAAGCGGCACAGATCCTGCTTGAGCGTCAGCTTGAGGGAATGAAGAAGTGTGTTGAAAACGGTATCCTGATCAAAGCCAACTCGGTATTGATCCCGGGTATCAACGACAAGCACCTTCCAGAAGTGGCGAAGAAGTTGAAAGAGATCGGGGTTTTCCTGCACAACATCATGCCGATCATCTCTGAGCCTGAGCACGGTACGAAGTTCGGTCTTGACGGTGTGCCTTCGGCAACGGACCAGCAGCAGATGGAAGTACAGGAAGCGTGCGGTATGGACATGAAACTGATGCAGCACTGTCGTCAGTGTCGTGCTGATGCCGTCGGACTGATCGGTGAAGACCGCGGTCAGGAGTTTACGAAAGATGTCTTCTCGGAGATGTCGTTCGATGCACTTGAAGACCACTATAACATCGCGGCACGCCAGGAGTCTCAGGCGAAGATCGAAGAGTTCCGTTTCTTCCTTGACCAGGCAAATGAGCGCGTCCGTAAAGAGAAAGAGGACTTAAGCTCTGACGGTCAGACGATCCTCGTTGCGGTGACGACAGCGGGCGAAGGGATGATCAACCAGCACTTCGGTTCGGTCAGAGAGTTCCTGATCTATGAAGCCGGTGACCGCGGTATCCGCTTTATCCACCACCGTAAACTCGACTATGAGTACTGTGCCGGCCCGGATGGCGGGAACCCGATCGAGCCGATCCTGGAAAAACTCAAAGATTGTGCATTGATCCTGACAGCGAAGATCGGCGGTTGTCCGCAGGATGACCTGGCCAAAGCGGGACTGATCGCAGACCAGTCGTATGCTTATGAGCCGATCGAAGCGTCGGTACTGAAAGCGACCCGTAAATATTTCAACCTGCCCGAAGCGATAGAGGCGAACTAGCCTCTGCCAAAAAGAGATTAAAACGTGCCCCAAAGAGGGCGGAAAGGAAAAGAGATGGCATTGATCAACGACACGACACTCCGTGACGGCGAACAGGCACCGTATGTCGCCTTCAACACCGAAGAGAAAATCTCTATCGCACAGGGTCTTGTCGCCTGCGGTGCGGATGAACTTGAGATCGGTATTCCCGCAATGGGAACACGCGAACAAGAGGACATCAAAGAGCTTCTTTCGCTGGGGTTGGAGACGCGTATGATGACCTGGAACCGTGCAAAGATGAGTGATCTTGACGCGTCGTTGCAGTGCGGGGTCAAAGCCGTTGATCTCTCTATTCCTATCTCCGAACTTCTGATCGATGTGAAATTCGGCGGCAATAAAACGCGCATGCTCAAAGAGCTTGAAAAGACCATTATTGCGGCTAAAGCCGAAGGGCTCTTTGTCTGTATCGGCGGCGAAGACAGCTCCCGCGGTTCGATCGCCTTTATGGAAGAGGTGATGACACTGGGCGCAGAGCTCGGTGCCGACCGCTTCCGCTACTGCGACACCGTCGGCATTATGACGCCGACACAGACCTATAACGATATCAAAGCGCTGACCTCACTGGACCTCCTTCCTGTCGAGATGCACACGCACAATGATTTCGGACTGGCCAATGCCAACGCACTCAGCGGCCTTGACGCCGGCGCCGTCAGCGTGAACACGACGGTTATCGGGCTGGGCGAGAGAGCGGGCAATGCCTCTTTTGAGCAGATATCGATGGCACTGAAGCATCTCTATGGCCAGGAGCGTCCGCTGGATGCACTTGAGATGCGCAGTCTTGTCGATACGGTTGCCCTTGCGGCCGGTATCAGTCTAGCCCATAACGCACCGATCGTCGGCGACCATATCTTTTCACATGAGAGCGGCGTGCATGCCGACGGTATGATGAAAGACGGCCGTGCCTACGAGCCGTTTACTGCCGAAGAGGTCGCCTGCCAGCGTGCCTTTCCGATCGGTAAACACTCCGGTACGGGGACCATCAGCTACCACCTCAAAGCCCTGGGTATAAGCGCCGAGAAACAGTCGCTGCAAAACCTTCTGCCGCGTATCCGCGAGATCGTTACCTCGCGTAAACGCGTCCTTGACGAAGCGGAGTTGATGCTGCTCTACAGGGAGAGCCTGTGTTTATAGGGTGGCTGAAGTTTGCCGATGTCTCGCAGCTGGTCGAGATCGCCGAAGAGGCGGGCTGGCTGGCCGACGGTTACCATATCAAGCTGATGATGATGCATTCGCCGCACCTCTGTTACGGTGCGTACGATGACGGCAAGCTTGTCGGTGCCGTGATGGCGATTGAGTTCGAACACTCCTCGATGATGAAATATTTTATGGTCAAGGGGAGTTACCAGAAAAAAGGTATCGGGACCCGTCTTTTCGAGACGCTGCTCGGTGCCTTGTCCAGCGAGAGCCGCCAGGTCTATCTGCATGCCAATCCCGACCTTGTCCCGTTCTTCGAACGGTACGGATTTGAAGCCAAAATGGAGGTGGGCCGTTTTGTCAACGTGGGTAAAGTACCTCCTTTCAGCTTTACCAATGCCCATGCCAAAGAGCTTGACGGCAGCAATTTCGAGTCGGTGATCGCCGCAATCGACAAAGAGACCTTCAACGAAAACCGCATGGATTTTCTGCTCGATGAGATGGAGCGTAACTCTTCGTTGAAGTTTACCCTTCCCAACGGTTTCCAGCACTCCAGTGTTGTCAATGCCCGCCACGTCTATCTCGGACCGTGGCAGGTTCGTGCCGGACACGAAGAGGAAGCGGAGAAGATGATGCGCGGCGTGCTCTATTTCCGGGGACTCAAAAAAGTGGTCGCCGATGTTCCACTCGGTGTCGGCCATGTGGTCGACCTCTATGAACGTTACCATTTTCAAAGCAAACAGCGCTTTGTCCACATGCAGCGTGGCAGCAGAAGCGATGTTCGTTTTGAAAATATTTACGCATTTTCACTTTAAAGGATGAAGCGATGTGTCTGTTAGAGATGAAGATCGGAGAGATGGTTGCCGTTGATGCTATCAACGTGGATGCGACATTGAAGCAGCGGCTTTGCGCCATGGGGTTGACGCGGGATGCGCATATCTGTGTCAAACATTACGGCTGGTTCAAGAGCACGGTGCAGATCCGTATCAACCGCTCGCTTATCGCTTTGCGAAAAGAGGAAGCGGAGTTGATCGAGGTCCACGCACTGGCGGCGTAGCCGTCCGCCCCAAGCGGGGCAGAACATAACACAAATCAAGGAGAAAAAGATATGTCTGAAGATGCAAAAGTATTGAAAAAAGAGTTGGCAAAACGTAAACGTTTGGCGGTAGAGATCGCCTCGGAGATCCATGACATTGTCGAGGATACACTGTGGACAGATTATGTTAAACTGCCGGAGTTGAGTGCAAAACTCAGTGCTTTGGTGGAAGAAGCAAACACGTTTAAAGCTCAGAACGGGCTCTAATTTTTTAGGGAGACCAAGCTCTTCAGAGATGGAATCCCTCCTCTATCAGTAGGTGGATGACGATGAAGACCAAAGAGGAGATCCTGGCGATGGAGATCTGCGAATGCGGTGAAAAAAATGTTGCCCAGGCGATAGAGATCTTTCAAAACACCTCCCTTCCCTTCAAAAAAGCGAAAAAACTGGTTACCGAATGCAACAAGAGCTGCTGCCGTGCAGCACTGCTGAAACTGTATGACATGAACCAGTTCGGTAGTTTCGACTATGACGAGATCGACCACCTCATAGTGCAGCGTCTGGAACGTATCAAGCGTTTGGCAGAAGGAGAATAGAATGAGTGCTACAGTGTGGGAAGCCTTAAAAGCGTGGCTGATCGAACAGAAGGCGGTGGATGAAAGTGTCAGCTCGCCAGCTTCGATCAAGCGGCTGGACCTGAGCGGACGCTCACTCGAAGCACTGCCTGAAAGCATCGGCATTTTGAGCGGGCTGGTCGTCATGAACCTCACCGGCAATAAACTGGCTTCACTTCCGGAGAGCATTACGCAACTCACGATGCTGCACAATCTCGATATCCGTCGTAACTGTTTTGAATCCCTTCCCCGATCGCTGGCATCCCTGAGCCTGCGTTCGCTCAATGCCAGCGGGAACAAGATCAAGGATATTACGGTGCTCAAAGCATGCCGCGACCTGCGGGTCCTCGATCTCAGTAACAATAACCTCTCAACGATTGAGGGGATGCTCCCCGACAAGAACGAACTGCGGACCCTGAACCTGTCGGGCAATTTTATCAAAGAGATGGACGCTTCCTACGCTTCATTGGGGCAGGTCGAACGTCTGAACCTCTCCGAGAATATACTGACAATGATCCCGGAAAGTGTTGGGGCGATGAAGGAGATCGTTGAGATCAACCTCTCCGCCAACCGTTTGACGCGTATCGACGAGGCTTTCTTCTTTCTGGGACTCGAAGAGGTCGACCTTTCGTCGAACCAGTTAAAAGGACTTTATCTGCATGATCTCGATGATCTTGAGGTGATGGTGCTTGACAGTAACCCCTTGAAAGACATCGAGGTCGACGAGAGCTTCGCCCCTTACCTCAGAGAGTTCTCCTGTGACAGCTGCGAGCTCGAGACCTTTATCGTTCTGCCGTCACTGGAACTGACCTCGCTCTGCTACGCCTCCAATGCTATCTCGGCCATCCCCGAAGAGATCGAAAAGTATGCGAAGTTAACCCAGCTTGACATCGAGAGCAACGCGATTGCGGAGCTGCCCAACGGCATGGCCAACATGACGCGCCTGCAGACACTTTACATCGAAGGAAACCCCTTGAGCGAAGAGGCTAAAAAAGTCATAGAGGTCCTCCACCCGGACATCTGTGATATCAACATGAAGAGCGGCATCACTATCGAATATGCGACCGAAGGGGACATCTCGCAGATGGCGCATCTGCTCGGTGTCCTTTTTGCGATCGAGGCGGATTTCGACATCGACTTTGAAAAGCAGGTGGCCGGGATCACCAAGCTCTTTCACTATGAAGGGGCGGACCTGCTTGTCGCCAGACATGAGGGGAAGGTCGTCGGCATGGTGACGATGCAGCGCCTTATCTCCAGTGCGGCCGGCGACTACGTCGGGCAGATCGAAGATCTTGTTGTCCAGGAAGAGTACCGCAAGATGGGCGTGGGGAGCCGTCTTATCAACAAGATGCGGTTCATCGCTATTGAAGAGTACGGCTACAAGCGTATTCAGCTTGCAGCGGATATGGACAATACCAATGCGCTTCAATTCTATACGCGGCGAGGGTTCCGCCGAACGAATCTTAATGTCTATCATTTGGCAAAGGGTAAATAGCGCCTCTTTTACTGCTGCTGCATTGCCGGGAGTAGACACTCCCTTTCCCCTTTTTACAACTTTTTCTTCTTTTTGATCTTGCCTTTACCATATATATACAGGTTACACCACTGTTGTTGCGTGCACGCTTCTTATGTTCTCAACGCGGCAGACGTTAGAAAAAAACGGGGCATAGAAAGAAGCACCATAACCGACCGCAAAAAGATAGGGCAAAGAGAAATGCATGGCAACATCAGAGCGTAAATTCTCCATCAAGAAGCTGGCATATTATAATGTAAAGCTATAAATGATAGTCAATCTCATTTATACCATCTTCTAGTGGTCTTTGCCCTTTTTACGACAGCTTTGAAACAGAAATTGTCGATTTTGTCTGACACCATTTTTTGTCGTACAAATCTGAAATCCCCTGAATCAGGTCTGTTAGACGACAAATAAGACGAAATGGCGGTGCCTGCATAATCCATTCTTACAAATATGTATGCTTTTACGACAATTGTCACTACAAACGGTTTTTGTCACTTTGTATCGGGGCAAAAATCGAGAACGGACAATGCATCTATTGCTGCGAAGTACATGACGGGTCTTAACAGGGTCGTTAAAACAAGGAGAAAAATATGGCAGAACTTCGCCAAATAGCATTTTACGGAAAAGGTGGGATTGGTAAATCTACTACATCTCAAAACACGTTGGCATCAATGGCTCACTACTTTGACAAGAACATTATGATTGTTGGTTGTGACCCTAAGGCAGACTCTACTCGTCTAATTCTTCACGAAAAAGCGCAAAACACTATTCTTCAGCTTGCAGCTGAAATGGGTACTGTTGAAGATCTTGAGCTTGAAGATGCATGTAAGCCGGGTGCGGGGATCTTTGCTCCAGACGCACCAGGTGGTTGGATTAACTGTACTGAGTCTGGTG
>JBFFKK010000030.1:0-31054 GCA_041555445.1 Sulfurimonadaceae bacterium
ATCGACTGTTCAGGTTTTGTACAGCGCGCCTACTACGATCTCTTTAAGATGAAGATCCCCCGAACCACAAAAGCACTGGCAAGCTATGGGAAAAAAGTACCGCGTTCATCCGTTACCACCAGTGATCTGGTCTTTTTCAGAACCGGATACAACACCCGTCATGTCGGCATCTACCTGCAAAACGGGGACTTTATGCACGCCTCGTCAAGCCAGGGCGTTATTATCTCCAACATGAATGATATCTACTGGAAAAAGCACTACTGGATGGCGCGAAGGATCAAGTAGTATGACGCTAAAAGGTGAAATCGCTAGAGCAGTGAACTAGACTATAACCCGCTTAATCTCGGGATGAAGAGCAACCAATATCTCATACCCGATCGTCCCGGCGGCTTCTGCATACGTGTTGGCGTTGTCGAAGACCAGCAGTTCGTCGGTGTCACCGGTGAAGCTGGTGTTGTCCATCGAGACGCGCCCCAAAAGGCGTTCGCCGTTCGGCGCGGTGTAGCTGTTGGAAGCGGCGCGCAGCAGGCCGTCGGCATAGCCGAGGTCGTAGGTCGAAACCGTCATCTCCTCGTCGGCTCTGAAGGTCGCATTGTAACCGACATGCTCCCCTTTTTTCAGGTTACGCGTTGCGATCCGGTCGGCATGAAGTGACAAGACGGGCTGGAGTTCGGGCCTCTCTAAAGTCGCGTCCATCTCAAGGCAGCCGTAGGCCGCGATGCCGACGCGGACCATGTCTTCGTCGAAAGTACCGAAGCGGAAGGTCGCCGCGGAGTTGGCGGAGTGAAAACGTGGCATTTGATAGCCATATGTCGCTTGCAGTGCCGATACTTGCTCTTTGACTTTTTCGAAGTTCTTGCGCTGCCAGAACCACTCCGAACTGAGTGCATCGGCGCTGCGGTTGTGGGTAAAGACCCCGCTCAGGACCAGCCCCTTTTCGATGATCATCGAAATTGCCGTTTCCACCTCATCCAGTGCCACCCCGTTGCGGTGCATCCCCGTGTCGACTTTAAGTTCGACCTGGCACCCCTTGGGCATCGTCGAGATCTCCTCGAGCGAATTGACGGCGTAGGTAAAGCTATCGTCTTGCAGGCAGTCCGTTTCGGCCAGAATCAGTATCTTGCTAAAATGTGCCCTTACCGCTTCGGCTTCGGAACGTGAGCGGACGACGGCGTTACGGATGCCGTACGATTCCGAGAGCTGTGCCATCTCCAAAAGCCCATGGCCGTACGCATTGTCCTTCAAGACCACTGCGATTTTAGAGATGTCACCAACTTTTTGTGCGATAATGTCAAGATTATGAAAATATGCCTTGCGGCTGAGTCGAATAATTGCCATGTGCGATTATAGCAAGAGAATGCTTCGCATGGGAAACGGAAAACGAAAAATGAGAGATGAATACAGTGCAAGAAGGTTACCTGCAGAATTTGAAGAGCAATCCTTTGTTCAAATGATCTTTCCGCATGCCGACAGCGACTGGAAACCTTACCTTGACGAAGCGGCGCAGACCTTTGTCAACATCGCCGAAGCCATTGCAAAACACGAACCCTGCCTGATGATCTGCGACGACATCGAACGGGTCAAAAGCCATTTTAACGATACGGCAAACATCCACTTTGTCCTATGCGAAAGCGATGACACCTGGTCACGCGACTGCAGCGGCATTACCGTGATTGAAGATGGCAGACCGACCGTCATCGACTTTACTTTTACCGGCTGGGGCGACAAGTTTGACGCATCCCTGGACAATGCCATCACAGCACAGCTTGCCGACCATTACGGTGCCGCCTATCAAAAAGAGCGTTTCATCCTCGAAGGCGGCGCTATAGAGAGTAACGGGCAAGGGCTTTTGTTGACCACTTCACAGTGTCTGATGAACCCCAACCGCAACACCAAACTGACCCAAAAGTTTGAGGTCGAAGCGGTTTTAAAAGAGACACTAGGTGTTGAAAAGGTCCTATGGCTTGACCATGGCTATCTGGCCGGCGACGACACGGACAGCCACATCGATACCCTCGCCCGTCTGATCGACACAAATACGATCATGTATCTCAAAAGTGATGATGAAAACGACGAGCACTACGAAGAGCTTGCCAAGATGGAACAACAGCTACAAGCGCTGCGCGACCTGGACGGCAACCCCTTCCGCCTCATCGCCCTGCCCATGACCGACGCCATCTACTACGACGATGAACGTCTGCCGGCCACCTATGCCAACTTTCTAATCATCAACGGGGCCGTGATCGTCCCGACCTACAGCGACCGGCATGATGCGGAAGCCCTCTCCGTCATCCGGCAGGCGTTTCCTGACCGAGAGGTCATCGGCGTGGAGTGTTCCGTCCTGATCCGTCAGCACGGTTCACTGCACTGTGTGACGATGCAGTTTCCGCAAGCCGTTACTTTAGGGGTGTAGAGAGCTCTGTAGGCGCAACCGTCGTATTGGTCTCGTTTTCTGACATCAGGATTGAAAAACCGCTGTACATAAAATAGCCCGAAGCGAGCGCCGCAAGAAAAATAAGGGTAATACGTTTGATTTTGTCTGTTCTGTTCATAGGCGGATTATAGCAAAAACCGTCCACGTAACGTACGAAGAGACCGCTATTTCGGAAACACGATGCTGTAGGAGAGCGAGGGCTTTGTCTCTATCGCTATCTCCCCCTTCAACTGTGATCTGCCCAGCGTATCGATCAGCACCGTTCCCAGAGATTTGGCATTATCAAGCTCGGTAACACCTACACCGTTGTCACTGTAGAACAGTTCCAGGTGCGTGCTGCCAGACTCTTTCAGATGCACCGCGATTTTCGGCTGCTCGATGTTTTCAAAAGCGTGCTTGAAGGAGTTGGACGCGAGCTCATTAATGATGAGCCCGATAGGAGTAACCTGATCGACCGTCAAATAGATGTCCTCACTTTTCAATTCGAACTCCAGTTTACCGAACGGATTGGCATTCTTTACCTCTTGCAAAAGCGACTGCAGATACTCCTGCATGTTGATACGATCAAGCTTGTCCGAACTCTGCAGTTTTTCATGCAGAAGCGCCAGTGACTTGATACGGCCTATGAACTCCTGAAGAGCACCTTTTGAGGCCTCATCGTCCACTCTTCTGAGCTGCATGGACAAAATACTTGTCAGCATCTGAAGATTGTTCTTGACCCTGTGGTAGAGCTCTTTAAAAAGTATCTCCCGGTCATCCAGAAGACTCCTCGTCTGTTCCACCTCATTGGCAAGTTCCGTTGTCCTCTCCCTGATCGTCGCTTCCAGATTGGCATTGATCTCTTTTAGCTGCCTGTCCTTATAGATGATCGCTTTTTGCGTCTCGTTGTAACGGTAGGCAAGACCCATAGAGAGAAGTGCCACTTCGGTGAAAGAACCTATCTGGAACATATAAGAGCTCACTTCGTTTCTCGGTATCAATCCTAAACTGAGCAACCCGGTAATGATGATGGAGAGCATCATGATAAACCAGCCCAAAACATAGAAGACGGCGATCGTCCTTTTTTTGACCACCGCATGGTAAAACCCGACATAAAGCAGGTAGATGCTCAGCGGCATCATAAGGATAACGCCTATCTGTGAATGGATCATCTTGCTGATACCGAAAAGATCGAGCACTAGCAATGCAAGGTTCAAGTAGATAAAGAAAAGAAGCCCCTTGTCTAGTCTCGGCGTGTGTATTTTGACCTGAAGAAAGCTGCGCAGGAACTCTGTCGCCAGAATAACCGCCAGGAACATCCAGAACCTCGGCACATTGCCACCGTTAAGACCCGCCGCCTCAGGATGAAAGTACTCAACGACGATGCCGTTGTAATAGAGCATCGCGATCAACAGCACGACGTGATAGAGAACATACTGCAAAAACGCTATTTCACGGATAAAGAGGTAAAGCATAAAGTTGTAAAGCAGCATGATGGAGAGGGTACCGAAAAAGAAGGCATGCACCATCTTTTTGATAAGAATATGCTCTTTATACCCTTCCTCGTCGTAAATCAGATAAGAGGCGTCAGCCTTATCCTCGTTGAGAAGATTGAGATAGTACACTGATTCCGACCGGGGCTCGGCAGTTACATCAATGGCAATCTGTGCGTCCTTGTGCACACGGTTCGAAAAAGGAACCCTGTCGCCTTCCGAACGCAAGAAGTTACCATCGGCATCGTAGATGTCCATTCTGTCAAGACGGATATCCAGGAACTTCACTATTCTGGTCACCTCTGCGTCGCTGGAATTGGCAAGACGGACCTTCATCCAGACAGAGGCCTCTGAAGGAAACTTTGCACGGATAGGGTCCAGCCGCGACGTAAATAAGGCACTGTCATCTGTAATGATCTGCCCGATCGCATAACGTTGCGTCTCGTCATGGTAAAAGAAGAGTTCAGTGTCCACACCGCTCTTTGCCTCCGCAAAAAGATGAACACAGAGGTAGAGCAGCAAAAATATCTTTTTCATGGGCGTATCTTATACTAAAACTGTTATTTTTTTTGTGATTTTATTTCAGGATTAACGTCTATTCTATTACTATGCCGTTTTACAAAGGAGCAAAATGGCCAGTTACAACTGCATAGAGATAGACGGACAAGAGAACTGCATCCGGACGGGCGATGTTATATTTATTCAGGGTGAACATCCAATAAAATCACGTGCAATCAGGGTTAGCCAACGTATCAAAGAGTTACCTGAAGATATCGTTGCTTTTACACATGTTGCCATCGCCTACTCAAACGGGCTCTTCATACATGCACACAAGGACAAAGCGAGCGATAAAACAGGTGTGGTCTTTATTACGTTTGACGATCTGATCTCATGCAAAGATAACACCTGTACATTCAAGGTGTTCCGACAACAAGGGTACAGGCCGCAAGATATTGATGTCGACGGTATTAAAAATCTGTTAAAAAAATGTTCAGAAGGGATCATCACCAATAATACGCAGCTTAATCAAGAGTTGGACAAACTGGTCAATCAAGATTTTCATGCGTTTCTCACGCAGCAAGGCGATATCACGTTTCATCAGGGTAAAGGGTATGAGATGATTAGACTCGCTGAAAAAGAGAGCACCTACTACTGTTCCAAATTTGCAACGGACATGCTCAATAATGTACGGGGATGTGACTTTTCCAAAAAAGAGATCATCTTTCCTGCCGAACTCATGGATGAGATGAAGAAGTCAGGCAGATGGGAAGAGGTGACGGGTCAATACAAGGCCATGATGGCATCCGATGCCTATCAGGAATTCAATGCCTATTGCGACACTTTAAAAAATGTACAGCAAATTATTTATAATCTACTCTCCATGCACAACGACCTAAAACAATTGACACTGAGTCGTGCTGTCTTGCTGGATCCGAAAGAGCAAACGGCAGTCGAACAGGAATTGACAAACCCGGCGCATTCAACACTGCAAAAGAACTGGGAGATCAAGGCGTAGAACCGACACAAAAATAGTGTCGATAACACATTTAGGCTGTCACTCTCTCCAAAAAACGCTAAACCCTTTTAGCTGTTTTTGATACGGCGACGTTGCCAATCACCTCTATCATCCTTGTACAGCTCGAATTTGGTTTGCGATTTTACTGTAGCGGTATAACGTTTCTGTTTTCTGTCATATGCATACGTCGTCATATCGACAAGCAGACTTCTCCATGTACCATCATCATTCTGCTTGATTTCACTAGTTGAAGAACTCCGGAGGCTATTTCCGTTGTACTCTTTGGAAGAGACCTTGAAACTTTTGTGATCGCCGCGGGTACTTTTTCGGATCACATAAGTATCTTCAACCAGCAAAGAGCCTTTATCGTATCTTTCCTTTTTAGTCAACAGTGAAACCCATTTACCGTCAGCATTCTGTTTGGTCTCAGAGGTCAAAATTTTGGTCAGTTCTCCGTCTCTACTGTAAGATTTTGACAAGACTTCGTACTTACCGTTATCACCTGCCGCATTTTTTTGAACCACATATGTCGTTTCATATGTTAATACACCCTTATTACTGTATCTCTCCTCTTTGACCGGCAATGAGACCCACCGGCCCGAGTCATTTTCAACAACTTTATAAGTGGTGTTGCTAAACTGTACCTTTTTCCCACCAGACATCTTGTAGCTGCCGGACAACGTCGCCAAGGCACTGTATCTGCCCGTTTTACTGTTTTTCTTGATCACGTTTTCTTTATGACGCGTCGTAGCATTTGAGATCGTTGTCGCATTTTTGACAAACGATTCCCATTTGCCGTCAGCATGCTGGACTACCTCATAGGTCTCCATCACACCGTCAGGTTTACTTGCATTCCAGTCAACGGACTTTTTGGCCACTGCATAGGACTTGATATAACCGTTGATATCCTCTTTCAAAACGAGGTCCGTAATGACAGGATTGCTTACGCCTGAGTAGATTTTAACAGGAGCGCTATACCATTCACCTTTGTTGTTCTGCTGCATGGCATACGTCTCTTCATAGGTTTTTTGGCCGGCATCATTAAACACGACTTGACTTTTTCCCAATGAATCCCACGTGCCGTCTTTATTCTGTTTGATCTCATAGGCGATCTCTTTTTCCGGTTTGCCGTTCGAAAAGCCACGGTAGTATTGTTCTTTCAGCGCAACCCAGTTGCCATCGTCTTTTTGTTTGACCGCGTACGTAGTTTTGTTTCTGATCTTGCCGTTATCATATTTTTCATACTCTTCTGTTGTCAGCCGCTGTACCTGATCCGAATTATTGAACTTGTTGACATAGGCTGTCATCTGGGTTATCTCACCTTTGGCGTTATACCTTTTTTCAAACACTGGACTTATATCGGTATATGTCTCACTTACCAACAGGTCATACCCTTGTTCATATCGTACACTCCCGTCAGCATAGAGGTCCTGCGTTAAAATAGTGTTCTCTATGTCGCCGATCTTGCATTTCAACTCTCTTTTTTTCTGATCACTCTTTTCAAGCAGATCACCCTCTCCGCATTCACCGTTGTAGGCAAAAAGTTCCCATTCGCCGTTTGGAGACATATTTGCTGAGCCGCTGCCGCTTAACGTGACGACCAGTCCGAGGATAACGGCGGCTGCAGCACCGTAGCTGATCTTGTTGATCATCGGCATCTTCTTCAAGTTCGCAATCTTCTCTTCCGCCATCTTCTTGGCGTCATCAGCCGACAGCTTTTTCATCTGCTCCAGCTTCTCAGCAGCCAGCTTTTTCGCCTGCTCGGCCTTCTCTTTTGCCAGCTCTTTCGCTTCATCCGCCGACATGTTCTTGACCTGATCGAGCTTCTCTTTTGCCGCTGTTTTAGCCTGTTGTGCTTTTTCCTGGGCCATCTGCTTGATCTCCTCCGTTGAATTTTCTTTCATTTTTTCTCCTTGATTTTTTAGCACCTCTGAACACCCTATGCTGTGTTCCGCTTATATGTCAACGCAACATGATTAGGCATATTGCGTTGATACACTCTTACGCTTTCATGCAGTGCCGTAGACAGCATAGGGCTTTCAGAGGTGCCGTTGGATGGAAGTGTAAATCAAAAAAGTGAGAAAAAAGTTATATTTTTTCGTCATTTTTCAACTTGTTAGACAATCCTTCCTTTAAGAAATACTTTTAAAAAGTTTCTCCAAAGATGTTTGACATCATTCTCGTTGAGGGCATTGGAATAGGTGAAGACGACATCCACACACTCTGTTTCGTTATGTTGAACATGTTCTATAGACGGCGAAGGAAGACATATTTTTTTGTCACTGTCCATATGTTTTTCTGCTTCATATGCGAGAAGCTTTAACGCCTCAAAAAGATTACGGGCACTAATGTGAAACGGTTTGTCACCATCTGTAGCGCTAAAATATCCAACAAGTTGAAACATGATGCCCCCTCTCTGTCACTGTTTGCAGAAGTCTAAAAGCAAAAAGTGAGAAAAAAGTTACATTTTCGGGAAAAATGCGATCTCTTTCATGCCTTGGCGGTCTTTTTTTAACTCGAATCCATATAATAGGGGCAATTTCAAAGGGTAAAGATTCAGATGGATATTGCGATCGTAGAAGATGACGCGCTGACGGCACTTTTTTTAACAGAAACCCTCGAAGACCTGGGGCACACTGTTCTTAGCAGTTTTGACAGCGCCCAACCCCTCTTCGCGCTGTTGGATGGAACAGCCGTAGACCTTGTTCTTATGGATATCGAGATCAACGGCAGACTCGACGGGATCCAATGTGCTCAGAAAATCTATCGCGATCACAACATCCGCTCGATCTTTATCACCTCCTATCAAAACAGCGCGACCATACAAGATGCTATGGATGTATCACCGCTCGGCTATCTCATCAAACCCGTCAGTGAACCTGACATTGAAGCGGCGATTCTGCTTGCATCACAATCTATCCGGAGTGCGGTGCCAACGGTAAAAGATAGTTACAGATCAGGCTGCTATACCTTCAATCCGGAGCACAATACGATCAAACACAACGACAACCTTGTCAAATTGGGTAAAAACGAGTTGAAACTTGTCTCCCTGCTCTTTAAACACGGTAACAATGTCGTGCACAGCGATGAAATCAAACGGCATATCTGGGAAGACGATGTATGCAATGACGAATCACTCCGCCAACTCATCTATCGGATTCGAAAAAAGCTACCTGAGTTGAATATCATCTCATCCTCCAAAATCGGCTACCTCATCGAATGTCATTGAGCCACTCTGCACCAACCGTCTCTTGTCAGACCCTTTTTAACACTAATGTAACACTCTTTTTTTATACTTTGCCCAACTTATACGAAGAGAAAGTCTGGAGAATGAAAATGAAAAAAATGATATGCCTGTCGCTTGTCTGTGCAGCCGTACTCAGCGCAGCAGAAGTCGAGATGGAAACGATCTCTGTTGAAAGTACGACACTGGAAGATGTCAGCGGTGAAGAGATCAAATCGGCTGACGCTGCGGAAGCACTTTCACATAAAGTACCCTCGGTCTCATTGGTCCGTCGAAGCGGGATTGCCAACGATATTATCCTGCGCGGGCAGAAAAAAGACAACATCAACGTTCTAATCGACGATGCCAAGATCTACGGCGCCTGTCCGAACCGCATGGACCCCACGGTCTCTCATATCCTGACGAACAATATTGAAAGCATTGAGATCACAGAAGGCCCCTACGACGTCGAGAACTTCGGTACATTAAGCGGCGAGGTCAAGATCACGACTAAACAACCTGAAGAGGGTATCCACGGCGACATCAACTTCGGTGCAGGTAGTTTCGGCTACCAAAAAGCTGCTGGAACCATTACCGGCGGGACAGAACGTTTCAAACTTCTTCTAAGCATGTCCGGTGAGACAAGTGGTCAATACGAAGACGGTGACGGCAACAACTTTGCAGAGCAGATCGACAACTACATCGCCGCCGGCGGCGATGCTTCAGCCGCTTTTCAAGACCAATACCGCGATATGGATGCCTATACGAAACGGACTTTGATGGGAAAAGCCTTTTTCAACATCACGGATGACCAGGAACTGCGTTTAGGGTACACGATGAACCGAAGCGACGACATCCTCTATCCGTCAAGCAAAATGGATGCACTCTATGATGACTCCAACCTCTATACGGCTGAGTACGTCATCCGCGACATCGCTTCATTCTCAAAAGAGCTTGATCTTCAATACTACTTCTCGGATGTCGAGCACCCGATGTCAACCAAATACAGAGCTGCAGCGCTTGGCATGATGGGCGAAATGACCAGTAAACTCAACACCTCTATCCAGGGGGCAAAGCTGAAAAATCTGACCGAGCTTACCGACACGATCAATATGACCGTCGGTCTTGATGGCAGTATCCGCAACTGGGATGGTGTCTATCTACAAAATGGTGGTGAATGGCTGTTGTTAAACGGGGCTCAAAGAAAAAGCATTGATGATGTTGACACGACTAATATGGCATTTTTTGCAGAGCTCGAACAGCAGATCTCCTCGTTGAACATCAAATACGGCCTTCGCTATGATGATACGACCATCACACCGGCCAATACGGATGTACCGCTTGTTCCGGCACAACCGGAAAACCACTATACGGCCCTGAATGCGAACGTCTTTGTAAACTATCAGGCGACACCGCATCTAAGCTTCTTCGGCGGTGCCGGAAAGTCATCCCGCGTGCCGGATGCAAGAGAGCTCTATTTTCACTCCTCTATGAACCCGTCCGGGACGAATGCCACAGAGAAAAATGCACAGGTCATCGTAGGGACGCCTGACCTGAAACAGACGATCAACAATGAAGTCGACCTTGGTATGAAAAACAGCTATGAGAATTTTACGCTGAAGACAAAACTCTTTTACAGTGTCTTGAAAGACTATATCTATTTCAATTCTCAGGCACCGAAAGTGCAGACAAGCAGCACGACATTTACGCAAAATGCTTTTGAGAACATCGATGCCACCATCTACGGGTTGGAAATCACAGGAAGCTACTATCCGCTTGACAACCTCTTTTTCGATTTCGGTATCGCCTATCAGCGCGGCGAGAAAGATGCGCCGCTGGCTGGCCAGACCGACACAGACCTCGCAGAGATCCCGCCGCTTAAAGGGAACGTAGCACTGAACTATGTCTATTACCAGGAAAGTACGGCATCTGTCGAGTTTGTTGCCGCCGACAGATGGCGCAACTATGACAGTGATAACGGGGAACAGGAGCTGGCGGCATGGAGCGTCGTAAACCTGAAAGTCGACCACAGACTGCCGTACGGTTTCGGAATCGCGGTCGGTGTGGACAATCTCCTGAACAACACCTATGCCGTCTCAAACACCTATAGCGACCTGACACTGCTGACAGGTGGAGACGAGGTGATGCTAATGAATGAACCGGGACGTTACTACTACGTTAACGCCAGCTACACATTCTAAGAGCGTTTTCGCTCACTGAACCACCAGGTCACGGCAAACATGATGCCCGGTGTTTTGACGATACTTTCGTCGAAGATAAAGCGTTTAGCCTTGTCGACAGGCAGATAGACAACCTCTATCGCCTCTACATCGACACCACCGCCATTACCGACTCTGTCTTCTTCATCGATAACCACATAATAGAGCTCCTGCTTCGCACCTGCAAAACCGACAGCGGTATAAAATGAGGTGATTTTTTCTATCCTGTCGGTGCTGACTGCGTAACCGGTCTCCTCTTCTATCTCTTCTTGGGCGATCTCGACCAACGAAAGCTTTTTATCCACGATCCCGGCACAA
Organism: Sulfurimonadaceae bacterium; assembly: GCA_041555445.1. GTDB lineage: Bacteria > Campylobacterota > Campylobacteria > Campylobacterales > Sulfurimonadaceae > Sulfonitrofixus. The sequence goes on from JBFFKK010000030.1 coordinate 11,183, forward strand.
AGCTCATAGGTAAACCCGTCGTCGTTTTTGAGATAGACCGGCGGCCTGAACTGTTTGACAATCACGAAAGCATCTTTGCTCTTATGATAGATAAGGACCGCCACACTGTCATGAACCTGGGCCAGATCCCAACTCCTATTCTCACCGCCTTGCGTATAATGCATCCGTTCCAACTTCACAAAAGCGGAATCACTGCAGGGTTCTAATGTTATATTGTCGATGTTATACATAGCGTGATTATAACCAAACGCGCGCTTACCGACCGCAGAAATTTCCGTCGCAACTCGTGACTATCCCGGAGTCCGATGCACTCTGCATCAAAAATTTCCGCAGGTGTTTCGTCTTGCTTTTGCGTTGCATCAGGGCAGAGACCTCCGCTTTGTCCGGTTTTTTTTCATGCAGGGCGATCAACCCTTTGGCATCGTCGGCGAAAAGTTGTTTCCATTCACGGCTTTTTCGCATGGCCGCACCTCTATAGGGGTTGCCGTGACACGCTTTACAGTGTTTGAGATAGACTTTGAACCCCATCTCATCATAATTGTCACTACGGGCGATCAGTGCCGAACTCAATCCCAACAACATAAAGAGCAGTACCGTTATCTGTTTCATTCTCCCTCCTTTTGTAACGACCGTATGGAGTGTTCACCTCCAACAACAGTATAGGCACTCCAGAGTTAATGCACAGCTAGATGGTGCATTTAGTTGCACCCGTTAAGTATTGCAGAGCGGTACGGCAGAGAGCTGTTTAGATCAGGATAAGTGTTGCGAGTCCCAGGAAACTGAAAAAGCCGAAAACGTCTGTTGCCGTTGTCAGCAACACGGTCGAACCGACGGCAGGATCGATGTTCATACGTTTCAGCATCAAAGGGATCAGTGCGCCAAATGAGCCGGCGATCAAAAGGTTGATGATCATTGCCAAACCGATGACAAGCCCAAGTCGAGGAATATCGAACCATATATACGCGACCGTACCCATCAAAACGGCAAAGATGAGACCGTTGAGCAGTGCGACTAAAAACTCTTTTGCCACCGCCTGTTTGGCATTCACCACATCAATGTCACCCAATGCCATCTTACGCACCATTACGGTCAGGGTCTGTGTACCGGCATTACCGCCCATCGAAGCGACGATCGGCATTAAAATTGCCAGCGATACAAAGGCGGCCAGGGTCGCATCGAACAGTCCGATGACGATCGACGCCAAAATAGCCGTTAACAAATTTATAAAGAGCCATGAAGCACGTTTTTTAAAGATGGCCAGAAGATCCTCTTCCTGTTCGACATCGTCATTAACCCCGGCGAGGTTATAGATCTGTTCCGTCGCACGTTCTTCGATGACGTCATAGATGTCATCGGAGGTAATACGTCCGACCAGATGGCCCTGACGGTCGACAACCGGCAAGACCGAAAGGTCAAACTGCTCAAACATTGACGCAACGTCTTCGATATCGGCCGAAACCTCGACCGAACGGAACTCTCTCGATTCGATCTGCTCTCTGAATGTCTTTGAAAAGTCGAAAAGAATCACATCTTCAAGCGGAATCGTCGCGATCAGACGACGTTCTTCGTTGATGATAAAGACCTGATGGACGTTTTCAAGCTCTCCGGTGCTCTTCATCTCCTTCAGACGGTCACGTGCACTCTGGATCTTCTCATCCAAAGTCGCATCAAAAAGTTCGGTCTGCATCCAGCCACCGGCTTGATCCTCTTCATAATGGAGCAGGTGCTCGATCTCTTCACGATCGTCATCATCAAGCTGAGCGATAACGGCATCGGACTTCTCTTCATCGAATTCATCGATATCCTGGACAAGGTCCGTTGCATCATCCGACTCCAGCCCTTCAATAGCTTCTGCCAGCTCTTTGGTCGAATAGAAGCTGATCGCCTCATCTTTGAGTTTTTCTGTAAGTTCGAGAAGAACGTCACCACGTGCATCTTGCGGAATGCGGGAGAGGGCATCAAAAAACTCTTCCTTGCTTTTACTGCGAATCTTTTTTAGAAGATAAGCCACCTCACTCGCGTGAAGGTCATACTCTTCTTTGCCGTTTAAATAGAGTTCCAATGCATGTTGCATCTCATTCTCGTACTGCTGCATTGCACTCCCCTTCTTCTTCAAACTTGTCATGCATCACATAACAGACCGAACTAAAGTCCCGAACACGGTCAACGCTTCGATTCTCAGCCAAGATCGTCTCGGCTTCTTCATTATACCGTTTTACAATATCGTTAAACTGCTGTTTCTGTTTTCCAGCCAGCTTTTTGGTGGTGACCTGGATCACACTGCGCGGATTGATAGGGCGGTTGTTTTTATAGAGTCCAAAATGCAGATGCGGTCCGGAGGAGAGCCCGGTAGAGCCGACGTAACCGATCACTTCTCCTTTTTTGACACGTTTTCCGCGGCGCATCCCTTTTCGAAACTTTTGCTGATGGGCATAAAGTGTCATATAGCCGTCACTGTGACGGATCTTGGTCAAGTTACCGTAACTCGGGCTGCGACGCATTTCGGTGACCGTACCGGCACCTGCGGCCCTGATGTACGTTCCCGTACGTGCCGCATAATCGATACCCAGATGCGCCCTGTACTTTTTCAGCACCGGGTGCCATCGGCGTCGCGTAAAACCTGAACTGATACGCGCACCCAGGACAGGATTGCCGAGCAGGAACCCTTCGACTTCACGGCCTTTGGCGTCATAGTAACGCTCGTTCGGGCCCAGATACACGCCATGCCATTTGCCGTTAAGCTGGATCTTTGCCAGTTGAAGCCGCGGCATGGAGAACGGCTTTCCGAAACGGTATTTCTGATCGTATATCATAACGATAGGGTCGCCTTTTTGAACATGCAGCGCAAAGTTGATCGATTTTTTAAACCCGCTGATAAAAGCACTCATCGCCCGCTTGGAGTGGGTGGCATTGTAGATAGCGGCAGAGGGGTTGCTCTCCACTGTCGTTGTAAAGGCGATACGTTGTGTGTTATAGATGACAGGGATCGCTTCGAACGTGTAGTGTTTGTTTTTATCTTGATAGATATGGAGCTGAAGCTCGTCAGAGATCGGGATCAGGACCTGTTCAATGATGTCGTTGTCGTCACGCAGCACCTGATACCCGACACCGCTGTAGATCTCTTCGGTTATGATGCGGTCTTCTCTGTCGAGGTTCCAGTAGAGAGGACGCGACGGCAGGTCGTTTTTGGCCAGAAAGCTCAGATAGGTCATCCCGTTTTCCCAGCGCAGATATTCTGCGCGCGAAGCACTCAGAAAAAGAGGGAGCAAGATCAATAGAAACAGACGATGCATACCTACCCTTTCCAAGACTCTTCAGGGCTTGATGATGACCCTGTTCTTAGATTTTTGTAAGGGTATCGAAACTTTGCTTACCAAGAGCTAATCTTCCCTCTGCCTCGGTACTCTCACAAAATTATCCGTATGGTTTTTCAATTTTTTCGCTAGCTCCGTTATCTTGGTCTAGACAAAGATAAACTGGGCTATAATTCACCGATACCTAAAATTGTCAGGACTGTTTGTGCAAAAATTTCTATTGCTTTTTCTTTTCCCCCTCTTTATATATGCGGCTGAACTTCATATGCCCGTTCAATCTGTCAGCGACGATGGCAAAAGTGCCACCGTTAAGGTCAAAACGATCGCCAACGGTGTCCATGGTTTTGTTGTCCGCCACTTTACAAATGAGCACAGTGTCATCGTTGCGGACGCTTTTGTCGAATCGTATGATGCCGTTTCGGGCGTTGCCACATTGGCCCTGTCGGAATATGAGGGGCTGAAACAGAACTCCCTGCCCAATGGCAACTGGCGTGCGGAAGTTGGCGACGAAGTGATTCTCGCTTTTGGTTACTCCCGTGCTCTTTTGCTTGCGCCAGACGAAGATACCTATCACATTATCACCAAGAACATTCGCGGTGTTGAATGGATCCACCCGGACAACTTTGCCACCTATCTCTCATACCAGGCGCATCCGACACCGTTCAAAGAGGATATTTCGGGTTACTGTACCCTGGCCGAAATAGGGCTTTTGTACACCTATGTCAACAATGCACTCTTTACATTGGACTGCCAGACAATGCGCCTTATCCAGTTGACGCCTGTCGAACTGGAGGTGAAGAACGTCAAACTTCCGTTTTATTCCCGGGTCGAAGAGATCGCCACCTCCTGGTGGGTATGGGGAGAAGCCAGCCGTCCTTTGGAGGCGTATGATCCCCACTATCTTGAACTGTTAGTGGAGCATAACAGCGACTCAAAGATGTTATACGACTATATCAACGCATTGAAAGCGCCTGAACACGATCTGATCAAAAATTTTAACATTAAGGAGTAACCATGTTAGACCATCCGCATATTTACTTTTTTGAAAAACTTCTAGACAAGGAAAATGTCTACAGTGACAAAGCGCACCTAATCGCCTATTCCTATGATGCAACACGCGCACACTTTGAACCTGACGCCGTTCTCTTTCCCAGAAACGAAGAGGATGTCAGCACCATACTGAAGTACTGTAATGAACATGGTATTGTCATCGTTCCCCGCGGTGCAGGTTCGGGGTTTACCGGAGGTGCGCTTCCAAGCAAGGGGGGCATTGTTCTCGCGTTTGAAAAACATATGAACAAGATCCTTGAGATCGACATGGAGAACATGGTTGCCATCGTCCAGCCGGGTGTGATCAACATGGACCTCCAAAAAGCGGTCGAAGAGGTCGGCCTATTCTATCCGCCGGATCCTGCCAGCCAGAACTACTCGACCATCGGCGGCAATGTCAACGAAAATGCCGGCGGGATGCGCGCCGCCAAATACGGCATTACCAAAGATTATGTCATGGCCATTCGTGCCGTCCTGCCCAACGGCGATATCATCAAAGCCGGTAAACGGACCATCAAAGATGTGGCCGGCTACAACATCGCCGGTATCCTGATCGCTTCGGAGGGGACACTTGCCGTTACGACCGAAGTGACGCTCAAACTGCTCTCAAAACCCAAGATGACCAAGACGGCCATGGGTATTTTCGACACGGTAAACTCGGCGATGGAGGCGGTCTATAAGACCATGGCCTCGGGTGTCACCCCGGTGGCCATGGAATTTTTGGACAACAAGACTATCCGTGCGGTGGAGCAGACCTACAACAAAGGTCTGCCGGTTGATGCCGGCGCGATTCTGGTCACCGACGTGGACGGCAACCTTGAGAGTGATCTTGACTTTCAACTTGCCCAGATAGAGAAGGTCTTCAGAGAGAACGGCTGTAATGACTTTGTTATTGCAAAAAATGAGGAGGAGGCGGCTGACCTCTGGTTTGCCCGAAGACGTGCCTCACAATCCCTCTCGATCTACGGCAGCAAAAAGATCAACGAAGATGTCACCGTACCGCGTGCCGTTCTTCCGCAACTGCTTAAAGAGTTCAACAAGATCGCAGAAAAGTACAAGATCAACATCCCATGCTTCGGCCACACTGGTGACGGAAATGTCCACACCAATGTGATGGTGGACGGAAGCGATCCTGAACAGGTGGAGATCGGTTACAAAGCCATCGAAGAGGTCTTCCAGGCAACGATCGACCTGGGTGGGACACTGAGCGGTGAACACGGTATCGGTCTGGCGAAAGCGCCTTATATGCATATGGCGTTTACGGATGAAGAGATGAACCTTTTCAAGACCATCAAAAAAGCATTTGACCCTAACAACATCCTCAACCCGAACAAAATGGGTCTTGACTAAGCCCCTCACCCGGTACATACCTGTTTGAAAGCAGCAAATACACCCAAGCGACAGTCCGATCTTTTGGATCGGCCGGTCTCATTCGGCAGAGAAGCCGCAACACGACTTGTGCTACAATAACCCATGCAACTAAGCCAGAGTATCAAACGCAATCACTATTATCGGCATAGCCGTTTTTTCGTCAAAAAACTGTTTGATGATGAGTTGACCTATTATGCTGCCAGCCTCAGTTTCTATACCATCTCAACGATTGTTCCCCTGCTTGTTATCGTCTTCTCATTGATTCCGCGGCTGGAACGTTTTGAAGAGCACTATAACGAGCTCAAAGCCTTTATGATCGAGCACCTTCTTCCTGGGCAGACGGAGGCGATCACCACGTATATCGACACTTTCATCGCAAATTCGGCGCAACTGGGCATGATCAGTCTCTCTCTGACGCTCTTTATCTCCCTGCTCTTTTTCATCAACTTCTCCTATGTGGTCAACGCTATTTTCAAAGCCAAAGACCACAGCTACCTCAAAACGATGGCCACCTATCTTGTACTTGTCTTTCTTGTGCCGATCGGGTTGCTCGTCTCGTTTTATCTGACCAGTTCGATCAACCAGTTCATCCACTCTTTTACGGACAATAACGTTGTCGAAGTCTCGACCCTGCTTCCCTATATCATCGAGTGGACGCTCTTTTTCCTGATCTACAAGATCGCACCCAATGTCTATGTCTATTACAAGTCGGCCGCGATCAGTTCCTTTATCTCGATGCTGATCTGGAGCAGTTCCAAAGCCGTCTTTGTCCATTACATCTTCTTTGCCAAAGCGACCAGCACGATCTATGGACCGTTTGCCGTCACGATTTTTGCACTGACCTGGGTCTATCTCTCCTGGATCATCTTTGTCTACGGCCTGCGGCTATGCTACCTGGTAAACCGCAGCTACGGATATTCCAGACACAACAAGAAACAGCAGTAAGAATATCCTCTTGTGATAGAGTGCTCCCAGGGCCAGAAGGCCGTAGGGTATCAGCCAGTACGGCGAGAGTGCAAAATGTCTGCCGTCAATCCCGTAGGTCAAAAACATGATGAGTATCGAATCCATGCTCTCGCCATACCCCACCAGATGCAAAAGAAGTGCCAAAGGATAGAACAGCGTAAACAAGGTGCTCCAGATAATTGAGAGCGGATGGTAGAGACTGTAGTTTCCGAACAAGACCAGAGCGACCGGGCTCATCGCCAAATAGACCCAGACCGGCAGCACCGCAAACGTGACGTATTTGGGCCAGCCATTAAAGTAGCGCAGATACAAAAAGATAAAATAGACCCCGGTGACGGAGAGCCAAAAACCTGTCGAGAAAAAGAGTCCCGGCCAGAGGGAAAGCAAAAGGACCGAGGAGACAAAAAGTGTCTGCATCGAAACGATCTTCAGCCCTCTGTCATACAGGAAGTAACCCACGATCAACATCGCATAAGCGCGCATCAGCGACGCGACATTGCCCAAAAACAGCAGATAGACGCCCAACGTTATCGCCACTAAAATAAAAAGGTCCCTGTTGCGGTGGCGGTAGGGGAAAAAACGTTTTTGAAGTTGTGTATAAGGCAGACGAAACAGGGCGAAGAGGATAAAACTCAATACACCCAGATGGAACCCGCTGATGGCCAGCAGATGCGAAACGCCCAGCATAGAAAAACGCTCCTGCAGCGTGCTGCTGAGAGGCAGTGCAAAGAAGAGCGCCCCGTATATCTGTGCAACGGCTCGGCTCTCATGAGCTGAATCCAAAACATGACCCAGTTCAAAGACAGCTGCTTTCTCTCTGGAGATGGAGATGACACTGCCTTTGGTTGCAAAGCCCTCCAGATAGTCAAAAAAACTGATATATTTGGTCTTTATCCACACTTTGGAGCGGTGTCCGACAAGCTCTTTCAACGGCGCTTTCGAGGTGATATAGAACTGTGCACCATGCTCCGTCCGGAGTTTTAAGACCGCATACCTTTTACCTGCTTTACTCTTTTGATAGTGTTTCACTACGTTGGCCTCAATAACGGCGTCATCAAACTGTGTCAATTGCGCATAATGATAGAATTCGATCGATAATGAAACAAGAAGCAGGACGGCAGAGAAGAGAAGAAAATACACATATGCACGCCCGTGCAACAGTAACGGCTTTATCAATACCACAGCAGTCCAATCAAAAAGAGTGAATCACTATAACATTTTTTGTTTTATTTTGATATATAAAGTTTTAAAAGGCTAAATTTGATATAGTTTTTGCATAGACATGTTGCTACCAAAAGACAACACCTTGCCCAAAAGCGAGTCCGTTTAAATTGTCGGCATACTTACGTTCATCTGCGCCGACGTCGTATCCACATTCTCATACGTCACCTCGACAGCGTTGTAGGCCGGTTTTTCCACAAACCGGGTCAACTTCTTCTGGAAAAGCAGTTTCACATGCCCGGTCGGTCCGTTACGCTGCTTGCCGATAATGATCTCGGCCTCCTCTTCCTCTTTTTCGACATAAGTCGGGGTAAACTCTTTACCTTCAGCCTTTGCCGCTTTTTCACGCTCTTTCTCTTCTTTATAGAGGTAGACATCGTCGCGGTAGACGAACATGATGATATCGGCATCCTGCTCGATCGAACCCGATTCACGGATATCGCTCAGCATCGGCCGTTTGTCGTTACGCGATTCCAGACCACGGTTCAACTGCGAAAGCGCGATGATCGGCATTTCCAGTTCACGTGCCAGCATCTTGAGCCCGCGGGACATCTCACTCACCTGAAGGTGACGGTCCTGATTGCCTGTACCGCTCATGATCTGCAGGTAATCCACGACACAAAGCTCGATCTCAGGGTGTTTGCCTTTGAGTTTACGAAGTTTTGAACGCAGCTGATTAATGTTGACCGATCCATGGTCGTCTACAAAAAGTTTGGAGTGCTGCATCTGTTCAACCGCGGCGTTCAGACGTGACCACTGGTCATCATTCATGTCGCCGACACGCAACTTCTGAAGGCCGATAGAGGTCTTGATACTCAGCAGACGGAGCATAAGCTGTTCAGCCGGCATCTCCAGTGAGAAAAAGGCAACGCCTTTACCTTTGTCCAACAAGTTCTGGACAATGTTAAGTGCAAATGAGGTTTTCCCCATCGCCGGTCTTGCCGCAAGGATAACGAGGTCACCCTTACCGAAACCGGTGGTCATCTTGTTGAGCTCTTCAAACCCGGTATCGACGCCGACAAGCACCGTGTTCCCGCGTGCTTTCATCTCGGCAATATAGTTCATCGTATCGATCGTCACACGATCCGCATCTTTGAAGTCGCTGGTCTGCGAATCCTGCGTGATCTCATACAGCTTCTTCTCAACCATATCGACAACATCACTGCTTGGCAACTCCTCTTCAAGCGTGACACGTTTGATCTCGGTCGTCAAGGTCAGAAGATGGCGTTTTAGCGCTTTGTCTTTCACCTCTTTGACATAGGCGGCAGTATTGGAGATAGGATTCGCCGAGAGGATGTCAAGCATCACCGCCTCGTCAAACTTTTTCTTTTGGCTCAGCTCTTTTTTGATGAACTCTTCATCGATCGGTTCGTCACGATGCACCAATACTTTTATGGCCCCGTATATGTCCTGGTGTGCAGGCAGATAAAAATCTTCCATTTTTAAGACATTTTCCAGATCGTCGAACTGTGTCGGCTCAAAAATGATCGAGCTCAAAATGGACCGTTCAAACGCTAAATTGTACAAGCTCTCTTCCATTAGCTCTCCTTCTCATTTTTTTCTGCCATCTGCTCTACCTCGGCCACAAAGCGCTCAACGAGCTCGCCTTCATCGAGATTGGCAACGACTTCGCCTTTGACCATAACCAACCCCTTGCCTTTGCCGTAGGCAATGGCAACGTCCGCATGGGCCGCTTCTCCGATGGCATTGACAACACATCCCATTACCGATACGTTCAACGGCGTTTTAATGTGCTTGGTACGTTCCTCGATCTCGCTGACGGCACTGACCAAGTCCGCTTCGATACGTCCGCAGGTCGGACAGGAGATGATGTTCAGCCCCTCTGCCATGGCACCGCTGTCTTTTAAAATAGCTCGGCCGACATTGATCTCCTCTTCCAGCTCACCCGTGATCGAAACACGCATTGTGTCGCCGATACCGTCAAGCAGCAGCGCTCCAAGCCCGATCGAACTTTTTATCGTCGCATGGAAGATGGTCCCGGCTTCCGTAACACCCAGGTGGAATGGGTATTCATTTCTGGGTCGTAGCATTCTGTAGGCATCGACGGTACGCTGAACATCCGACGCTTTCAGAGAGACCTTGATGTCACTGAAACCGAGGTCTTCGAGAAACTTGATGTTGTACTCGGCCGAAGCGACCATCCCCTCCGCCGTCTGACCATACTTGTTCTCAAACTGCTTCTCCAACGAACCGGCATTGACCCCTATGCGGATGGGGATATTGCGCTCCTGACACGCTTTGACGATGTCTTTCACGCGCGACTGTTCACCGATATTGCCGGGATTGATACGGATACAGTCCACCACCTCCGCTGCGACAAGCGCCAATTTGTAGTTAAAATGGATGTCCGCGACAAGCGGCAGCGAAATCTGCTCTTTGATGCTTTTGAGCGCCAGTGCATCTTCCATGTCCGGTACGGCAACACGAACGATATCGCAGCCGGCAAAGTGCAGACGGTTGATCTGCGCCACTGTCTCTTCGACATTACGCGTCTGCGAATAGGTCATCGACTGCACCGAGATCGGGGCATCCCCACCGACAGGTACATTACCGACAAATATCTGTTTTGTTTTTACACGTTCAATCATAAATTTTTAGTTCCTCTAATAAAAGGATTCTAACGTGAAGTGCGTTAGAGAGAGTTGAGAGAAAAGAGCTAATACGCCTCTGAAATCTTAGTCTATATACAGGCTTTCATCAACGTTATACAATCTAAATCTTGGGCCTTCAAACTTTGTCCCGTTTTCGCAATGTATCTCATAAACAAATGCTAAGGGGTACGTTAAAAATACACCGTCTCCTGCTGCATTACAATTGACCAGAGACGGGCCCGTAGAATAGCCCGGCACTATCTCAATATATTGATCGATGACCAAATCATAGGCAGGGTTGGAGACATTGCCTTCATAGCCGTCTTCCATCGAGCGGAACCAGAAACCTGCTCCGGACGTTCGGTTTAATGTACCAACAAAAGCTTTCAGCTGTACTTCTCTGGCGCGGTCAGACATACCGCCCATTTTTACAACTGCGATCCCCGCTAAAATACCTACAATAAAAATTACAAAAATCAATTCTATAATTGTGAAAGCACTTCGTTTCATAATAGACCGCCTATACTGACCGGGCCATTTCGTTTCATGACCTCCTGGGCCTCTTCCAAAAGCGGCATGCCGCTATCTTTGTGATAACTGGCGACACCGATCCGCAGTTCAACAGCCGTTTTCAGGTCAAACTGGTGTATGTTCAGCTGTTTTTCCAAACGAAGCGCCAGTTTTTGTTCATTCTCAATATTGGCGTCAGGCGTAATCGCAACGAAACAGTTGGCCTCGATCCGGCAGATCGTGTCACTCTGTCTGAAAAATTCACGAAACTGGTTGCTGAACTCAACCAGAAATGCCTCAAACTGCTTCTTATCGATACTCTTGCTGATCTCATCATACTTGTCGAACGATAGGACCAATAACGAGAGAGGGCTCCCCTGGCGTGTTGCAAGCAATTTGGCTTTTTGCAGCGCCTCGTTATAATATTTTTTATTATAGAGTCCCGTCAAATGGTCGTGAATCGAATGTTTTTTGATCTGAATACGGATATAGAGCCTGATGAAAAACACCAATGCTATTACTGTGAGCATCGTAAAGATCAGAGAGAGGTAGAGCCTGTCGAGCATGGTCTCACTTTTATATGCGAGCATCTCTTCGGCCATGTTTGAAAAACTGTTGACCTCTCTCCAGCATTCATCGCCCAGGGGCTTGGCCAGATCCTGCTCTTCAAACACCATTTTAAGGCTTATCCAAGCCTCGATCATCGTGTTATACTGCTCATTTGCACGAAACAACGTTACATATTCGGCATTGCTTGCAGCTTGCAGAAAATCACGATCGATCGCTTTTAAGGCGCGTTCCACCCCATCAATCAATTCCTGCCGCTGCGAGACATCTTCCATCCCGATGACACGTTGTATTGTCCCGTTGATGTAGACCAGACGCTTCATTGTCACACCGTCACTCCGCATGCTCTCAAACGAGTGGTTGGCAAAATAATAATTCAACGGCAGCAATACAACGATGGCATAAAGCAAAACAGTGATTCGGAATACAGACCAATCTCTTTTCATACGTACTCTTTACGATGTAGATATTTTCATCATACAACTTTAAATGTTAAAGAAGATTAAACTGGCCGTAATACGGATCAATCATCTCTACTTTATGTTGAAAGGTGCTACTCTTACATAAACTCGATCGGATCCATATCGATCTCGGCCAGGTCGACTTGACTCGCTTTGAGCGCCTGTATCAAGTCCGTACTCTTATCCGCGCGGAGCAAGATCTGATAGCGGTATTTGTTGGCGATCTTCTCTATTTGCGAGACACCGTAACCGATGATCTCGACTGCCGGAAACTGACGAAGCGCATCCACCATCTTCTGCATCGCCTCTTCGGCTCTGTTCGCGTATTTGTGTGCAAACAGGACACGTGCCAGCTTCTTATATGGCGGGTAAAGGTTCTGACGAAACTGTTTTTCGTCTTCGAGAAACTGTTCATAGTTGCCCAAATAGGGTTCAAAAAACTCTCTGTTGTAACTTTGGACCAACACTCTGGCCGCTTTTTTACGCCCGCTGCGTCCGGCAATCTGGATCAAGAGCGAGAGTGTCTTCTCTCTTGCGCGGTAGTCACTCATGTTGAGCTGATTGTCAAGCCCCAGGATGACGGCCAGTGTCACGTCATGGTAGTCGTGCCCTTTGGAGAGCATCTGCGTCCCGATCAGAAGATCGATCTCTTTTGCATTGAAAGCTTTGAGCAGTTTTTTAAGTTTGTTCTGGGTGCTGACGGCGTCACGGTCGAATTGCCCAACACGGATCTGCGGATAGTTCTCCTCAAAAAAATGGACGGCTTCCGCCGTACCCAAACGGTTGGACGTCAGCATCTCATGGCCGCATTCACTGCACGCTGAAGGGATACGCTCCGAGAAGTTGCAGTAGTGACACTTTATGGCATTGCTTTTACGGTGCACGCTCATGCCGACACTGCAGTAGGGGCAGGAATGTGTATGCCCGCAGGCTTCACAGATAAGGTACTTGAAATTGGCGCGCGTCGGGATGAAGAGCATCGCCTGTTCCGCATTTGCTTTCGTCTGGATGATGGCGGATTCCACGCTCGTGGTAATCGCTTCACGAGACGACTCAAATATAAATTCCCTACTGGATGAAAAATGACCACCCTTGAGTCTGACATGCGGAAATTTCACATAAGTGTTCATCGAAGGTGTTGCGCTGCCAAGCACAACCGGCACTTTCTGTAAACGTCCCATGTAGATCGCCATATCACGGGCATGGTAGCGCGGACGGGCATTGGATTTGTAGCTGTCATCATGCTCTTCATCAACGACAATAAGTCCCAGGTCATCTACCGGCAGAAAAAGCGCGGAACGTGCTCCCGCAATGATCCTCGCCGAGCCGTTGTAAATGCGCTCAAGCAGTTTTTTTTTCTGCGGTTTCGTCACCTTGGAGTGCCACATCACCACCGCATCGCCGAAATGCTCTTCAAGACGAATCTGCATCTGTGGTGTCAATGAGATCTCCGGCATCAAAAAGATCGCTCGTTTGTCTTGCGACAGGACCTCTTCAAAATATTTCATATAGATCTCGGTCTTGCCCGAGCCGGTGTCACCAAACAGCAGCGCCACTGAGTGTTGTTGTAGAAAGTCAAGCGCTTCACACTGTTTTTGTGACAATACGATATCGCTCTTTATTACTCCCGCTTGTTCTGTTTCGACGTTTGTTGCAGAAGTGTTCTCTTCGAAAGGGACAAAGAGGTTCAGTGCCTCTCCCAGCGAACAGAAATAGTATTCGGCCATAAATTTTGCCATCGACATCTGTATCGAAGAATAATAGTTTGAAGTTATAGATACTATGGTTGATGTCTGGAAATCGGGTTTAGAAACAGCGTTGACGACAACACCATTAATCGAACGGTTGCGAAGGTAAAGATTCACAACACGACCGACATCTACATCAGTGTTGAAGGAATAAGTTAAAGGTGTGAGAGGCGAGTTAAGCAGTGCGATTTCATAAAAGTACAAATATATCCTTTATTTTAGATCTATTTATACTTATTTATTAAGAGAGCGTCGAGATTATTCAGTGATTTTTTTACAATAATCTAGTGCTGCACCTGCATTTGAGCCATGACAATCAAACCGACCACCGTTCACTCCGCTGCTTACATATGTAAATAAAACATCTGTATCGATTACTTTAAAAGCATACGTATTATTCGCAGTCTTTCGCCAGTTTCCAGAACTTACATTTGAGTATAATGGATATGTCAAGATGACCATTGTGGCCGTACCATTATGATCAAAAAGAGGGTCACCGTTCGCAGATGCCCCAGCAAGGTGGTCCAGTGCAGTCGGGTAGGCGTTTGAGCCTGTCACCAGCATCTTTTGACGGGCGCTGGCAATTGCTGCACGAAGTGCCGCGACATCACCCTGCGCTTTTGCAACCTGCGCATGCTCCATATTGGACCCCATACGCGGGATAGCTACGGCTGCCAAAATCCCCAATACAACAATCACGAAGATAAGCTCTATTATCGTAAATGCATTTCGTTTCATTTCTTAACCTTTTTATGCAATGCATGCACTCTTTTTATAATATTTAACTATATCATTGTTTAACAAAAACATTTCTTTATTTATATGTTCATCTATAACCTTCATTACCACTATTCAGCCTATATATATATTTACATAAGACAGGCATTAAATACATCTGCATCTATAGAGACTTATAATAGCGCTGTATCCGCGTATATAATTACAATTTGAAACTGAGAAAATGATTTGAAAGAAACGTGCAAGAAAGAATATAATTTATTCCCAGGCAGTTGCCCAGGAATTTAGAAGAAAAAAACAACTAAAAATTAGTTTGTTTTTGTCCAAGTCCAACGTGGTGCATCAGAGATATTACCATCTGTAACGTTCATCTCGTATGTACTTGTTCCGAATGTAGGAGTAGAAATTGTTCTTGTACCACCCGTACTCGTTGGCAATACAACCGTATTAGATACTGTACCTGCAGTAACACCAGTAGCAAGACACTCTAATGGAATATCATCTTGATTGATGAAGTCATCTGTATCGTACAACGTGTTAATGATAGAACCACTGTTTCCGTCTGTAATTGACTGAGACCACATAGACGCACCCACTGTACGGTTTAGTGTACCAACAAACGCATTACATTTCTGTGCATTTGCTTGATCAGAAACACCGGCAAATTTAGGAAGCGCAACCGCTGCCAAAATACCCAAGATAACGATAACGAAGATCAATTCGATCATTGTAAAACCAGCTCTTTTCATAAAGAACTCCTTAAATCTAAAAAATTTGGCTACTCTTGCAACCTTAAGATTTATTATGGAACAACTATTCTTATAGCTTGCTGAAGGATTTTCAGCACAAGCTCAAGTTCAGTCAACTGCCGAATTTCACTTCGCCTGTGAACAGTCAAAAAGGTACTTTGTGCCCTCACTTACGATCAAAAACTCAACGCTATCGAATGCTTCAGTAAATTGGAACTTCATGTCTCTGTCGACTTCTTTCCCTCTTTTCAAAGAGTAACTTCTAGTCATATTTTTATCTGGCACATAAATATCTGTGCCCATCTCAACATCTGCACTGTGAACAGAAACTGTATTGTTGTGTTTAAAACGGAAATGGTATTCAAAATCATTCTTTATCGCATCTTCTTTGTTAATTTGGACAAGCTTGCCTGTTTTACCATCAATGACACCGCTTAAAACACAGTAAAGGCCGGGCCTCATATCAGGCTCTTGAAAACAGCCGGTGACCATCAACAAAACTAATGCACTTATAGTGAAGATCTTTTTCACACTTTTTCCTTTTACAACGTCATGTTGTGCTAATAATATAGACTCGTTATATCTCATCATTGAATTTGTCCAAAATCTTGAACAGCTCTTCTTCCTGTTTAAAAAGTTCCGCATTTTTTCGGACATAGGCATAGAGAAGTGTTTTGGCATCGTTGTTGCCGTCCGTGTTAAAGTCGTTCTTCATCTGTTTGACCAGATATTGGGCAAAAGCATCTTCCAACTCAATGTCAAAACGGCTGCCGTTGACGGTAAGCGATACTTTTTTACTCATTTACCTACTCCCGTTTTCAGTCTCATAACGCTGTTATTAACCTAAAATACTTTCGATCTTGTTGACGATCTCTTCGATCTCTCTGTCTTTTTCAAGCAACTCGTCTTCCATCTGCTTTACTCGCGCATTGTTGGATATTTTTTCTGACTCCAACTGCTCTATATTTTCTTTTAGCTGCGCATTTTCCATACGTAATTCGTCATAGTTGCGCAACATCTGGCTTACTTTTTGGCCTAATTTTTGTAAAGTGGTTGACTCTTGCATTCTTACTCATTGATGTTAAATTAATTGTTGTTATCGCAATCTGATATAATTTTATCATAAAGTGCATAACGAATGATATTAAATAGTTTTAATGTTCCCAACAAATATATTTGCGCCATTTAGGGCCGAAATAATATGACACATAATCAATACTTGAAGGTAAAAATTGGCAGAGTTCAAAGTAAAGACCGAGTACGAACCCGCAGGTGACCAGCCTACGGCGATAAAGACGCTTTCCGAGAGTATCTTGAAAGGCAACCGTTACCAGACGCTCGAGGGCGTGACCGGAAGCGGTAAGACCTATACCATGGCAAAGACTATAGAGCGCGTCAAGATGCCGACCATCATCATGACCCATAACAAGACCCTTGCTGCCCAGCTCTACAGTGAGTTTAAATCCTTTTTTCCGGACAACCACGTTGAGTATTTTATCTCCTACTACGACTACTACCAGCCCGAGGCGTACATTCCCCGTCAAGACCTGTTTATCGAAAAAGACAGTGCCATCAATGACGAGCTGGAGCGTATGCGGCTCTCTGCAACCGCCAACCTTCTCTCTTACGACGATGTCATCGTTATTGCATCGGTCTCTGCCAACTACGGTTTGGGTGACCCTGAAGAGTATGAGAAGATGGTACAAAGCATCGAGGTCGGCGATGAGATCTCCCAGAAAAAACTGCTGCTTAGACTGATAGACATGGGATACGCCCGTAACGACACCTATTTTGACAGCGGCCACATCCGTGTCAGCGGCGATGTCATCGACATCTACCCTCCCTATATGCAGGACGAAGCGATCCGCATTGAATTTTTCGGTGACGAAGTCGAAGCGATCTACTCCTTTGAGGTGCTTGCGAATAAAAAACTCGAAGATCACAAAAAATTTACCGTCTATGCGACCAGCCAGTTCACGGTAGGTCAGGAGAAGCTCTCTGTCGCGATAAAACGGATGGAAGAGGAACTCGATGAAAGACTGGACTATTTTCTCAAAGAGAACAAACTCGTTGAAGCACAGCGTCTGAAACAGCGGACAGAGTTTGACCTGGAGATGTTGGAGACGACAGGCATGTGTAAAGGTATTGAAAACTACTCCCGTCTTTTTACCGGTAAGAAACCTGGTGAAGCACCCTACACCCTGCTTGACTACTTTGACCTGCATCATGACGAGTACATGATCATCGTTGATGAATCCCATGTCTCGCTTCCGCAATTCCGCGGTATGTATGCGGGTGACAGAAGCCGTAAAGAGGTGTTGGTCGACTACGGCTTCCGCCTGCCCAGCGCCCTCGACAACCGTCCGCTCAAACTTGACGAGTTCATCAACAAAGCCCCGCACTATCTCTTTGTCTCGGCAACGCCAGCCGAATACGAGTTGGAGCTCTCAGCGGTCAAAGCGCAACAGGTTATCCGTCCCACCGGCCTGTTGGACCCGCCTATTACCATCAAAGACTCTGAGAACCAGGTAGAAGACCTGCACGATGAGATTGTCAAAACGGTGGCCAAAGGTGACAGGGTCCTGGTTACCGTACTGACGAAAAAAATGGCGGAGGGGCTGACCAAATACATGGCCGACCTGGGTGTCAAGATCCAATACATGCACTCGGATATCGATGTCATCGAACGCAATCAGATCATTCGCGGGCTGCGGGCCGGTGACTTTGATGTATTGGTCGGGATAAACCTTCTTCGTGAAGGACTTGACCTCCCCGAAGTGAGCCTCGTCGCCATTCTGGATGCCGACAAAGAGGGGTTCCTGAGATCGGAGACGGCACTGATCCAGACCATTGGCCGCGGTGCCAGAAACGCAGAGGGACGCGTCATTCTCTATGCCAAAAAGATCACCGGCTCGATGCAACGGGCAATGGACACCACTACTGCCCGCCGGGAGCTGCAGATGGCTTACAACAAAGAGCACGGTATCACACCTAAAACGGTCAAACGTCTCTTGGACACCGACCTTAAAGTCGACGATGCCGGCGAACTCTACGCCAAAAGTAAAAAAGCGGACAAGATGCCGAAGGCAGAACGCAAAAAACTACTTGATGAGCTGAACGCCAAGATGAAATACGCTGCCAAGAACCTGGAGTTTGAAGAGGCCGCGCGTCTTCGTGATGAGATCATGAAGATCAAAAAATTGTAAAAAAGTGTTGCCTATCGCTTCTTGGTAGCCCAGGACATATAGAACCAGATAACACCTGCAATCGTCACCAGGATTACCGGCGCAAGGTAAGGTCTTTCAGCGACAACGTGATATCCGCTCATCAGCGCATTCCCGGCTAAATAGCTTCCGAAACCGACAACCACCGTCCAGACAATGGTCGCAAAAAAGTTGTTGATCGTAAAGGTGACAAAGGGGTACTTCGTAATCCCGATAGCCAACGGGATCAACGTTTTAATACCGTAGACAAACTTCTGCATGTAGATGACCCAGTAGCCGTGGCGTTTCATCAAGATGTGCGAGAGGGCAAGTTTTCGTCGGTGTTTACGCAGATAGTTCATCATATCGGCTTTGTGGTAGCGTGCCATATAAAACAGCAGGGTGTCGCCTACGAAATTAGCCACAAAAGCGACCGCCATGACAACACCGAGGTCCATCTTGCCTTGCGATGCCAGAACCGCCGCCGCCATCAATGCAACGAACCCGCCGCCTAAAGAGTATAAAAAGAGACCGATGTAACCATAGGTCACTAAGTTTGAGAGCATATCTTCCATAAAAATCCATATTGTTTAGTTGCGAAAGTATAGCTTATTTGGGAAAATAATAATTAGTGGACGATGACGAAGATCATCATAAAATGTATAAGACTGTGAAAAGTTTCAGATTTAGTGTAAGTTGTGTCGGATGTAAACCGAAAATGTACTTATGTACGTTGAGAGGTGAGCTCCGGCACAAATTGCACTGAAGCGGTAGCTTTTACTCGATATGTGGCCCGGCTTGTGAGTAGTCAAACTCACTGTCTTCTGTCATATACTTTTTGAAATTTTCGATAAACATACTCGCGAGTTCATCACGTTTAGCATCAAACTCCTCTTTGTCAGCCCATGCATTACGCGGGTTAAGAAGACTCGGGTTGATGTCACCCAGTGTTTTAGGGACATGAAGACGGAATGTTTTCGTCGTGTCAAACTCGGAGTCGTGGATGCTGCCGTCAAGGATAGCATTGATACATGCACGTGTATCTTTAATACTCATACGCTTACCGACACCGTAGGCACCGCCTGCCCATCCTGTGTTCACAAGGAATACATCAACGTTATGCTTGTCGATCTTCTCACCAAGAAGTTTGGCATAGACGGTTGGATGGAGTGGCAGGAACGCTTCGCCGAAACATGCCGAGAAGGTTGCGACCGGCTCCGTGATACCGCGTTCCGTACCGGCAACTTTAGCGGTATAGCCGCTCAAGAAGTAGTACATGGCCTGCTCTTTGGTCAGCTTAGAGACCGGAGGCAGGATACCGAATGCATCTGCCGTCAGGAAAATGATCTTTTCCGGATGCCC
>JBFFKK010000031.1:0-30302 GCA_041555445.1 Sulfurimonadaceae bacterium
ATATCGAGACACTCAACGTTGAAGCCCTCAAAGGGACCTACGATATCTCGGCGATCAGTTTTGCCCTCTACCCGCATATCAGAGATGACTACGCCCTGCTCCGCACGGCCGTAAGCTTCGGCGAGGGCTACGGTCCCAAACTCATCAAACGCAAAGACAAGAGCCTGAAACGCAACTTCAAGGTGGCGCTCAGCGGCAAATACACGACCAATGCGATGCTCTTTCGCATCGCCTACCCGCAGGCGCGTCCCGTCTATATGGACTTTCTTGAGATCGAAGAGGCGGTACGAAGCGGCAAGGTCGATGCCGGTGTCTTGATCCATGAAAGCATCCTGACCTTCGGCGACGAACTGGAGGTTGAGCGTGAGGTATGGGACATCTGGCAGGAACTTGCCGGCAAAGAGCTGCCGCTGCCGCTTGGCGGCATGGCGATCCGCCGCTCCCTGCCGCTGACACAAGCAATAGCCTATGAAAAGACCCTCACCGAAGCCGTCAAAGTGGCCCGCGCCAGAAAAGAGGAGCTCTGTGACCGTCTGGTCAAAGAGAAGCTGGTGCGCATCGAAGGGGCGACCCTTGACAAATACCTTGAGCTCTATGCCAACGACGACTCGGTAGAGCTCAGCCCCCTTCAGCTCAAAGCGATCGACAAGCTCTTTGAGCTCGGTTTCAAACACGGTTTTTACGACACGCTGATCAAGGCCGAAGAGTACCTCATCCCCCGTGAGTACAGTGAGCTGCGCAATAGTTAGCATTGCGCAGAGAGCAGATGGCAAATAGCAGCAACTTCCCATTGAAATCCATCGACTTTTCCAAATTCAGCGCCATCCGCGTCGGCCCGGTTGCCGATGTCTACATGATCGACAGTTTTGACTACCCCGATGGTGCCTACCTGATCGGTTCGGCAAACAACCTGCTGGTGGGACCGCAGCATCCGCCTCTGATGAAACTCTCAAAAGCTTTTGACTACATCAAAATCGAAGAGAACAGACTCCTCATCGGTACCGCCACCCCCGGAGGAAAGATCGTCTCTTTTTGCAAAAAGCACAACATCGCCAACTTTGAGTTTGTCGCCCACCTGCCGGGTACGCTGGGCGGTATGCTGCAGATGAATGCCGGGCTGAAAGAGTACGAGATCTTTAACCACCTCCACAGTGTCCGTTTCAAAGAGGGGTACCGGCTGCGTGACCAGATCACATACGGTTACCGGAAAACCGATATCGACGAGGTCGCCTTTGAAGGCGTTTTTGAGATCACGGAAGGGTTTGATGCTGCTAAGATCGAGATGTTCAGACAGATGCGTGCCAACCAGCCGCATGATCCGAGTGCCGGCAGCTTCTTCAAAAACCCTCCGGGCGACTATGCCGGCCGCCTGATCGAGGCCGTCGGTTTAAAGGGCCACCGCATCGGCGGCATGGCCTTCAGTGAACATCATGCCAACTTTATGGTCAACCTCGGCGACGGCACCTTCGATGAAGCGATCGCATTGATGGAGTTGGCACAGCATAAAGTGCATGACAAGTTCGGCATCTGGCTGGAAAACGAGGTCGTCATCATCGACACCCGCTATATGGGAGAGAACGCTCCGTCAATAATCCCTGATAAAACAGAATAATATTCGACCGAGAGTCAAATAGACAATTGTCTATGCAACATTTATATTTCTAAAAAAGTGTGCTTTTAAGGTGGGAAGTAAATAGGCCGAAAGGCCCATATTGTAAGAGTGGTCGTTTAGAAACGAACCATGATACCGCCGTAGACACCGGAGAACGTCGTATCCAGCTCAGCACCGGCACCAAGTGTTCCGCCATCGATAGTGATCTGCTGGTAACGGTAACCAATTTCTAATCCCGGCTGGACAACAGGTACGAAGTCCATCGTGTAATCGACCTTAATCTGCGCATCGACAACCTTGTCATTGTTGTACGAGATTCCTCTTGCGATCGCTTCGATACCGATATTGGTCACCGGCAGTTGGACACGCGCACGCATGTAAGGCAGTACCATCGCAAGGTCGAAACTTTCGTCAACAGGATCCAAGACACCCGCTGTGTCACTCAGCTTATAATTCCCGTTGATCAGCTTGACATCCAGACCGAGATCCAGTGTTGTCCAGAACGTGTTGTCCAGGAGGTTATAGTAGAGCACCGCGTCATATTCAGTCAAAGAGAGTTCATTCGTCATACCTGCTGTATAGTCAGTACCACCCCAATTAATAGTCTCTGTTATAGTTGCATCATAACTCGGCTGAGCATATTCCAGACGCACGTTTGGAATCACCGGGACCGGGTGCTTGAGATAGACCCATGCATAGGTCGCCGACGTTGTATCAAAACCGGCATTGTCCACAACATCAAACGTGTTGTTTTCGTAAGTGATCTTCCCTGTTGGCGTATTTTGCCAAACACCGACGGCACCTTCAACGCGCACTATATCAGCATTGGCTGCTGTCGCCAAGAGTGCAGATGTTGCTGCAATGGAGAGAATTTTTTTCATGAACATTCCTTGAATATACATCTTTTAATATGTATTATTTTTAGTTATAGGAGTGTATCAGAGTAAAGTTAAATAAAGATGAAAAGAGATAAAAAGTGGGGTTAACGTCTCCTCCGTTAAGGAGGAAAGTAGTAAGAAGAGGGGAGTTCTTCTTACTGATCAGGACTACTGTACAGCAGCTAGTGCAGCGTCGTAGTTAGGCTCTTCAGTGATCTCTGGAACGATCTCTTTGTATGTTACGATACCTTCTTCGTTGACAACGAAGATTGCACGACATGTTACACCAGCTAGAACTGATCCACCAAGAAGTACACCGTATGCATTAGCGAACTCTTTGTTACGGAAGTCAGAAGCAACAGTCAAGTTGTCAATGCCTTCAGCTGAACAAAAACGACCTGCAGCAAATGGAAGGTCTAGAGAAACAACAGTCGTTGTAACATCTGGAAGGCTTGACGCTTTCGCATTGAAGTTACGAGTCTCTGTAGCACATACACCAGTATCTAGTGAAGGAACAACGATAATAAGTTGTTTTTTACCTGTTGCGCCACCGACGACAACGTCACCAAGACCATCTGAGTTTACAACAGTGATTGCTGGTGCTTTGTCGCCTACATTTACTTCGTTTCCTAGAAGTTCTACGTCTGTACCTTTGAATTTAGTAGTTGCCATATTGGGCTCCTGTTTGTTAATTTTTATAGCGAGAGTTTACACAGAAAAAAATCTATGTTCACTTAACGACTTTAAGGTTTGGTTTAGCTAAGTTTGACTTAAGAATAGGACAAAAAATATCCTATTTACAGTTGTGTACGCGGGACAGCCTGCAGTTTGCCCATCGGAGTGAACGCTTTTTCCTTATACATCTCAACCGCTACACGGCCGATCATTGCGGCATTGTCCGAGCAGTATTTGAGCTCTGCCAGGTGAAGTTTGGCACCGTATGGCGCCAACATCGCTTCGACTTTTTCACGCAGGTAGAGGTTTGCACTGGCCCCGCCGACGATGGCAAAGTTCTTTGGCGGATGCTCGACCAGGTACTTTTTGATCTTGCGTATCAGATGCTCGCTCGCCACCTCCTGGAACGACGCCGCAATGTCGGGGTAGTCCGCTTCGCTTCCCTCTTCGACAGCCAGACGCACCGCATTTTTGATGCCGGAGTAGGAGAAGGCGAAGAGCTTCTTTTGCTGCAACGGGATTGTAAACCCGTAGCGTTTTGGGTCGCCCTCTCTGGCTAACTTCTCGATCACGGGGCCGCCCGGATAGGCCAGTCCCATCATCTTGGCGACTTTGTCGAAGCTCTCGCCGAAACTGTCATCCATCGTCGTCGCGACCGTCTCCATCTCGCCCAGCGATTTGACCTCGACGACCTGGGTATGTCCGCCTGAGACCAGCAGGACGGTCTGCGGGAAGATCGCCTCTTTGTCGATAAAGAGTGAATAGATGTGTCCTTTGAGATGGTTCACCGCGATCAGCGGAAGGTCGAGCGTCAGGCTCAGAGCCTTGGCCATCGTGATCCCCTCCATCAGGGTCACGGCAAGCCCCGGAGCGTTGGTGACCGCGATCGCTTTTAGCTGGGAGAAGTAAGGCTCGCACTCTTCGAGGATCTTCGGCAGGGCTTCCGCATGCAGACGCGAAGCCAGTTCCGGAACGACCCCGCCGTAGACGGCATGCTCCAGCTCCTGGGAGATCTTCTTATGAAAGACCAGTTTCTTCGTCTCAATATCGGTGATGGCGATAGAGCTGTCATCACAGGAGGATTCGATAGATAAGATCAATTCCATGGTGACAGCTCCTTGGCAGCTTCTGCTGCGCGCGCACTGTGCCGAACAGACTGAAAGAAATACCCTTGGGTAGAACCCAGTGTTAACGTAGGCAAAGTGGCTTTGCTGCT
The DNA here is from genome assembly GCA_041555445.1 of Sulfurimonadaceae bacterium. Lineage (GTDB taxonomy): Bacteria > Campylobacterota > Campylobacteria > Campylobacterales > Sulfurimonadaceae > Sulfonitrofixus. Next base: position 4,382 of record JBFFKK010000031.1, read on the forward strand.
TTGACGTGACCGACAGTAACAACTGTCATCACAGGAGAATTCGATCGATAATATCATTCGCCTCTCCCGCCTCTCTTCTTGCTTCCCTGCGTCAGCCACTCTTTGACCCAGGGCCATTCGCCGTACCCGCTCTCGGCATTGATATGCCCTGCATCCCGCAGGACCTGCATCTCGATATCCAGGGCACTTTGAAGATCGACACTTTCGATCGCCGTCATATAGGGATCATTGGTGGAGGTGACCAGCATCGCCTCTTTGGCAAAGAGATAATCCGGAGGCGTGACCGGGAAAAAGCTTGAAATGGTATCGAGCTCGAGGTCCAGCCGCGGCGGCGCGACCAGGAGCAGCCGTTCAACCTCTTTGATCTCCCCCTCATGGCAGAGGTGGAACCAGAGCGTGTTGGCCAGAGAGTGGCAGATGACGACATCCGGCTGAAACTCTTTAAGCAGGGTCTTGACCTGCTTCATCCAGCGGTTCTTGGTCGGGAAATGGGGATGGTCCAGAAGCGGAAAAGCCACCGTGCCGTAATCTTTGGCGATCTCGCCCGCCAGCCAGGACTGCCAGTGGGGGTAGTCGCTTCCGCCCCAGCCGTGCAGTAAAAGGACCTTCTCTCTCATGACATCGCCTTTACGTATCGGCGTACCTCGACATCAAGGGCAAAGACCTCGTCGATGTTCTGCGGCTCCTCCGTAAACGTCTGAAAAGCTTGGATGACCCGCTCGGAGATCTCCAAAAAGCCGATCTTCTCCTCTACGAAGAGCTCTATCGCGGCCTCATTGGCGGCGTTGACCACGACGCCGCGCTTCGGATTGGCAAGGAGCTCTTCTCTGATCTGCCAGATCGGATAGCGTTCTGTTGTGATCTCGCGAAACTCCAGCGACCCCACCTCGAGCAGGTTGACCGGCCGCAGGATCTCTTCGTCCGCCTGCCCCATCACCGCATAGGCGATGGGCAGCTGCATGTTCGCTTTGGCAAAGTGCGCCGTCGTCGAACCGTCTTTGTAATCTATGAGGGCATGAATAATCGATTTTGTCTCGATGAGCGCGTCATACTCCCCTTCGCCGAAAAGCCAGCGCGCTTCCAGAAGCTCGAACATCTTGTTCATCATCGAAGCGCTGTCAATCGTGATCTTCTGCCCCATCGCCCAGTTGGGGTGTTTTTGGGTATCCGCCAACGTGGCGTTTTTGATCTTCTCAAGCGGCCAGTCCCTGAACGCGCCGCCGCTGGCCGTTATCAGCATACGGTCGATGGGACGGGAGACGTTGTTGAGATACCAGAGCCCGAAGTGTTCGCTGTCTATCGGCTGTATCATCGACATGTCGATGAAGGCACCCCCCGCGACCAGCGACTCTTTGTTGGCCAGGGCGACCCGCTTGCCGGTCTCGATCGCCTTGAGTGTCGGCCGCAGTCCCATAAAGCCGACCAAAGCGTTAACGACCAGTTTGCTCTGCGACGCTTCGATCACCTCTAAAATAGCCGCTTCGCCCTGAAGTACATTGGGGTGGTTGACCGCTTCAGGGTCGGCATGTTCGCCGACGACGACCACCGTCGGTGCATGGGTTTCGATCTGGCTATTTAAAAGAGTAAGGTTGTTACCGGCGACAAGGACATCGACATTGAGACCGAATTTTTTGGCGATCTCGAGCGTGTTGACCCCGATCGATCCGGTAGAGCCTAAAACGATCACCTTATGCAAGCCCCCGCAAAAGGACCACCATCACGACCGCTCCGAAAAGATAGCCGTCAATGCGGTCCAGCGCCCCGCCGTGGCCCGGCAGGAAGCTGCCGCTGTCTTTCACGCCGGCATGGCGTTTCAAAAAGCTCTCAAAAAGATCGCCGAAGACGGAGATCGCCGCGACCGCCGCAGAGATCAGCAATGCGCCCCATCCCCCGACGACAGAGATACCGACCAACAGACCGAGAAGCGTCCCGATCGCGATACCGCCGACAACCCCTTCGAGCGTCTTGTTCGGCGAGGTCGGAGAGAACTTTGTCTTCCCCATGCTCTTGCCCACGATGTAGGCACCGACATCGGCACCCCCGACGGTCAGAATCATCCAAAAGATGCTGTGAATGCCGAAATCCGCATAGAGCGTCAACAGAAAAAGCATCCCCGCCGTCGGGTAGACAAAGCTCAAAAGTCTATTGAACTCCTGCTTGGGATCATACGCATAGATCGCCGCGAGCAGAAGAGCCGTGACCATAAACAGGTCATCCGGTTTGGGGTAGAAGGCCGCCGCGATCCACAGCACCCCCGCAAAAATGATATTGGCATCTTTGTCCACCCCGAAGAGAGCGTTCGCCTCGCGAAAAGCGACCAGGTAGATCACCCCCAGTGTCGCCCAGATAAGGATAAAGTTGTGAAAAATACCTATTAGAATGATCGCAGCCAGTATCACAACTGCCGTATCAATGCGCTCTTTATGTTCGGAGTAAATCTTAGTCAATGCCATGGCTCTCTCGCTATCTCGATATATGATGATTATCGTGATTATAGCGAAGTGTGGCTTGGGTTAGGGAGAGGGGCACAAACCTTGCGCTGGAACCCTCCCGCATTCGTAAAAAGCAGAGGTCCGTGCTAAAGTTTCCGCTCCAGCTGCACCAACATCGTTTTGAGCTCTGAAATCTCTCTCTGAAGTTGTGCCGTTGTCACCTCTTCGGGCACATCATCCGCCTCTTTTTCGCCCTCTTTGAGCGTAAAGATCGCATCGACAATGATACCGATCAGCAGGTTGACCATCACAAAGGTCACCAGGAGTATAAAGATGATGAAAAAGAGCCACGCGAACGGGAACACCTCCATCACCGGCCGTGCGATCCCCATCGACCAGCTCTCAAGCGTCATCACCTGAAAGAGGGTGTACATCGATGCGCCAAGCGTGCCGAACCACTCCGGAAAATGGTCGCCGAAGAGGGTTGTCGCCATGATGGAAAAGACGTAGAAGAAGAGCATCAGCACCATCGAGATCGAGACGATACCCGGCACCACGCTCACCAGTGCCCCGATGATCGTACGCATCTGCGGAATGATGGTCAGAAGTCTGAACAGTCTCAAGACACGCAGCACACGCAGTATAGAGAACTCTTCGCTCACCGGAGCCAGCGAGATCGCCACGACAAAGAAGTCGAAAAGGCTCCACGGGTCTTTGAAAAATGCCGTGCGGTAGGCGAAGATGCGCAGCGCGATCTCCACTGTGAAGATCGCGATGACGATCATGTCAAACCCATCGAGCAGGTAGCCGTAGTCCGCTTGAACAGGCTTTGAGGTCGCCAGACCAAGCGTGATACCGTTGATTATGATCAGGGCGGTAATAAAGTAGCGAAACGCTCCGGTTTCGACCAGTTTAGTGACAGTTGCGCGCATATTTTCCTCACAAAAGCAGCCTTCAGCTGCCTGAATTAACTGCGCGATTGTAATAACAAAGGTTATATGTACGGTAAACAGAACGCAGCGTCACTGCGTACAGAACGTTCTCCAAAAACCTGCTCTAGTCGGCGGAAAGCGCCAATGTCACCTCGATACACCCTTCGCCGGCTTCCTGACTGAAGCCGAGCTTGCGGTAGTCTGCGATCTCTTTGAGGTTCAGCGCTTCCTGTTCGCGCTCGACGATCACCTTCAACGTCTTGCCCTTGTAGCCGTTGAGCGTCGACTTGACCTGGTGCATGGCATCGGGGATCGGCAGGCCGCGGCGCGGATCAAGCGGCATGCCGCGCGTATCGAGGACACCCTCTTTGAGGTTTTTCGGCACCTGGTACTCGTCCATCAGGCGCTGCGAAGAGGCTTTCCAGCCCGCCTTGTCCAGATCGGCAGGTCCGAACAGCGCACAGTGGCAGGTCCCGTACTCTTTGATCTCATCTTCGACATACTCACAGGGACACATCATCTTTTTGTCCAGCTCTTTGTCTCCGGAAGGCTCGAAACAGGGGCAGTAGCGCTTGCCGAAGGTCGCTTCCATCTCGCAGAGGTTGCTTTTGAGGTTCGTTGCCATCATCCAGCTCGGGTTCATCACGTAGTTGTTCTTCTCGCAGTACTTCTCGATCCAGCGCTGCTGCTTCTTCGCCGCCTCTCTGTACTTGAAATAGTCTTTGAAAAAACCGATCATCATGTTTATCATCTGGTATTGCCTTTTTAATATTTGATTATGTCGACCGTATTATAGTCTGTATAGTGGACATTTGCCCCATCCTGTATCTTGACGTTGCGCCGCTGCGTATAGTCGACCAGATAATGCCCGTTCTCAAACATCGTAAAATCGACGCAGAGACCGGCCGCCTCGTGGATGACGCTTTCGGGGATGTTCTTTTTGTCGGTGACGACGATGACATGGGCGGAGGGACGGTCACGCATGTGAAACCAGATATCTTTTGCCCTTGCGTTCTCGAGCAGTTCGATGTTCCCCTTTTCACTTTTGCCCAGCAGCACCTTGTAGCCCTCCACCCAGAAGACCTCGTACGACTCGCTCGGCTTCTCTTTTTTCATCTGCTGTCGCGGCGGGAAGAGCAGGTTGATGGCCGCCACATCTTTGGCGTTTTGGATCACGTCGAGAAAGTGTTTGAGGTGGTTGATCTTGCCGGCAAGACTTTCGCGCTCGATATGGAGGTTTTTCACCTTCTGCTTCGCCTTTTTCGCCCGTTTGAAGAGGTAGTCCGAATAACGGGAGGGGACGCTGATCTTCTCATCGACCTCGACATGGACCACCGTACCGTCATAATCGGTCAGAGCCAGCTGGCTCTGGTAGGGTTTGACGGTATGCAGGTTGCTCAGAACCAGGTTGCCGTAGTGCTGGAGCCTGTCGACCTCCTCCTGCAGCAGCACCTCGTCATCCAGTTTGGCGTAGAGGCGCTCGAGCTTCTGCAGTTTTTTGGCGATATAGGCCGACTTCTGTTTTTTCAGACTGTTTAGACGCTGCGCCTGCTCTTTCTCGCAGGTCTCCAACAGGAACGCTTCGACATCATCAAGCGGATACTCTTTGGGTGTGAACGGCAGCGCGGGCGGTGCGACGAGCTCCTGGCCTACCTTGATGATCCGGTACGAACTGAAGGCGTCCACATGCCTGAGGGCCTCCAGGATGATCTCGTCATCGTCCAAAATGATAACGTTGGTCGTCTTGCCCGTGAACTCCAGCTGCAAGGTCGTGTTCTGCGCCTTGTAGGCACCGCTGATCGACGCTTTGATGCGGATGATCTTGTCATCGTTGTGGAGCACAATGCTCTCGATCCGGGCACGGTTGAACCGTTTGGAGAGGATGACATCAAAGGGGGCATTATAGACCTTGGAGCGTCGTACCTCTTTGGCGCATTTGGAGATGTAGGCGTTGCCCTTTTGCATGTTGAAGTAGAAGATGTTGTCGCGGTCAAAGACGATCTTGAGAGCACTGTCGCCGATGCGGTGGATGGCATTGATATGCTGCAATGGCTGCATATAGTCAACGATCTGTCGTAGATGCGAGAGTTTCATGCCGATCCTTGTAGCTCTGTTTGTCAGCGCAATTATAGCGTAGAGCGTCCCTTCTGTTGCAGAAGAGAATTTTGTTATACTTCTACCAACGTAAACCCACCACAAGGATCGATCAACAATGCGACCACTACTTTTAATCACCCTCTCGTTGGGCATGCTCTTTTTCATGGGCTGTACGAAACAGGAGACGAAACAGAACCTCAAAAACGTCAATCAGGGTCTTAAGAACACCTGGAGCAAGACCAAAAGTGCGGTGAGCGAAAGCACCGAAGGGTTCAAAGAAGAGACCAAGTAAACGAAGCGGGCTCTTTTTCGCAGCCGATTAGGCTATAATTCGCAATATTTTCAAGGGAGAGACGATGCGCGCACCCAAAGGTTTCGGTAAAAATTACTTTACCCTTGCCGCCATACAGGCGACAGTGGTCCAACACCACCTCAGCGCCACCTCTGTGCGCATCCAGGCATCCCACCTCATCCAGCCGGACTGGGAGACGAAAGAGAGTGACGATGAAGAGCTCGAAGAGCTGCTCAGTTGCGCCACCCTCTCCCTCCCGACCCATGCCGGCCATTGTAACTGCTTTTACAACCGTATAACACGCAACCGTATCCGTCATAACAACAGACCCAAACAATACGTCCAGCCCTACCTCTACGCCAACTCGGTCACTTCTCCGCCGCTGATCCCTATCATTACTCATCAAATCAAACACATAACAGGAATCTATAAATGAACAAAACACTTCTTTCACTTTCAGCACTGTCGGTATTGGCCTATGCGGCATCAGCCGACACGATCAAACTTGCACCTTTGACCGTCTCATCGACGGCCATCGAAACGGATGAGCTGACGGCAACGGATGCTGTCGAAGTCTACACTGCCGACGATATCGAAAAAGCGCATGTCCAAAACGTCTATGAATTTTTAAACCAGCAGACGTCTGTCATCGCGATGCCAAGCTACGGCAACCCATTTACACAGAAACTCGACATGCACGGTTACGGCATCGGCGACGGCTATCAGAACATCGTTATCACGGTCAACGGCCGTCGCATGAACAACATCGACATGGTCCCGCAGCTTCTTGCCAGTATCTCTCCGGCTGCTATCGACAGGATCGAGATCATCAAGTCAAGCGGCATCGTCACAGGCGGTGACGGCGCCAACGCCGGGGTCATCAACATCACGACCAAAAAGAGCAACGCGAAGGAACTCAGCATCTATGGCGGTAACTATGGCACTGTCGACGGCGCTTTCTACCTGGGCTACAGCGATGAAAAAATATCGGCCTCAGCCAATGGAGAACGCAGCAAGAGCGATGGCATCCGCTATATCGATACCAACGGGAACAGGGATAAAAACGCCTTAAAGACAGGCGGCTTCAATCTGGCCTACACACCTATTCAAGCCCTGGAGTTTCGACTGGGTGCCGCGGTGACAAGAACCGAAGTCATCTACGGCGGTTACTTGTCAAAAGATGCGTTCGAAGCCGACCCGTTCCAGCCGAGTACGGCAACGGAGCAGGCATACAGCAGTGATGCTGTTGATGCCGGCGTCAGCTACTTTATCAACGATGGTATGGCCGTCAACCTCGACGGGTCTATGGAAAAGAAACGCTCAAATTACATCACCTACGCTTATCTCGCCGACTACACTTACAATGCGTTCAAGGGAAGTTTCGACTACGAGAACGACCTGCTTGCACTCTCCTGCGGCATCGACGGGTTCAACGGCCAGAGAGAAGGGAGTACCAATAAGACCGACAAGGACAACCTGGCTGCTTTTCTGATGACGCAGTGGCACTTCGGAAACTCGACGCTTAAGGCCGGTTACCGTTTTGAGAACGTCACCTACCGATACAAAGACGCCGCCGCCAACCTAAAAGACGATCACACACTAAGCGGTGCCGAACTCGGGTACAACTATCAAATCTCCGATCTCCAATCCGTCTTTGCCAACTACGCGCACACCTACCAGGCGCCGGATATTGACAGGTTCTTCAACTACGGCGGTACGTTCAACGGTTTCATCGATCCGATGCAGGCCGACAACTACACGCTGGGATACAACTACATAAGCCCGAAAAACAAGTTTAAGATCGCACTGTATTATGTCGATCTGACGAATGAGATCTACTACCACCCGGACCCGACCTATATAACGGCCAAAAACACCAACATCGACAAATCGCACAAATACGGTCTCGATATTTACGAAAAATGGATCGTCTCGGAACAGTTGAATATCACGTTTAACTACAACTACGTCCAGGCGATCATCGACGAAGAGTCTGAAAGCGGCGACAATTATGCCGGCAACCAGCTCCCGGGGGTTTCCAACCACAACGTCAAAGCGACCTTCAGTTTTCTGCCGGTGGAGAACACCACTATCGCGCTTACCCAGCTCTACCGTTCGGAAGCGTACGCGGCCAACGATTTCAACAACAACTTCATGCAGAAACAGAAAGCGTACCTGAGTACGGACCTCTCGGCGACCTATGTACAGAAAAGCTATGAACTCTTTGCTAAAATAAATAACTTGTTTGGTGACAGCAACGGTTTATGGATACAGGACGACGCCATCTACCCTGTCAATTTCGCAACAACGGCGATCGCCGGCTTGAAACTGAAGTTCTAGGAGAGACATGAGGATTTTTACCCTCCCCGAAAAGCGAGAGAGCAACCTGCCAAAGGGCAAAGCGGACTTTCTGCTGGCCGCATCGGTCACCCGCACCTGTGAGATCGAGGGGATCACCCAGGCCGGTATCCCGGGCAAGATCCCGCTGACCCCGACGCTCGATGCCGAATTTCTGGTCACGGGGAAAGTCTTCAGTCTCGCGAACATGGCCGAGACGGCGACCGGTATTCCGACACCGGGGCTCATCACCCGTGCCGTGCATACATTAACACCTTTTTCAGACCTCAAGATCATTGATCTGGGCCTCGACGCCCTGCCGCAGCAGATAGACGTTGAAGCATTGGGTCTGACGCCTTCTCCCTCCATAACGGACGAGACTGCTTTCGATGCGAAGGCGGTATTTGAAAAGGGCAAAGCCTATGCGAAGAGCTACCGGCCGACAGGCGACTATGTCATCCTTGGCGAAAGTACCCCGGCAGGCACGACAACGGCACAGGCTGCTGTCATGGCGCTTGGTCTGGAAACAGACGGTCTCTTTGCCTCTTCATTTAAAGAGGCCCCGCTTGCCATCAAAAAGACGACCATCGCCAAAGCGCTCAGCAAAATTCGGCCAAACATGTCCATCTACGAAAAACTTGGTCATACGGCCGACCAGACCCTGCTCTTCAGCGCCGGCTTTATGCTCGAAGCCTCCAAACGCTTCAAGGTCGTTCTTGCCGGCGGGACGCAGATGGCCGCCGCCCTGCTGATCGCCGATCGCCTCTCTACAAAAGAAGAGATCTGGTTCGACCCGCGCAACATCACGCTCTGTACGACCGGCTGGATCGCCAGAGACGGCGCCTCCAACATCAACGCCCTGTTGAAACAGCTCTCCTTCAGGGTCAAGGCCGTCTATGCGGCGTTCCTCTACGAAGATGCCGTGATCCCCGTACTCAGACTCTATGACGAAGGTGAGGCCAAGGAGGGTGTCGGCGCCGGTGCGGCGATCGCCTACGGTTACATGCAGGGGCTCACCCAGCAGCAGATCACTGCACGGGTCGAAGCGCTGATGAGAGAGGAGCTCTAGATGAAAACACAAAATACGTGGGCCCTCTGCCGACAAGCATCAACAATGCAGTACATGCGAGGCACTAAATGCCGAGTCGTAAGAGAACACAGTGTCAACGCAGCCGATCGGGGCTCTGCTCCGATGGCGTGGAGAACCAAATGAAAACCCTCTTTGTCGGCGGCATCAAAAGCGGTAAGTCCTACAGCGCGGAGCAGTATGTCACAACCACGTTCAAAGGGGCTGCAACGCCCTATTACCTTGCCACGACAGAGTTCATCGACCGGGAGATGGAGGAGAGGATCCTTCTCCACCGGCAGCAGAGAGAGGGGAAGTTCATTACGCTTGAAGCGCCGCTTGACCTCTGCACGACACTGCAGAAGTGCGACGCCCCCGTTCTTATCGAATGCACCACGATGTGGATCAACAATATGCTCTACCACGGCCGGACCAAAGAGCAGATCGTTGAACATATCGAGCAGGTGCTGGCCCTGCCCAACGACCTGGTCTTCGTCCATAACGACGTCGGCAGCGGCATCATCCCCGACAACGCCCTGGCGCGCCTCTACGTCGACATCAGCGGTATCGTGGCACAGCGTATCGCGGCAGCGTGCGACGAGGTCTATCACTGCGTTGCCGGCATCGCCACAAGGATCAAATAGTGACGCTGCTCAACATAGTCAAAGGCTTTGCCCTCGCGATGAACATGCTGACGGTCATCCCTTTTTTCAAGGTGCATGACTTTTTCAGGGGCATCAACGGCTACGCCGTCATGGCCTACCCTCTGGTCGGCGCGCTGCTCGGCACCCTGCTTTGGCTCGCCTATACCCTGCTGCACCCCTATTTTCCCGAAACCCATCTCCATATCGTGCTCTTTGTCCTCTGGGTCGTGCTGACCGGCGCCCTGCACCTCGACGGCTTCTCCGACACGGTTGACGGCCTTTTTGTGCCGAAGGAGCGGGCCGAAGCGGTGATGAAAGATCCGCATACCGGCGGCATGGGGATGCTCTTCAGTGTCACCTTTTTACTCTTCAAGGCCTCAAGCCTCTGGTTTTTGGAGGCGATCTGGCTGCTGCCCGTCATCCTGATGCTCTCGCGCTTCAACGCCGTTTTGGCCATCTACTTTTTCCCCTACATCCGCGAAGAGGGGATGAGCACCCTGGCCAAACAGGAGTTTACCGGGAGAGAGCTCTTCGCTTCCGTCATGTTGGTACTGGCCGTTGTCGCCTTCAGCGGCAGCTGGCTGCTGCTCGCCGTCTCGCTCCTGACGCTCTGGGTGACAAAGTATTTTTTCATCAGACGTCTCGGCGGCTTCAGCGGCGACATCTACGGTTTCCTGATCGAAGTGACGGAGCTGCTCCTTCTCAATACGCTGCTGATCGGGGTGGTGGCATGATCATCACACTGGTACGTCACGGCGAGGTCGAGGAGCGCTATCACCGCTGCTACAACGGCCATAACGACATCGCCCTCTCCGCCAGGGGGATAGACGAGGCCCGACAGTTGGCAAAGATTTTACACGGCAAACACTTTGACGCGGTCTATTCATCCGACCTCAAACGGTGCCGTGAGACTCTCGGGCAGATCAACGCCTCATCTGATCGCCCCGTCACCTTTACCCCCGCGCTCAGAGAAAAGTCGTGGGGACGGCATGAAGGGATGACCTTTGACGCCATCGCCGAACGCGACGGTCTGGTCTACGAAAGTTTCCTGCAGTGGGTCAACGCTCTCGACGGCGAGCCGTATGACCTCTACATCGAACGGATCAGGCACTTTTTCACCGACTACCTGCCCCGGCACGACTATGCGAATGTGCTGGTCGTCACCCACGCCGGGGTCATCCGCGTCCTGATGCACCTTCTTCAGAAGATCTCTCTCGAAGCGGCTTTTAGCGTCGATTTCCCTTACAGTGCCTATACTACCGTTGACACTAACAGATGGACATTTGGAGCGATACAGTGCGTTTGATCACCCTTCTTTTTATCGCACTGTCGCTCTTTGCACAGGAGCGCATCGTGACACTCTCCCCGGCGATCGCCGAGATCGTATCGTCGCTGGGCAAGACGCAGGAGATCGTCGGCGTCAGTGACTACACCCTCTATCCGCCCGAGCTCACATCAAGACCGAAAGTCGGCGGATACACGGCACTCTCCATCGAAAGCGTCCTTGCACAGAAACCGACACTGGTCATCGGTCTGGAACATCAAAAACCTTTTCTGGCGCAGCTCGGCGCCTTTCATGTTCCGACGCAGGTGCTCCGTCTCGAGAGCATAAGTGACATCAAAGAGAGCATTGCCACCCTTGCGGCGCGCCTCGGGTCGGCCGAAGAGGGGAGAGCGGTGATCGCCCGGATCGACAGGCAGATCGCGGCGGCACCCAAACTGCCGGAAGAGCGGTCCGTCCTGATCGTCTTCGCCAATGCGAGCAGCCTCTCGCGCGGCGTCTATATCGCGGGGCATGACCTCTTTTTTGAGGAGATCCTGCACCTCTGCGGTGCCACCAATGCCTATACGCAGGCGTACGCCTTGCAGCCGGTCTTGACGACCGAGGGCATCATCGCGACCGACCCCGACCATGTCCTGCTGCTCCTGGGCCCGCTTGACAGGGTCGATCCCAAAGCGCTCAAAAAGCGGTGGCAGGCGCTTCCTATCAAGGCGGCGAAGAACAACCGCATCACCGTGATACAGAACGACCATATCCTTATCCCGAGCCAGAGGATCTCCAAAACGATCCCGGCCATATGCGGAGCCCTGCAATGATCGACGTCAGCCACCTCACCTGCGGTTACCGGCAGCCCGTCCTGCACGACATCAGCTTCACCGCCGAAAAAGATCTCTGTATCCTCGGGGCCAACGGCGTCGGCAAAAGCACCCTGGCCAAAGCCCTGAGCGGGCTTATCCCTTCAGAGGGGACGATCACGCTCAACACGACGGCGCTTCACACCTTCACCGCCGCCTCGCGTGCCAAGTCCATCACCTACATCCCGCCGAAACTGGAAAGTTTTGACGGTCTTGTCACCGTTTATGAGTTTGTGCTGATGGGGCGATACCCCTACAAAGAGCCTTTTGGGCGTTACACTGAAGAGGATGAGGCACTGGTCGAGAAGGTGGTACGCGAAAGCGGTCTGGACGCGAACCGGCAGATCGGCGAACTGAGTTCGGGGCAACAGCAGCAGCTGCTTATCACCCAGGCGCTGGCCCAGCAGAGCAGCATCATCATCTTCGACGAACCCACGGCCAACCTCGACCCCGGACATGCCAAAGCGTTCTATGACGCGCTCCGGGCCCTTCCCGATACGACGCAGAAGATCGTTATCACCCACGATCTCAACCTGGCCCGGGAGCTCGCCTTTGAGATCCTCTTTCTGGAGGGGCATCAGACCACGCTCTACACCGACCCGTCACACTTTTTTCAGCGCGACAACCTCCAACGGTGTTACGGGGTCGCTTTCAATGTGACCGAAGCGCATATCGGAGTCGCCTATGATTAGGACCGTTCTCTTTATGCTTCTTTTTGTTTTGGCTCTCGCCTCCCCTTTTCTGGGCGCGATGACGATCGACTTCGGCCGGGTATGGGAACCGTCATCCCTGGAGCACCAGATCTTCTTCGAGCTGAGGCTGCCCCGCCTGCTGCTCGCTTTCTCCAGCGGGGCCCTGCTCGCACTTAGCGGCTGGCTTTTCCAGACCCTCTTTCGCAATGGCCTGATGACCCCTTTCACGCTGGGGGTCTCCGGCGGTGCCGTACTCGGCACGGGCGTGGCTGTCGTGCTGGGGCTGAACACCGTCGTCGCGGGGATCGCGCTGACCGCGCTGTTCGGTTTCGGCGGGGCGCTGCTTTCCGTCGTGCTGCTGCTGTGGCTTTCGCGCTACATCATCCACCGGGGGACAAGTTCGCTGCTGCTGCTCGGGATCGCCCTCTCGTTCTTCTTCTCGGCCGCGCTGATGGTGCTCTTTTCACTGGCTTCGGCCATCCAGTCGCACGCTATTTTGCACTACACCATGGGATCGCTCGCGACCATGGGCTACACAGAGGCGCTGAGTGTCTCGCTTATGGGCCTCATGCTTTTTACCGCCCTGCATCTCAAACGCTTCGAGCTTGCGCTGCTCGGGATCAACGACGACCACGCCCGCCTTAAAGGCGTTGACACCAAAAAACTCACCTACCTGCTGCTTCTGATCAGCTCTTTGACGATCGGTGTGCTCATCTCCGTCACCGGGCCGATCGGCTTTGTCGGTCTCGTCATCCCCCATGTGGTGCGCAAGCTCTACGCCAGGGCCAACCACCATCTCATTTTGCCGACCGCCATCTTCGGCGGTCTCTTTCTGAGCGCCTGCGACACGCTTTCACGGCTGCCGCAGCTGCAGAGCGAGATCCCCATCGGGATCGTCACCGCCTTTATCGGCGGGCCGTTTTTTATCTATCTCATCGTCAAAGGAAAATAGGATGCACGACGCTATCGGTCTACCTCAACTGCGCAAAGCCCCTTCGCCAACACGCTCTCCTGCCGGGCGGATCAACCGCACTTTTAACAACGGGGAGCAGCTATGAGCTACCTGACATGGTTTGAAGAGCACGGGCGAAAGCACAAAAAAGTGATACAGAAGCTGCTGGCCGAAGGTCTCGGCAAAGAGGCGATCATCGGCTATTTCGATTTTGAGAACATGCGGGTTGCCGAACCCGACTTCTGTCCGCTTTACAAGGAGAAGAACAACGAGGGTACACTCGGCAAAAAGTGCCACGACATGGAGAAGCTCAACTGTTACCTCTGCGCCTGCCCCAATTTCCGTTTCAGCGACGAGGGGCTCGACGAAAAAGAGGGCAGACGCGTCTACAGCTTCTGCTCCATCGACTCCAAAGATGGGCGCCAGGGCGTCTACGGCGACAAGATCCACCAGGACTGTTCGCGGTGCAGTGTTCCCCACCATCTCAGTTATGTGAAAAAGCATTATGACGAGGAGTGGACAAAGATCATGAAAGCGTGCCCTCTCTAAATGGGTATCAAAACGCTCCTCACACTCGATGAAGCGAACCGCCTCTTCAAAGAGTACGGTTTTACGCAGATCAGCCCGACATCCGACGGCATCATCGACACCACCTACATCGTCGAAAACGCCAGTGCGGGCTACATCCTGAAAAAGTTCGAAGAGGCGGATGAAGGTCAGGTCAACGAGGAGCGTCAGCTGCTCGAAAAACTGGCCGCATGCCGGATTCCTGTTCCGCAGCATCTTTCCTCCGCCGGCGGCTGGCACCTCTACAGCCGCCTTCCCGGCAAATCGCCCGCCACCGCCGCCTACGCGCACCTGCAGACATTGGGTCGGACCCTCGCACGGATGCACCGCTGCACCTGCACCCAAAAGAGCAACCGCCGTCTCTTTGAGCAGGGGCTTGTCCTGACACAGCTGAAACAGCTCAGACAAGAGCACTACAAACACTACATCGCACTGCGCCGACTGCGGCACTATCAGCCGGCGGAGGACGGGGTGGTCCACGGCGACCTGTTCACGGACAACGTCCTCTTCGCGAAGCAGCGCATCGGCATTATCGACTTCATCGACGCCGGCACGGGAAGCTTTGCTTTTGACCTCGGCGTCACGGCGCTGGCATGGGCCTTGCGTCCCCATACTCCCGGACGGGTGCGTCTTCTGTTGCAGAGCTACAACCAGCATGCCCCGAAAAAAATCGCGCGGGAGAGCCTCTACAGGGAGATCGAGATCGCCGCTGCCTTCTACTCGCTCAAACGTATCTGCGGCAGCCGTGCCTCCCTCGCCCATAAAAAAGCCCTTCTGCAGCAGGTATCACGACAGAGAAGGGGGCAAAAATGAGCCGGGAGCAGCGTCACGGCGGGGATATCTACGCCGCAGCCGCGCAGCTTGGCTGCCGGCCCTCCGAGATCATCGATTTTTCGGCCAATATCAACATCGTCGCCCCTGCCGTCAACGTGGCGGCGACACCGGAACTGATACGCAACTACGGCGACCCGCGCTACACGGAACTCTACGGAGCGGTTGCCGAACGGTTTGGCATGGAGAGCGGCGAGATCGCCCTCTTCAACGGTGCCTCAAGTGCGATCATGGAGCTGTTGCGGATGCTGCAGCCTGACGCATGCTACCTCTACACCCCGATATACGGCGAATATGTCAGAGCGGCCGAGCGCTACAGCCGGAAGAGCCATCTCGTCAACCGCTTCAAAGCGCTCGACACACGGCCCAAGAAACACGCGACCGTTGTCTTTGTCAACCCCTCGACGCCCGACGGAAAGTATTATGACCTTGAACGCCTCTTTGCGATCTGGAGAGAGGCGAAGTGTACGATCATCGTCGACGAGTCGTTTCTGGAGTTTACGCAGAAGCCCTCTGTCCGCCATCTTGTCAGGACGTACAAACGGCTCTACGTCATCCAGTCGTTCACCAAGTTCTATGCCTGTGCCGGGCTGCGTGCAGGTGCAATCTTCAGCCGCAGCAGGAACATCAGCCGCTTCATGCTGCCGGCGTGGGGCCTCTCCTCTTTCGATGCCGCCTACGTCACCGAACTGCTCAAAGACAACGATCACTCCCGGCGCTCGCATAGCGCCCACCAGCAGCACTACAGAATCCTGCGCACCATCCTGAAATCGTCGGGCCTCTTTGAGAAGGTCTACAAAAGCGAAGCCAACTTTGTCCTGACCCGTTCGGACAAGGCCCCGCAGATCCGCAGCGCCCTCTTTGCACAGAAGATCCTGGTACGCGACTGCAGCAGTTTCGAAGGGCTGGACCATCGCTACCTGCGCTTTGCCGTCAAGGACAAAAAGGCGCTTCAACAACTTCACAAGGCACTGCATGCACTCACTTAGTATCTTCGGGACCAGCTCCGACGCCGGCAAATCGACCATTGCCTTTGCCCTCACCTACCTGCTCCATCACCGCGGCATCCGTGTGGCCCCCTACAAGGCGCAAAACGTCTCCAACAATGCGCAGGTCTGCGACAGCGGGGGCGAGATCGCCCAGCCGCAGCACTTTGCCGCCGAAGCGATCAACCTCCCGACCACGCCCGACATGAACCCGGTACTTCTGAAGTCGGGCCAAAAAGGGAGCGCTTCGCTCATCGTCAACGGCCGGAGCGTCGGCCAGAAAGATGTGCACGCCTACTATGCCGATATCGACACCCTGAAGCCTGTTGCCAAAGCCGCATTCGAACGCCTTTTGCGCCGATACGACTGCATCGTTGCCGAAGGGGCCGGTTCACCGGTCGAGCTGAACCTGATGGAGAAAGATCTCTCCAACATCTTTATTGCCACCGAGTTCAACACCCGGATCGTTCTTGTCGCCGACATCGAACGCGGCGGGGTCTTCGCCTCGGTCTGGGGCGTCTACAACCTCCTTCCCGAAGCGCTGAGAGCCAATGTCATCGGGGTGATCATCAACAAGTTCCGGGGCGACCTGACCCTCTTTGACGAGGGCGTGACGATCATTGAAGAGCAGTTCGGCATCAAAGTGCTCGGCGTCATCCCCTACCGTCCCTTCAACCTCGGGTTCGAAGATGCCCAATCCATCATGAACTATACGCAGGAGAGCAAAGATGCGCTGATCAGAGTCGGCGTGATCCGGCTGCCGCACATCAGCAACTTCACCGATTTCGAGCCGCTTATCGCCGACAGGGAGATCGACCTGCAGTTTGTCGGCAGCCCGTCGGACCTTGAGCGCTGCGACCTCATCATCATTCCCGGCAGCAAACGGACCATCCATGATCTGAACTGGCTGAGAGAGCAGGGGTTTGAACCGCTGCTCAAAGACGCCTCGCGTTACACGCTGGCGATCTGCGGCGGTTACGAGATGATGCTCGATTCCCTGCACGATCCCCTCGGTATCGAAGAGGAGGCCGGTACCCGTGTCCGCGGCTTTGGCCGTTTCAGCGGCGAACTCCGTTTCGAGCAGCAGAAGTGCGTCAAAAAAGGCGACTACACCCTCTTTGGCTGCCCCGTAAAAGGGTATGAGATCCACAACGGCCATGTCGATCAGCTCAGCCGTCAGGAGGGACGTCTCTACGGCACTTTTGTCCACGGTCTTCTCGACAGCGACCCTTTTCGCCAAAAGCTTTTCACAACGATCAACCCGCAATACCGGGGCTTCGATTTCAGTGGCTACAAGCGCGAGAGCATCGCCGACTTTGCCCGCCATGTGGAGAGCAATCTCGACCTGGAAACGATCATGGACGCCCTGCATGAGTAACATCGCCGTCGCCTTTTTTGCCTACCTCATCGACCGGCGTTTCGGCGAGTTCGCCGCTGTCCGCCACCCCGTCGTCATGATCGGTCAGATCATCAGCTGGTTTGAAGCGGCCTTCTACCGCGACAGCGTCGGGCGCGGCATCCTGCTGCTGCTCTTCACCCTCTCGGTTGTCGCTACCTTCGCCTTTGCCCTTGAGCGGTTCCTTTCGTTTCTTACGCCCCTTCTTGACTGGGGTCTCTCCGCACTGATCGCCTCCATGTTCCTGGCGCACCGCATGCTGCATGACAGTGTCCTTGACGTCATCACGAGCGATACACCGAAAGAGAAGCTCAGGATGCTGGTGAGCCGGGATACCGATGAACTCACCGAAAGCGACGTCAACAAAGCCGCCATCGAGACCTATGCCGAAAACCTCAGTGACGGGGTGATCGCCCCGCTGTTGTACCTGCTGCTCTTCGGACTGCCCGGCATCATCCTCTACAAGAGTGTCAACACCCTCGACTCGATGGTCGGCTACCGCACCGCGCGCTATGAGAAGTTCGGCAAAGCCTCCGCCCGCCTTGATGACCTGCTGAACTATCTCCCTTCGCGTCTTACCGCCCTGCTGATCATGTTCCTGAGCCGGAGACGGCCGCTGCTCGGTTTCTACCGAGCGGGCCGTGGGCATGAGAGTCCCAACGCCGGTCATCCCATCACCGCCATGGCGCTGGCACTCGGCATTACGCTCGGCGGCGACACCCCCTACTTCGGCACCGTCAAAAAGAAGCCCCTCTTCGGAGACGGAAGGAAAGAGATCGGCAGGGAAGATGTCAGACGCGCGCTCGCCCTCCGAAACAGGCTCGACCTGCTTGTCCTGACGGCACTGCCGGTAATTTGGATCACTCTGTTTTTAGCGGGTACCTTGTAACGAACTGTTGACGACACCTCTGCTCTTAAACATGGACAGCCGGCCGAGTGGTCGAACCTTTTCTCTCTACCCCTTGACCGCATCGACCTTTTCGATGATCTCTTCCGGTGTCAGAAGGGCCAATGTCCGGCTGTCATAAGCTTCGAAGCTCTCCCCTTCCAGGCGTTCGTTTTTGTAAAGTGTCACGATTTTCTTGACCAGGTGTTTTGCATCGCTCAGCGGCACCGATTTGTAGATCTTTCGCGCCTCTTTCGCCTCGAAGCTCGCTTTGCCGCCGATGAAGATATGCACGCCGAAACAGCTGTTTCCCTCGGCATCTTTGGCCTTGCACCCCTCAAACCCGATATCCGCGATGCCGTGGATACCGCACCCTTTCGGGCAGGCCGACCAGTGCATGCGGATCTTGCCGCCGTCGAGGGGGAGCTCTTTTTCGAGAAACTCCGCCATCTCGATCGCGTCGGGCTTGTTGGGGATCACCCCGAAGCTGCAGGTCGCGGTACCGGCACAGGCGATCTGGTGGGTAAAGTAGACGTTGTGGAATGTCCGGTACTTCTCGTACAGAGCGCTTCCTTTGACCCGGCCGACCTCTTCATCCTCGCAGATCACATAAAAGCTCTGTTCAACGGAGAGGCGGATCTCGCCGCCGCTAAGCGCTGCGACCTCTGCCGCATCGATCAGGTCCGTGCCGCTGAAGATTCCCGATGGGATCGAGAAGAGGACCGCTTGTCTGCCCCCTGAAAGTTCGACACACCCCTGTGAATCGACCCGGTATTCGCTCTCAAGCAGGAGCTCGCCGCTGGATTGAAGCGCCAAACCGGCATGTTCGACGATCGCCTCGGCAAAGGTTTCCATACCGACCGCCTCGATCAGGAAGTGGAGACGGTTTTTGTTGCGGTTGTCACGAAAGCCGTACTGCTTGAAGAGCGCGATGATCGCTTCAAAAACGGGTTTGACCTCTTCGGGCCTTATGAACAGTCCGCTCTCTTCTGCCTGAACACCGACCTTTCCGCCGAGATAGAGGTTAAAACCGAACGTTCCTTCTTTTTTTGCCGGCAGGAAACAGCAGTCATGCCCGAAGATATTGCAGTCGTTCATGCCGCTGCCGAGAATGGCCGTGTTGAACTTGCGCGGCAGGACGCCGAGCCACTCCTCGCGTTTCAGAAAAATCGACTGCAGCTCCTCGATGATCGGCATACATTCGATGTGACTCTCCTTCGCACAGCCGTCAAACGACGAGGTAACGATGTTGCGAAAATTGTCGATCCCTGTCTGGAAGGTCGTGATTCCGATACGCTCAAGTTCCCGCAGCACCGTCGCCAGGTCGCTGAAAGGGATATAACGCAGTTCGATCTGCTGGCGGGTCGTGATGTCGATGTAATCGTTGCCGTAACGCTTGGAGACCGTTCCGACCGTGCGGGCCTGCTCAATGCTTAGACGGCCCCCGGGGATACGGACACGGATCATAAAGGTGCCGTCATTTTTGTCAAAGAGTCCGAAGCACTTCAGAAAAAACTTGCTGTCTTCGTCTTTGAGGTTCGCATACCCCTGTTGGCAGATCGCTTCGAGTTCGTCATAGACCGAAAGCGGACTTTTGAGCGACTTCAGCGCCTCGACTTTGTTGACCTTTTTGTTTCGCGCGACTGACGCTTCATGCAGTTTTGTCATGACAGAGCTCCTCGTTCAGATGTTCGTGCTGCGGAAGGACGCTATGCAGGTTGACCACATCGCCGAAGACGATGATGCCCGGTCGTTCCGCCCCAAGCGCTGCCTCGGGAAGCCCTGCCAGGGTCGTGATGATGCGTTTCTGGTTCGGACGCGATGCATTGGAGACGATAGCGACCGGCATATCGGCCTTCGCCCCGGCCTGAAGCGCCGCTGCAACGATCTCTTTGGCGCGCGAAAGCCCCATCAGGACGATGGTCGTATGGTTTTTCATATTGAGCAGATCTATCCACTCCGTGTTGAGACGGTTTCCGGCCAGGTGGGCCGAGACGACCGAGAGGTTCGTCGCATACCCGCGCGCCGTCGGCGCGATCCCCGCACTGAGCGGTCCGGCAATGGCAGAGGAGACACCCGGGACCACATCGACACGTATCCCTTCTTCAACCAGCGCCTGCGCCTCTTCGGCCCCGCGTCCGAAGATGTAGGGGTCTCCGGCTTTGAGACGGGCAACACTCAGACCTTTGGAAGCGTAATCGATCAGCATCTCGTTGATCGCCTCCTGTTTCACGCTGTGATGCCCTTTGCGTTTGCCCACGGAGATCTTGAGCGTCGCTTCGGGAATGATCCCCTTGATCTCATCGCTGATAAGATGGTCAATAAAGACGACATCGGCTTCCTGTATCAGCCGATAGGCCTTGAGCGTCAGAAGCTCCAGGTCCCCGGTACCGCAGCCGACCAGTGAGACCCGTCCCAATATCTTGCGCGTCTTGGCGCGTGCCAGATTGCAATCGACGGCACCCTTTTCACGCACGGCCTGAAGATCGGCTGTCAGTGATGCGAGGGTTTTCGGAAGCATACGGCTGATCTTGTCGCGTACCTCCTGTGCGAGCGTCGGGCTGGCACCTGCCGAGGAGACCGCCACCTTCAACGGGCCGTGCTCGATCAGTGCAGCGAAGAAGAAGTCGCACACCGCCGGGACATCGACGCAGTTATAGAGAAAACTGGTGTGGCGCTTGTGTGCCAAGAGCATCTTCATCAGCGGTTCCGAGCCCGTGGCATCGACCACGACCGTATGGCCTTCGAGATCGCCAAGTTCAAATCGCTTCTCTGTTTTCGGCACACGGATCTCTTCAAAGGCCGCCGTGTATGTTTCGGAGATACATTCAAAATCGATCCCGTTGCGCTGCATCACCTGCGCTTTTTGCAAAGCGACCGGCCCGCCGCCGATCAGGAGTATCCGGGCATCTTTAAGGACAATTGGGAGTGTTGTATATTTCATTTCGTCTCCTTTGGTGACTTGTATGGACGGTATACGCTTATTTAAAGCAGCCGTACGGTCCAGACAAACCACCCCGCAAGGGGCGTGTCGACTCACTTCGTCGCAAACTTGTAATCGAGCTGGGCCCAGGCCAGTATTTTGTTGCCGTTGTATGACGTGGCACCGTTGATAGCATCATCGTTCATGAAATAGGCACCCTTGATAAGTGCACTAAGACCATTGACACCAGGGATACTTCTCGTGTAGAGCAGATCGATCTCCGTACCGTACGCATCGCCGGCTTTTGAACTCAAACCGTCCTCTACCGAGTTGTACATGTGGTAAACAGCCAGCACTTTACCCACCGGTTTGGAAGCGTACCCAGCGCGCAAATTCAAGTCGGCTAGACCTGTCGTCGGCGTAGAGAGGAACTGGTCGGCCCAGCCGTTGAACTTATGCTTGGTCGCCAATGGTGTTTGAAACTGTGATGTATCCGCATCATTCAGATCTTTCCCGCCAAGATACTCATAATTAATCCCTGCCAGGAAACCGGAAATGTTCGCTCCGACGTCCAGGTTGGCATACATCGCATCTCCGAACAGACTGGTGTCGCCTGAAATCCCGTTCACTGTCTCCATCGTCGCCTCTGTCTGCATAGCGACCTCGGCACGGTAATCAATCTTGGTGCTGTCACCGATCGCGATGTTACCCGTTGCAGAAACACCGTACGTATCGCTGTAACTTCCCAAAAGGTATGCATATGCAGTCACTTTGAGCGGGTCGACTATTTTATATGAGGCATTCACTACGGCCGAATTCGTATAGCCTGAAGAGGTTGTCCCGACATAAGGCGTGTTCACGCCGAAATCATACCCGTCATCCCCGATCGCATTGACGCCATACACATACGCAGCCAGAAACGTGAAATCTCCCGCACCATACGCTACTGCTGCAAGGTCAAGTGTCTGGAAGTTCTGTTTCCAGCCGACCGATCCGACAAAACGCTGGTTATCGATGTTGACGGTTTTACGGCCGACGATTCCCGTTGCCCCGGCAGCACTGTAGGCGATGTTCGCCTGGGAGATCTTGGCGACGACAGCTTCGCCTCCGACCTGTGCATCGGAGCGCTGCTGCGTTCCGAAATCATTGACGGCATTAAGCTCCATGGTTGTGCTCAAACCGTCGATTTCCAACAACTTCGCCGTAACGTTCAGGTTGGTACGGTTCGTCACCTGATGACCTGCATCTTTGGTGCTGGTCTCGGCATCGGTAAACTGGTAACGTGGGCGCAGTTCACCGCTGAACTTTACCTCGCTGAAGATATTGTAACCATCATCTGCCGCTTGTGCCGACACCGCCATTGTTCCTAGAATCAGTGGCGCTGCCACGAGTGATAAGATCTGTTTTTTCATTTGTCTATTTCCTTTTGTTTTGTTATTCATCTTCTTTGGCGAACTTCTTGTAGAGGAAGGCCAGAATCGCTTCGCGACAACGTATGTACTCAGGGTCCTGCTGAAGTGCCACGCGGTCGCGCGGTCGCTCCAGATTCACCTCCAGGATCTCGCCGATGGTCGCCTCGGGACCGTTGGTCATCATGATGACACGGTCGCTCAGCAGAACCGCTTCGTCCACATCGTGCGTGATGATGATGACCGTGTTTTTGACACTCTGCTGAATACGCATCAGATGCTCCTGCAGGTTGGCACGCGTCAGTGAGTCCAGCGCCCCGAAAGGTTCATCCATCAACAGCACCTCCGGCTTGATGGAGAGTGCCCGTGCGATCCCGACACGCTGCTTCATCCCGCCGGAGATCTCGCCCGGATATTTGTCCGCCGCATGATCGAGGTTGACCATGCTGACGAACTTGCCGACACGTTCCGCCAGCTCTGTTTTGCCCAGTTCGGGCATCACCTTCTTCACCGCCATCTCGATGTTCTGATAAACCGTAAGCCACGGCAGCAGCGAATGGTTCTGAAAGACCACCGCGCGGTCCGGTCCCGGGCCGTCGATCTCTCTATTGTTCAGAAAGATCGCACCGCCCGTATTATTGTCCAGACCGGCGATCATGTTCAGCAGCGTCGACTTTCCGCAACCCGAATGGCCGATGATCGAGATGATCTCGTTCTTTTTGATCTTGAGGTTGACATCCCGGACGGCCACATACTCTTTGTTCCCCGGCAGTGGAAAGACCTTGTCGACATTTTCCAGATTTAAAAATTTGCTCATCGTTTATCCTTTACGCGCGTTTTCGGTAATCAAAGAAGTCGGCGATCTTGCCCATGGCGATGTCGAGGATGAACCCGACGAGACCGACGATGATGATTCCGATGATAATGTTGTGGTAGTTCAGGTTGTTGTACTCGTCCCAGATCCAGAACCCGATACCGATACCGCCCGTCAGCATCTCTGCCGCGACGATGACCAGCCAGGCGATCCCAAGCGACAACCGCATCCCCGTAAAGATGAACGGAACAGCCACCGGCAGGATGATCTTACTGATCGTCTCCATCGGTGTGAACCGAAGCACCTTGGCGACATTCATATAATCCTCATTGACGCTGCGTACGCCCAGTGCCGTGTTGATGATGATCGGCCAGATCGAAGTGATAAAAATGGTCGAGATGGCCGTCAGGTTGATCTCCTGAAAGACAAACAGCAGCAGCGGCAGCCACGCCAGAGGCGAGACCGGTTTAAAGATCTGTATATAGGGGTCCAACGCGTATTGAATACTGCGGTTCATCCCGATCATCAGTCCAAGCGGGACACCGACCAATATGGCGATGCCAAAACCTATAAAGACGCGTTCAAGTGACATAAGCACCTGCCAAAAAAGCCCTTTGTCATCTTCGTTCTCAATGTAGAACGGATCAGACAAGACGCCGACAAGCTCATCACCCTCTGAATTCACCCCGCCGAAAGCGCTGACATAGGTGTCGGACGGGGTCGGGAAATCTTCGACATTCGATGCCAACACACTCCATCCGGCGATGATGACGATGAGTACCAACAGTGGCAAGACTATCTTCTGAATCGTTTCATTTTGCATACATTTACTCCTAAATTACAGACATAGCTCTACTGCTGTCTGTTTTAACGGGGACGAATCCCCCTTGTTTTACGAATGGTCTATTCGGTTGTTTCGGACTATTTCGTCACATACTTCGGATCAGCACACCCTGCCGGTCCGTAAGGGCAGACATAGGCCGGCTGCTTCGTTTCGACGTGCCACTTGTTCATGTCGGCAAGCTCTTTTCGGCTCACCTTGGGCGCTGTCACCTTGAAGTCGTAGATATAATCCACCGCCTTGTTCGGATCCCAGACCTTCCCGTCCATGAACATGTTGTACTGGTCTACGCCGTCCTTTTTCCACGGGCTCGGCGGCAGTGCATACCCGACCTCTTTCGCTGCGGCTTCGAAAAGGTCCGGACGGTAGACACTCTCGATCACCGCTTTCATGTCGACCGGCTTATCAAGCTGTCCCCAGCGGTACATCTGCGTAATGAACCACATGCCGTGGCTGTAGAACGGATAGGCCGCGTAGTAGTTGGCAAAGACATTGAACTGCGGGTTCGGCTCGGAAGCCTGCCCTTTGAGATACTGGAACGTCCCCGTCATCGACTTTTCAAGAACCGAGACCGGCGCTTTGACATAGTTGGGCTTGCTAAGGATCTTCGCCGCTTCTTTGCGGTGTTCCCAGGATTCATCCAGCCACATCTGCGCTTCAATGATCGCTTTCATGACGGCCTTCGTCGTCTCGGGGTTCTTCGCAACGAAATCGGCACGCGCCTGGAGCACTTTTTCCGGATTGTTGTTCCAGATATCATAGTTCGTTACCAGCGTAGAGCCTTTTTTCTTCAATACGATACGCTCGTTCCACGGTTCGCCGACACAGTACCCTTCGATGTTGCCCGCGATCAGGTTTGATGGCATCGTCGGAGGCGGAAACGGTTTGATCGTCGTATCGCGGTCCGGTTCGATACCCGAACTCGCCATCCAGTAGCGCAGTTCATAGTTATGCGTCGACACAGGGTGGACCATACCGAAGCTCATCGGCTGGTAGTTCTTACCTTCGCGTTTGTGTTTTGCATCGATGTATTTTTTCAATGACTCTGAGCCCAGCGGACGTTTCGTCTCATCCATCCCGTACTTTTTCATCTTGCCGATGATATTGTTGCCGAAGGTGATCCCGTTTCCGTTGAAGTCAAGACTCATCAGCGCCTGAAGGTCCGCTTTGCCGTTGATCCCTAATGTCGCCGCGATCGGCATGCCGGCAAGAGCGTGCGAGAAGTCATACTCGCCGTTGATCACTTTCTGCTGGATCCCCGGCCAGCCGCCGCCCTCTTTGACGACATGGACATCCAGGCCATATTTGTCAAAAAAACCTTTCTCCTCGGCGATAATGATCGGCGCACAGTCCGTCAAAGCGATGAAACCGATGTTGAGTTTTTTCTTCTCGACATCGGCCAACAGTGATGAAGTCGCAACACTCAGTACCAGACCGGCTGTCGCTATACTTTTTGTCAATTTACGGTAATCCATAAAACTATCCTTTATTTTATACTTCCAGAACGCGATGAAGCGATACGCTTCACCGCGTTCTGAAAACTTTTCTTCTTAGTTTTTCCTGAAACAACTGCTTCGTTGCAAAATTGTATCACCGTTTTGGCCTTAATGCGCACACAATATTGATTAAATTTTATACATATATCTTAATATTTTCTTATTTAGATGATGTATAATTTGAGAACAACA
>JBFFKK010000032.1:0-29470 GCA_041555445.1 Sulfurimonadaceae bacterium
ACGTGGTGGTCGTGTAAAAGATTTACCGGGTGTTAAGTATCACATCGTTCGTGGTGCACTTGATACTGCTGGTGTTTCTGGTCGTACTGTAGCTCGTTCTAAATACGGAACTAAGAAGCCTAAGTAACAACCAAAAGTCCGTTAACTACGCAATAACTCCGAAGACTCAGGTGAGTTGAAAGAGAGTATTTTTGTAGGAGACAAATACAGAGACAAAGGTCTTTGAGTAAATTTTTAAAATTGAAGAGGAACTCTTATGAGAAGAAGAAAAGCACCCGTACGTGAGATCATGCCAGATCCGATCTACGGAAGTAAAATAGTTACAAAATTCATCAACAAGATTATGCTTGATGGTAAAAAAAGTACTGCAGAAAAAATTATGTACAGCGCACTAGACATTATCTCATCACGTGGTGAGACTAAAGGCGTTGAAGTATTTAATGCAGCGATCGACAATGTTAAACCGGTGATCGAAGTTAAATCACGCCGTGTAGGTGGGGCAACATACCAAGTTCCAGTAGAAGTTCGTCCTGTACGTCAACTCTCTTTGGCACTACGTTGGATCATTGACGCTGCGCGCAAGCGTAACGAGCGCACAATGGCTGAGCGTTTGGCTAACGAGTTAATGGAAGCAGCAACTGACAAAGGTGCAGCATTCAAGAAGAAAGAAGACACTTACCGTATGGCTGAAGCGAATAAAGCATTCGCTCACTACCGCTGGTAATCACTTCGTAACTGTTGTAGAGCATACTTCGGCATGCTCTACCACATGCCGGAAAACGAGAAACGGAAAGCGGAAAGCGGAGCTTACTCCCTTTTCCGATTTCCGATTTCCGATTTTCGAACTAAATATATAGGACATTAATTATGGCAAGATCACATAAATTAGAAGATGTAAGAAACATCGGTATTGCTGCGCACATTGATGCGGGTAAAACAACGACAACAGAACGTATTCTTTTCTATACAGGTGTTGAGCACAAGATCGGTGAGGTTCACGACGGTGCGGCGACTATGGACTGGATGGAGCAAGAGCAGGAGCGCGGTATTACGATTACGTCTGCTGCAACAACTTGTGAGTGGAGTGGTAAACAGATCAACATTATCGATACTCCGGGCCACGTTGACTTTACGATCGAAGTTGAGCGTTCAATGCGTGTACTTGACGGTGCAGTATCTGTTTTCTGTGCGGTCGGTGGTGTCCAGCCGCAATCAGAGACTGTATGGCGTCAGCGTAACCGTTATGGCGTGCCATCAATCGTTTTCGTAAACAAGATGGACCGTACAGGTGCAGACTTCTACGAAGTTGAAAACCAGATCCGTGACCGTTTGAAAGGTAACCCGGTGCCAATCCAGCTTCCTATCGGTGCTGAAGACGGTTTCCAGGGTGTTGTTGACCTTGTCAAGATGAAAGCGATCGTTTGGGATCTAGATGCAGCGATGGGTTCAAATTACCACGTTGAAGAGATCCCGGCTGACATGCAAGACAAAGCTGAAGAGTACCGCGAAAAGATGATCGAAGAGATCTCTTCAGTTGACGGTAACGAAGAGCTTATGGAAAAATACATGGAAGGTGAAGAGCTTACTGAAGAGGAGATCGTTGCAGGAATCAAAGCAGCGACTATCGGTATGCACATCGTTCCGATGACTGCGGGTACAGCGTTCAAGAACAAAGGTGTTCAGACACTTCTAGATGCTGTTGTTGCTTACCTTCCGGCTCCGACTGAAGCACCGGACATCAAAGGTACGCTGATGGATAATGAAGAAGCGGAAGTCAGCGTACCATCGACTGATGACGGTGCATTCGCTGCATTGGCATTCAAGATCATGACTGACCCATTTGTCGGTGTTCTTACATTCGTCCGTGTTTACCGTGGTTCACTTGAGTCTGGTTCGTATGTTCACAACACGACAAAAGACAAGAAAGAGCGTGTCGGCCGTATCGTTAAGATGCACGCGATCAAACGTGAAGAGGTTAAAGAGATCTACGCAGGTGAGATCGGTGCGGTTGTCGGTCTTAAAGCAACAACAACCGGTGATACACTGTGTGCTCCGGAAGATAAAGTCATCCTTGAGCGTATGGACTTCCCGGAACCGGTTATCTCGGTTGCTGTTGAGCCAAAAACAAAAGCTGACCAGGAAAAAATGGGTATTGCACTGGGTAAACTTGCTGCAGAAGATCCATCATTCCGTGTTCACACTGACGAAGAGTCTGGCCAGACAATTATCTCGGGTATGGGTGAGCTTCACCTTGAGATCCTTGTTGACCGTATGTTCCGTGAGTTCAAGGTCGAAGCTGAAGTCGGTGCACCGCAGGTTTCTTACCGTGAGACGATCAAAAAAGAGGTCAACCAAGAGTACAAATACGCTAAGCAGTCTGGTGGACGCGGTCAGTTCGGACATGTCTATCTTACGATCAAGCCGGGTGAACCAGGTACAGGGTACGTCTTCCACAACGAGATCAAAGGTGGTACGGTTCCTCGCGAATATATCCCAGCTGTTGAAAAAGGTTGTGAAGAGGCGATGCAAAACGGTGTTCTTGCCGGTTATCCGATCGAAGATGTCGATGTAACACTTTACGACGGTTCATACCACGATGTCGACTCGAATGAGATGGCGTTTAAACTTGCTGCTTCAATGGGATTCAAAGAGGGTGCGCGTAAAGCTGACCCGGCGATCCTTGAGCCGTTGATGAAAGTCGAAGTTGAAGTTCCTGAGGATTTCATGGGTGACGTTATCGGTGACCTTAACCGTCGTCGTGGTCAGGTCAACAACATGGGTGACCGTTCAGGTAACAAGATCGTTGACGCGTTCGTACCACTTTCTGAAATGTTCGGTTACTCGACTGACCTTCGTTCTGCTACGCAGGGTCGTGCAACCTACTCTATGGAATTCGATCACTACGAAGAAGTTCCACGTAACGTTGCTGAAGAGATCATCAAAAAACGTAACGGCTAGTCCTTACCACACTTATAGATGACCCTTAGGGGTCACTGTTCTTGGCCGTTTCTGCCAGAACATCTACACTTCGCTATTGTGCAAAACCAAACACTCTTTTTTATTCTGTTGACAAAGATTCAACTTATATGACTCTTTTAGTAATTTGTCTGTAGAATATGATTGAATTATGTTTTAGGTTGAACAATGAAAAAATATCTGCTATTGCTTGCACTGACCCTTTCTCTATTTGCACAAACCCCAAAATCATTTGCGGCGCTAGGTGATATCATCTATAACGATGTCGAAAAGTTCGAAAAACTCAAAGAGATGGCATCGATGCAGGCGTTTAACGCAACGATAGACAGTTATATCGCTTCAGCCAATGCGACTAAAAAAGTCGGTTTTGCGATCGATAAAGAGGGGGCGTCTGCTGACGGCGAAGCCTACCTTAAAGCACTCCGCAAACTCTCGACAGAACATGATGCCATTGTCGTTTACAGTCGTAAGCGCTTTAAAGAGGCGATTGCAGACGAAGACAGCGAGACGATCAACGGAATGATCATGATCGGCGTCATCGATCCCGAGGACTATAAGACAGAGCTTATCCACTACTACGAAGAGTTCAACGAAGACCAAAACCTGTCATCAATAGCCCCTTTTTACAACAAGTATGTCAAAACCGAGAAAGAAGAAACACTCAAAAAAAGTGCAAGTCCGGCGCAGAGGGATGCAGATGAAGACGAGGCCAGCCTGAAACGTATGCGGGCCAAACAGCAGGCAGAGGCCGAAGCACTGGAACGTGCGGTGAACGAAGAGAAAGAGCGTGCGAAAAAGGAAGTGCTGGAGAAGCAGAAAAAAGAGTTGGGCATCGAGTAAGCGCGCCTTTCTCAGCACTCCTCTTTTTTATACCAGGTTGGCTCTTCTACCTCTTTCGGGTTTCCTTCCAGCGTCAGGTACGGTTTATAATCGCTTTTATAGGCCAGGCTTTGGCACTCCTTGACATAGTACCCCATATAGATCCATTCAAGATGGTTTGTTTTGGCATAACTGATCTGACGAAGCATTGAGAACTTGCCCAGAGAAAGATGGCTGTAGTCAGGGTCATAATAGAAGTAGATGGATGAGATACCGTTAGGCAGTATGTCGATCAGGTCGATAGCGATCAGTTTGTCCCCGTCAAAAAAGAGCACTTCATAGCCATACTCGTTGTAGCCGTTGACAAAAGACATATAGTAGTTCTTGATATTGATATCCTGCTTCTCCCAGCCGCGTTTTTCATGCATGTAGTCATGGTATTTCTCAAAGAGTGCGATGTGCGAATGTGAGGCTGTCGGCCGGCGAAGCACGGTTTTTATGTGGGCGTTCTTTTTAAGGACGCGGCGTTCGGACTTGGAGAAGTGGTAGTTGGCGACATCGATCTTGATGCTTTCACAGGCACTGCACCCCTCGCACATCGGGCGGAAATACATGTTGCCGAAGCGACGCCAACCCCGCTCGATAAGATGGGCGTTGTACTCCATATCGCACTCATGAATGATCTTGTAATGGGTGGTCTGGTTCAGTCCCGGAATATAGGAGCACTCTTCGGAGAGTGCACACTCTTTTAACAGATGGTTCATAGCTGTAATAATAGTTTTTTTTGCGTTAGCACTGGTTTAGCCATGGCGAAAGCCGACACGTTTTAAGTCGAATCTAACTTCTGCTCTGTGCGATCAGAACGCCTTCGAGCATCTTGTCGATGTCTCCGTCCAGGATCGCCGTGACCTGGGAGTAGGCTTCGTTGGAACGGGTGTCTTTGACCTGCTGATAAGGCTGCATAACGTAGGAGCGGATCTGGTGGCCCCAGCCGATCTCGCTCTTTTCAACACCGTCGAGTTCCGCCTGTTTAAGTGCCATCTCATACTCGTAGAGACGCGATTTCAACATCTTCATCGCGGCCGCCTTGTTCTTGTGCTGGGAGCGGTCGTTTTGGCACTGTACGACAACACCGGTCTCGATATGGGTGATACGGATAGCCGATTCGGTCTTGTTGACGTGCTGCCCGCCGGCACCCGATGCACGGTAGGTGTCGATGCGGATATCCTTGTCTTCGATAACAATATCGATATCGTCGTCGATCTCCGGTGAGACCATTACCGAGGCAAACGAGGTGTGACGCTTGGCATTGGAGTCAAAGGGGCTGATGCGCACCAGACGGTGGATGCCGTTTTCGACCTTGAGATACCCGTAGGCGTTATCGCCGCGGATGATGATGGTCGCATCTTTGATACCGGCTTCGTCGCCGGCCTGGTAGTCCATCTTCTCGACTTTGAAGTCATGGCGCTCCGCCCAGCGGGTGTACATGCGCAGCAGCATCGACGCCCAATCCTGCGACTCTGTACCGCCGGCACCCGGGTGGATGGAGACAATGGCGTTGTTGGCATCCTGCGGACCGCTTAAGAGCATAGAGACCTCCATGCTTTTGACCAGCTCATCCAAACTTCCCGCTTCGGAGAAGAGCATCTCGATGGTCTCTTCGTCGCTCTCCTCCTGCCCCATCTCGTAGAGCTCTTCTGCGTCGCTCAGGGCATCTAGTGCGACATTGAACTTCTCGAGTTTGCGCTCCAGCTGGGTCTTCTCTTTCTGCACGTTTGCGGCATTGGCCGCATCATTCCAGAAGCCGTCGGAGTTTTCCAGTGCCTCTATCTCGCTGAGCTTTTCCTTGATCTTCTCGGGCTGGACGACACCGGCGATGTTGTCCATCTTTATTTTTAGTGTCTTCAGCAGTTCACTGTATTCGTAATGGTCCATTGTAACTCCGTAAAATAGCGTATATACCGTTCATTCTTGCGAAGGCGAAGAGCTAACAGTTAATTATTTCGATTAATGTATTTTTCTATAAAAAGCTTAGATATAATTGCGATTATATTCAATAAGGGCTTAAAAGATGAGGGTTGTACATTCACCGCTTGAATTGCAAAAACTGTTAAAAGAAGAGCAGGGCAGTGTCGGTTTTGTACCGACGATGGGCGCGCTGCATCTTGGGCATCGCAGATTGATCGAAGCGGCCCGAAATGCCAACGACATCGTCGTTGTCTCCATCTTTGTCAATCCCACACAATTCCTTGAAGGTGAAGATCTTGACGCCTACCCCCGCAAAGAGGAGGCGGACAAAAAGGTGTGCGAACTCAGCGGGGTGGACTACCTTTTCTATCCCACTGAAGATGCGATGTACGGCAGGGACGAAGTGAGCCTTAACGCTCCGAACGTCAGAGGCTACATCATGGAAGGGACCTCCCGCCCGGGCCATTTCTCAGGGGTACTGACCGTCGTCAACAAACTCTTTAACATCGTCAACCCGACACGCGCCTATTTCGGCAAAAAAGATGCCCAGCAGCTGATGCTGATCGAGACGATGGTGGCAAACCTCTTTATGAACGTCGAGATCGTCCCGATGGACACGGTGCGTGAAAAGGACGGCCTGGCGATGAGCTCCAGAAATGCCTACTTGGATGACGAAGAGCGCCAGGAAGCACTGAAGATCGTCACTTCCCTGCGCAGAGCGACGCAGACGGTGATGCGGGGCGAGCTGAACGTGGCACAGATCAGAGCAGAGATGCTCGAGATCCTGGCACCGCTGGAGGTCGAGTATGTCACAATCGTCGACCGGGCATTTCAGCCGATCGACACGGTCCAGATCGGCAATACCATCATTCTGGTCGAAGCCATCAGCGGTACGACAAGGCTGCTTGACAATATCTGGATATGACAGGAAAAAAGTTTTCCACACCACGCTTCTCTAAAAATATCTGATCACTTTTCTGTCGGTTTGAGCAGACCCTCTTCGATCAACAGTTCGACCGTCTTTCTAAAGACAGGCGCGGCGCTCTGTGCTGCAAATCGGTAGGCGATCTTTGGACGCACGACCGTGACGCCGATGGTGTAGTTACTCTTCTCGTCATCGGCGAAACCGATAAATGAGGTGTTGTATTTTTGCTGATAGCGGCCGCGTTCGGAGATCTGTGCCGTCCCCGTTTTACCGCCGATTACGATACCGTCGACCAAGGCTTTCTGTCCCGTTCCTTCGACAGCGGTTTTGATGAGGATGCGTTTAACACGTTCGGCGATCTCGGGGCTGAGCAGTTGAACGGCTTCATCACTCTCTACCGGGAACCTGCGGCCGTTTTGGGCGATCAGCTCCTCTGTCAGACGCGGTGTCACCATGCGCCCGTGGTTGTTGAAGACGTTATAGGCCTTGATGAGCTGCACAAGGTTGGCGCGCATGGCGTAGCCGTAGGAGGCGCTGGCTTTGTAGGTCTCTGAATCGAGCTGACGCATGCTCGGGATCTTCCCTTTGTACTCGTTGGTCAGATCGATCCCGGAGGCCTGGGTGAAGCCGAAATCGATCAGACCCTGGTAGTAGTCGCTGGCCTTCAGGCGCTGTGCCAATTGCGCGATCCCGATATTTGAAGAGTGGACGATGACGTTTTCGGCGCTCAGATAGTCCTCTTTATGTTCATCCGTGATCCACCGTTTTCCGATTTTGAAGCGTCCGTTGTGGACGTTGACGACCTCATAGGGATTGACCAGTTGGTGCTTCATCAACAGGGAAAAGACGATCGGTTTCAACACCGAACCCGGCTCAAAGCTGTATTCGACAGCATGTACCTGCAGCGAAGCGATGTCCTCCTGCCTGATATCTTTGGGTTTAAAGCGGTTGGAAGAGGCCAGGGTCAGCACCTTTCCGCTCTCCGCCTCCATGACGGTGACCATGATCTGACGTGCGCCCATCTTCTCTTTCATATGGTCACACATCCGTTCAACACGCGACTGCAGCGTGACCGGGATGGTCAATCGGACATCCATCCCGTTCTCGGCATATTCGGTCTTGCTCTCCCTGTTGAGGATCATGTAGCCGTTGACATCACGAAGACCGCGCTGAAGACCGTTTTTCTGGGGATTTAGCTCGTCATTGTAGTTGCGCTCGATCCCTTTCATCCCGCGCGAACGGGTGTAGCCGTGATCTTCATGCTTTTTGGGATAACCGATCACCGGCGTCAGCAGGTCGCCATAGGGATAGATGCGCGCTTCACCGCTTTCGACGACATCCAGACCCTGCAGGATATGGCGGCCGCTGGCGGTCTTATACTCTCTAAAGACATTGAGACGGCGCAGCTCGTAACCCAGGGTCTTCAGGTACTGGGCATGCTGTTCGGAGACATTGTAGCTCAGGGTCACCGTCCCTTTTTTTAGCAGTTTTTTACGGATGGTCTGTACAGGGATATCGCTGTAGATCGAGAAGAGCTGTATAAAGAGCTCTTTTTTGTCCGGGTCAAGGTTTCTGGTGTTGATCATCGCCTTGTAGACTTTTTTAGTGATAGCGAGATGGAAACCGTCGGCACTGATAATACTGCCGCGTTCGGCATTGGTGGTGTCAGAGGTAAAAAGCGAAGGGAGATGGCGCGGTTTGACGGCGGTGTAGAACATGGTACTCAAAAAGATCAGAAAACCGATGACAATGAAGATAAAAAGCAGCAGGACTTTAGAAGCTTTGTTGTTGTCATCAACCATATTGTCCATACCCTCTCGTTCAGATGCAAAAATATATCGAGAATATCATTATAAAGGTGTTAAGTGTTTATGGCTTTATGTTATAGTTTGAATATAAAATCTGAGGGATGCAGATGCGATTATTACTAAGCTTTTTTCTGTTGGCCACACTGCTCTTCAGTGTTGAACTGGAGCTGGACAAAAACTACAGTGGTCCGAAAAAACTGACGGTCTCGCAACTGGGTGTCAGCATGGGCGTGCCGCATCAATGGGAGGCGGTCGCAAAAAAAGGCAAAGGGCTGTTGCTTTTTCAGCAGACGACAGACGATACAATGCGACTGCGTGCAAAACGCATGAACGCTTCAGAAGCGATAACATATCTTGGCAAACCGCACTACGTGAACGGGAGTACGAAGCTCTTTCCCCAGGACCTTATCGTTAAAATCGGCATACGCATTTTCAGTCGAGCTTATACGAAAGCCGGCGCTCAGGGGAGTGATGCTTTTCTGATCTATGTCGTTTTGGGACCGCAGGAGAGAGCGGTAGTGATAAATGTCCGGTATGATAAGGCACATGACAGTGCGGTAAAGGCGACGGCGATGAACATTGTCCAGACCCTCACCTTTACACCGACAAAACAGCTGCAAAACACTCTTCAGGATTTGGAGATGCGGTTAAACGGCACCCATTTTGCCTATATACAACGTGATGGTGCCTATGATAATAAACATGAACTTTGGCTCTGCTCCGACGGACGTTATCTGCTTTATGAAGACCGAACATTGGCCGGTGGGCTTTCACGTGTAAAAGAGCAGAAGCTGGGACGCTGGTCTGTTGAAGATGAGACACTGATACTCCAAGGCGATGAGGGATTTGACCGGCTGATCAACATCAAACGTCAGGACAATGTACTGTTCTTCGACGGTCAACGCAGTTATGAACTTAAAAATTCGCAATGCAAATAGAGGCTAGGATACGCTTGGACATCTCGCTCAACTTTAAACCCAAAACGCTAAAATGTCACTATATATTCGCATAGTGGAACATCATGGCTGATCGACAACTCTTTATCTTGACTGTAGTGCTTATCGGTATCAGTATTATCTTTTCATATTCACTTTCGAGCTATATTGTCGTACTTTTCGGCTACAGCGATTTTCATTTTGTGATGCGTCAGTCCGTTTTCGGGTTGCTCTCTATCCTGATCATGTGGACGCTTTCGCAACTTGACCCCGATGTCTGGCTGAAACGTCTGGGACTCACTCTCTTTATCGGCAGCTTTTTGCTGATGCTTGCCATGCCGTTTATGCCTGCGAGTATCGTCAGCGAAGTGGGCGGTGCAAAACGGTGGATCAAAGTGGCCGGTTTCTCGTTGGCACCGGTCGAGTTTTTCAAGGTGGGCTTTGTCTATTTTCTTGCCTGGAGTTTTTCACGAAAACTGGGCCACCACGGCGGCATGGGACTGAAACAGGAGTATCTTCGTATAGCCCCTTACCTGGTCTTTTTTGTGTTTGTGATGGCTTTGATCGCTGTGATGCAAAAAGACCTCGGACAGGTCGTCGTCTTGAGCATGGCGCTTCTGTTTATGTTGATCTTTGCGGGAAGCAGCGGTAAGGTCTTTATGACGCTGATGGGTACGGCACTCTTCTTTTTTCTGATCTTTATCTTTACCGCGGAGCACCGGATCGCAAGGATCAAGTCATGGTGGTCGCTTGCCCAGATGCAGCTGGAACCTTTTCTGCCGGGGTGGCTGCTGAGCAAGTTGCATGTCGAGAGCTACTCCGAGCCCTACCAGATATCACATTCGCTCAATGCGATCAACAACGGCGGTCTCTTTGGATCGGGTCTGGCCAACGGTACCTTTAAACTCGGTTTCCTGTCAGAGGTCCATACGGATTTCGTTCTGGCCGGTATTGCTGAGGAGTTCGGCTTTATCGGGGTCATGCTGGTGACGATGATCTTTCTGGCCATCCTGCATCGAATTTTCAAGATCGCCAATCGCAGCCAGGACGAAAAGAGCTATCTTTTCAGTATCGGTATCGGCCTTATCATCGCCTTTACCTTTTTGATCAACGCTTTCGGTATTAGCGGGATCACGCCGATCAAGGGTATCTCGGTACCGTTTTTGAGTTACGGCGGTTCGGCAATGATCGCAGCCTCGATCGGCGTCGGAATGGTCTTGATGGCATCCCGAAAAGTCAAGTTAAACAGTCAGGAATAAGATGAGAGTAGCAATCACAGGCGGCGGTACCGGCGGGCATCTCGCAATAGCGGCAGCACTTCTTGAAGCCGTAAAAGAGAGAGGACACGACGCGATCTATATCGGTTCATCCTCAGGCCAGGACCAGTCGTGGTTCAAAGATGAGGTCCGTTTCGAACAGCGCCACTTTCTTGACACCAGCGGGGTGGTCAACCGAAAATATCTCGGCAAGTTGTGGGCGCTGATCAAGATCTTTCGTGCGGTCCTTACGTCACGAAAGATCCTGGCTAGGGAGAAGATCGACGCCGTCATATCCGTTGGCGGCTATTCGGC
Organism: Sulfurimonadaceae bacterium; assembly: GCA_041555445.1. Classification (GTDB taxonomy): domain Bacteria; phylum Campylobacterota; class Campylobacteria; order Campylobacterales; family Sulfurimonadaceae; genus Sulfonitrofixus. Next base: position 11,003 of record JBFFKK010000032.1, read on the forward strand.
AGCGGCAGCGACCTTCGCGGCCTACACGAAGCAGGTCCCCTTTTTTATCCATGAGCAGAATGCCGTCATGGGCCGTCTGAATACGATGATGAAACCTTACGCCCGTGCTTTCTACAGCTCCTATGATACGGAGTCCCCGGTGACAGACTATCCGGTAAGGGACGTTTTCTTCAGTACGGCCCATCTCAGAAAAAAGATCGAGACGATCATCTTTTTAGGGGGGTCGCAGGGGGCGCAGTTTATCAACAACCTTGCCCTGGAGACAGCAGCGGTCTGTACGGCCAAAGGCATCAAGGTGATCCATCAATGCGGCGAACGCGATTTTGACCGTGTGCGCAAAGCGTACGAGGATCAGAAGCTGGATGTTGAACTCTACAGTTTTACCAAAGAACTTCCTGCGCTGATCCAACGGGCCGATCTGGCAGTCAGCCGTGCGGGTGCCAGCACGCTTTGGGAACTCACGGCAAACGGGTTGCCGGCACTGTTTGTACCCTATCCGTATGCGGCAGGCGATCACCAGTTTTACAACGCCCGTTATCTTGCCGATAAAGGATTGGCCTGGTCACAGCGCGAGAGTGCGTCCTACTCGCGCAACCTGATCAGCATTCTGGAGAGTGATCTTGAAGAGAAGAGCCGCGGCTTGATGGAACTTAGCCGTAAAGGCGGTGCCGAAGCGATAATAGAGAATATAGAGGAGAATTTAGATGTTAGCTGATCTTGTACAGTGGCTTGTCCAGAATATATTAGACATGGGCTATATGGGGATTTTTCTTCTCATGATGGTAGAGAGCTCTTTTATCCCCTTCCCGAGCGAGGTGGTTTTGATCCCTGCGGGATACTTGGCACAGCAGGGAAAAATGGATATCACACTCATCTTTCTTGCTTCTCTGATGGGTTCTCTGGCGGGTGCCTTTATCAACTATTTCGGGGCTTTGTTGATCGGACGTCAACTCTTGATGCGTTTTGGAAAATATATCTTTATCTCAAACAGTTCGATGGAGAAGATGGAGCGATTCTTTGAAAAGCACGGTCCCATCTCAACCTTTACCGGTCGTCTGATTCCGGGTATCCGTCAACTGATTTCAATTCCGGCAGGCCTTTCCAAAATGGCGCTGCTTCCTTTTACGTTTTATACGGCGCTGGGGGCCGGTATCTGGAGTATGGTTCTGATCATGCTCGGGTATATACTGGGGGAACAAAAAGAGTTGATAACGATGTACCTGCATCAGATTACATTAGCTATTCTTGGAATATTGGTGCTTCTGGTCTTTGTGTATATCCGACGTTTAAAAACAATAAATAATACAAATAGATAGACTTTAGCTTTTTTTCATCTTAAAATTCTTATACTAGCGCAAAGAAAGTCTTATAAGGAATCATTATGCGAGAGACGATTCAAAAAATTGAAAAGCAGTTTCAGGGTATCGAGGCGATGGTCAATACACAAAGCTATGGCGTACAACTGAAAAACCCCGCGTTTATTGAGGACCTTTGCAGTGCTGTAGAAGAGGCATATGTCAGTTTGAATGACGGCATGTGCGAGGAGATCAAGGCCTGCAGCAGTTGCAGTTATCAGCGAAATTACCTGCGTAACATGATCGGTATTTTAAATGAGATCGAAGAGGGGCAGGAACTTTCCAGCACGATAAAACGTGAACTTTTCACCTTTCCCGAGAAGATCAAAGAGGTATTGACACGTATCGAGCAGGTCTTGAAAGAGCTCTAAAAGGGCTTCGTGTTACTTAATCGTCTTAAGTGAACGATTTGGGTACCAGAATTTTAGCCCTAATACAGCATCCAACCGTTATACTTTCGGCAAATATTTTATAATCAAGGAGACCTTATGCCACAGATTCCAGGCGGGTTTGAACTTATTTTAATTCTTGCAGTTGTACTGCTTCTTTTTGGCGGTAAAAAGATCCCACAGCTTGCAAAAGGTCTAGGCGAAGGTATTCGCAACTTTAAAAAATCTGTCAAAGATGATGAGACAGAGGTCGCTCAAGACGACACTAAAGCAGAAGAACCTAAAAAAGTAGAGGGTTCTGAAGAGGGTGCAACTACGGATGCACCCAAAGATACAAAACAAGCATAAGCATTGAAACAACGTGTTGCAGCGCTCCTTAGAGAGCAGTTTGAACGAGATGTTGTTTTGGAAAAGCCGAAAGACCGTTCTTTCGGCCACTTCGCAACACCAGTCGCATTTTCCCTCGCAAAAGAACTTCGTAAATCACCGATGGTCATTGCAGAAGAGTTGGCTTCTTCTTTTGGCGAAGATGCTATGTTCTCGGCAGTCGAATCGGTCAAAGGGTACATCAACCTGCGTCTTTCCGAATCATTCCTAGACGAGTATGCCTCTTGGGCTCTTGAGAACCCGGATGAATTCGGTTCGATCGGTGAGGATCAAAAGATCCTTCTCGAGTTCGTCAGCGCCAACCCGACAGGTCCGCTGCACATCGGCCATGCCCGCGGTGCGGTCTACGGGGACACGCTTCTGCGTCTTGGACGCAGACTCGGCTTTGATATTACGGCAGAGTACTATGTCAACGATGCCGGTAACCAGATCGACCTGCTGGGTCATTCGATCCAACTCGAGGGACGTGCAACGATCCTGAACGAAGAGGTCGAGTACCCGGAGAGCTTTTACCGCGGTGAGTACATGACCGACCTTGCCAGGGAAGCGGCCGAGGTGTTCGGAACTGAGATATTCCATGACGAAAGCCGTCAAAAAGAGCTGGCACTGTGGGCAAAAGACAAGGTGATGGAGATCATCATCAAAGACCTTGCCGATGCGAACATCCACTTTGACACCTTTGTCTCCGAAGCGTCGCTTTATGATGACTGGGACCGTGTAATGAAGAAGATGGGAGAGGGTGTCTACAGCTCCGAAGACAAGATGTGGCTCCGTTCAAGCGAATATGAGGATGAAAAAGACCGTGTCGTTGTCCGTGAAGACGGCCGTCCGACCTATCTGGCGGGGGACATCGTCTACCATAACCAGAAGTTTGAACGCGGCTATCACCACCACATCAACATCTGGGGTGCCGATCACCACGGCTATATCCCGCGTGTAAAAGCAGCGACCGAGTTCCTGGGCTATGACAGCAATAAACTGGAAGTACAGCTTTCACAGATGGTGAGTCTGCTTAAAGACGGTGAACCGTACAAGATGAGCAAGCGTGCGGGTAACGTCATTTTGATGAGCGATATCGTCGATGAGATCGGTGCCGACGCCCTGCGGTTCATCTTTGCCAGTAAAAAGAGCGATACGCCGCTTGAGTTTGATGTCAATGAGTTGAAAAAAGAGGATAGCTCAAACCCTATCTATTACATCAACTATGCGCATGCACGTATTCAGACCATACTCAGCAAAAGCGAACTTTCTATGGATGAGATCATGAAGAGTGATCTTAAGGGCTTGAATGAAGATGCGGACGCCCTTCTTTTCGAAGCGCTTCTCCTGCCTGAAGTGATCGAAGACGCCTTTGTATCACGCCAGGTTCAGAAGATGCCGGAGTACCTGAAATCGTTGGCATCGAGACTGCACAAGTTCTACTACGACTACCGTATTATCGGTGAAGAAGATGAGGCCAAACTGCTCAAGCTCTTCCTTGTCGTAGCACTGTCGCTACGTACAGGCCTCTCAATGCTGGGCATCACCGCAAAAGATAGGATGTGAGTTCGGACAAGCAAGGGTGACTAACGTCACGCTTGCCCGAACGAAACCGTAAGCGAAGTCGCCTGCGACCGCCGAAGGCTTGAACATTAATAAAAACTGCCCATTTCTGGGCTTTACAGCGAACGAAACCAGAGTCGATGTGCAAAGCACCGACGTCGGCTTGGACATCAATAGAAATAAAGGCGTAAGCCTTTGGAACAGATTTCACTGGCGAAACCAGAGTCGTTGTGCGAAGCACCGACGTCGGCTTGGACATCAACAAAGCACCATAAAATAACTTCTCGCATTTAACTTTTTATCCTCCTGTAAACCTAATATCTTATCCGTTAAACTTGTTATTATGAAACAGATCGTGCTTATACTATTTTTACTATCGGCAGTTGCAGCAGATAAGTGTGAAACAGTCAGGGCTTCGCTTGAAAAAGAGGAAGCGGCCTACGACATCGTGGCGCGCATTGCCATTGCCGGCAACAGTGCCTACACTGTCATCGGAAACTTCATAAACGCGGGCGAAACACTTTTACAACAGTGCCCTGATCGCTACTCCCTGGATCGTCAATACACCCTCAAACGCAAACTCAAACAAGCCAGAGAGCATCATCAAAGCTACCGGGTCTTTTCCAAAGCGGAAGTGAGCCGTTATGCCCGAAGCCATCCCGAAGAGATCATTGTCTACAAATGGGGTACCATAAGGCCGGTGCCATGATGAAGGTTGTTTTGGCAGGATTGGCGCTGATACTCATGAACACAGCAGTACTGGCGGAGAGCTGCAATACGTATGAAACAGCCTATGACAAGGCGCAGTTCATGATGCGTGAACAGGGCAATGCAAATGCGCGGAAAAAATATGACCTGGTAAACACCCTTATCGATACGGCGACAAGTTATCTGGCTTACTGCAGCAATGAGATCAGCCTGGCGGAACAGTATCAGATCCAGCAGGTCATCAAAAAAGCGGATAAAAAGAGAAGAGAGTACTTTAAAGGGGCCGTACGCGAATACCATGCGATCTACGGGATCCGTCCGAATGTGACAGAGATATACCAGGACGGCAGCTTTTCAAGCGGCGGCGGGAGCTCGTCCGGGCCTTCCTCTCCGCCGCGTTTTCCACCTGTTCAGCAACCGATGTTTCCCCCTGTAAAATGATAAGCAAGCTGCGATATAATGTCGTTCTCTTTTGCTCCTCATCGCTTAACTGGATAAAGCAGGGCCCTCCTAAGGCCTAGCTCGAGGTTCGAGTCCTCGTGGGGAGACCAAAAAGTCGTCGCTTTAGCGCATCTTGCACTTCAGTTCATCTCTCAACGTACCGATGTACGCCTTCGTATTCACTTCTGCACAATCTGCACCAAATCAACAATTTTTTACCGTTGCTGACTTAATGCGCTTTTTTACCAACGCGAGATAAGGGCCAGATTGACTTTGGCGAACTGCGGAACGGTGACGTCGCCGGAGGTGTTTGTATTGCTTCCGACCTGCCCGGAGAGGTCCACCTGGAACCACCTGAGACCGATGCCGAATCCGGCGGTGTAGATGAGGCCGGCCTGGTCGTTTGCATGAAGGTTCTGCATCAGTCCCGCACGTACCGAGAGCGCAAGCACAGAGGTGAACGGTTCAAAGTTGATGCCGCCGCCGACCATCTGGCTCTCAAGATCGTCATTGAGCACTTTATTGCTGGTGAGATCGATGTCGGCAGCGATCTCCAGCGAGTCGAGGATGCTGTAGGCCAGACCGGCGCGCAGCATCGGCTCAATGGTGTAAAAGGTGCCGTCCGGGAATTCAAACTCCGGCGAGTTGAGGTTTTTACCTACCAGCGCAACGGTCAAGTCATAGGCAAATGCAGGTTGATAGGCCAGCCCCAGATCAACCCCGAAGCCGGAGCTTGTGTTCTCCAGCCTTTCGCCTGCCGTCCCTGCAAGGTTACCCGAATAGTCGATCTTCATCTTCTCGGTGTAGGCAAGGGCCTGCATATACTTGAAAGCACCGCCGAGCATGACGTTTCCGATAACGGACCCAAAGTTGTGACCGTAGGCGACCGGGACCTCCGCCATACTCACCCCTTTGACATCTAGGTAGGTCATGCCGTTGTTGAGGGCATACTCTATGGAAGTATCCGCATACTCTGTTGCATTACTATCTGAGGGCGTACCGTTACTGTTTATCTTAATATAGGTACCGCTTCCGGCGTCATAGAAGATGAGCTGGTCATGTGCCTGATCGACCCGGGCAATAGCCGCTGCATCTGAAGTACCGAAGACCCCAAGCCCGAAGTTGGAGAACTGTGCGGCAACATAGGCCTGCGGCGTCAGGGAGATCGCATCACCGTCCATGCCAATTACGATCTCGGTGCCGTCGATAAGGTTTTGGATATCGGTAGCTGTAAGGCTTGTAAGGTCCTGATTCGCTTTGTTGATGGTGTCGAGAAACCCGCTGTCGCCCAGCTTGATGATCGATGCGCCGGCACCGTGATCATAGGCACCCATACCGCCGCCCATGGATACCTCTGCCGTATAGTGCGTCTTGCCAAGGAGTGCTGGATTGTTGTAGGTCGCGATCGAACCGCTTGAGCTGGCCACGGCGGCACCGCCCATCGAGATCGCTTTATAGCCGAGGGTCTCAAACTTTGCAGCGTGGAGGGGGCCGGCGCTTGCAAGCAGAACCGCAGCCATTGAGAGAACTGGTTTTAATTGCATAAGATCTTCTTTTTGTTGATATAATTTTTATGATAGCACAACCGAAGTGTTTTCTCTGTTAGGAACTTTTTTTATATCAGCAATGTAAATATTGTTTTAAACGTGTGATGAACCAACCCTGTGGTAGGATTTCAAAATAGATATTATTGTTAGAGAAGGAGCCGTTATGGTCAAAGTAGCTGCCGTGCAGATGGCAATGGGTACTGACAGAGAGGCTAATGCCGACAAGGCCGAAGCGCTGGTTCGAGAGGCGGCCGCCAATGGTGCGCAGATCATCTTGCTGCCGGAACTTTTTGAAGGTCTTTATTTTTGTAAAGATATGGACAAACACTATTTCTCCTGGGCACAGGAGCGTGAGGGTCACCCTTTGATCGAACGTTTCAGCAAGCTGGCCGAAGAGCTGAAAGTCGTGCTTCCTTTGAGCTATTTCGAGAAGGCCGGGGAGCTCTATTTCAACTCGCTTGTCGTCATTGATGCGGACGGGAAAGTGTTGGAGAACTACCGTAAAACCCACATACCCGACGGCCCCGGGTATGAAGAGAAGTTCTATTTCAGACCGGGAGACACCGGGTTTAAAGTGTGGGAGACGACATACGCCAAGGTCGGTGTCGGGATCTGCTGGGACCAGTGGTTTCCGGAGACGGCCCGCTCGCTTGCCCTGATGGGCGCGGAGCTGATCTTCTACCCGACGGCCATCGGCAGCGAGCCGGAGATCCATGTCGATTCCAAAGCGCACTGGCAGCGTGTTCAGCAGGGCCATGCTGCGGCCAATACCGTTCCGGTCATTGCGGCAAACCGCATCGGTGCGGAAGCGGGCGAGAGTTGTACCCTGACCTTCTACGGCTCATCGTTCATGAGTGACTACACCGGCGAAAAAATAGCGGAAGCACCGCGTGACAAAGAAGCGGTCATCTACGGTCAATACGATCTGCAGGAGAACAAAGAACAGCGGGAGTACTGGGCGCTTTTCAAAGACCGCCGTCCCGAGATGTATGCTGAGGTGTGCCGATCATGATTAAAATAATACTACTGCTCGTTATGAGCACCCTGCTGTTTGCCAGAGGCTACCACGCTCCCGACAACCGGTCGCAGGCAAAAAACCTGGTCAAGATGGTCTACCTTGATTACAAAAAGACCTTGTTGACCGGCTGTGACTACATCTATGATCCGACCACCTGCATGGACAAGACGCTTGTCGATACGGCAACGTGCGATGTCAACGAACAGAACCAGAGCATGGTGTGGATCCAGGTTGTTCCCGATACGTTCTACGGGCGCAATATGGCCTGTATGAACGAGAATGTCTGTGTCAGTGAGTTTACGGGCAAAGCGTTCAAAGGTGCGCGCTGCTGCCGTCTAAGCAGCGACGTTTACAAAAAAATGGAGGCGGAGCTTTTTAACCTGATACCTGTCGTTTCCGCTGTCGCTGAAAAGGCCAAAGGCAAAATATTCGGCGAGGTAAAAACGCCGAAAGAGACGGTCGGCGGTGTCAAGTTTGATGAGAACTTCGTCGAACCGCCCGACAGCGTCAAAGGCGACATCGCCCGTGTCTACCTCTACATGGATAGCCGTTACGGCCTGCAGCTCTCGTCAGCGCAGAAAGAGTTGTTCCTGCGCTGGCACAGAGCTGATGCTGTCGATCAACGCGAATGCAACATCGCAAAGGTCTTTAGTAAAGTGCAGGGCGTACCGAACCGTCTGGTTGAAGAGGGGTGCCAAAAGCTCCAGAATCTCAACAGGCCTTAATCCTGTCACATGCCTCAGGGTTGAGGAAGTCCCTCTATCAACTCGTCTGGTGAGAGCCCTTCAAGCAGCTTTTTAAATTCTTTAAGACTGTAGAGCCGGAGCGTTTCGTCCTGCAGTGACTTGAGTTCATTGGAAAAGCCGCGCTTTGAAAAGAGGACGAAGAGGTCGGCCTCGAAGCCTGCCAGTGCGCATTTGTCTTTGAGCCTTGCAAGCTCGCTCTTGTTGATCTTGGTGTTGGTGTATTTGCATTCGGCGGCAATGACCTTGCCGGAAGCCGTCTTGGCCAATATGTCGATCTCGACCTGCCTGTCCCAGTAACTGCCCGCTTCGACGATGGGGTCGTCGTCAAACTCTTTTTTAAGTAGTTCGATCGAGAGCTTTTCAAAGACGAGACTGCTGAAACTCTGCTCGTGGTTTTCAAAACGTCTTATGACCTCGTCGTATTTTCCTTCACGGATTCCCTTGTAGAGCGGTGAGACAAAGGAGAACCAGAAACGCATAAACGGGGTGGTGAAAGTCAGCTTGTCCGAGATACGGTGTCTTTCGACCTCTTTTTTGAGCTTTTGGTGGGGGTGCTCTTTTTGCGGCGGCAGCTCACGCGAGGGTTCAAGCTCGATGATACCGCTTCGGCAGAGGTAGTCGATGGCCGCATTGCCCGTCTTTTCGGAGACGCGGGCCCGTTTAAAGGCCGAATGCGTCCGGCGGTCGCCGAGGGCGATGCCGGTGAGGATGGCGTGGTAGCTGCTTTCGCCGAGCGTCAGGTCCGTGATCTGGTTGTGCAGATGGCCGTAGTTCTCCAGAATAAGCTCTTCGATCAAGGTGGGCAGGGGGATGTCCGTGTCGATCTCCCAGCCCAACCCGCCGAAGACAGCAAAATACGCGATGGCCTCCTCAAGCGAGCCGGGATAGTTGCGCAGGTAAAAAGAGCGAAATTGCTGTAGCAGTGAGACGATCGTACGGCCTTTACATTGTTTATTGCATTATAGCAAAAGACTACAGCTCTCCACCCCACTGCAGGGTGTCTAAACCATATTTTTCGCGCAGAGACGAGGTGCTCTGTGTCAGTTTGTGGCGTTTGGTGTCCTCTTCGTACTCCAGCAGCGAAAAGGTGTGGTGGTTGCTCTGTGTGAAGGCGGAGCAGGAGAGGCCGATCCGGATGGCTTTGAGATGGGTATGGACGTCCGCTTTTTGAAAAAGCTCCAGCAGCGTCGTACGCAAAAAGGCTTCACTGTAAAGACGGTTGACCGTCAATGCCGTGTGACTTTTCTGGTTCATTTCGTACCGTATGGAGAGGCTGTAGTGGGTCGGGTGCTTTTTCATCCGGACAAGGGCATGCGAAAGGTGGCGGGAGAGGATGATGACGCGGCGCCTGAGTTCTTGTCGGTCGATCTCGGGGTCAAAGGTGCGCGAGATACCGATGGATTTGCGTTCACGCTCCTGCTGCAGCGGTGTTCTGTCGATGCCGCAGACCCGTTCATAAAGGTCTCTCTGCGACTTGCTTGCGTGTAAAAAGATGTCGGGATGGCGCCGTACCTCGCCCAGGGTACTCAGTCCGCGAGCCAGCAGTTTGGCCTCTGTCCGGCGGCCGATACCGGGGAAATCTTTTAGCGGTTTATCGTTTATGAAGGCATCGACTTCATGCGGATAGACAACCAATGTGCCGAAGGGTTTGGCGACATTGGTAGCCATCTTCGCGGTGAACTTGGAGTAGGCGGCACCGATCGAGAGCGGCAGCTGCAGCACCTCCATCGCTTCATTCTTGAGATCTTCTATAAATCTCGGAACATCTTTGTCCTCCACCCAGCCGTCCAGGTCCCCGTAAAACTCGTCGATGCTTCCCTGCTCCGTAACCGGGATGCGCTCCTGCAAAAAGACCTTCAATCGGTAGGAGAGCTCCTGATAGAGCCGCATGTTCGGCTGTTTGATGATGATGTCGGGACAGAGTTGCAGGGCTTCACGGATGGTACAGCCTGTTTTGATCCCGTAGGCTCTGGCCTCATACGAGGTGGTGGTCAGCATGCCGCGGATGCGCCCGTCGGGGTCGATAAACTTGCCGAGGTCATTGTCTTTGGACGATTGGTGCTCAAAAAAGTAGGCCGGTACAAAGGAACCGCTGTTTTTGAGGTTTAGGAACTGGCGGCTTTTTTGGTGGGAAAATATTTTGGTGTCGCCGCGCCCGCCTATCCCTACAGGCTTCCCCTTCAGGTTCGGGTCTATGGTGCGTTCGGCGGAGACAAAAAAGCAGTCGAGATCGATATGGATTTTCATAGGGGTAGAATAGCATTTTCGGTGGGACTAAGGCGGAATGATGGCAGAATGACATGGCGTGGCTCTTCTGCTTTGGGCAAAACGACAAGGGTTGCTCCATTGCTGAAAAGCATCGTCTGCAACGCTGTTAATCCGGAAATCTATCCCTTATTTTACGAAAGTGGCCAAAATTTTGAACCATCAGATCAACCAAACGGGGGTCAAAATGTTTGCCTCTTTCGTTTTGAATATGGTTGATCGTATCGTGGATCTGCCACCGCTGCTTATAGGAGCGCTGCGTGTCAAGTGCGTCGAATACATCCGCCAGAGCGACGATCCGGCCGAGGATGTGGATCTGTTTGCCTTTGAGGCCGAGAGGATAACCCGACCCGTCATACTTTTCGTGATGCTGTTGGGCAACGATGGCCGCCGCCCTCAGAAGAGGACGTTTGGACTGCGAGAGAATGTCGTAACCGATATTCGGATGCTCACGCATCACGGTCATCTCTTCTGTTGTCAGTTTGCCGGGTTTGCTTAAGATGCCGTGGGGAATGCCGATCTTGCCGACATCATGCATGGCCGCCGCCAGTTTAAAAATCTCGGCTCTGTCTTTGTCGAAGCCAAGCAGGAGGGCGAGCAGTCTGGCGTATTCGGAGACCCGCCTGATGTGGTTGCCGGTCTCGGCACTGTGGATGTCGGTAATGCGCGCGATCGTATAGATCAGTTCCCGCTGGGTCTGCTCGATCTCCTGGTCCTGGTAATGTTTGAGTTCAAGATGGGTTTTGATGCGGGCGAGCAGCTCCACCTTTTGAAAAGGCTTGGTAATGTAGTCGACGCCACCCACTTCAAAACCGCGGGCGATCCCGTTAAGATCGGACATCGCGCTTAAAAAGATAACCGGGATCTTGGCGAAGTGTTTGTTCGAATTTTTGATGATGTGGCAAGTCTCAAAACCATTGACCTCGGGCATCATGATGTCGAGCAGGACAAGGTCGGGTTTGCAGTTGCCGTTTAAGAGCGCAATCGCTTCAACACCGCTGACGGCCGAGGTGACTTTGTAACCCGCACCGGTCAGCATCTTTTCGATGACCAGTCGATTGGTCTCAGTGTCATCAACGCTGAGAATGTGAAACGTTTTATCTTTAAATGCCATGCGACCTGTCTAACGGGAAATTTTTTTTGCGGGCGAGTATAACTACTAATAAATTAGAGGTAAATGAAGTTTCTAAGTGATTCATTCGGGCAACTTGCTACAATTAGGGTTCTAATACCCCGCCTGCTGACTGCATCACGGTTGTACGTAACGGTGTGTCAAATCGGCGGAGCAACATTTGGGTGGTGAAATATGGAATATCGTTATATCGGCCGGTCGGGACTGAGAGTGAGTCCGATCTGTATGGGGACGATGACCTTCGGGACACAGGTGCCCGATGAGAAGACGGCGTTTGCCATTATGGACAAAGCCTATGAAGCCGGGGTCAACTTTTATGACACGGCAGAGCTTTACCCGGTGCCGCCGCAGGCAAAACTGGCCGGGATCACCGAAGAGATCGTGGGCAGGTGGCTAAAGACAAAACCGCGTGAAAGTGTCATACTGGCAAGCAAGGTGGCCGGAGCCGCATCGGGCTGGTTCGTGCCGCCGATCCGTCACGGCCTGACGGCGATTGACCGTTTTCATATCGAGCGGGCGGTTGAGGGGTCTCTGAAGCGGCTGCAGACGGACTACATCGACCTCTATCAGATGCATTGGCCCGACACGGTTGTGCCGATCGAGGAGTCCATGGAGGCCTTTGACAGACTGGTCGAGAGCGGAAAGGTGCGTTATATCGGCACCTCAAATGATACGGCCTACGGCACGATGAAAGCGCTGAGTGTCTCCAAGTATGAAAAGCTGGCACGGTTCGAGTCGATCCAGAACAACTTCTCGCTGTTGAACCGCCGTTTTCTGGATGAGCTCTCAACGCTTGCTAAAAACGAGAAAATTTCGCTGCTGCCGTATTCGCCGCTGGCCGGCGGTGTATTGAGCGGTAAATACAACCAAAGCCCCGAGGCTAAAGGGCGATTCAGTGATTACATGCGTTCGTCAAACCCAAGGCAGCGCCAGATGGCAGCGCGTTTTATGAACGACCGGACACTGGCTTCGACACAGGAGTATATCCGGATCGCCCATGAAGCGGGTCTGGACCCGGTAACGCTGGCGACCGCCTGGAGCAAACAGTTTGACTTTGTGGCATCGACGATCATCGGGGCCACGTCAACGGATCAGCTTGATGCCACTCTGGCCGCCATGGATCTGACCTTGAGCGATGAGATTCTAAAGGAGTGTGACGCAGTCCATGCGAAGATTTTATACCCTATGGGCTAGTCTGCTGATCCTGCTGCTCGGCGGTTGTACAGCTAAACCCTATGTGCAGAGCAGTGCCGCCACGGTTGTTTTGAAGTCGTCCAAGCTTAAGTTCGCGGACACCGGGTACATACGGAGCAATGAGGAGCTTGTCGGACTCGAACTTTTCTCGGCGGGGCAGGCCGTGGCAAAGATCGAGGTTGAAAACATGATCTGTGTCGAGGGGGAAGGGTGTATGCGCAAAAGCACGTTCAATGCCGAGTATCTGAGCAGCAAGTATCCGGACACTTTGCTGGAAAACATCTTGCGCAGCAGGCCTATCTATGGGGGCGTGAATCTTGTCGAGGGTGATGAAGGCTTTGAACAGAGGATCACCGGCAACGGGGTCGATATCCGCTACACGATCAAGCCGGGATCGATCTACTTTAAAGACCGTGAAAACGGAGTATTGATAAAAATTAAAAAAGAAGAGGAACACAATTGAGTAAAAAATTTGTCGGAGCACACACATCAGCAGCGGGGGGCGTTTTTAATGCCCCGTTGAATGCCATGGAGATCGGTGCAAAAGCCTTTGCCCTGTTTACCAAGAACCAGCGCCAATGGGCAGCCAAACCGCTTGATACAAAGACGATCGATCAGTTCAAAGAGAACCTTGAACGCAGCGGCATCCTGCCGAAGCATGTCCTGCCGCATGACTCTTACCTGATCAACCTCGGTCATCCTGAACTCGAGAAACGCGACAAGTCGTTCAACGCCTTTGTCGATGAGGTGGAGCGCTGCATGCTGCTGGGCCTTGACCGGCTGAACTTTCACCCCGGTTCGCACCTGCGAAAGATGGAAGAGGAGGCGTGTCTGGACGCCATTGCTGAGAACATGAACCGTACGCTTGAGAGGACGTCAGGCGTCAGCCTTGTTCTTGAAAACACAGCGGGACAGGGGAGCAATCTCGGCTGGAAATTCGAGCACCTTGCCCACATTATCGACAAGATCGAAGACAAGAGCCGTGTCGGGGTCTGCATCGACACCTGTCATATGTTTACGGCGGGTTATGACATCAGAACCAAAGAGGTCTATGACGCGACCTGGGCCGAGTTTGACAAGGTGGTCGGTTTCAACTACCTTATGGGGATGCATATCAATGACTCAAAGCCCGACCTCGGTTCCCATGTGGACCGTCATGACAGCATCGGTAAAGGGAAGATCGGTCTGGATGCTTTCGGGCTCATTATGAACGATGAACGTATGGACGATATCCCGTTGATCCTGGAGACGATAGACGAAACGATCTGGAAAGAGGAGATCGAACTGCTCTATTCGCTGGAAGAAAAACTATAGCGCAATCGCTACAAAACAGGACAGTTTTCGTAAAAATAACAACCCATTAAAGAAAGTTATAAAATATCTGTGGCAGAATTGGGGTAATTCGCTCAGTATCGCACTTTGACAAGATCAAACAGCGGTGTACGAGCATCAGGAGAATAAATGAAAAAACTACTACTCGTCTCTGCGGTTGCCGCCAGCACACTGATGGCCTCAGGCTACAAGATCCCGGAACAATCACTAAACTCGACAGCGCTTGCCGGTGCTTATGTCTCGAATGCATCGACTGCCGATGCTGCTTATTACAACCCTGCAAACATGGCGTTTATGAGTTCGGACAGACACCTTGAGTTCAATGCGATGTATATCCATCTTAATCCGGTAGAGTTTAGCGGAGACCTGACCGGGCCGTACGGACCGAGTCAATCTATTGTTACTGTTCCTTCTCAATCCGAGAGTGCATCAGAGGATTTTCTTATCCCGCAGATCTATCTTGTTTCCAAACCGTTGGGCGAGAGTGAAGATATCCGTGTAGGTCTCTCTATCAATGCACCTGCCGGACTTTCCAAGCGCTGGAGTGAAGGGCTTGAGTCACTGATGGCGGAAGAGTTCACGCTCAAAGTCATTGAGACCAATCCTACCGTCTCCTACCGCATCATGGACGACCTCGCCTTTGCGGCCGGTGTCCGTTTTGTCTATTCTGAAGGCATTGTCAAAGCCGGCGGACCCGGTGGACTGGATCTGCAGGGAAGCAGCTGGGACGTTGGTTACAACTTCGCCTTTGCGTACAAGCCTTTTGATATGTGGGGTGTGGCGCTTACCTACCGTTCCTCCATTGATCTGACGGAAGAGGGCGGGCAATCGTCCTATCTTCCTTCCCCATGGCCGTCAGCTTTTCCGGCATCAGTAACGGTACCGCTTCCGGCAACGCTTACCCTGGCTACCGATGTCGATGTGACAGAGAGCACGAACATCGAGTTCGTCTACGAAAGAACGTCCTGGTCCGACTACAAAGAACTGGATATTCAGGTTATGGGAACGTCGGTACTCACAGCGAAGAAAAACTGGGTAGACACCAACACCTTCCGTCTCGGCCTGACACAAGGTTTCGGCGATGCACTGGAGCTGATGGTGGGTGTCGCTTACGATGAAACACCGGTACCGGATGAGACGCTTGGTTTTGAACTGCCGGACAGCAATGCGCTTATCGGTTCCATCGGTGCGCGTTATGCATGGAACGAAGAGTTTGACATCGGTGCGGCTGTTCTTTATGATACAAAAGAGGAGAGATTCGTCTCACGTAACGTCAATCAAAACGGTATCGACGGTACATTCTCCGGTGCCAGTGCCCTTATGGTCAGTGTCGGTCTGGGCTACAAGTTCTAAGACCGTTTTAAGAGACCGCCTTCTCCAGGGGGCACTCCCCGCAATAGAACTCCTCCTTTCCTTTTTTTACAAAGAACCTGTCTATCCCTTAATCATAGATACAATAAAATTAATGCATGAAAGCCTTTCAAAGGAACGCAATGTCCCTCTCTTATCCATACCAGAACTTCTATGACATGCTTGAAGCAGCGGCATCTGCAACACCGGACAAGACGGTCATTTTCATTGATGAGCGCAAGGTAAGTTACAGAGCATTTTTACAAAAGGTCGATGCCTTTGCCCGTTTTTTGGAGATCGCCGGCATCGGGTTTGGCGACAGGGTCGCGTTGATCGCACCGAACTCGGAAGAGTTCGTCATCGCCGTCTATGCCGTGACCAAGATCGGAGCGGTGCTTGTACCGGTGAACACCATGCTGAAAGCCAATGAGTACGAATACATTCTCAATGATTGTGCGGCGAAACTGCTTATTACGTCGCAGCAGTATTTGAAAGAGGTCGAGGCGCTTACGGCGACGACAACAGTGGAGAAGGTGGTCTGGACGGATGAAGCACCGCTGCTGGATAGCAACAATATCGTGTTTGATGAGATCCTGGAGACACACCGACACGGCCAGGAGAGCAGAGGGCTCTCCAAGCTGGATGACATGGCCATCATCTTCTACACCTCAGGTACGACGGGGCATCCTAAAGGTGCGATGATGAGCTACCGCAACCTGTTCTCAAATCTGATCGCCGGTTCCGAGCGTTTCAACGTCACGCATAAAGATCGCTTTATTGTCTATCTGCCGATGTTCCATGCCTTTACCTTTACCGTGATGCTGTTGATCCCTTTGTACAACAGGGGTTCGTTCGTCATCATCCCGAAACTGTTCCCTTTCAGCAACATCATCAAGCAGACGCTGCTTAAGAGAGTGACGGTGTTTTTAGGCGTACCTGATGTCTATAATGCGCTGATCAAAGCAAAACTGCCGTGGTACTTTATGTGGTTCAACAGTATACGCGTTTTTATCTCGGGTGCCTCTGCCCTGAGCGAAGAGACCCTGAACAAGTTCAACGACAAGTTCAAACGGGCCGCGATGCTGGAGGGCTACGGACTGAGTGAATGCTCGCCGGTGGTTTCGGTCAACCCGATGGAGAAGCAAAAACCGATGTCGATAGGGCTGCCGCTTCGGACCTATGAGGTCAAGATTGTTGATGACGAGATGTTGGAAGTGCCGTTGGGTCAGATCGGTGAGATCATTGTCAAAGGCGACAACGTTATGATGGGTTATCTCAACCGGCCGGAAGCGACGGAAGATACCATTATCAACGGCTGGCTGCGTACCGGCGATCTCGGCAAGATGGACAGCGAGGGGTACATCTTTATCGTTGACAGGATGAAAGACCTGATCATCTCCAAGGGGATCAACATCTACCCGCGCCAGATCGAAGAGGAGCTGATGAAGCTCTCGTACATCAGGCAGGGCGCCGTGATCGGGGTGAAAGACCCGCACAGCGGTGAAGTCCCTGTCGCTTATGTGGAACTCGAAGACGAGGCGGACAGAGAGAGCGTGACCGTCCACCGCATAAAAACAGACCTCAAAAGTGTACTGGCGAACTTTAAAGTCCCCAAAAGTGTCGTGATCGTGGATGAACTGCCCAAAACCGCGACCGGCAAGGTGCTCAAACGCAAGATCAAAGAGATGCACCTTCCGTCCATATAAGGATGGATAGGACCTCGACGCCCAACCTTTATCAAAGCGCATGTAAAGCGCGCCTGTTTTTGTTCAAATATTAGAAAACATAGAAATTGCTATAATTCGATTATAAAATATAACACAGAGGTATTTTTGAAATATTTAATCGATTTTTTAGAAGCAAAAGATGTGACCAAGACAGCGGTCTATGATCAGCTTAAGTGTACAGAGGATGAGGCAAAAGTGCTGCAGCTTCTCTCCCAACGCTATATCGCAGGCAATGAAGACATGCTGGTGGTCGATATACTGCAGACACTGTACGGTGAAAAAGACTACACCTATATCCAGCATCTGGGTCTGATCAAGACACTGCTCGAGCTGGGCTGGATCATCCAGCACAGTTTTACACCGCTCAAGATCAACGATGTCACACAACTGGAGCTGTTGAACACCGCAGTGGCATTGACGACATCGTTCCTTCGCCTGCTGGAGGAGGGCTCTTTTGAGTTGGAATTGCCGGACATCAAGCCCTATGAAGACCATCTTGAGTACCTGCAGGACCAGTTCTTCCGTATTGAACTCTATCAGAAGATGAGTACGATCCGTCAAAATGTGCACGAACACTCCTTAGGGATCAACCGTGTCCGTTCCAAACTGGAGCTGCTTGAAAAACGGATCGAAGAGCGTGTCGCGCAGACGACGAAAGATGTGGTTCTGGACAAATTCTTCAAACAGAAAAAACTGGACGCCAAAGAGCAGGTCATCTTCCTGGCACTGTTGAAAGAGGAGTACAATGCCGGTGACTCTTCGCTGCGTGAGATGAACACGTTGATCGATCTTATATCGCTGGATGAGTATGACCGTATCAAAAACCGTTCACTTCTTGAAGACGGTTCGACACTGCTGACCGGAGAGCTCATCGACTATGAGGAGATGCTGAACCCCTTTGGCGGGATCTCGCGTGCCTTTTACCTGGTCGAAGATGTGGTGCAGTCCATCATGCACCCGCAGAAAAAGAAGAAGGTGCACAAACTCAAGATGGATATGGCCATCAAAGATCAGGACATCTTCGAACTCATCGATCCTGAGCAGAACCTGGACGATGTCGTGTTGAACCCCAAAACACAGGAGACCCTCGAAAACCTGATGCGCCAGATGGACAAAGAGGTTGTCGCACGTCTCGTCGAGTGGGGCATCAAGAAGAAAAAAGGGGCACTCGACGCACGGATCATCTTTTACGGCCCTCCGGGAACCGGAAAGACGATGACATCCTATGCCCTCGCGAAGTCGCTTAAGCGCCAGGTCCTCGCTTTCGACTGTTACAAGATCCTCTCCATGTATGTCGGTGAAAGCGAGAAGAACGTACGCAAGATCTTCGACACC
>JBFFKK010000033.1:0-28681 GCA_041555445.1 Sulfurimonadaceae bacterium
TAAAATAGGTGTACCATTACGCATGCAAAACTATGATGTGATCGTAATAGGCAGCGGTGCCGCAGGAATGATAGCGGCCATTACCGCCGCACGCCGCGGAAAGTCCGTTCTTCTGCTTGAAAAGCTCTCCAAAGTCGGCGCCAAACTCAAGGCGACCGGCGGCGGCCGCTGTAACCTGACCAACACCCTCTCCAACGACGCTTTTATGGCCCGGTTCGGCCGCGAGGGGCGTTTTATGATGCCTGCACTCGAGGCCCTCGACCACAAAGCCCTCATCGCTTTTTTCAGTGAGATAGGCGTTGAATCCCACTTCCCCGACGGCTTCAGGGTCTTTCCCAAGACCCACTCCTCACAGACCATCATCACCGCACTCGAAGAGGAGATGAACCGGCTCGGCGTGCGCGTTGTGTGTTCGCAAAAAGCCGAAGAGCTGCTCTTCAACGCTGAACATGTCACCGGGGTCAAGACAACCGACAGCACCTTTACAGGCGACAACGTCATCGTCGCGACCGGCGGTCTCGGCTACCCTGCACTCGGTGCCGAAGGCGACGGTTTCGAGATGGCAAAACAGGTCGGTCACAAGATCACGCCCCTGCACCCGGCCATGATGCCGCTCAAGACCAAAGAGCGCTGGGTGGAGAACTGCCGCGCCGACACCATCGCCAAAGTCGAGATGTTCGTCAACCTGCCCAAGTATAAAAAGCTCAAGGCCAAAGGGGATCTCATCTTTACCAAAACCGGCATCCGCGGGCCGGTCGTTCTCGACTTCTCACGCGAGATCACCCCGCTGCTGAGCAAGTTCGAGGAGGTACCGCTGCTGATGAACCTGACCAAAGGGATGAACGAAGAGCAGATCCGTGCCCATTTGAAAGATGCAATCTACACAAACCAGGAGCACACCACACTTAGTCTTGTCAAGACCCTGCTGCCCGAAGCGCTCTCACTGGAGCTCATAAAGCTTGCCGGTGCCGACCCGGAGATCGGTTTCAACAAACAGAGCGGCCCCGTGCGCGACAAGCTCGTCAAACTGCTGGCCTGGACACCGCTGACCGTCAACGGCCATGAAGGGTTCAAAATGGCGATGATCACCCGCGGCGGGGTGACGCTTAAAGAGATCGATCCTAATACCATGCAGTCCAAAAAGCTCAAGGGGCTTTTTTTCTGCGGCGAGGTGATGAATCTCGACGGGCCGTGCGGCGGATACAACCTCCAGTGGTCCTTTGCCAGCGGGTATGTTGCCGGACATCTGGGCGACACGATCAGCTAACATCTTCTTCGAGTGCCTGCCTGACCTCTCTGGCGGTCTTCTCTTCATCTACCCTGCTCAGCAAGAGCCCTCCCGCCACGAAGAATACCGCGACCGATGCGATGCCCAGTCGTGAGCTCTGTGTCGACACTGCGACAAACCCGATCAAAAGCGGGCCGAAAATCGTTGCAAAACGGCCCAGAAAGTTAAAAAAGCCGAAAAACTCGGCAGCCTGCTCCCGGGGGATCATCCTCGCATAGTACGAACGGCTTAAAGCTTGAATGCCCCCCTGCACCATTCCGATCATTGCGGCAAGCATATAGAACTCATGTTCTTCACTCATGACCGACGCCCAAAGCGTGATCACAAGATAGGTGCCGATGGCAACAAAAAGAGCCTTTTTCGTATCATACTTCTGGGCCAGTTTTGCAAAAAGAAGGGTCGCCGGAAAGCCGATAAACTGCACAAGCAACAGTGCCAAGATAAGTGCATTCGGGGCAAAGCCGATCGCCATCGCATAATCAACGGCCATCCGTATAATCGTGTCGACCCCGTCGATATAGAGCCAATAGGCAAGCAGAAAGAGTAACAGACCTTTAAGATGACGTATCTTTTTAAAGGTCCCAAGCAGCTGCCTGTAGCCTGCCAGTACCGTCTCGCCGAGCTTTCGCTGCTCTTTTGGACGTTGCTCTTTGACAAAAAGAAGGGCCGGCAGTGAAAAGAGTGCCCACCAGACAGCCACACTGGCAAAGGAGGCTTTCACCGCCCCGTACATATCGGAGAGACCGAAAAACTCCGGTTTTTGCACCATCAACACATTGAGTGCAAAAAGTATCCCGCCGCCGAGATACCCCAGCGCAAAGCCTAGCCCGGACACATAATCCAGACTCCTCTCTTTTGCGACACCTGGCAGCAGGGCATCATTAAAGACGTTCGAGCCCATAAAACCGATGTTGCCCAGGACATAGACGAAAGCTGCCAACTCCCATTCGCCCTGCTGCACAAGCGCAAGAGAGCCGCTCATCAATACGCCGAGGTAGGTGAAGAGAAAAAGAAAACGCTTTTTCAGACCGCCTGCATCGGCTATGGCACCAAGAAACGGGGCTAACAGCACGATGATCATACTTGAGAGAGAGTTGGCCATACCCAGATGTGCCGTAGAGGTGATCACGTCACTTTCAGTGCTGAAATAGCTTTTAAAAAAGAGCGGAAAAAAGCCGGCCATCACCGTAGTGGCGTAGGCCGAATTGGCCCAGTCGTACATTGCCCATGAATAGATCTGCCTGTTCGTCTGCATAAGAACGATCATAACACGGGTTTGCTTTACAGATGCTACTCCGTGCTGAAAAATAACTGCTATAATTTCAACACATTTTTGAAAGATAGAGTATGACCCTAGAAGAGCTACAACAACTGCTGGCTACCAACGCCAAAGAGAAAAACGAAGAGTACACCCGCCTCTTTCACGGTCGCGGCGGCTTTTACGGCGCCTTTAAGTTCCTCACCGTCGACAGTGCCGACAAGGTACTCTATGCTGCTTTTTTTGCCCCTGACGACCAAGAAGAAGCCATCATCGATATGCTCAAAGCGTTCTATGGGTCTGAAGGCAAATGGGAGGCCCTCGTCGTGCAGCGCCGATACCAGAAAGGGGCGCCGACGGAACTTGCAGAGGGCGAACTCCCCGACGAGACCTTTGCCTTTGAGAACGGCCTAAAGTACAAGCTGAATTTTCTGAGCAACCAGAACATCGGCTTCTTCCCCGACATGAAGATCGGCCGTGCCTTTGTCCGCGACAACGCCAAAGGCAAAAATGTCCTGAACCTCTTTGCCTACACCTGCCCCTTCTCGGTGGCAGCGATGGCAGGAGGTGCCAAATCGGTCGTCAATGTCGACATGGCCAAAGGGGCGCTTGCGACCGGACGTGACAACCACCGCTATAACGGTCTGGATATCCGCGGCTGCCGCTTTATGCCCTACAACATCCTCAAGTCCTGGAGCCGCATCAAAAAAGCGGGACCCTACGACATGATCATCATCGACCCGCCCAGCTTTCAGCGCGGCTCGTTTGCAGCGACCAGCGACTATGAGAAGATCATCAAACGGCTTGACCAGCTTGCGGCAGAGAACTGCACCGTTCTCTCGGCGCTCAACGCCCCTGAACTCGACACCGGCTTCATCAAAACACTCTTCAAAGAGAACGCTCCCGAATTCACCTACGTCAAACGTCTCGAGAACATGGAGAGTTTCCCGAGTGATGACGATGAACGCAGTCTAAAAAACCTTATATTTCGGAAAGGAAACGCATGAAAGAACTTACCCTCAAAGCGTACGCTATCAAACACAAGATCAGTCTCTTCAACGTCATGAAACTGGCAAAAGCGGGCAAGATCCCCTCCGAGACACGCAAGATAAACGGCAAAGACGAGATGGTCATCCTGACCGACGAAGCACCGAAAGCCGAACCGGTAAGAACGGATGAAGAGATCGACTATAAGAAGGCCTATTTTGAGCTCAAAGCCAAATATGACAAACTGCTTCGCAGCGTAAAAGATAAGATCTAAAAAGAGAAAAGGAGTGGTTTGTTTTGCATCACCGGCCGATGCGCCGGGACGTTCACAAAAATATGAAAAAAGTTAGCCCGTCTACTCTGAAAGAGCGCCGGCCAGCGGTACTGTAAGAAAAAGGCTCTCTTGATACGTGAGCACTTTCTGATCCAGTTCGTATTGATTCAGAAGCATCTCACGCTGCTCCTTCGACAATTCGTTCAAGTCAATTTTATAATTGGCAAATGCTTCATTGGCACTCGCCTGCATCTTGAACATCTTGATATGCTCTTTTGACGGAGACTTATCGATCACCTTGTACATCGATCACCTTTATTGATAAATGCTGCCATTCCTTCGTTCAATACCCTTGACAGAAGGCGCTTTGGTTAAGGCGTTTTGCCTTATCTGGAGCGTCAAAGACCTTTAATATTCTGCCGTCAACTGCCAATAGACCACTGTGTCTGTCTGGTTGATTGACCACCGATCGACCACTGCGTTTTACGCGCTGTATTTCTCTTGGTACTTTTTCGTCCGACACGCTTGCCGCCTATTGACCACTGGCTTCGGTTTGATCCGCTTTCAAATATTGACCATTTAGATGTTCGCATTATCTGCCTCCTATCCTATAATATATTCACTCTATTTCTCTGCTCGAACGAGAGGAATTACGCAGTCCCGTTGAAAGCCTGACTGTGCTTGAATAATAATAAATCGTACGTTTTTTCACTCGGAAGAAAACCTCAATCTTTATTTTGAGGTAAGATTGTTTTGCTAGGATTGCAGCTACAGTTTATCTGTAACCATTCCTGGAAAAAACGACATTCCAACGTGTTTCTCAGGTCGTATACCGACACGAACCGCCAAGCAGTGTCGGTATACAAAACAGCTTTCTATCGGCCTGATTCACAGCGAAATTATACCCCCAAAAAAACCGTTTTCAGCTAAATTTTTCCTTAAGTTGCACCACCCTCTTCCTTCTCCGGTAAACAGGGCTTTACAAGAGGTTTTAAGTCTGCATATCCTTCACGATTCCACCTCTCGATACGCTCTTGATTATACTTTTTTCAGGGAGCGATAGTTTGTCTGCGAAACCCGAAAAAACTAACGGCAGCCCTCTGATTTTTCGGTAAAATAGCGATCATAAATCCCATATTGCCAGGACGACCCATCATACAGTTTACCGATGAGAGTATGCTCGCCATCACCAACACACTCAAAGCAGCACTGAAGGCGCAGCCGGAGCTCGCCATTGAAGTTCTTAACCCAGACCTCTGCAGCGGTGCTTACGCCGGCAAAGAGGTCAACCTCAATGGCAAACGCCACCTCTACCGTCCACTGCGTTCCTGGCTGGATCTCGCCACGTCCCTGAACTGCCGTATGCTGACACCAGCAGCAGCCTCTGATGAGACAATTGTTCTCCGTTTTCAGAAACTAAAGACGCACTCTTTTCATGACGAAGCCGCCACAGACAAGTCAGAGAAATACGGCGCAAGCTCAAGCTTTTCCGCGATCAACAAAAACGAAGAACCCGCTTTTCTGGCTGCCTATCTTCAGGCACTTGACATTGCTGACATAGCATCCAAAACACGCGTACTCAATCTCGGCGTCAACCGCGGTGATGAGTTTGCTCTTATCCAAGAGCTGCTGCCCCGAGCGGTCTTCGAAAAGATAGAATTTGTCGGTATCGACCATGCAAAAAGTGCCATCGAAGCGGCGCAGAGCCGTTTTAGCACTCCCAACATGCACTTCCACAGCCACGACATCAACGCCCTTGACACCTTGGAGCTCGGCCGGTTCGACCTTATCATCACGATCGGCACGCTGCAGAGCCCGGGTATCAACTATAAGCCTTTTTTGATGGATCTCGTCAAGCACTATCTCAGTGACAACGGCACTATTATCCTGGGGTTTCCAAACTCGCGCTGGATCGATGGGGAGATGGTCTATGGGGCAAAGATGCGCAACTACAGCGAATCGGATCTCTCGCTTCTGCTTAGCGACATCGACTATGCAAAACGCTATCTGCAGCAGAAGAAATTTACGGTCCGTATCAGCGGCAAAGAGTACATCTTTTTAACGGCAGTACCCAACAGATGAGAAAGTACATCAAACGCATCAAACGGCCGACGATCAGCCGCCGGGAGATCCGAGAGAGGATTGCGCTTTTAAAGGCCCAGTCGCACAACGAATATAAAGAGACCCTTATCATGCTGCGCCTGCTCTATAAGCAGGCAAAGACAGAGGATGAAAAAGCGTTTATCCGTCAACAGGCAGCGGACATCATCAAGATAAGCGTCGTGCTTGTCATCGCCGCCCTGCCAGCCGGCACCATCGTCGTCGCATTCATAGAGATCGGGTTCAGAAAGATCAACCGGACCATTCTGCCGACCTCATTTTCGGAAGAGTTCAAAAATGAGCTCCGGAAGTCAGAGAAGTAAGGGAAAAAAAGGGTCTCTTTCTCTGTTACGACTTGATCACCGGGAAAAAGGGTATCAGTACGCTATCAGCGCCTCTATTTTTTCAAGTAACACGGCAGGTTCGAGCGGTTTGGCAAGATAGTCATCCATTCCGGCATCGAGGAAGATCTGTCTGTCACCAACAAGCGCATTGGCGGTCAAGGCCATAATCGGTGTGTGTTCAAGGCCCTCATCGCGTTCGATCTGCAAGATCTCTTTGGTCGCACCGATGCCGTTTAACTTAGGCATGTTCTCATCCATCAGGATCAGTTCGTACTTACCCGATCTGAACATCTCGATCGCTTCAAGGCCGTTGTTTGCCGTATCATACGTCAGGCCTGCACCCCGCAGCACGATACCGATGAACATCTGGTTCGCCTCATTGTCCTCGACCACCAGGGTATGCCCTTTCAGCCCTTTTACCTTCTCTTCAACCGCCTCTACACTCACCTCTGTACTCTCCTCAACTTCTACTTTTTCTGTTTTCTTTTCGTCATTGTCTTTCTCTTGAACCGATGAGAAAGGTGCCGAAAAGAAGAACCGGCTTCCGACCCCTTCTTTGCTTTCAACCTTCAGTTCACCGCCAAGCAGTTTTGCCAGGTTGGCACTGATGGCCAGTCCCAGCCCGGTTCCTCCGTATTTTCTCACGGTCGAGCCGTCCGCCTGGGTGAACGACTCAAAGATCACCGTCTTCTTCTCTTCAGGAATACCGATGCCGTTGTCTTTGACATCCAGGAACAGTCGCCCCTCTTCATAGGCGACCTTACACACTATTGTCCCCCTGTCCTCGGTAAACTTGATCGCATTGGAGAGCAGATTGGAAAAGATCTGTTTCAGACGCAGCACGTCGCCGTGAAGTGTCGCGGGCAGCTTCTCACAGACATCTATATAGAGCCTGATATCTTTTTCAACTGCTTTAAGCTTGAAAAGATCTGACATGCCGATGAGCTCTTTTTTAGGATCAAAATCGAGCTCTTCGATGATCAGTTTCCCGCTTTCGATCCGGCTGAAGTCAAGAATGTCATTGATGATCTGCAAAAGCGAACTGGAGGAGTTGTTGACAATGTTCAGATAACTCAACTTCTCTTTGTCCGTCTCGCTCTCTTTGAGCAGACTGATAAACCCGTTGATCGCATTGAGCGGCGTGCGAATCTCATGTGACATATTGGCCAAAAATTCACTCTTTGAGCGAGACGCCTGTTCGGCCTCCGCCTTCGCTGCCATGATTTTGCTGTGGCTGATCTCCAGCTTTTTTTTCGCTTCGGAGATCTCTTTTGTCTTGATCTTCTGTTTGTTATAGGAGTCGACCAGCATCCTGTTAAGTGTTGAGAGCTTCTCTTCCGCCTCTTTACGCTCGGTAACATCCAAAAATGTACCGGTCACTTTTACGATCCGGCCTCTCTCATCATAGATCACTTTCAGTGCCACATAGGCATAACCGACTGACCCGTCTTTTTTAAGGATCTTCCACTCGTAGCTATAGTCCGGATCCGTACCCCGCAAAACCTTTCGCAGGTTCTCTCTGTACTCTGCTCTTTCCACTGTCGGAAGGTAGGAGACAAGGGTTCTGTACGAAGGCACAAAGCTTTGCGGTTCTTCCCCCAGCAGACGGTAGAGTTCGTCACTGCAGCTGATCTTGTCGTCTGAAAGATTCCATTCCCAGTTTCCGAGGTGAGCGATCTTCTGCGCATCGATCAGTTTCGCTTCATTTTCAGCCACCCTGTCTTCCAGCGCTTTCTTCTCCGTAACGTCGGTATGCGTTCCAAGCATGCGGATGCTTTTACCCTCATCATCAAAGATTGTCTGACCGCGGTCCAGTATCCAGATCCAGCGTCCGTCTTTATGTCGCAAACGGTGCAGATTCTCAAGCCTGTCCGTTTTTCCCGCCATGTTTTCAGTCACATCGATCATCACCTGTTCCAGATCATCGGGATGGACTCTTTTGCGCCACTCTTCAAACGAATTTTCGATCTCATCTTCTTCATAACCCAACATCTCTTTCCAGCGTTTGGAAAAATAGACCCTGTCGTTGATAAGGTCCCAGTCCCAGACACCGTCGCCAACGCCCGCAAATGTAAGTTCATAACGCTCTCTAAGCAGTTGATTCGTCTCCTGAAGCTCCTGCGTCTTCTCATTGACATGAATTTCGATCTCTTTTTTTCGGTTGATCATGATCATTGCGAAGATAAAGATACCCGCTATCAAAAGCATGCCTGAGAGCTGGATCATGTTGTATTTTCCGGCTAAAACGGCCAGTTTCGGATCATCTTCGAAATAGACGAGATAATCAACACTCTCTTTAGGCTCACCCCTCTTGACGGCCATAAAAGTGACGGTACCGATATTTTCCTGATCCTCCATCGCCATCGAAAAACTCTTGGCGTTGTCGGTCTGCAGGGCGATGTCTGCCATCGTGCCCTGATCAAAGAGGTATTGCGGTCTCTTTACACCGTTGCCGGACGTTTTTTTGCCCTCTTCGATTTGCAAGAGGACGGGTATCTGCGATGTTTTTACAAAATGGAGCTGCGTCTCCAGCAGGCTTCCAAGCTCTTTCGTCAACACACTTGGCAAGAGCGAGAACTCGATGCTGCTGACAACATTGTTCTCTTTATTCACAAGAGGGTGCGTGAAACGAAACGGGTCCGGGTTTATGCCTTTCAACTCGGCGTCTTCGGACGCTTCCTTCTGGTAAATGCCTTGCTGTCCCGATACGTTCAGATGCAATAGGCTGTAGTTGTTGGGAAGGACAAATTTGATCTCCTGGAAATAGAGCTCTTTGAGGTTAAAAAAGTCCTCCTGAAGGTGTTCCTCTATCTCTTCTCCGATCACAACCCGTGTTTCACCGTCCGTTGTCGCAGCCTCTTCAAGCAGGTCGACAACCTTCTTGTCTTTGGCGATAGAGTCGGAAACGATCTTTGAAAGTTTATAAAAACCGTAATGGACCGTTTCATAGGCACTCTGCGCTTCGGCGGTTTTCTGTTCAAGATAGTTTTGTGTCTTGTTCTCATTGCCGATGGCCAAAACGATTAAAAAAAGCATCTCAACCAGTATAAAAAGATAAACAGCCTGTGCGTATCTGTTGTGTATGCTTAAGTGCGAAAACCGGTCGGTAACGTTTTGCGGCATCAGCCCCTTCACCGGCAGCTTCTTGAGTGTCGTTAGCAAAGTATTGAGCAGGTGTGATCGTTTCATAGGGCAAAGGATATCAGTTTATTTTTTCGATGTATGTAGGAAAAGTCCTATACCGATATAGTTCTTGCCTGTCCGGAGGACCGGATGGCGATAAAATCACCACTGTGTCAGAATTTTGTACGCCACGCAGACACGCTTTTAGTATATAATGGCTGCATGACAAAACCATTCAAAACAGAAAACTTCACCTTGGTCCTCTCCGGCGGCGGCGCCTTGGGCATTGCCCATCTGGGCGTACTGCACGACCTCGAAGAGCAGCATTTGGTACCCAGCGAGATCGTCGGAACCAGCATGGGCGGCATCATCGGCGCCTGTCTTGCCATCGGGATGAAAGAACAGGAGATACACGAACAGATCAAACAGTTCTCCGGCGTCTTTAACTGGCTGAAGTTCTCTTTTACCGGCAATGCCGTGGTCCACAACGAAAAGATCGCCGCCATCTTTGAACAGATCTTCAACGACCGGAAGATGAACGCGACCGAAATCCCTCTCAAACTTATCGCCACAAACCTGAAAAACGGTCATAAAAAGGTCTTTGACGCTGCCGACGATGTCTGCATCAAAGACGCGCTGCTCGCTACGATGGCGATACCCGGCATCTTTGAAGAGAAGAACATCGGCGGGCAGATCTACGGCGACGGGTTTCTCTGCGAGAATCTGGGTCTAACCGAAGCGACATGGGACAACGTATTGGCCGTAGACGTACTCGGTAAAAACGCCTTTAACGGTGACATGCCCGACAACTTTTTCAAGACGATGAATGTGCTGGAGATGTTTGAAAAATCGGTAAGGCTTCTCATCTACAACCAGACCCGGGCACTCCTAAAATGCAGCACCAAGAATATCACTCTTATCGAACCGGTGACCCGAGATTTCAAGACCTACTATTTCCATAAAACAGATGAGATCAGAGCACTCGGACTGGGTCTGCTGAGCTAAATACACCTTCCGCTCTCCGGCATCAATCAGTTTTTTACAGTTTTTTTTTGTATAAAAACAGGGTACAATATTTGGGTCATCCCATAAAAAACAGGAGAAGCTATGCCTAAAAATATAGTGGTATTTTCCGACGGTACCGGCCAGGAAGGCGGTAAAGGTGCCAACACCAATATCTATAAACTCTTCAACATGATCGAAGACCGCACGCTGCGTCAGGTCTCATTTTACGACCGCGGACTGGGTACCGGTTGGCGGAAGCTCTCGGGCAATATCAGCGGTGCAGGTATCTCAAAGAACATCATCGAATGCTACACTTTTATTTTCGAGCACTATGAAGCCGGGGACCAGATCTTTTTATTCGGGTTCAGCCGTGGTGCCGCGACCGTTCGAAGTCTCTCCAGTTTTATACATCACTTCGGCATACTGCCCAAATCGCGCCCCGAGCTCATCGAAAAAGCGTACAAGATCTACCAAACCAAAAACAGTGCCGAGCGCGATGCCAAAGTCAGCGGGTTCCTCGCACACCACCATACGATGTGGACACGCATAAAGTTCCTTGGCTGCTACGACACGGTTGCCGCTTTAGGCCTGCCCGTCAAGGCGCTGAGCGTTCTGCTGAACATGATCCCCGGTCTTGAACACACATTCCACAACTTCAAATTGAGCGAAACGGTCGAAAATGCATATCAGGCCCTCGCCATCGATGACGAACGCGAGACCTTCCATCCTATACTATGGGACACCGAAGTCCTGGAGTATCAGAGTATCCGGCAGGTCTGGTTCTGCGGCATGCACACCGATGTCGGCGGCGGGTATGACGAACAGGCGCTCTCGGACATCCCTCTTGTCTGGATGAAAGAGATGGCTATCGAACATGGCCTTCTGATCTACCCTGCCAACCGTGTCCCCATTAAGGGCGATGTCAACGGCATGATGCACAACTCGCGCGGTAGAGGGTGGACAAAGATCTACCGCAAAAAGCAGCGGTTCTGGGATGCAAGCCGCAAAGACAAGCCTGTTATCCATGAGAGTGTTCTCAAACGTACTAAAAACGTCAACAACGAGGAGAAGCCCTACAGGCCGTGGATACTCAATCTAGACTATGAAGTCGAACGCGCCTCAGCATCAGGGGAAAATACGTAGCAGTACTCTCTCTATATAATGGGAAAAGAACATACACCGACAGATCAAAACAGAAGCGAGCCGCATCTAAACACGCCACAAAGGTCTGATCTACTGCTTGGCACGTAAATTATTTCTTGATATTTGCTTTTTTGACGATTTTGCTTTCTTTGGCCGCTTTGCGCTCTGCATCTACTCTTTTTTTGCGCGCTGCCTTCTCTTTCTCATACCGTTGCTGTTCGAGTTTGCGCTCTTTCTCTCTTTTGAGCTTGCGCGCCTCACGCTCCTGTGTTGCCTTGACTCTGCTCTCCAACGACTTTTCCGCATTTTGGACTTTAGGGACACTTTTTACGACTTTATCTGCCGACACCGTTGCCGTAAAAGGAGCAAGCATCATAATACCGAGCACGATCAGGATCTTTTTCATAGGGCTCTCTTTATGTAGGGTTTTGACGTCAATCGTCATCTTTGCAACTATTTTATATCGATTAGGCTTAGTTATCGGTATTTGCCAGACAAATACTGAGTCAATGTCAGCAAATCGACCGTACAGCTCTGTTTTGCAACACAAATGTCGCGAAAGCAGGTATGAAAAATGCATTGGATCAGGTATTCATTTAAGCGCAACAGCCTACTCTCGCTCTCCACAGTGCTCGAACTCAACTTAAACGGACATATTGTTACACCAAGGAATTCCACATGGGAACACCGATCGAATCTATCTATGAAAACGCACTGCAGTCAAAACCCGCATTTAACGATGCTTTAGGCACCGCCGGACACTACGGCTATCGTGGAGATCTTGTCATCACCGAAGGCAGCGCCCTGCTCAAAAACGCCATTGTCATTTCCGATAAAGACACAATGCTCTTCTTTGCCGCGGAACTTGATGACTTTGATGACTTCGAAACGGCATTTGAACGTTATGCAGATCTCCTTAACCCCGACACCCTCATCATGCTCTTTATCAACAACCTCATGAGCGATGCACTGTTTGCCTACAAGGGCATGAACATTTACGCCTATTCGTTGGATGAAAGCTCCGTATGGAATGAACTCCTCTCCCATGCCGATCTGGACAAACGCGAACTTAAACGCATGGACGCACCGACAAAACTTGACACCCTTTTCGACGGGCTCAAGGGAAGTACCTTCTATATTCCGCAAAAAAGCTATGAAGAGGCCTGCGCTCTCAAAATGGGTTAGTCCGCCTACTCGACCGTAGAACACCCCCTTCTGCCTTAGCATCCGTCTCTCGGTTTGCCTGGCAGACAGTATTTGCATTCCTGTAAAATCTATAAAACCAATCCAATACCCTACTTAAAAACGCCCTCCCCGCTCCACTAACAAAACATTTACTCTAGTTTCAGTATAATCGCACAAATTATAGGCGAAGAGAAGGCAGATAAATGATCGCATACGACAGCATTAAACCGTGGCTATTCAAACTCGAACCGGAGACAGCTCACCATCTGGCCGAGTACTTTCTCCGTCTTGCCAACGTCTGCCCTTCTGCATTTAACTACTGGACCAACAAACACTTTGTGACCGATCCCGTACTGGAGCAGGAACTTTTCGGCCGCACTTTTTTAAACCCGGTCGGTCTTGGCGCCGGCTTTGACAAAAACGCAACAATGATCCGCGGCATGCAGGCGATGGGGTTCGGCTTTACCGAGATCGGTACCGTTACACCCAAGCCGCAGCCGGGCAACCCGAAACCGCGCATGTGGCGTCACATCGAAGAGAAAACCCTTCAAAATGCCATGGGCTTCAACAACGACGGCATGATGCGGGTTCAGGCGCGCCTGGAAGAGCGCTACCCGTTTACGACCCCTATCGGTGTCAACATCGGCAAGAACAAAACGACCAGTGAAGAGGACGCCATCAGCGACTACACAACACTTATCAAAGCGCTGCACACGCTCGGTGACTACCTGGTCATCAATATCTCCTCTCCGAATACGCCGGGACTTCGCGACCTGCAGAACGAAGCCTTCATCACCCAGCTTTTCGATGAGGCAAAAGCACTGACCGAGAAGCCGATCCTGCTTAAGATCGCACCGGACATGGAAATCGCACAGGCTGTCGACCTGACCTCGATGGCGGTGGAAAAAGGTGCCGACGGCATCATCGCGACCAACACGACCATAAACTACTCTTTGGTCAAAAACCCGGAATCGATCGGCGGGCTGAGCGGTGCTATACTCTCTGACAGAAGTTTCGAGATCTTCGATGCGGTTGCCAAAGAGCTCTACGGCAAGACGACACTGGTCTCTGTCGGGGGCATCTCGACGGCAGAGGATGCCTACCGCCGCATCAAAGCGGGTGCATCACTGGTCCAGGTCTTCTCAGGGCTTATCTTTGAAGGGCCGGAGCTCATTAAAGAGATCAACACCGGACTGATCGAGCTTATCAAAGCCGACGGCTTCAGCTCGATCACCGAAGCGATAGGTTCAGCCCGCTAGTATGAAGATCGCGACACTACTATTTCTAATAACAGGAGCCTTGATGGCATCAAGCTTACCAAAATATGAGACCAAGACGCTGGAGAACGGTCTTGAGATCGTTGTAATCCCAATGCACAACGAGACCCAGGTCATCTCAACGGACATCTTCTACAAAGTCGGAAGCCGCAACGAAGTCATGGGCAAAACAGGTATCGCGCATATGCTTGAGCATATGAACTTCAAATCCTCTGAGAACCTCAAAGCGGGGCAGTTTGACGAAGAGGTCAAAAGCATCGGCGGGCTCAGCAACGCCTCGACCGGCTTTGACTACACCCACTACTTCATCAAATCGAGTACGGAGAACCTGAGCAAATCCCTGTCGCTTTTTGCAGAGCTGATGCAGAACCTGAAACTCAAAGACGAAGAGTTCCAGCCTGAACGTGATGTCGTAACGGAAGAGCGCCGCTGGAGAACAGACAACAGCCCGCTGGGTTACCTCTACTTCAGAATGTTCAATAACGCCTACATCTACCACCCGTACCACTGGACACCGATAGGGTTCATGAACGACATCCGGACCTGGACGCTGGAGGACATCCGCAGCTTCCACAGGACCTACTACCAGCCGCAAAACGCTATCATCATCGTGACGGGCGATATCGAGCCTAAGGAGGCCTTTGCAAAGGTTGAAAAAGAGTTCGCGCATATCAAGAACACCACAGCGATAGAACCGGTCAAGTTCGTGGAACCAAAACAAGACGGTCCGAAACGCGCGGTGATCTACAAAGAGAGCGAAGTCGAGATGGTCGCCATTACGTTCCGTATTCCCGACTTTATGGACCCTGACCAGCCGAAGCTCTCGGCGATCTCCGAGATGCTGAGTGCGGGAAAAAGCTCGCGTCTTTATGAAGAGCTGGTCGACAACAGACAATTGGTCAACCAGATCTACGCCTACAACATGGAGAACATCGATGCAGGACTCTTCATCTTCCTTGCCTCGTGTAATCCCGGTGTCAAAGCGGAAGAGGTCGAAAAAGAGCTCATTGCGCAGATCGAGCGTATCAAAAAAGAAGAGGTGACGAAAGAGGAGCTTGAGAAGGTCAAGATCAGTACCAAAGCGGACTTTATCTTCTCGCTGGACAGCTCCTCGGAGGTCGCCAACCTCTTTGGCGGTTACCTGGCCCGCGGTTCGATTGAACCGCTTCTCGCTTATGAAGAGGCCATCAACAAACTTAATGCTGCCGACATCAAAACAGCAGCAAACAGATATTTTGACTTTAGCCAGTCAACTACGATTATTTTACGAAAAGGTGAATAGTATGGATATTGTTACAGGTGCGACAACAGCACTTATCACGCCGTTTAAAAATGGACAACTCGATGAAGCGACCTATGCAAAACTGATAGAACGCCAGATCGCCAACGGCATTGACGCCGTCTGCCCGGTCGGTACGACAGGTGAAAGTGCGACATTGACACATGACGAGCATAAACGCTGTATCGAGATCGCGGTAGAGGTCTGTAAAGGGACAACGGCCAAAGTCCTGGCCGGTGCCGGGTCCAACGCAACAGCAGAGGCGATCGAGATCGCCAAACATGCCCAAAAAAGCGGTGTTGACGCCATCTTCTCTGTAAGCCCGTACTACAACAAACCCTCACAAGAGGGTCTCTACCAACACTACAAATCGATCGCAGATGCCGTTGCCGATCTTCCGTTTATGCTCTATAACGTACCGGGCCGTACCGGTGTCGACATCAGTGCTGACACCACGATCCGTCTCTTCGACGACTGTGCCAACATCTACGGTGTCAAAGAGGCGACAGGAAGTCTTGAACGGACCGTCGAGCTGCTCTCGCGCCGTCCCGAACTCGCCGTTTTCAGCGGTGACGATGCTATCGACTACCCTATTCTCGCCAACGGCGGCAAAGGGATCACCTCAGTAACGTCCAACCTTCTGCCTGATCTAAAAAGCGAGCTTGTGCACAAAGCGATGGCCGGTGACTTCATGGGTGCAAAAAAACTTAACGACATGCTCTACCCTATCAACAGTGTCATGTTCTGCGAGGCCAACCCTATTCCGGTCAAAGCGGCGATGTATATTGCCGGTCTTATCGAGACACTCGAGTACAGACTGCCACTGCTACAACCAAGTGCCGAGAACATGAAGAAGATCGAAGAAGTAATGAAAAACTACAACATAAAAGGAATGAACTAATGCAAGGAAAAACTCTATTTGTAAGCGGTGGAACACGCGGAATCGGTAAAGCGATCGTCTATGCTTTCGCAGAAAAGGGGGCTGATGTTGCTTTTACCTACGCTTCAAGTGCAGACGCTGCCAACGAGATCATTGCTGACGTCGAATCAAAGTACGGTGTCAAGTGCCGTGCCTACAAGCTTAACATTCTGGAGCCGTTGACCTACAAAGATGTCTATAAAGAGTTTGATGCGGATTTTGACCGTCTTGACTACTTTATCTCTAACGCTATCATCTCCGGCCGTGCGGTTGTCGGCGGATTCGGACCGTTTATGCGTCTAAAACCGAAAGGGCTTGACAACATCTGGACGGCAACCGTCGATGCCTTCGTTGTCGGTGCGCAGGAAGCGGCAAAACGTATGGAGCAGACAGGCGGCGGTTCGATCATCTCCATGAGCTCTACAGGTAACCTTGTCTATACACCGAACTATGCGGGACACGGTACCAACAAAGCGGCCGTCGAGACCATGGTCAAATACGCCGCTGCGGAACTTGGCTCTATGGGTATCCGTGTCAATGCCGTAAGCGGCGGTCCGATCGACACGGATGCGCTAAAAGCGTTCCCGAACTACGAAGAGGTCAAGGAAGAGGTCTCAAAACGTTCGCCGTTGAGCCGTATGGGTGAGGCTGAAGACCTGACAGGCGCCTGCCTCTTTTTGTGTGACGAGGGCGCGTCTTGGATGACCGGTCAGACCATCATCGTTGACGGCGGTACAACCTTTACGTCATAAACAATTACAAGGGGAGTTTTTCCTCTTGTCAAACTGCAGATCAAAGCAAATGCTGTTTGTTTTGATCTGTATTTTAAACCACTATTTCAAGGAGTACATCTCATGATGAACCTGCCTAACATACTAGCCCTTATCCGCCTCGCAGTCGCTCCTTTGATGTTCTGGATCATTCTGACACCCGAGCTCTTTACTGCGAACGGTTATGACATCACATGGAGTTACTACTTCTCTTCACTGCTGTTCGTCATTGCCAGTCTGACAGACTATTTTGACGGCTTTATCGCCCGTGAACTTGACCAAAAGACAAAACTTGGTGCCATCATCGACCCGCTTGCCGACAAGATGCTTGTCATGGCAGCCTTTTTGGGACTGATGGTGATGGGCGATGCTTCTGTCTGGGCCATCTATATCATCATCGTCCGTGAACTTTTTATCACGGGCCTTCGCACTATCGCTGTACAGGAGGGGATTGATGTCTCTGCCTCCTGGTCGGGCAAGGTCAAGACCGTTGCACAGATGTTCGCAATCGGCTTTTTACTGATGCACTGGCCCTTTGCCAACGCCCTGCTCTGGTTCGCGACGGCCTTGACCGTCTACTCCGGTCTGGAGTACCTCTACCATTTCAGCAAACTTTTCAATACTGAGAAGCAGTAATGGGCTGGTTGATCTCCTTAGCCGTTCTCTCGGCACTTATCTTTTTTCATGAACTCGGCCACTACAGCGCCGCACGTTTTTTCGGTGTCTATGTCGAAGTCTTCAGTATCGGTTTCGGTAAAAAACTTTTTGCCTTCAGGCTTTTTAACACCGAGTGGCGTATCGCGGCTATCCCGTTGGGCGGTTACGTCAAAATGAAGGGTCAAGAGGACCTTGACCCTACCGCGATCAGCAGCGACCAAGATGCCTACAATGCCAAGCCGCCGTGGCAGCGTATTATCATCCTGCTTGCCGGCCCTGCCGCCAACTTTGTGCTGGCCTTTTTCCTCTACCTGTTTATCGGTCTAGGCTCACCACAGGTACTTGCACCGGTCGTCGGAAACGTGGTCAAAGACTCCCCTGCTTTTGTCGGCGGTCTTGAGGCAAATGACACTATCCGTTCGATCAACGGTATCGAGATCACGACCTGGGAAGAGATGTCGACCCTCATCAAAGAGAGCAGCGGTACGCTTAGCCTGAGCGTCGAACGCGGCAACTACCTGGAAAACCTTCAGATCACACCCGAAATCCAGGAAGTCGAGAATATCTTCAAAGAGAAGGTGCAGCGCCGCATGGTAGGGATCGGTTCTGCCGGTGCTACTGTCGCCCTTGAGCTGGACTTCATGGAAAGCATAGCGTATGCTGCAAATGAAACCTACAAGGCTTCGACGCTGATCTTTAAAAGTGTCCAGAAGCTGATCACCGGCGATGTCCCGGCCAAAGAACTCGGCGGTGCGATCAGTATTGTCAAGATCACGGCCGATGCCAGCGAGAACGGCTGGATGGCGGTCTTCTTTTTTGCCGCGCTCATTTCGGTGAACCTCGGGGTACTGAATCTTCTACCGATCCCGGCGCTCGACGGCGGCCACATCATGTTCAATCTCTATGAGATGATCACACGCCGCGTCCCGAGCGAAGCCATACTTGTCAAACTGACGATCGCCGGCTGGGGGCTTCTGCTTGCCCTTATGACACTCGGACTCTATAATGATATTAACAGGTTAATGCAATGAACGAACTAGAATACAAACGTCACATCGACGCCATCATCGAACGTATTGAAGCTGCCCGTATCAAGGTCAGCGAACACCATATCGTCAAGATTGTTGCCGTAAGCAAATACAATGAGGCGGAAGAGATCGCCCGTCTTTACAACATCGGTCAGCGCGCATTCGGCGAAAACCGTGTGCAGGACCTTGTCGCCAAACAGGCCGCACTCGAAGAGCTCCCCCTGGAGTGGCACTACATCGGAAACCTTCAGCGCAATAAGCTCAATGCCCTGATCAAGGCCGAACCCTTCCTCTTTCAGTCACTCGATTCCATAGAGCTTGCCAACGCACTGCAACGACGCTTGGCAGACCGTGACACGACAATGGATTGTCTGCTGCAGATCAACTCTGCCAGAGAAGAGACAAAATCAGGCGTAGCGCCGGAAAAAGCAGTCGAAACCTTTATGCAGATCCGCAAGAACTGCCCCAACATCAACCTCAAAGGGGTGATGAGCATCGGTGCCCATACCGATGACCGATCGCTTATCAAAGAGAGCTTTGAGACGACCCATAAGATCTATCAGCAGCTTGACGATGTCTCTATCTGCTCGATGGGGATGAGCGGGGACTTTGAACTGGCGATTGAGTGCGGATCCAACATGATCCGCCTGGGTTCGATCATGTTTCCGGGCGACCTTTAGCGTCTCCCTTAATTTATAACAGCTAAATCCTCTCTTCTACCTGACCCGTCGACCGCTTTTTTTTTACCCTGTAATGCAATTTTTATTCTCGTTTTGTATAAGTTTTGCAAATAGCAGTCCATTATAATTAGTAATTTTATCACTTTTTTATCACATAAGTTTTTAATATTTTCCAACTAAAGCTTAAATTTAAAATTAAGATGTAACTATATAAAGATTTTTAATATAAGGAGTGCTAAGTGAAACAAAACCTATGGGGAAAAACGGCTTTATTAGCCGGTGCCCTAGCTCTATCAACAGCGTCTTTGGCGACGGCTTCTACGTACGATAAGAACCCGCCATTCAAACTTACCAAACTTAAAAGTGATACCGTCAAGGTCAATGGTAAAAAGATTAAATCATATAACCCTGTTAATGATGTTAACCTTTTTATCAACTACGAATTGGGAATGCACTGTGTCGGTTTTGAGATGAGTTACTGTTGTGTAATTCCTCCCTACAACTCGATTCAATCACAGGCCGTCAAGTCAGGAACAGCAGGAACACTGCCGAGCCTAATGACACCGGATGACAATGTCAAAATGTATTACTATACAAAAGACAACTCATACAGTGAAGGTAACAAAATGCGTTACTGGGGCGTTCTGAAAGACGTTGACGGAAACGGCCGTATGGACGATCCGGGTGACAATGTTGCCAACTACGTCTGGAAACACCTTTTCATCTATAAAGACCTTGAGGGTACAAAACCTGCAGGTGCAACGGCAGAAAACCGTCTCTATGTAGGTAAAGACATTAAAGTGCCTATCGATTCAGGTCCTACAGGTAAACACATCGCCGGCGGCTACCTTGAATATTCAGGCAAAGACGGTAGCAATGTTGTCTTTACGGATACACTCGTACCGGCAGTTACCGATATTCCGCTTGTCTTGACCGCCTCTCACCTTTGGGATGCACTTGGTCTTCCTCTGACAGCATTTAACGATTCAACCCGTAAAGGTAGTATCCGTTCTGTTACAGAGAGTGATTTCCAGCCGTTCCAAAAATCGACGGTGCAGCTTCACGACATCAACGGAAAGCCTATGACCGATAAGGACGGTAAGACGATAGAGTATTTCGGTACCAACCCTGTTGATATTCCAAACTGTTACGCTTGTCACTCACGCCAAGGTAAGGCTGCCGAAAGCGCTCGTGCACAAGGTCTGACGTATTCTGACAAAGAGTATGCATACTGGAAAACATATCCGGATGAGAGTGAATACATGGCCCGCCTGAGTGAAGCATCGATCAACATCCTTTCACTTCACGATGCGCACCACGGTACAACGTTCCTGTCTGACTATGATGACAAAGCCTCTTCTTCTCGTCTCGGTAAAACGGGTGAGATCAACTGTGCTGACTGTCACGGTGACAATGTCTCTGGTAACTTGCAAGAGCCTCGTCCGGGAGCTACAGGATACAAGACTGTTAAAGCTAAACCGCTTTCAGAAGCGATTCACGGTTTCCACTTAGCAATGGTTCCTATGCCTGATGGTGCCGGTCGTTCACAAGCATGTCAATCATGTCACCCGACACACTTCCAGGATCCTAAGATGAATGACGACACGAATCCGTTCCGTGTGACAAACCGTTATGGTGAAGGTCGTTTCTCTAAATGTGATATCCGTCTAAGTGGTGGTGGTTGTTACGTTCGTCGTGATGCGCACTCTAACCCTGACGCTAAACCGCCTTTCTTCTTGAATGAGTATGGTAAATACCAGCTAAACGAAGTCTCTATGAAAGATGAAAAAGGTAAAACTGTCAAAGAGATGCGTGGTCTCTACTGTACAAACTGTCACACGAAAGTGGCGCAGAAAATGTACGAACTTGATGATCTGAAAGCGACACAGACACTTGAGGGTAAATCTATCCGTAACAAGTCGCTTAAAGATATCATCAAAGCTGTTTCTGGCGGTGATGCTAAGAAATTCAACGCACTCGCCGATCAGAAAACAACAGGCGATAATGAAGTACTTAAGTACTACACAGAACACAAATCTGCGACATTGGTCAAAAACGTCGCTAAAGAGGGGCTTGACCTTAAACCATGGAATCACCCTAAAGGCGGTGCCGTACCATATGCAGCAGCTTCTGGCGGCGATGACTGGTGGTTGAGTGCATCTGAGCCACACTGTGCGGATTGTCACATTGCACCGTTTGTTGAAAGTGAAGGTGGTCAATACTTCCCGATCGATCAGCCGAACAAACTGTCACTCTACCGTTACTCAAAGGCACACGGTGATCTAGCATGTCAAACATGTCACGAATCATCTCACGGTCTCTACAGTACACGCTTTGACGGTGAACGTTCAGTGGATCAAACGACTCATGAGCAGGCACTTCAGTACTCACCAGACGGTAAGTATGCAGGTCCGGTAACTTGTGTTGCATGTCACACTGTTAATGAAAAAGGTGTTCCGACACAACTTGTTGGCACAGAGTATGAAAATGACTACTGGGCTTCTGTCACACTTGCACACTTCATGCGTTCAGGTGACCAAAAACTTTCAGTTAAAGAGCTTGTAAACAAATACCCTTACAAGAACTCTACTGACATCGTCAAGAAGGGATGGAAGTAATTCCTTCTCCTCTTCTGTTCAAGCCGTTCACGGCTTGAACAATACCCTCTTGCTCCCTAACCTTTATTTCTGAAAACGATCTTCACATTCCCATTTTTCAGTACATCAACATCCCAACTATAACGGTCTGCAATGCGACTGTATAGCGGCGTAGGCTCGTGAAATGCAATCATGACCAGCCGTTTATCTGTTCCGGCAATATGCTCAAATCCGGCCATCGCATTTATCATCGGCTCCGGTGGTTCACAGGCACTGCCATCAAATTCAATATAATCTATCCCGTCAATAACATAACGGTAAAATGGCAGTGTAGCGCCGGGTAATTCTAAAAGGGTTTTCTCATTCATGACAGACCTTGGCATTTTTCACAATGGTAGCAAAAGATGTTTGGTTCTTTATTGATCAATATCACAAAATAGAGGGGAAGTAGAATGGGAGTTCTAAACGCTTTGAACGATAGAAAAATGTTTAGGTTTGGTATTTGGAGGTCTGACAGTTGTCTCTTGAGGATGGGGAACAACCCTTTTTCCAGGGTTGGCCCAGAAGGGTGAAAGGTATGACGTTAACGGTTTTTACCGCCGCCCATACCTTGTCCTTGTCCTTGATTTTTGTACTTTGGCACACGGTTTTCAGGCGGATAGGTGTGAAACTTCTTTACCTGTTCCTGCGTCATTGTCTTTTCGCGCAACTTCAGTTCATTATGAAGCTGAGTGCGCTCCTGTTCGGTCGTCATCGTACCACGCATCTTAAGCAGTTCGTCCGTACTTTT
Source organism: Sulfurimonadaceae bacterium (assembly GCA_041555445.1). GTDB lineage: Bacteria > Campylobacterota > Campylobacteria > Campylobacterales > Sulfurimonadaceae > Sulfonitrofixus. The sequence continues at coordinate 22,705 of JBFFKK010000033.1, forward strand.
TGACGAAAGATTGGCGCCATAAACTGCTGTACCCAACAGTAACGTGATCAGAACAGTCGATAGAGTTTTCATGATTAATCCTTCTAATAGTGTGTTTTTATCATACCATAAAATATGTATTGCTGTGTTACTACCGCTTAGATTTTTTATCCATGGATCAACCCGGCTTTTATACAGACTCAGATACACTTGATTTATGATAATTACGGTCAGTATACTAATTTGTACCTTGGTACTGCTAGGGATTGGATGTTGGTGGCGGTATCGATCACTCGCCTGCCCTGCATACCTCTCCTGGTTGGTGGAAAATCCCTATATGAACCTTGTTGCCGGTCCAGAGACGATACTGCAGAGATTACAGCTTGAACAGCATATGAAAGTACTAGACGTCGGTTCCGGACCGGGACGTCTGACTTTTCCGGCGGCAGCAAAAGTCGGTGCCAAAGGTGAAGTGGTCGCGTTGGATATCCAGCCACAGATGTTGGAAAAACTACGCATACGCATCGAAGCCGTATCCATTAATAATATACGTATTGTCAATGCAGGTGCGGGCAGCGGAGCGATCGAAAAAGAGTATTTTGACCGGGCACTGCTGGTAACTGTTTTAGGCGAGATCCCCAACAAACACGAGGCGCTTTTGGAAATATACCAAGCACTCAAGAGTGGCGGCATATTGTCGATCACCGAGGTTATTCCGGATCCGCACTATACCCGCTTAAAACGAATACGAGCATTATGCCGCAAGGTGGGGTTTGAAGAGATAGCGTACTTTGGGAATTGGGCTGCTTTTACCGTTAACTTCAAGAAACCGGAAGATATCTGAAAAGCTGCCGTTTCAGAACGTTCTACTTTGAAAGCGCCATCAGTATCTTGTAGAGCTGATGGGCATCAGTCTTGCCGGCCAGCTCCCTGATAGAGTGCATTGCGAAGGTCGGCAGACCGACATCGATGGTCTCGATGCCCAGGCGTGTCGCCGTGATCGGACCGATGGTCGATCCGCAGCCCATGTCGGAGCGCGTAACGAACTCCTGCAGTGTGATATTCTGCTGTTCCGCCGTCAAAGCGAATCGGGAGATGGTGCCCGTGTTGGAAGCGTAGCGCTGATTGGCATTGACCTTGATGACGATTCCCTCGTTGATGCGGGGATCATGGTTGTCATCGTGTTTGGCTGAAAAGTTCGGATGGACCGCATGCGCGTTATCACAGGAGATCATGATCGATTTGCGTGTGAGCTGCGTATAACTTTCAAAGTCAGGCGTCATCCGGCGCAGGACACTCTCCAGAAAACTCCCGGCTGCCCCCGATGTACTTTCACTGCCGACCTCTTCATGATCACTGCAGACCATCAGATACGGGTGTGACGGGTGGACCGAACAGATGGTAATGAGTGCGACATAGCAGCTGAGCAGGTTGTCCAGACGTGCCGACGTGATAAAGTCATCCTCCAGTCCCACAAAGGCTGCTTTTTGGGTATCGTAGAGACTGAGTTCATGGGAAAGCAGGCTTTCAAAGTCGTCGTGTCCTTCGTTCTGCAAGGCTGTTTTCAGCCAGAGCTCAAAATCAAACGCACCGCTGGTGATGATGGGGACAATATCGGTCTGGGCGTTGATCTCGCGCCCTTTGTTGGCCTCTCGGTCAAGGTGAATGGCCAGAGACGGAATGACGGCGATCGCTTTTTTAAGGTCTATCAGCGCCTCTTTGATCTTACCGCTGCTGTCTTTATAGGCGACGCGTCCGGCAATACTGAGGTCGCGGTCAAACCACGGGTTCAGCAGCAAGCCGCCGTAGGGTTCGACCCCAAGCTGCACTAACCCGTTTTTTTTGATCACCGGTGAGGGTTTGAGCTTTAGGTTGGGCGAATCGGTATGCGCACCCATCATCACATAGTCCGTGTCACCCGGATAGGTGAAGGCGATAATGGAGGAGTCATTGCGCGTGACAAAATAGCTTTTGCCTTTTTCCAGTGCCCATTTCTCCGTCTCGTCCAGTTCAATAAAGCCCGCATTTGCGCACATCATCGCCATGTTACGCGTGGCATGAAAAGGGGTCGGTGAAGCATCCAGGAAACCGAGCAGTCCGCTGTTGAAATCGTCAATTGTCATCATAAATCATCCTCATTCTATAAAGCGGATTATAACACAGCCAAAAGGTTTACAGTATGACCTTGAACAGAATCAGGCTGAAGGCCATAACCCCCATCCCCGTGGCAAGTCCCAATATCGTCGTATGGGCATTGCCATAGACACGGGCAGCCGGCAGCAGTTCGTCAAAACTGATATAGACCATGATCCCCGCAACCAGTGCAAAGGTGATACCAAGCGTCAGATCGCCCATCAGCGGCATCAGCAGAAAAAAACCGAACAGGGCTCCGATAGGTTCGGCGAGCCCGGACGCAACGGCATAATAAAAAGCCTGCTTCTTGTTTCCGGTCGCGTGGTAAATGGGCAGTGAGATCGCCATTCCTTCGGGAATGTTGTGGATGGCAATGGCCAGTGCAATCGAGATACCGATAGCAACGTGGTCTAGAGCAGCGACAAAGGTGGCAAACCCTTCGGGGAAATTGTGGATCCCGATCGCGATCGCCGTAAAAATACCGGTACGTTGGAGGAAAAAGCTCTCTCTTTTGGGCATTTTTTCCCCGCCTTTGAGCTCCGCCAGTGCCTTCTCCCCTTTGAGCTCGTGCGGGTTGACATCATCGGGGATCAGCCGGTCAATCAAAAAGGTGAGCGCGAACCCGACAAAAAAGAGAAGCACCGTCAACAGTTCGGCTGAGATTTCGTCATACGACTCTATAAAAGCCATCTTCGACTTGACGAGGATCTCGACAAATGAGATGTAGATCATGACCCCTGCTGAGAACCCCAGACCGACGGAAAGTACCGTGGTGTTGTCGCTGCGCGAAAAAAAGGCGAGTGCGGCACCTATTCCCGTTGACAATCCCGCCAACAGGGTCAGTACGAAAGCGTATAAAAATGCTGCAAGCGTCACCGTTTCCATAGCGACCCCTCTACCCCCTGCTATGCAAGGTTTTTCTTGATATGGGCAATAAACTCATGGATATCGTCGTAAAGGGCCTGCAGGTCCTCTTCGTGTTCGACCTCATCGGCCAAAATCTGCGACACCATGTCATAGGTGACGATATCTTTGTCGCGCGTGATGTCGGCAAGCTGCGAATAGACGCTGATAGCGCACTGCTCGCCCTGAATGGACTGCTCCAGAATGCGCAGCACATCCGGGTCTTCCGGTGCTTCATACCCGCAATTGCTCTGTGTCATCCAATCTTTTGGATGCAAAATCGGGGTTCCCCCCAGCTGAATGATACGATCGGCCACCAGCGTTGCATGGCGAAGTTCGTCCGCGGCATGCTGGACAAGTTCGGCAATGGCCGCATCTTTCATCAACCCTTTGACCACTTTGCTTTCGATGAAATATTGGTAATAGGCCAGCCATTCGTCAGCATACGCTTTGTTCAACAGTTCCGTCACCTCCTGGGCCTCAATGCCCTTGAGTATAGATATTCCTCTTGATGCCATTGCAATCTCCTCTGTCAAGGCAGTCAACCTGCGCTCTTTATAACGAAATGGTGCCCGTAGACATCATCAACGCGGTGCTTGTATAACTATCATAGGAGATAATTTGTTAAAGGAATATTATTGTTTATTGTTATATGGATTTGTTAGGGAAAGCGCCGATCGGGAGTGGCTACGCCACGTCGATCGTGTCAAACTGCGCCAGTTCGTCGAGCACCTTGCTGTCGACACGGATCGCCGAGTCGATGACGACGTTTTGCAGTTTCGAGACGATGTTGAGCTGCAGCGGGCGGTTGCCCGGATAGCGTCTGACCAGACGGTAAAGCTCTTCGAGAAGCTCGGTACTCTTGTCCATGCGCAGACGCAGTTTCAGCATCTCAGGCGGCTTTTCGACGATCTTTGTCACCACCTTCTTCGCCTCTTTTTTGACCTCGTTCAAGGTAAAGATCTTGACCACACTGATGCGGGTGAACATCTCCGTATGGGTTACTTTAACCTTAAAGGCGACAGGCTCATCGAGGTTCATCTCCTCCAACTGATCGAGCTTGTCGCTGAAGAGCATCATCTCTATATTGCCGTGGAAGTCCATAAGGTTCAAGATACCGAACTGATTTCCCTTTTTGGAGATCTTCTTCTGGATCTCTTCGACCTTACCGATAAAGATGGCCGTCGAGCCGTCTGTGATGTTCTCTATGTCGGACGAAAGGGTGTATTCAAGCGCATCGATACGCTCTCTGAACTCATCCAGCGGGTGACCCGAGACATAGAAGCCCAGCGTCTCTTTCTCAAAGTCCAGGATCTCTTTAAGTCCGAACTCCGACTCGTCTTTCAAGGTCAGTTCAACCGTTGAGATATCCTCATCATCGCCAAAGAGGCTGCCGATGGCATTTTTCCTCGCCTGGGAAGCATCTTTTGCCGTTTGGATGATCAGTTCCATCTGGCCGAGAATAGCGCGGCGGGAGAGACCAAAGGCATCGAAACCGCCCGCTTTCGTAATCGACTCCAGAACCCGCTTGTTCACCTTTTGCGGTTCAATACGGTTGACAAACTCCTGCATCGATCTGAACTGACCGTTTTTGCGCACCTCAAGGATTGACTCGACTGCTGCTTCACCGACGCCTTTGATAGCCCCGAGACCGAAGAGGATGATGTCCTGCCCGTCTTTCTCCGTCGCCGAGAACTCAAGCTGCGACATGTTGATGTCCGGCGGGGAGAGTTCGATCCCCATGCGCTTGACCTCATCGATGTATTTGACGATCTTCTCGGTGTTGTCCTTCTCCGACGTCAACAGTGCCGCCATAAACTCCTGCGGATAGTAGGTCTTCAGCCATGCCGTCTGGAAGGTGACCATGGCGTATGCCGCCGAGTGCGACTTGTTGAAACCGTAGCCCGCGAACTTTTCGATAAGGTCGAACAGCTCGGAAGCGGTCTTGTAGTCGAGCCCCTGTTTCTGCGCACCTTCGGAAAACTCTTTGTTGTACTGCAGCATGACGTCGACTTTTTTCTTACCCATCGCACGGCGGACGATATCCGCCCCGCCGAGGCTGAACCCGCCGATGGTCTGAACGATCTGCATGACCTGTTCCTGGTAGACGATAACCCCGTAGGTCGGTTTCAGGATCTCTTCGAGAGCGTCAAACACATAGACGATCTCCTGGCGGCCGTGTTTACGTTCGATGAAGTCATCGAGCATCCCCGACTCCATCGGACCCGGACGATAAAGTGCCAGGACCGCAATAAGGTCTTCGAAGGTCGACGGTTTAAGGCGTTTGTTCAAATCCTGCATACCCGAGCTCTCTATCTGGAACATACCGATCGTATCACCCGACTGAATAACCTTATAGACGCCCGGATCGTTTTCGTCGATGGTGTGCCAGTCGATCTCTTTGTTGTAGCGTTTTTTGACCAGCTTGACCGCCGCGTCGATGACGTCAAGGGTCTTCAGACCCAGGAAGTCGAACTTAATAAGATCGACGTCTTCGAGGTAGTTCAGTGAGTACTGCGTGACGAAGGTGGTCTCACCCGACGGCTTGTAGATCGGTGTTTTGTACCAAAGCTCACGGTTGGAGATAACGACACCCGCGGCGTGCATCCCCGCATTGCGTTTGAGCCCTTCGAGTTTTTTGGAGAACTCCCAGACCCGTGCGGCCTGAGGGTCGGTCTCGATCAGTTCGCGCAGCTTCGGCTCTTTCTGGAATGCGCCCTCTTTAAAGTTCTCGCTTCCCTCTTTGCCTTTACCGTTGAGGGTAATGCCCAGTTCGTCAGGGATGAGTTTCGCCATCTTGTCCGCCTGTGAAAGCGGTACGTCCAAGACACGCGAGACGTCACGGATAACCCCTTTTGCAAGGAGTGAGCCGAAGGTGATGATCTGGGCCACCTGGTTGCGTCCGTACTTCTCGACGACATAGTCGATGACCTCGCCGCGGCGGGCCTGCATAAAGTCCATA
>JBFFKK010000034.1:0-28638 GCA_041555445.1 Sulfurimonadaceae bacterium
CATTTAGTCCATGAAAAGCAGAAGTAATATGTTTAAGATGAGCTTTTTTCTTTTTTATATATGCTTGATTACTCACTTATGTATATTCCTTTAGTGAATTTCTTTGTATATCTAACGTTTAAAATGAGCAATCAAAAAGCCGCCCGCGGGTTTTTGATTGGTCTCCTTTGATTTGTTATGTACCTGCTATCAGTGACCAAATGAAATTCGATAATATATTTATTAATGTCGAGAATATAATGGTCATCATAATAGATAAAAGCGGATACTTTTTAATAAACAATTCAACCCTCTTTAACAAAGGCTTATTGATTGTTTCGAGTTCCGATTTGATTGAGTCTACAAAGTTATTTGGTAATGCTTTTTTATTGATCTTAGATAGACACTCATTACAGATAATAGGCTTTTCAGTATTGTATAGAATATCATTTTTATCGCCATTCAAATCAAACAAGCATCCTCTAGTATCTTCGTGTACAAACTCATAAACATCACCGTCTAAAGTTGAGCCAAAAATTTTATAAAATGAAAAAATTTCATAGATATTTTTTATAATAAAATTCTCAAGTGAAATGTCTCTGCTCATTAAAATTTCTTCTAGCCCTGCAATAGATATACACATTTTATTATTGTCAATTCTATGCATATAAAAATTATCTACGAATCTATAATTCATGATTCCAATGCAGAAGTCATTGCATTGGATATTTGATAATATACTTTTCATTTCATCTGCAGAATAAACAACGTCTAAATAACCATCATTCTTCTTGGGTGGAGGTAAATCGCTAATTCGATTTAGTTCTTCTATAACAAAAAGATTTGATTTGTAATTTTGGATGAATTCAAAATCAACTATCTTGTCAATGTGTCCGATTATTACAAGCTTTATAGATGTTTTTGACATTTATCCCCTTCGTACATAACTACTTAATATCAGACATAATATAACTTTTAACCTGATAACTCCCGATATCTAACAAAAAATATGTTCTGCTATTTTAAATTATCTGTCAAGGTGCAATATTACTAGGGTGTTATCAGTGCCTTTGTTGATAACATTACCATTTTTAATGTCCACATACTGGTTTTTGGGCCAATATTTGGACAAAGTGTAGGGGTATTTGCCGATTTAGACAATATACGTACATTTTGTCCGGCTAATTGAAAGATAACTCTGGAAAGAAAAAGCATGATGTTCTCCTGTTGATGTCGAGGGCGGAAGAGCGGAAATAAAGATATAATACGCCCATGAAACGAAAATATATTCAAGACCATAATCCCGTAAGCTTTAGCTTCAAACCGACCCGTGAAGACTTCATTGTTGATGAGATCCCTCTTTACGGCGAGGGAAAAAGCGGCAACTACCTGCATCTGCACATCAAAAAGACCGACATGTCCACACTGGAGATGATCGCCGTGCTTGAGGAGCAGACCAAGTTCCACAACATCTCCTACGCAGGACTGAAAGACAAGTACGCGACGACCACGCAGTACATCTCGATGCCGGCATCGTACGAAAAGTACTTCGCCAAGTTCAAACACCCCCAGATCGAGATACTGGGCTCCTACCTGCACAAAGAGAAACTCAACATCGGTGACCTCAAGGGGAACCGTTTCAAGATCCGCCTGCGCGACGTCACGCCGGCGGCGGCCGAAAAGCTCGATCGGGTACTGCAGGAGATCATCCGCCAGGGGATGCCGAACTACTTCGGCTACCAGCGTTTCGGGCAGGGTGAGAACCACTTTGAAAAGGCGCAAGAGGCCGCGCACGGCAGCAAGGTGTTCAAAGACCGCCGCCTCAACAAGCTGATGAGCAATGCCTACCAGTCCTACCTCTTTAACGATTGGCTTGTCGAACGTGTCCAGCTCTGTCGGGAGCTGGATTACATGGACCTGAATGCCTTTGAGAAGAAGTGGAACCTGACGACGGAAGATGTTAAGAACATCCTGGCGCAGTCCTCCATTTTCAAAGTCCTGCCGGGGGACATTATGCTGGATGTCGCAGCGGATAAATGGGTCAATGTCACCGATCTGGCATCGGTAAAAAAACCGTACAAAGAGCGAAAAATGCAACCGACCGGGATGCTGGTCGGTAAAAAGGTCTGGCGTTCCCGAGATGCGGCAGGTGCCATAGAGAGCCGCCATGACGATGACGAGGTCATCATGACCGGTGAACGCCGTGTTGCCTGGGTCTATCCTAAAGAGATCAAGTCGAACTACAAGCAAGATGAAAGTGTTTATGAACTTTCGTTCGCTTTGCCTAAAGGGTCGTATGCGACGGTGCTGCTTGAGAATCTTGCCAACAGGGATGTCGAGAGTGCGCCTGAGACGAAAACTAAAAAGAAGTTTGTGCCGCTTCGGTTCGATGATCCGGATGATGAGGATGATGACTACTAAGGAGACATCCTTATCTTTTTGTCTTTTATAATTTATTGATGGATTGCACTTTTTCCCCATACACTCTTTCCTTTTTTCACGATGCGAAATTTAGTTCCGCCCTGTGCGGCGCTTTAGCGCTGTGTCACCGCAAAAAAGGAAACGAAAAAGCTCTCGTGGCGGCTTCAAGCCCGACGGCTGCCGGGTTCCTTCCTTACATTCGCTGCATCCCTAAAAACGACAAACTCGCTGCGCTCAGACAGAGCCGTTTTTTTAACGGAACTCCGCTCATTTCAGTCAGCTTTGCAGATGCCACGAATTCCTCAATCGGTAACGCATTGATTAATGTCAAAGCTGCGCTTTGATCCCCGTTCGAATTGCATGAAGGTTGTTAGCTGGTTTTGTCGTAAAAGCTCATTGGTTGATCGGAGTTCGAACAGGTATTGGCGTCTAACCGCCAATTAGCCCGGAAGCCGAAGTGTTTGTTGGTAAGAGAAGCTTATAGTGCCGGAGGGTATCGTACTCTCTTTTTTCCGCTAGGATATCTCAGTAGAAAGCTGACTGAATGTCAGGTTTATAGTGAGTAAAGTCTTATATGCTGTACCACTTGTACGAGCAGAGAAAAAAGTAGCATTCTAGTGCTATGAAGTAATTAAAAAAAAGTTTGCACGCAAGGAAGTGGAACTGAATGTCAGGCAAGTTCGTACTTACCTGGCAGGAGGTCAAATCGAAGATCAATCCTCTTCGATCATATGGTCCAGAATATAGAGCTGGATCTCTTTGTTGGGCAGCTCTTTGTCCAGCGCTTTTCCGTAGAGACGCGACACCTGTCTGTTGTGTTTGTCATAGGCAAAGTGCGGGTAGTGGTTGTGCCATGCCTCTTTGATGGTCTTCAGGGCGACACGGTCTATCATCCATGACTTGAAGATGGAGTAGGTCGCGAAAAAGAGACCGGTGAAGATGACAGAGAGGATGATAAGAAGATGGCAGTCTATCTTTGCAAGGATCTTGTGGAAGATAAGGCTCATCGGCAGCAGAATAAGGTTCCATGCAACCAAAAAGACAAGTATGTTCCGCCCCGTTCGGATACGGGTACCGGGGATCTTCCCTTCAAGATTAAGACCGTCGTTGTACATCTTGTTGGCTTTTAACAGCTCGCGAAACAGCAGGGGATCGTCATTTTTAATAAAGACGTACGGGACGATAACATTGTCGACAAAATTTAAAATCTTACTCATAGCTATTCTCTTTAATCGTTAGTAGCAGTATTATACCTTTGAAATGATAATTCTTTTTGAAAGTGCCGTAAACTTTACTAAAAGAGTAGGGTTAGTCAGAAATTTAGAGTAGTGATGTTATAGTATTTGACTTAGATATGAGGATGAACCGATGTTGAAATATTTCCATAGACAGGTACAGCTGTGGGGCGAAGAGACACAGCGCTCGCTGCAGGACAAACGCATTGCCATCATCGGCAGCGGCGGACTCGGAAGCTCACTCTCCTTTGCCCTGGGTGCCTCCGGTGTGGGGCATATCCACATGGTCGACTTCGACGAGGTCAGCCTCCACAACATCCACCGTCAGATTGCGTTCAAGACGGGTGACGAGGGGAAGAACAAAGCCCGTATCAATGCGCAGATCATCGAAGAGCGCTGCCCGTATGTGAAAGCGACGGCACATGAGTGCGACTTCGCCGCGTTTGCCGAGAAGGGGATCGAGGTCGACCTGATCATCGATGCGACGGACAACCTGCCGACGCGCGGGGCCATCAATGCCTATGCGAAGTCGGTGAACACGCCGTGGGTCTACGGCTCCGTCGAAGCCTTTAACGGGCAGGTCTGTTTTTTTGACGAAGCCTCGTTTGAGGATGTGTTCAAGATCACGCAGAAGACGCCGGCTGGGATCGCGGCGCCGATCGTGATGCACATCGCTTCATTGCAGGCCAACCTCGCACTGCGTCATCTTGCCGGACTGCCGGTCAAAAAAGATTATCTCTACTACCTCTTTTTCAACGACGAAGGCGAACTGATCACCCAGAAGTTCGGACTGCCCAAGAGTTGACGCTCTTCTGTGCGATGCGCACATTTATGATAACTTTTATCCTCTCTTGACTACAATATACGACAGTCCCTATTAAAGTCCCTATGATGAAACAGCTCCTCTTTTTATTGCTATTGGCCACCTCTCTTCTTGCCGGCGACTTTGTCGAAGATTTTTTCAGTGAACAGAACGCATTGCAGGCAAAACTCCAGGATCAAAATATCAGCAGCGAGTTGATGGAGGAGATCCTGCACGAAGAAGATCAGGGCTTTAAAGTCTTTTTTGTCAACTACATCGAATCCGAGAACAAAGGCAAGCGGATCGACCGGAACCCGTACCGTAACGAAATGTTTACGTTAAAACGCCGAATTCAGGCCAATAAGCGTCTGGGCAACACGCTGGCAACGATGCGCGATGAACTAAAACTGGCGACCCTGACGCTCAAGAAGAACGTACGCTCGACGATGTCGAGTGTCGTAGACGCGGCCGGAGAGAGCAACTACCGGGCATTCGAGAGTGCGCTGGAACAGATCGTAGTGGAGCGGCATAAAGATGAACCGGCTATCGATCTGGAAAAATTTTATGAGATCGGAAAGATCGCCGATCCTGAGCCTTTGGCAAAAAGTGTTCAGCAAAACCTGGACGAATATCTCAATATCCTGAACACACACAACACCTTGAGTGTCGAACTTATCAACTATGCGCAGCAGATCTATAAAGGGAGCATGATATCACGGTTCGGGATTCTCTCCCTGGCAGTCTATGTCAGTGATGCTGCGCTCGCCAAAGCGGTTGACCCTTACCTGGAGTATCTCTACCTCAATACCACCAAAGTGATCTATATCGCCGTTATCCTGATCTTTATCTACCTTGTTCGCAAGGCCATCATGGTTATATTGCGGCGTCTGCTCGATTTTGTGAGCAGACAAGAGGAAGATATTGACTACATCGTCTCCAAGGTGGCCCGACCGTTCACACTGCTGATCATACTGGTGACCTCCGACTTGATCGTTGCCGTATATGCCGAACTGGGCCAATATGCGTGGATTTATACCCTCTACAGTATCAGCTATGTGTTTATGATCGCGTTTTTGTTCTATCGCCTGGGCAATGCGATCGCTGTGGTCAAACTCGAAGAGATGCAAAAGAGCAAGCACCTGCGCAATGAGGTTGTCAACCTTGGCCTGAAGATCATGAATGTTTCATTGGCGTTTGTCGCTTTGATCTTTGTTTTGAAACTGCTCGGGGTCAACCTGACGGCCATTCTTTCGGGTCTGGGTATCGGCGGCGTAGCGGTTGCTTTTGCGGCCAAAGATACGATTGCCAACTTCTTCGGATCGGTCTCGATCCTGTTGAGTGACCTGTTCGAGCAGGGTGACTGGATCGCGGTTGACGGCATGGAAGGTACGGTGGTCGAGTTGGGTCTGAGAGCAACGACGATCCGGACGTTTGACAACGCCTTGATCGCCATTCCCAACTTCAAACTGGCCGACAGCGGGATCAAAAACTGGAGCAGACGCACGATGGGCCGCCGGATAAAGTTGAAGATCAATGTCACCTATGAGTCGGAGATGGATAAGATCAAAAAAGCGATAGAAGAGATCAAACAGATGCTGCATGATCACCCGGGTATTGCGACGGAGAAGACAGAGTACATGAGCGAAGAGCGTCAGATGCGGCTGGTCTCGAAAGAGGACCTCAAAGGGATCAAACGGATGGTCATGGTCTATCTGGATGAGTACGGCAGTTCAAGCATCCACCTCATGGTCTACTGTTTCAGCCGTTCGGTTGTGTGGCCCGAGTGGGTTGCGGTCAAAGAGGATGTGATGTTCAAGATCGCGGAAATACTGAAGGCGAATGATCTTGCGTTCGCCTACCCGACAGTGATGCTCCATCAGGCGGCTGATAAGTCTGAAGCGCCTAAGGGTATCAGAGCGTAGAGATGTAGGCCGCAAGGGCCTCGATCTCTGCATCGTTCAAGCCGCCGGCCTGACCTTTCATGATGGCTTTCATATTGCCGCCGTAGCTGCCGTCTTTATAGCCTTTTAGGGCATCGATAGTTTTCTGCGGTGCCCAGCCGGCGATGACCTGTGACTTGTTCAAGGCCGATTTCTCGGCGTTTTGGCCATGGCAAGAGGCACACTGTCGGCTAAAGACCGTATGCGCGCTGACAGCGGTATCTTTTTCCTCTGTCTCGGCCGCTACCGGTTCAGCAGGCTTCTGCAGCGGTGCGGCCTCTGTAACGGTTTTTTCGGCTTCAATGACGTCAGCCGGTTCTTCACTCTTGTTCTGCTCAACGGTGCCGGTCGGGGCGGCAGCCTCTTTCTGGACGGTGACACGCTCTTGTTGCGGTGCACTGGACGTCGTGACCTGTTCACTTGAGGTATTGTCGCTGCAGGCGGCCAGAAATAGGGCTAATGTAATAAGTAGGATTGATCTCATCGGTTACGTTCCATCTGGTATTAAAGTGGAAAATTATAACACTGCGGCTCTTAGGGAAGAGCGCGTGCGCTAAAAAATTAATGTATGTTTAATGTTCGGATATGAGGGCGCAAAACAACCCTATAGGAAAAAAAAGGTATAATCGCGATAACTTAGAGATCACAAACACGAGAACCTATGCAATTTGAACCCTATCCATTTGAAAAACTGAACACACTTTTGGCGGAGATCACGCCTAACCCGGAACTTGAGCCGGTTGTCTTGACGATCGGCGAGCCCCAGTTCGAAACCCCTGACTTTATTCAAGAGGCGCTCAAAGAGAGTGCACCGCTTCTGAAAAAGTACCCGAAAACAGGCGGTGAAGCCTACCTTAAAGAGGCGATGGCAAACTTTGTCAAAAACCGTTTCGGGGTTGAACTGAGCGATGCTGAGCTGGTGCCGTCGTTCGGGACGCGCGAGGTGCTCTTTAACTTTCCGCAGTATCTTCTTTTCGACAAGAACGACCCGCAGATCGCCTTTACCAACCCCTTCTACCAGATCTACGAAGGGGCTGCCATCGCCAGCCGTGCGACGATGCATTTTCTGAACCTCAATGAAGCAAACAGCTACAAGCCTGCGATGGATGAAGAGCTCTTGAAAACGTGTGACCTGGTGATCCTGAACTTTCCCAACAATCCGACGGCATCCTGTCTGAGCCTCGAGGAGCTCGGCGAGTGGGTGAAACTGGCGCTGAAGCATGACTTCGTTCTGCTAAACGACGAGTGTTACTCGGAGATCTACACCGACAAACCGGTTCCGTCGCTGCTGGAAGCGTCCAAACATGTCGGCAACGACGACTTTACGAACGTACTGGTCATCAACTCCATCTCCAAGCGCTCTTCGGCACCGGGGCTGCGCAGCGGTTTTATCGCGGGTGATGCCGCGATCTTGAAGGGGTATCTGCAGTACCGCACCTATGTCGGCGCTGCGTCTCCGTTGCCGCTTCAGGTCGCTGCTGCAGCGGCGTGGAACGACGAAGAGCATGTCGCGGCATCGCGCAAGGTCTATCGACGCAACTTTGAGATGGCCAGAGAGATTCTGGGTGTCGAGATGCCCGAAGCGACGTTTTACATCTGGCTGAAAGTCGATGATGCGATCGAGATGACCAAAACACTCTACGAAAAGTACAACGTCAAAGTCCTGCCGGGAGAGTACCTCGCACGGACCGATGCCGAAGGCGCGAACCCGGGCAAAGGGTACCTGCGCATCGCACTGGTCGAGGACGAGACAAAAACAGAAGAAGCGCTACTGCGCATTAAGGAGGCATTGTCATGAGCAATGAACTGAAAGATAAAGTGTTGAAAGCACAGAGCGAAGGCAGCATCGCCGGACTTTACGTGCTTGAGGGCGAAGCCCAGGAGACACTCGAAGAGAACGACCTGATCGCCTTTTATGCCAATATTCTTGATCTGGCGCTGGAGAACCTGACCAACACGCTGGAAGCCGCGCGAACGATGGATATCAGTGAGGTCGAAGACTACGCGACACTGCGTGCGCTCTATGAGTATGCGATGGAGCACTACAGCGCGGGTAAAAACCGTGACGCTTCGGCGCTTTTCGAGATACTGGCCGGTCTGACCGACGATGAGATGTTCTCTAAAGCGATGAAGGCCCATCAGCTCGGTGCCGATGCCGGGATCACGCTTGACGTCTTTATCGCGACGATCGGTGATGTGGATGCGACCCATCTCGCAGGCAACTTCTACATCTCCCACTTCAAAAAAGAGGCGCTTGCCGCCATGGAACGTGCCGGAGAGAAGTCGTGAAGATCCACTTTATCGGCATCGGGGGCATCGGTATCTCAGGTCTGGCGCAATATATGCATTTCAAAGGGCATGAGATCACCGGCTCGGATGTGGCGGATTCGCGGATCGTGAAGATCCTGCGCGACAAGGGGATTGAGGTGACGATCCCGCACAACAAAAAAGCGATCAACGACCAGGACCTGGTGATCCACTCTGCGATCATCCGCGCCAACAACCCGGAAGTGGTTGCCGCCAAAGAGCAGGAGATCAAAGTCCTGGCACGCCGCGAAGCCCTGCTGGACCTTCTGCATGAGCAGAAAGTCTATGCCGTTGCCGGCGCACACGGCAAAAGCACCACTTCGGCGATCCTCGCCGCCATCATGGACGGCTCGGCCATCATCGGCGCCGAGTCCAAAGGGTTCGGTTCAAACGTGCGCTATGACAGTTCGACAGACCAGCTTATTTTCGAAGCCGACGAGAGTGACGGCAGCTTCTTGAACGCCAACCCCTACTGCGCGATCGTGATCAATGCCGAACCGGAGCACATGGAGTACTACAATTACGACTATGAGCTCTTCTACGACTCGTACCGCAAGTTCATCGCCTCGGCGAAAGTGCGCGTTATCAACGCGGAAGATGGGTTTTTAAACACGATAGAGGGGGATGCGGTCCGTCTCTATCCGAGCAAAGATATCAAAGATATCAAGTATATTCTGATCGACGATGAACCCTACACCTCCTTTACACTGAAAGATCTGGGCAGCTTTAACGTCTGGGGCTTCGGGGCGCACATCGCCGTCGATGCCTCTTTGGCGATCTTGGCGGCGCTGGAGAGCATGGATGTCGAGACGATCCGTATCAGACTCCTGCACTTCAAGGGGATCAAAAAACGTTTTGACATCATCTCCAAGGGAGAAAATGCGCTGATCATCGACGATTACGGTCACCATCCGACGGAGATCGCGGCGACGATGGGGTCGGTGAGAGAATACGCCAAACTCAAAGGCATCTCACGCATTACCGCCATCTGGCAGCCGCATAAATATTCGCGTACTATCGACAACCTGGAAGCCTTTACCAAATGTTTCGAGGGGGTTGACCGTCTTATCATCCTTCCCGTCTGGGCCGCCAGTGAGGCCGAGCAGTTCATCGATTTCGAGAAGGAGTTCAGTGCGTACGAACTGAGCATGATGGACTATGTCAGACGTGATGAGGAAGGGCTTAACCTCTGCAAACATGACGAGGTTATCGAGACGATCGATAAAGGTCTTATTATCGGTTTCGGTGCCGGGGATATCACCTATCAAATAAGAGGAGAGAAGTAATGGCCTATATTTTTGGACTGGTGATCGTTATACTTTTTTTTGGCGTAATGCACTTTTTTACGGAACTTAATGTCAAGCAGAAAGTAACAGCGACGCTGTTGGTGCTCGCTTTTGTGATGGGCGCGCTCTTTTACAACAATCTTCAAAACGACAATGCGGCACACCTGCGTGACGTGATGCTGCGCTACAACCAGGGACAGCAGCTCAAATGCGGTGACCTTGATGTCACTCAAAACGACTTCTCCCTCAGTGTCGGGACACAGACCTTTATCGGCAAAAAAGAGGGGCCGTACGCCGGTAAAATGATCGCGGCAAGTGACTGTGAATGAGTCTTGACGCGTTAATCGACCGACTCGACCTGACAGGTCATATCGACTCTTTTAATGGTTTTTTCAGCCGGCCGAAACCGCTCTTTATCGAGGGTGACCAAGAGCGCCATTTCAGCTACATCGAAGCGCTCGACAAGCTGACCTTCAAATCGCCGCCGAAAGTCGGTGCGTTCCGTCCGATCACGGCACACCTCAAAAAACAGGGTGTCCTCCGTTTTGAGCAGATCTTTGAGGTCATCAAGGCCGTCCGCTATTTCAGGACGTTGAAAAACAGCGCCTACGAAGGGTTGATCGGCGAGTGGATGCACAAGATCGAGATCCCTGAACGTTTCGGCGACGAGGTCGAGAGCTATTTTGACCTGGAGGGGCGTTTCAACGAAGAGCTTGACGAGGAGCTCTACGGTCTCTCCCAGCGCATTAAAACGATCAAAGAGGATATCAACGCCTCGATGCGCCGTCTGCTTTTCAGCGCTAAACTGGCCCCCTATCTTGTCGACACGCAGATCCACTATATGAACGAGGAGGAGTGCCTTCTGGTCCGCGGCGGGTTCAACCATGTCGTCAAAGGGCAGGTGGTCGGCCGTACGAGCGGGGGCTTCTTCTACGTCGTCCCGGATGCGATGAGCAAAAGCCGTGACCAGATCAGAAGTATCGAGACGATGCGCGAGGTGAAGTTCTACGAGTATGCCAAGACCTTTTCGAAAGCCCTGAGCGAGATGCTGCCCTTTATCGGTTTTATCGATAAAGAGTTTGACCGTTTCGACCACTACCAGGCCCGTGTGCAGTTTGCCCGCGAAAAAGGGCTGGCGATCATCAAAGCAGCAAAAAGCAAAGAGATAAAACTGACCGGTTTTGAACACCCGGCACTGCATAAACCCAAGCCGGTGAGTGTTGACTTTTCCAAATCCGTTTTGATGATCACCGGGGTCAATGCCGGCGGTAAGACGATGCTGCTCAAAGCGATCCTATCGGCCGCGCTGATGGCCAAATACCTTGTTCCGATGAAACTCAACAAACACAAATCGGTCATCGGTAACTTCAAACGTTTCGATGCGATCATCGATGATCCGCAAAACGTTAAAAACGACATTTCGACCTTTGCGGGACGGATGCAGCAGTTTTCGCAGCTCTTTTCACAGCACGACGCGCTTATCGGGGTGGATGAGATCGAGCTGGGGACGGACAGCGACGAGGCGGCGGCACTCTTTAAAGTGATCCTTGATGACCTGATCGCCAAAGGACAGAAGATCGTCGTCACGACCCACCACAAACGCCTTGCGGCCCTGATGGCAGACAGAGATGACGTGGAGCTGATGGCGGCGATCTATGACGAAGAGCACCGCCAGCCGACCTATGAGTTCCTGCAGGGGATCATCGGCAAGTCGTATGCCTTTGAGACCGCGCTTCGGTACGGGATCATGAACTCGGTCGTGGAACGCGCGACCAAGGTCTACGGCGAAAACCATGAAAAACTGAACCTTTTGATCGAAAGAGGGGCGGAACTCGAGCGTGACCTTAAGGCGAAACAGGCCCGCCTGGATGAGAAAATTGCGGCGGTCGAGAGCATGGAGCGTGATTTGAAGCTGCAAAAAGAGCAGCTCAACATCACGCTGGATGAAGAACGGACGAAGCTCAAGATGAGTTATGCCGACTCCATTGCCAAGGCGAAAGAGGCGGCGCGTCAGAGCGACATGAAACGTGTCCACCAGAAGATGAACGAGGCCAACAAGGCCCTGCCGAAAGAGGAAGCCCGCAAGGAAGAGGTCCACTACGAATTCAAGGTGGGCGATCCGGTCAAATACCGCAAGTCGAAAGGGACGCTGATCTCGCTCAAGGCCAAAGAGGCGATGATCGAGGTCGAAGGGATGCGTCTTCGTGTCAAACGCGATGAGCTGCGCCCCTCCGGCAACCCGCCCAAGAAAAAGGCCAAGACGCAGGTCAGTCACAAGATAGAACGCCGCGGCAGTCTCAAGCTCGACCTGCACGGCCTGAGAGCGGAAGAGGCCGAAGAGAAGATGGACAAGTTCATCTCGGATGCCCTGATCGACGGTTGGGACGAGGTGATCATCTATCACGGTATCGGTACGGGCAAGCTCTCTTACGCGGTGAAGAACTTTTTAAAAGCGCATCCCAAGGTGAAATCGTTTGAGGATGCCCCGCAGCATATGGGCGGATTTGGTGCCAAAGTGGTACGATTATAGAGTGAAGGCAGAGGATAATATGACGCAAGAAGAATACATCGACAATGTTGAGTTACTGAACAAGTACGCCTATTACTACTATGTTCTGGATGATCCGATCACGACGGATGAGGTCTACGACAAGCTCTACCATAATGTTGTCGCCTATGAAGAGGCCCACCCGGAACGGATAGATACTTCCTCACCGACACAGCGTGTGGGCGATGTTGTCTCTGCCGCCTTTACAAAAGCACTGCATCCATCACGCATGTGGAGTCTCGAGGATATCTTCAATGACGAAGACCTGCAGAAATGGCTGGACAAGGTGCATAAGCTCTCCGACAACATCTCTTTTTACTGTGAACCCAAATATGACGGTGCCAGTCTGAACCTGATTTATGAGAATGGAATGCTCCAAAGAGCCATTACTCGCGGTGACGGCGTCGAGGGTGAAGAGATCACCCAGAATGCGAAGACGATCAACTCCATCCCGCTCAAGATCAAGCATCAGGGGCGTCTGGAGATCCGCGGTGAGGTGGTGATCTTTAAGGAAGAGTTTGAACGTATCAACAAGGAGCGCGCCGATGAAGGTGAAGCGCTCTTTGCCAACCCGCGGAACGCGGCGGCGGGCTCGCTTCGACAGCTCGACTCGAAGGTCACGGCCAAACGCAACCTGGTCTTTTTACCGTACGGCATCGGCGAGAACGATCTGGAAGCAGGGCGCTTGAGCGAGCGGATGGATTACGTCTATAAACTGGGCTTTCGTGCACCGCCGCAGCGGGCGCTCTGCGGCGGGCTTGATGAGATCGAAGCCTTTTATCAGAAGATGAACCGGGAGCGCGATGATTACGCGATGATGCTCGACGGTATGGTCGTCAAAGTCGACCAGATCGATGCACAGGAGGAGATGGGCTATACCGTCAAGAACCCGCGCTGGTCGTGCGCCTACAAGTTCCCTGCCGTTGAGAAGATCACAACCCTCAAAGATATCATCCTTCAAGTCGGCCGAAGCGGGGCGGTCACGCCGGTCGCGGTGGTGGAACCGACACCGATCGAAGGGGTGGTGGTCGAGCGTGCGACACTGCACAATTTCGACGAGATTGACCGTAAAGACATCCGTATCGGCGACAAGGTGATCATACTGCGTTCGGGGGATGTCATCCCGAAGATCGTTAAGGTCCTGACGCATGAACGTGACGGTTCACAACAGCCGTATGCACGCCCTACTCAATGCCCAATTTGCGGGACTGAATTGTTGGATGAGGGGGCTCTAACCAAATGCCAAAACCTGACCTGCAGTGCGCGCGTGGTCAATGCCATTATCTACTTTGCATCCAAACCGTGCCTCAACATCGACGGTCTTGGTGATAAAATAGTTAAAACGCTGTATGCAGAAGGATTGATTGATAATGTGATCGATCTTTTCTCTTTGAAGCTGGAGCAGCTTTTGGCGCTTGAGGGGTTCAAAGAGAAGAAGAGCCAGAAGCTTATCGATGCGATCGAAGGGGCCAAAGGGTGCGACTGCTGGCGCTTTATCAACGCATTGGGGATGGAGCATATCGGTGAAGTTGCATCCAAATCATTATGTGAAAACTTTGGATTGAAATTTGTTGAAGTAGATAAAGAAGCGTTGATAGCCATTGACGGTTTCGGAGAAGAAATGGCCGAATCGGTCCTGGAGTTTGTTCGTGTTAATATTGTACATATAATGACTCTTACGGACATTCTCAAACCGGTGGAACCGGCACAAAAAGAAGAGGTTGAAGAGAACCCCTTCAAAGAGAAGACTGTTGTCCTGACAGGTTCGATGAGCGAGTCGCGCGGCAAGATCAAAACCATGCTCGAAGCGCTGGGGGCGAAAGTCGTCGGCTCAGTCTCCAAAAAGACCGACTACGTCATCTACGGCGAGGACGCGGGCAGCAAATACGACAAAGCGGTGACACTGGGCGTCGCGACGATCACGGAAGAGAAGATGCGGGAGATGCTAGTATGAATAAGATTGTGATGTTGCTGCTTCTAGCCGGATGCATGTTGAGCGGTGCCGATGACAGAACCGGACCCTATCTTGCCGTCGGCGGCGGTTATGCTGTTTTTGATGATGACAAACGCATGGGAACCGAGCCTATAGACCCCGCATATAACATTAACGTGATAGGCGGGGCCTTTATTAACAAATACCTCTCTGTCGAACTGGGTTTTGACTATTATGACACCTTCAGAAATGCGTTTGATGATGTGACGGACATCTATATCATCGATGCCACGGCCAAAGCACACTATCCGGTCTGGCGAGACCGAATCGATCTTTATGCCGCCTTCGGTGCCGGCAGCGTCAATTGGAAAGAGAACGTAAGCGGCATCACGCACGAAGACAGTTCCGGCGTTTTGAAAGGCGATGTCGGCGTCGGTTTCAGAAGCTGGGAGTGGCTGACGCTGAACATCGGTTATCGCCGTTACTACTTTACGCTGGATCAACTCGATAGCGGCGGTCTGGTTGCACAGCAGTACAACATGGAACTCAGCTCCGCTTATGCTACTATAGAGGTACTGTTTTAATGCGTTTGGATCAATATCTGGTCGAAGAGGGATTTGTAGATTCCAGGACCAAGGCGCAGACCCTAATCAAAGCGCGCAAGGTCAGTGTCGACGGCAAGCCCGTCACAAAGCCTTCTTTCAAGGTCACCGACGAACAGGTAGAGGTTGCAGACGAGATGATCTATGTCTCCAGAGCGGCCCATAAGCTGAAAGGTTTTTTGCCGTCGCTGCCGTTTAGCGTCAAAGGCCTCAATGCCCTTGACATCGGCGCGAGTACCGGCGGTTTTACGCAGGTGCTTTTGGAAGAGGGGGCTGCTTCGGTCACCTGTGTGGATGTCGGACAGGGGCAGCTGCATCAGAAACTGCTCGATGACAATCGGGTGATCAGCTTTGAGAAGATGGATATCCGCGACTATCCGCGGCAGGCCAAATATGATCTTGTCACCAGTGACGTTTCGTTCATCTCGCTGCACCATATTTTGGGATCGGTTGATGCGTTGAGCAAAAAATGGATCATCCTGCTTTTCAAACCGCAGTTCGAGGTGGGCAAAGATGTCAAGCGTGACAGCAACGGCGTTGTTGTCGACGAAAAAGCGATCGAGAGCGCCAAAACAGCGTTTGAAGAGGCGACTCAGGCTTTGGGCTGGAAGCTGGTCCACCATGCCCCATCAACCTTGAGCGGCAAAGAGGGAAATCTAGAGGAGTGTTACTGTTTTGAAAAAGATTAAAGCGATCGCCATAGGCGGATTTGACGGCATGCATGTGGGCCACCAACAGCTGTTTAAAGCGTTAGGCAGTAATGGCGCCATCCTGGTCATCGAAACCGGCTATGCCAACCTGACACCGGCCAAGGCCAGAGAACACTACAGCGACCTGCCGATCTTCTATTATGAACTTGACGATATCCGCCATCTCGATGCAAAAGGCTTTGTCGCCAAACTGACGGCAGAATTTCCTGCACTGGAAAAGATCGTTGTCGGCTACGACTTTCATTTCGGAAAAGACCGCTGTTATGACTTTGATGACCTGCGTGCCCTCTTTGATGGCGAGGTCGAGGTGATCTCGGAGGTCAAGATCGATGATGACTCGGTGCACTCGCACAAGATCCGGGCCAAACTTCAGATCGGCGACATCAAAGGGGCCAACCGTTTTTTGGGGTACAACTATACGGTTGAAGGGGGACGGATCGAAGGGCAGGGACTTGGAAAAAAAGAGCTCTATGCAACGATCAATATCGATGTCAAAGGTTTTCTGCTGCCAAAAGAGGGGGTCTATGTCACCCTGGCCCGTCTGAATGATGAAGAGCACTACCATCCGGCAGTGAGTTTTGTGGGCCACCGTGTCACGACGGACGGATCGTATGCGGTAGAGACGCATATTTTGGACGGGGAAGTCGGAGCGGTCGAAAAACTGCGCCTCTCATTTGTCGATTTTATCAGACCGAACAAGAAATTTGAGACACTCGAGATGCTTAAAGAAGCGATCGCAGACGATGTCGCTGCTGCCAAGCGTCAAACACGCCGATTAAGCTTGTGAACGGACATTTGATGCTCTCCAAAAGCATCTCCGCATGGGCGGATAGAAATGTGCAGAATTGAAAAAGAGCGCCTAAATTTATAGAAATTGCTGATAAAAAAGATAATTCTTAGCCACGTTTAATCAACGAAGTAGTAAAATCGCCGAACTAAATCGTACTAAAGGGACACTGAATGGGTGAATTGTTTACATTCTTTGGTCTGATCAGCCATGATCACGCTTTTATCTATATGACGCACATGCTGCTAACTGCTGCAATTGTACTTGTTATCGCTAAACTGGCAACAAGCAACATGAAAGTTGTTCCAACCGGAACACAGAACCTTTTAGAAGCATACCTTGGCGGTGTACTTGCTATGGGTACGGATGTAATGGGCAAAGAGGAAGCTCGCCGCTACCTTCCGCTTGTTGCGACGATCGGACTTTTTGTTGCCATCGCGAACCTTATCGGTATTGTTCCGGGTTTCGAAGCACCGTCAGCTTTCCTTGACTTTACACTTGCCCTTGCGCTTGTCGTCTTTGTCTACTACAACTTCGAAGGTATCCGCCGCCACGGTGTTATCAAGTACTTTGCACACTTCCTCGGGCCGGTATGGTGGTTGGCATGGTTGATGTTCCCGATCGAGATCGTTTCGCATATCTCTCGTATCATCTCTCTTTCGTTCCGTCTTTTCGGTAACGTCAAGGGTGACGATATGTTCCTGATGGTCATCCTGATGCTTGCACCGTGGTTGCTGCCGATGATCCCGTTCGCACTGCTTTCGTTCATGGCGCTTCTTCAAGCGTTCATCTTCATGATGCTGACATACGTCTACCTGGGCGGTGCCGTTCAGATCGCGGACGATCACTAAACTTCTTTATGAAGCGAAGCGTTTTCGACAAGATCATCAGCTTCCTTCTCGGTATCTCATGGGCGTTCATCGTCCTGGGTGCCATTATTATCTTTAAGATATTTCTTTTTATGGGTGTCAGTACGGCACTCTTCTTCTCCATACTTTTTATTATCGCCGGACTCTTTCTTGTGCTTCTGCTTGAGACAATGCTCACCTACCGAGAACGCCTGGACGAGTCCAAAAAACAGACACAGCTTCTTCAAGAGATCCGCGACGCGCTGAGAGACTAAAAGTAGCACAAGTGACTGAGCACTACTCGTTTACAACTCTTGTGCATTATATTCTTGCCCAAAAAGGTGCGCTCTGGCGCATCAGTTTCTACAGTGTTCTGGCAACACTTCTTTTTCTGCCCATCCCTATTTTGATACCGATGTTGATCGATGAGATCGTACTGAACCATCCGGGAAAAATAATAGAGAACACCGATCTGCTGTTTGGTCCGACAGAGGCGTGGTTCTATGTCGCTGTAACACTGGTAAGTGTTCTCTTCCTGCGGTTATGTGTCTACGCATTGACCAATGCGAAGACAAAACTGGCGGCAATGTTGACAGAGAAGATAAACTACCGTCTTCGTCAAAGCATACTGCACCATCTGAGGCATGTCGCAATAAGTGAATATGAGACCGTAAAACCGGGCGGCATCGCCTCTAAAACCATACAGGATGTTGAAGCGGTAAGTACCTTTGTCAACATGATGGTGACGACACTGGTAACGGCCACATTGACAATCATAGGCGTGGCTGCGATCATGGTGTGGATGAACTGGGTACTGGCACTTCTGGTCTTTGTAGTAAACCCTTTTTTTCTGGCATTCTCACGCATTATCGGTAAAAAGACAGCCGAACTGTACCGACGCCAAAGTGAGGCCTATGAACTTTATAACGAAGCGGTCAATGAGGTACTGGAACTCTTTATCCAGGTCAGGGCCAGCAATCAGGAACGCAGCGTATTTAGCTTTTTGAATGCGAAGACAAAAGCCGTTGAGACGACATCGGCCGATTACAGGTACAAAGCTTCGGTCTCACACGCTTCATCAACCTTGCTGACAACGACGGTTGTCGATATCTTCAGGGCTTTGGGGATCGTTGCAGTGGTCTATTCCGACCTGACTATCGGAATGATGCTCGCCTTCTTATTCTATCTGTCGACGCTGGTGGCGCCTATTCAGCAGTTGATGGGTCTCGTTATCTCCTATCAAAGCAGCAAGCCGGCACTACTGCGCATCAATACACTGTTGTCGTTGAAACAAGAACCCCGATATCCGCACACTTCTGACCCCTTTCAAGATGCTAAAAACAGCTCTATAGAGCTCAAAAATGTATCATTTTTCTATCAAGAGGGTCACAATGTATTGAACGGTGTTTCCATTTGTGCCGAAGCAGGGCAAAAGATCGCTATTATCGGACCAAGCGGCAGCGGCAAGACGACCATAGCCCAACTTCTGGTCGGATTTTACCAGCCACAACAGGGTGATATCCGTTACGGTGGCCACTCTTATAAAGAGATAGGGCTGCCTGTCATCAGGGAGAACGTCGCATTGATGCTGCAGGATGCGCTTTTTTTCAATGATACCATTCGAATGAATCTGACACTGTCATCGGACAAAAGTGATGAAGCGATACACCATGCACTGCAAGCAGCACAGCTTGACAGATTTGTAACACAGCTGGAGAACGGATTAGAGACAAGAATAGGTAAAAACGGTATTCGGCTCTCCGGAGGGCAGCGACAGCGTCTCGCCATTGCCCGCATGATCTTGAGTGATCCGAAGGTCGTCATATTTGACGAATCGACTTCTGCACTTGATAGTCAGACAGAGTATGACCTCTATGCGACACTCTCCGGTTTTTTAAAAGACAAGACGGTTGTCATCATCGCACACCGCACGACGACGATCAAACAGGCTGACCACATTTATCTGATAGAAGAGGGTAAAGTCAAAGATGAGGGCAGCTATGCGGCGTTGAACGCAAAAGGGCTGATCAAAGAGGATTTCGATGTTGCGTAACATATCTAAGTTCGCTGCTTTGACGAAGCAGGAGAAAAGACTTTTTCTTGAAGCGTATCTTCTGCTCGGTGCGATGCGTATTGCTCTTTTAACGATCTCTTTTAAACGACTTACCCACTCTTTGGAGCATGCACAAGACAGAATAGATGTCGGGCATCTGAATGAAGAACAACGCCAGAGTGCCGTCATGATAGGAGCGGCGATAGAACGTGCTGCTGCGCATACGCCCTGGGAGAGTGCCTGTCTTGCACAGGCGTTGACCGCTCAGCGTATGCTGTCTAGAAGAGATATCCCCGGCATGTTTTATCTCGGCGCGGCGAAAAATGATTCGCAGAAGGTAAAAGCCCACGCCTGGACACAGTGCGAAGATGTGATCATTACCGGGGCCAAAGGGTATGAAGCGTTTACGGTCCTCTCCGTATTCGGATGGCGTATACGATGATTGTCTACGGAACAAAGATCGTATGCGACATAGATCTTCCATTGGCGCTTTCAGACGACATAGCAACGCGCTACTCGATAGAACTCTCTTCAAAGCTGCCTGAGAGATTGAAAACGGCTGTCACCTGTGGATCTCCTCTTTATTGGGCTCATGGACGGGATGTCTATCTCTATTCCGACAGGGCGCTTAACGGGAGTGCACCAAAGCAGCCGTGGTGCTATGAGGTCAAAGATATTGTGCGGTTCTATTGGGTCGGCGGAGAATCGAAAATCTATTATAAAATTGAGGAGCAAGGTGATGACAACCTGCTCGGTTTCTGGTTGGTCCATCTTTTTTTACCGCTTTACTTCACGCTGGAAAATATGTATGATTTTTTACATGCAGGTGCCGTAGAGGTGGATGGAAAGCCTATTCTCTTTATTGCCCCCTCGATGGGCGGTAAGTCAACAATGACGGACTACTTTATCCAGCGGGGGCATGCCCTGATATCGGATGACAAGGTGCCTGTTTTTATCGATAACGGCACGTTTATGGTAGCCGGTTCGCATCCGTATCATCGCCCTTACCGGAAGTTTGAAGAGCTGGGCTATCGTGTCGAAAACTTTATAGACGGGTTCAAACCTATTCATGCTTTTTATCAATTGGAAAGGGCAGAGGCTGACGCCACAGTCTTGATTGATGAGATCAAAGGTTATAAGAAGTTTGATGCACTCCTGCCAAACTATCTGTATATGTTTACCTACCTGAAACCGAAACGTCTGAAATATTTATCGACAATGCTCAACAGCATCAAGGTTTTTCGTGTCCGGGTCCCCTGGGATATGGAACGCCTTCCTGAAGTGTATGAGAAAGTTTGTAAACATAGTATGTTATAATCTATACTATTCAAATATAACTATAAAGAAGATCGGATGAAAAAGACGTATAGCACTCCAAAACTTGTTAAATTAAATTCAATCAGCAAAATGACGCAAGCACGCGATAACACGGGTAATAAAGATGGTGGCTCGGGTTGGGCGCATTCATCATAATTATCAACTCAGTAGTGTTTTAGCCAATTGTCCAGGGCAAACGGCCTTGCATTGAGGTAGGCATTGATCTCGCTGTCCAAGCTTGTTTCGGAAAGGTTTGCGTCATCAACATAAGTCAATGTCTTTTCACTGATCTTCCAATCATTCAGCCATCTCTCTCCTGATCGTTTCACTAATGCAAAATCCAACGCGCCCAATGGCGTTTTTGGTCTGAACACAACTTCGTCGGGCAGCCGGTTCTTCAGTGACTGGCGAAGGATGTGTTTATTGAAAAGCCAGGGTAATGCAGGTAAAGACAAGACGAACTCTACCATGCGCAGGTCAAGATAGGGGTCCCTTTTTTCTGTCGGTGTAAAACTGCTGTTCAATATAATGTCATCGGTATTCCAATCGGGTCTCAAGAGCGACAGTTCGAGGGAGGATGCTCTTGCGTTATGCGACCGTTTTTCCTTGCGACCATCCCACATACGCCGCCACTCTTTTTTAAGATCCAATTTTTTTTCAAAATCAGCGTTCAACCATGATGGGTAGGGATACGCTGCAGTCATCCCGTTTCTGTCAAAAAGAGTTTTGATCTTCTTTCGCAGACCGGTGTTTAAAGGTGGTGCTTTGTCGTAAAGGTGATGGAGTTGAATCATGTTGGCAATAAAGTCAAACAGACCTGTATCTCCCCATGCTATTGACGGATAGGCAAAGAGGTTGTCTCCCGCATGTCCAGTAAGTACCACACGACCTAACTCGCTGAACTTTATTTCACTGTCAAGCCATAAAGATGGCTGCGAAATTTCCAGGGGACGGGTTGTCCCTATAGCGGGTTTTAAAAAAGGGTAGTCGTCCCCTTGAATATAATGGATGGGAATGTCTAAAGATTTTGAGACAAGAGCGGCATAATAGTGCTCCTCGCATGGCAGAAGGTGTTCATAGGTCACCGTGACGGCATTAAGCTCGACTGGCGGTATGGTCTGTTCTTGTTGAAGCTGTATTACAGTCGTTGCTATCGAGGATGAGTCGATCCCGCCGCTTAAGGAAATAACGGCAGACGGTGTACGTATCCTGTCGGCAACCGCTGTTTTAAAAACCTCTTGGAAATGTTCGATATAGTCATTTTTGTTTCGATAGTTGAGTAATGGAATATTGTTGGGAACATCCCAATATTTTTGGAGGCTGATCTTTTGATTGTAAAAGACAAGTTTATGTGCCGGCAGCAGTGACGTGACGTCATTTAGCACGGTAAGGGATTTGTCCAACCATGTCTGATCGCCAAACAGTAAAAAGCCACCCATCGCCTTATCGTTCAATCGCGCAGAAATAAGAGGGTGCTCTTTCATTGTATAGAGGCTATTAGAGACGATAAGGGTGTTCTTTATTTGTGAATAATAAAGTTGATTGGTACCAAAACGGTCCCGCGCACAAAATAGCTTGTCGACTCTGCTATCCCAGATGACAAAAGCAAAATCACCCAACAGATGCTCAAGGCACGCTTCGTCCCATTTCCGGTAGGCGTGGAGAATCAGTTCTGAATCGGGCGTACGGTCGAGATCGATAGCCATACCGAGTTTATTGACGAGGTTTTTTCTGTCATCGATTCTGGCGCTACACGCAATCCAGATTTTATTGTCGAGAGTAGCGGGTTGGCGTTCGTATGCTGCTTCGTATGTTGTTTGAAAAAGGGTGTGACCCATTCCAATGTGGCCATCGCTCCACAACGCCTGGCGATCGGGTCCGCGAGGCTTCAATGTCTGTATGAGTGTTTTGAGAAGGGGCTTGTCGACCGGCTTTCCATCGAAATTAAGTATAGAGATAAAACCGCTCATATTATGATGCGCCCAAAAATGTACTCAAACTTTTCACCTTAATTAACTCTTGCTACAATATTAACTACAATACATGAATTATATTAGGAATTTCTTGATTAAAGATCATAAAGTATAAACATAGATAGCGATCAAAAAGGTTACAAGTGAAGTTCAATCACACAGTACGGTTCCCAGACACTGTTTTCGCCCAAGAAGTTGATGGTGAAATGGTGCTCTTGGATATGGCGAGCGAAAACTACTTTGGATTGGATCCCGTAGGCAGCGACATCTGGAGGCTTCTAGATGAGGGAAATACACTGCAGCAGACGCAGGACGCGCTGCTTGAGATCTACGATGTCGCCCCTGAAGAACTTGAAAAAGATATCGTCGAATTCGTGAGGAAACTCATTGATGCCGGTTTGGCAACGATGCAAGATTAGGCATGAAAAGCTACCTTGTCACCGATCCGAAGTATTATACGGATAATGGAGAGTCGTTTTGCTCTCTATTAGAGGGTATACTGGCAAGACACCGGCCCGATTTTGCCCTCTACCGCGACAAACCGACGCAGAGATATGCAGAGAACGCAGCGCTTTTTCTGGACACCTGCCGATCATTTCCTGCAATGAAGACGATGCTTCACGGTGATGCAGCACTGGCGGCGAAACTGAAGGCCGACGGCGTCCATCTGACCTCGCAGCAGTTCGATGATATCGAGAAGGCAAAAGCACTGGGGCTTTTTGTGGTCATCTCCTGCCACAGTGAAGCGGAGCTCCTTGAAGCGCAGAGAAGAGGGAGCGATGCTGTCACGTACAGCCCCATCTTCAGGACGCCGGGTAAGGGTGAACCCAAGGGTTTAGAGGATTTACAGCATATAGTCGATAAAATAAGCCTACCTATTATCGCACTGGGTGGGATCACTACCCCCGAGCAGGTAAAAGCGGTTGAAAAGTGTGGCGCTTACGGCTTTGCTTCGATCCGCTATTTTATAGACAACTAATATATTTTAAACCATCAGTCCCTGACTGATCTCCACAAGGAAACCAATGTTTGAAGTCGTTATCGGCCTTGAAGTCCACGTTCAGCTCAATACAGAGACCAAACTCTTTTGTTCATGCCCGACCAGTTTTAATGACCGTCCCAATGTCAACACCTGTCCGACCTGTCTCGCACTGCCGGGCGCACTGCCGGTACTGAATAAGAGTGTGTTGGAGAAGTCGGTGATGCTCGGAACGGCGATCGGCGCGACGATCAACCGCACTTCGTTCTTTGACCGCAAGTCGTACTTCTATCCGGACAGCCCGTCGGCGTATCAGATCACGCAGCTCTATACACCGGTGGTGGAGCATGGATCACTCGATATCGATTTTGAAGACGGCAGCAGCAAGACGATCCGTATCAACCGCGCGCACATCGAAGCGGATGCGGGTAAGAACATTCACGACGGCGCCATCTCGAAAGTGGATCTGAACCGTGCCGGTACGCCGCTGCTGGAGATCGTCTCCGAGCCGGATATGCGCTCTGCCGAAGAGGCGGTGCTTTATGTCAAAAAACTGCACTCGATTGTGCGTTATCTGGACATCTCAAACGCCAACATGCAAGAGGGGTCGTTCCGTGTCGACGTCAACGTCTCGATCCGTCCCAAAGGCGACGAGAAGCTCTACACGCGTGTTGAGATCAAGAACATCAACAGTTTCCGTTTTATCCAAAAAGCGATCGAGATCGAGGTCGAGCGTCAGGTCGATGCCTGGGAAGACGGCGTGTATGACGAAGAGATCTACCAGGAGACCCGTCTGTTCGACCAGAACAAACAGGAGACCCGCTCGATGCGCGGTAAAGAGGAAGCAGCGGACTACCGTTACTTCCCGGAGCCTGACCTGCTGAAGGCGGTGATCCCGGACGATATGTTTGCAACGTATTCGAACATCCCTGAGCTCCCGGATCAGAAAAAAGCGCGTCTTGTTTCCGAATACGGCATGCGCGAGTATGATGCGGCGGTCATTACCTCTGAGCTCGAAACAGCGCACTTCTTCGAGGCGATGCTGGCAGAAGGTATCAGCGCGAAGAATGCGGTCACATGGTTGACGGTCGAGCTGCAGGGCCGTCTTAAAGGCGGTATGACGATCGCTACATCACCTGTAGATGCCAAAACGATGGGAACGTTGGTCAAACGTATCGAAGACAAGACCATCAGCGGCAAAGCGGCGAAAGAGGTCCTGGACTACCTGATGGAAAACGAGAGCGATGTTGACAGTGCTATTGATAAACTGGGTCTAAAACAGATGAACGACACCGGTGCCCTTGAAAAGATCATCGACGAGATCATTGCGGCGAACGGTGACAAAGTCGAGCAGTACAAAGGCGGTAAAGACAAGCTCTTCGGCTTCTTTGTCGGTCAGACGATGAAAGCAAGCAAGGGTACCGCCAACCCGCAAACTGTAAACGAGATGCTCAAAGCAAAACTAGGATAAAGGTGTCTCTTGATGGATGAAGAACAGAACGTGTCTGATAGCGCTTCTTCATCGCAATACAAACCTTCCGGCATGATCGCCAAAAAACTGGTCGATCTCGCCTATTTTCTTAAAACGTCATCGCGCTACAAGCGTGCCAAAAACTTCTTTTATGACCTGTTAGAGAACAACAATTATCCTTATAAACGCTATTTTGATCTTGCCATGATGGTACTGATCTTTTCAAGTGTCATCATTTTGATCCGCGAAGTACGTTACGAGTCCCATGATTTTTTTGCATTCTTTAATGACTATATCATTTCACTCATCTTTTTGATCGAGTACCTCTTCCGTTTTTGGGTGATCAGTGATTCGTCGGGGATGATCATCAGCCAGTATGAGAAAGATGAACTGCTTCAGCGCCGGTTCCGTGTCGGTCATGCCCTTTTAAAGGTGATTACCGCCAAATGGGACTATGTCCGTTCACCTGCCGCTATCATCGATCTATTGGCGATCATGCCATTCTTCCATGAACTGCGTCTGCTGCGTCTCTTTATCCTGTTCCGTGTTTTCAAGATCTTCCGGTATACCCAGAATATGCAGTATTTCGGCTATATTCTTTCGCACAAGAAGTTTGAGTTACTGACGCTTCTGACCTTTGCCAGTGTGGTCGTTTTTGTCGCTTCGGTCTTGATCTATGTCATGGAAGCTAACAACCCAAGCTCACCGATCAATACACTTTTCGATGCATTCTACTGGTCGATCGTCACCATATCGACCGTGGGTTACGGTGACGTGACCCCGGTAACCCAAGAGGGGCGGATGGTCGCCATCCTTGTGATCATCTCCGGGATCGCGGTTATCTCGTTTGCGACATCGATCGTGGTGACGGCCTTTACGGAAAAGCTTGATGATATCCGCGAGAACAAGATGTTTGCCGACATCAAACGTCTGAAACACTTTTATCTTATCTGCGGTTACGGTATCGTCGCAAAACAGACGGCCTCAAAACTGCGTCGCAGCGGCAGGGATGTAGTTGTACTCGACACCGATTACGGACGCATCAAAGAGGCCAAGGACAATCAACTCTACGGGCTGATGCTGGATCCGGCTTCGCTCTCGACATACCAGAGTATGGGGATCGATTTCGAGAAGCAGGTTAAAGCGGTGATCTTGCTGCGGGAAACGGACATTCTTAACGTCTACACGGCGCTGACACTGCGTGCAATGGACCAGCAGACGAAAGTACTGTCACTGCTGCACGAAAAGAAAAACCGCCGGAAACTGCATCTTGCCGGTGTGAACGACATCGTCTATTCCCAGGAGCTGATCGGGCTGCTTTCCAAGGAGTACAGCGGCAGACCGGTGGCGTTCGAGACCTTGAGCATGCTGCGGGCAGAAGATTCGGGAACGGCGATGGAAGAGATCGTTGTTGACGAACGTATCGCCGGCAACTTCAGCAATGTCGGAGAGTTGCATATCCGAAGGCATCGTCTGTTGCTGATCGGTCTCTCCAAACCGGACGAAGAGAACTTTATCTTTAATCCGCCGATAGAGACAGCGATCAACGCAGGGGACATTATGATCGTCGTAGGGGACCACTCCATGATCAACGAGTTTAGACTCTTTATACACAAGAGGTTACGATGAAGACATTAGACGTTGTCGTATTTGGCTATGCGGAGTTTGCAAAAGAGATCGTGCATCAGGTCAAAGAGGCCTATCGCAGTGTAAAAGTCTATGCGCTGCATGAAGAGTGCGTGGCTGAGGCGACCAAAGATGGGTACCAAGCGGACCTGTTTGATCTTGATGACAACTGGGACGATTTCCGTGACTATAACATGGAAGAGACGCTTTTTATCTGTGCGCTTGAAGACGAAGCCGAAAATGTCTATTTGACCATCGGACTGAGAGACGGTCTGAAAGATATCCGTCTGATCGCCCTGGCCTCGACGCATGAGCACGCTTCAAAGCTGCATCTCGCCGGCGCCAATAAAGTCATATCCAAACTGCAGGCCACCTCCGACCTGATCATCGAGGTGCTGGAAAAACCGGTTGTCACCCGCATCATTAGCGATATTCTGCAGGAAGAGACGGCACTCAAGACCGTCCAGTTAGCCATTAATGAAGGCTCGGTTTTGGTGGGCCGGTCGCTGTACGATGTCTCTCTTCAAGTCGAGGAGAGTCTGATTGTTCTTGCCGTTGTCGATGCGACGATGCAGACCTCATTTGTCTTTACGTCAAGAGGGTTCAAACACCGTCTTGACGTCGGTGATATTTTAGTTGTAATCGGTTATGATGAAGAGATAGAGAATTTTAAAAGGACCATATAGTGAAGAAAATAGGTGTGATCGGAGCTGGTAAGTGGGGGCAGGCGCTCGCCTTTGCTTTTCGCCAAAATCCTGAGAACGAGGTCTACATTACTTCGCGTACCAAACGTGATATAGCGAACTTCGTCTCACTCGAAGAGATCTTGAAGCTGGAGTACCTTGTGATGGCCATCCCGGCGCAGCAGGTGGCCTGTTGGCTCGAAGAGAACCTGGTTTACGATAACCAGAAGATACTGGTCGTAGCCAAGGGGATCGAAGCCAGTACAGGCCGTTTTTTAAACGAGATCTTCGCTGAGTATGTCCCGGTACAGAACCTCGCTTTTCTGACCGGTCCCTCTTTCGCAGCGGAGGTGATGAAGGCACTGCCTACCGCCCTGGTCGTCAACTCGCAAAACGAGGCCCTGGCCAAGACCTTTACGGAGTATTTTCCTTCGTTTATCCGCACCTATGTCTCTACCGATGTCATCGGTGCCGAGGTGTCTGGGGCATACAAGAACGTTATCGCGATCGCTGCAGGTATCTGCGAAGGGCTGGGCCTCGGCCACAATGCCAGCGCCTCACTGATCTCACGCGGTCTTGTTGAGATGCGCCGCTTCGGCAAACAGTTCGGAGCAGACGATGAGACCTTCATGGGCTTAAGCGGTGCAGGGGATCTCTTTTTGACCGCATCTTCGACAATGTCGCGCAACTATCGTGTCGGTCTCGGTCTGGCAGCGGGCAAGTCTCAAGCGGAGATACTCGAGGAGTTGGGCGAAGTCGCAGAAGGCATCGGAACGGCCTATGCGCTTAACACCATCGCCCAGGAACGCGCGATCTATCTGCCGATCGCTGCCGAGGTCTATGCCATTCTAGAGGGCAAAGAGCCGCTTAAAAGCCTCAATGACCTTTTGACACGCTAGGAAGATTGATGATCGAGCAACGCACACAGATAAAAAAGATAACGATCGCTTCTCTTCTGGGTCTGTTGGGTTTCGCACTCGGCTCTCTTTTTTTAACGTATCAGCAGTCGGCACTGGTGGGGACACTGGTGCTGCTGGTGACACTTTGGACGAATGAGGGGCTTGCCCTTGCGGTCGTCTCGCTTTTGCCCATTGTGCTCTTTCCCAGCCTGGGGATTTTGAGCACCAAGGCGACAACG
>JBFFKK010000035.1:0-27581 GCA_041555445.1 Sulfurimonadaceae bacterium
CTCAGCTTGGAAGGCTGACGCTCTAGCCAACTGAGCTACGCCCGCGTCATCATTGATGGTGGTGAGACCAGGAGTCGAACCTGGGAACCCATAGGGAGCAGATTTACAGTCTGCCGTCGTTGGCCACTTGACTATCTCACCGTTGTATGTATTGGTCTAACACTGTTTCTAATACTCGAAATCAAATGGTGCCGACACGAGGATTTGAACCCCGGGCCTGCTGATTACAAATCAGCTGCTCTAGCCAACTGAGCTATGTCGGCATCTGAAATCGAGCTGCAATTATAGGCACTTTTGTTTTCAATGTCAAGGGTTTTTTGACTAAAAGTGAATTTTCTTGCCATCTTTTAAAATTTCGACCTGCCAACTCCCCTTTAAGCGATCGATTTCACGCTCTATGCTCTCTTTATACAGAGGCTTTATATGGTTGATATAGAGTTTTATCCCGCTCTTTTCCAGCGGTTTTAACGCGTCAAAAAGCAGCTCGGGTGTCAGGTGTTTTGTCTCTTCAGCCAGCGCTCGCATCTCCGAAGGAAAAGAACACTCGATGACCAGGGCAGAGATCGCCTCATTTTTTGCGACCAGATCCAGTACAACCTGAAGATCATGGGTGTCAGCTGTTATTAACAGGCTGCTTTTGGCGCGCGTGATCATGTAACCGCAGCTCTCTACCGTATGGTCTGTCGCAAACGGCTCGATGCTGCTCTCGCTGTCCAGGGCATAGCTCTCCCCTGCAGTGACGGGTTCATACGTCAATGCCATCTCGCCGCTTGCTTGCAACCTGATCTTGGAAAAGTCCGGCCAGATAATACCGTTCAGAAAATGTTGCTTTATGGCGTTGAGCGTAGCCGGCAGTCCGCGCAGCCGAAGCGGCTTCTTCCGTGTTTCAAAGTAGCTGTCGAGTACATAGGCGATGTCCACAATATGGTCCAGGTGCGAATGGGTTAGCCATACGGTCTCGATCTCGGCGACCGATGCTTTCAGAGGGCGCAGCAGGTTTCCGGCATCGATCACATTGTGCGCATCGATCAGAAAGGCACTGGTCCCGCCTTCAAACCCTTTCGTGCCGTTGGCACCCAGTATGGTTATCGCATGCACGCTAGAACTCGTCTTTGAATGTCTCTCGGATCTCTAGGAACTGCTCGAGGTTTTCAAAGAAGAGATCAATAAGCTTCGGGTCGAAATGTCTGCCTCTCTCCTTCTCAAAAAGGGTAAAGATCTTTTCATCATACCAGGCCTTCTTATAGACACGGTCGGAGCCCAGGGCGTCGAAAACATCAGCAACGGCCGTGATGCGGCCGTAAATATGGATCTCTTCGCCTTTGAGTTTATTGGGATAGCCGGTACCATCGAACTTCTCGTGATGTTGATGCGCGACAATCGCAGCTGCCTTGAGAAGCGTGCGCTTAGAGTTTTTCAGGATGTTGTAGCCCAGTTCGGTATGTTTGTTCATGATCCTGCGGTCCTCTTCGTCAAACCGTCCCGGCTTGTTCAAGACGGCGTCGGGGATGGCGATCTTACCCAGGTCATGCATTGGCGAAGCATCTTTCAGGAGTTCGCACTCCTCTTCGCTCAGCCCGTAGAGTTGTGCCAATAGTCTTGAATACTCTGCTACCCTTTTGACATGGTTACCGGTCTCCTTGGAGCGGCTCTCTCCCGTAACACCCATGATATAGACCAGTTCCCGCTGCGTCGCATCGATCTCTTCGAGCAGCAGCGATGATTCGACACTCTCGGCCACATACGTCGAGGCAAGGTTCAAATAACGCAGGTCCTCTTCGCTGAACCCCGCTTCGCCCTGTTTGTTGATCGCCTGCATCGCACCGATCACCTCACCCTTGGAGTTGTGCATCGGAATGACCATCATCGTCTCGGTTCTATACCCGGTCTCGTTATCAACGCTGCTGTTAAAATAGGGATCGGCGTAGACATCGTTAATGATCATGGCACGCTTTTGCGCGATGGCATTGCCGACGATCCCGCTGTCGGCCGGAATCATGATACTGCCTACACCCTGAGCGACTTTGGTCCACAGATTCTCTTTCTCTTTGTCAAGCACCCAGACACTGCAGCGATCGGCAGAGACGATATCGCGTCCCATCTCGGCCAGCTCCGGCAAAAGTTCAGCATGTCCACGCATCGCTGCGATCTTGGTAACATACCCCAGGATCAGTTCCAACAACTCATCGGCATTTCGTTTCATTTCCATCTCCCGGATGCATACATCTTTATAGACCCTCTATGATTTTTTTTTACCAGTGTAACTAATTTTCTCTCGTAGACAAAGAAAATTGTCAGTACGATATAATAGGATTTGTCTCTAACGACAAACACTGTATCATTTTTTTTAATATTATCCCAAAAATACAAGGCTGAAAATGCGTTTTTTACTTCTTCTGTTTCTCATCATCTCTTCCACATACGGGGCGA
Organism: Sulfurimonadaceae bacterium; assembly: GCA_041555445.1. GTDB lineage: Bacteria > Campylobacterota > Campylobacteria > Campylobacterales > Sulfurimonadaceae > Sulfonitrofixus. The sequence continues at coordinate 2,431 of JBFFKK010000035.1, forward strand.
CTGCTTTTATCTCTGCCGATGCACTTAACACGCTTATGAAAGAGAAGGAGATCGTTCTTATCGATGTCGGTACTAAAGAGGATTATCTGCAAGGGCATATTCCGGGAGCCGTTCATACGGATATCTCAATATGGCGCGAACCTGTCAACAAGCACCAGTTGATGCGTTCCAGCAGAAAGATCCAAACCGCCATGCAAGAGCTCGGTATCAGTAATGACTCCCATGTGGTCATCTATGGCCACAACAAGGGCAAAGAGCCCCTGAAGTCCAGCTACATCGCAATGGCAATGATCATTCACGGTCTAAAGGAGGTCTCTATCCTCGACGGTGCGTATGAGGAGTGGATCGACGATCCGGAGAGAGCGGTCTCGAAAAAGAGCCCTATCCGGATCCTGGGGCACTTTAAAGCCGACAAGAATCCCAATGTGCTTGTCGACATGGCCTATGTCAAAAAAAGAATCAACACGGTTCCGATGCTTGAAGCGCGTCCGCCCGTTTTTTACTACGGGTCGCTGCGGAGCCAGGGTGTGAAACGCATCGGCCATATTCCCAAAGCGATGAGCAGCTTCTGGAAGGACAAGTTTGAGATCGACGGTACGCTCAAAAATGACGAGGTGCTCAAAGAGATCTTTATCGACGGTTACAATCTCAATCCGAACAAAGAGGTCATTTTATACTGCACCGGCGGTCTTGAAGCCTCGATGAACTGGTACATTCTCGCACAGCACCTCAAATTTTCCAAGGCCAAACTCTATGATGCTTCCATGCGCGAATGGGCCAATCTTGATGAGACCCCTCTAGTGCGATACAAGTGGGAGACTTTCGGTTATTAGAATGTCACGAAGCGCAACCCTTCTTCAGCTCTTTGCACTTCTTGTCTTACTGAGCTTTTTGCCGGTAAGCTATTTTCTGCCTAACGGCACAGCCCTTGTCTGGACCGCCGTCATCCCGATCATCCCTCTTTTCATTGTCATAGTCGGGTTTAACCGGTGGCGGAAGATCTGCCCGCTTGCCCGGATAGCAGCCGTTAGCCAACTCCTGCAGTGGATTCCGAAACGCAAGATCCCGGCGTGGTTTGAGCGGAACTACTACCGTTTTCAGTTTGCCCTGCTCTTTTTTGCGCTGAGCGCCCGCCTGCTGCTGCTGAATTTCGACGGCACCGTTCTCGCCCTCTTCTTTCTTGCTGTTTTCGCTCTGGCTTTTTTGATCAACCTTCTCTTTGCCGGTAAGAGCTGGTGTAACTTCTTCTGTCCGGTCGGTGTGGTCGAAAAGATCTACTGCGGCTCTAACGCGCTTTTGAGTCACCAGAACTCCGCCTGCGGCAGCTGTGTCGCCTGCAAGAACAACTGCCCCGACATCGATCTTGAAAAAGGGTATTGGAAAGAGAACAGCGACACGGACAAACGTATGGTCTTTTACGCTTTTGCCGGCCTCATCTTCGGCTTTTACGTCTACTACTATGCAATAAGCGGCTCATGGGACTACTATTTTGGAGGAGCATGGTCCAATCCCGTTCTGGCCTACAGTGATCTTCTCGCATCGGGCTTTTTCTTTCTGCCGGGCATCCCGAAACTGATCGCAGCCCCCTTGACGCTTCTCGTTTTCTCATCTCTAAGCTACCTCCTCTTTGCAAACCTCGAAAAACTTTTACCGCATTTCAAATGGGCAAAGAACAAAGATGCTAAAAGTATCGAACACATCGTTAAATCCATCGCAGCCTTTACGGCCTTTAATCTCTTCTATCTTTTTGCCGGTGCCCCGACCTTTAACGACTATCCCCTCTTTTATACGCTGTTTCATTTCATCGTGATCGTCGTCTCATCCGTCGTCCTCTGGAAAGAGATCTTCCGAGAGGAACGTTTCTACCTGCAGGAGCGCTTTGCACGACAGATCCTTAAAAAGTGGAAAGGGCCCGGACCGGCACCGACCAACCTCAAAGAGATCTACTACACCTACGCCAACCAGCAGGAGAACCAGCAGGAAAAACTGGAACTCTACAAAGAGACGGTCCTCGAACTGCTGAGTGACGGAACGCTGAGTAAAGAGCACTTTACCCTGCTTGACAAGATCAGAGAACAGCTCGGAATCACCGAGCAGGAGCACCAGAAGGTCCTTCGATCGCTCAAACGTGACAACAGCACCCTCTTTGATGAAGAGAATGCGCTCTCTTCCGAAAAGATCTACCAGCTCAAGATCTATAAGGAGTACCTGCAGGAGTTGCTTGAACAAGAGGTCCACGCCGATGTGTTCCAAAAAGTACAAAAACGTTTTCATATCAGTGATGAGGAGCATCGGCGCATCTACAATGAACTTGTATACAGCAACAATAACCTGGAAGATCGGGTTACGAACAAACTCAAAGAGCTTCAGCAGAGTGCTAAACTCATTGGAGCACTCTCGTTCAATCCCAAAGAGAAGAGCACCGCTTACCTGCGCTTCATACTCATCAACAGCTTTGAAAAGAAGTTTGAACAGTTGTGCAATGCATTGACCCTGCTTTCGCCTCAGGACAAAGAAGCGCTTGCCGCACTTTATGGAGAGATACGCCGCTACCTTGAGCGCGACGTCAACGACCCCCTAGAGATCACCCTGCCGACACTGCATGCCGAACAGTACAACACCAAACTGCATCTGATACTCGACGCCTTGCAGGATGTCGTGATGTATGATGCGCAGAGGCTTGCCATTCTTATCCGTGAATCTCTTGCCTTTCAGGAAGAGGAGCTGACAGCCGCTATACTCTACTATTTTTATCATCACCAGCTCTACGACATCATCGATTACCGCCCCTACATCAGAAACGAATGCAGCCTTATCTCCGAGATCACAAGGGTGATCAGAGAGAAAAGCCGCTCGATCACCCAAGTCGAGATCATGGCCTATCTCCACAGTGTACCGCTTTTCAGCAGCTTGAAACCCGAAGTGCTCTATCAGCTCTCCCTCGAGACCAAAAAAGTGGCGTTCAAAGATGGCAGTCCCATTATCAGACAGGGCGATGCCGGTGACGCGTTTTATATCATCACAGCGGGTTCTGCCGAGGTCGTCATTGACAAACACGGCACACACACCACGCTGGCGCACTTGAAAGAGGGGGACTACATCGGTGAAGTCAGCATCGTCTCGCATACCAAACGCACGGCGACGGTATCCGCCAGGGGGGATGTCCAGACCTTGCGCCTCTCTGCAGAGGCTTTCGAAAGGATGCTCGAGAGCAATCCGCACCTTGCGCTGCGTATTATGAGAGAGATCACCGGCAGACTGCTTGAGCAGAGCAATATCGACACGGTTCGGGAGGAGAGCCTCTCGCTCAGAGAAGCGCTGAGTTGACCCACAGTTCCCCCGGTTACGGCCGTTGCGCTGCAGCCTACCCTCTTGTCGACTATAACGTTGACTTTTGGCTATAATTTCCGAAAAAAGAGTTGCGATGCTATATACCCTTTTCTCCCCCTCCGAAGGCAAGCGTGTCGGTGGTGACATACCGACGCAAGAGAGTGATATACTCTTTGGCCATACGGCCAGGAGAGAGATACTCATGGCCTACAACACCATTGTAAACTCCGGAGAGATGGCGGCACTACAAGCCCTTTTCGGGATCAAAAAAGAGAGTGACATCGCCCCTTATATCGAAGATCTTTTCAGCGCACCGAAGATGGCTGCCATAGAGCGCTACAGCGGCGTGGCGTTCGATTATCTGGATCTTACGAGCCTGGATGCGGAGGCGCAGGCGTACCTGAAAAAACAGGTGATCATCTTCTCAAACCTCTACGGACCGATCCTCGGCGGCGACCTCATCGCCAACTACAAGGTCAAACAGGGCAACAGCATCGGCTCGATCGCTCCGGAGAAGTTTTACAACGAGCGGTTCAGCTATCAGCTTGACCTCTTGTTGATGGAGCATGAGATCCTCGACCTGCGCGCCGGCTATTACGACAAGTTCTACAAGACCAAACAGCCCTACACCACGCTCAAGTTTCTAAAAGGCGGCAAGACGGTCAGTCACTGGGCCAAGGCCTACAGAGGTATCGTCTTGCGCACGCTTGCGCAGCACCGGGTCGACAGCCTTGACGACTTTATGAAACTGGAGATCGAAAAACTTCAGGTCGAAGAGATCCGCAAGGTCAAGAACAAGACCGAGATCATCTACTCCATCATCGATTAATCGCCCTTCTCACTCCGAATCGTTATCGAGACCAGTTTGGCAATGACGATCGCCAGATAGAGCTGCCCGAAAACCGCTTCAATGACGGCAAGCATGCGTGCCTGCGAACTCTGTGCCACGATATCCCCATACCCCAGTGTCGTAATCGTTGTATACGAGTAGTAGGTCAACATCTCCAGCACATTGTGACTGCTCTCATAAGCAGGCAGATGAAAGGCATGTGCGTCAAAATAGTAGAGCACTACATAGAGATATGCCCAGATCAATCCGGCAACAAGATAGATGTTGATCGCCCCGAAGATCGTGTTGGTGTCGACCTTGTGGGCGTGTATCATGTCGATGACAATAAGATACTGCAGATAGAGAAAGAAGATCACCATGCTCATATGCGACGCAACAAACGTGTACTCATTTTGCAGCACCCCGTCCAGCCACGTCGTGATCAGCGCCGGAATCACAAAAAGCATATCGATCAGGTAGAGGTTCCGCGTATGGCGGGCACTGAAGACCAGATAAACCATCACGAACGTATATTGCCCCAGTAGTGCGAACCGAAGTAGCGGCATCGCGTTGATAAACGGTAACAGCACCAACACGACGATCAGCGAAAAGAAGAGGATGTAGTTGTCATACTTGCGACTCAATAAAAGTTTCATGCGCTACCTTTTAACGTGAAATACTCAACCCGAAACCGACCTGGTTGACGTGCTTGTCATAATCGATCAGGCTCTGTCCGTACCCGCTGAAGGCCTGCAGGTAGAAGAAGATATTGTCACTCAGCGGTACAGGGTAACTCATCTCAAGTTCCCCCGAGGTGTTTTTACTGTCAAGACTATACCACAGCGTAAGACGGCTCAACAGTTTGCCGCTGATGTAGCCCAGTTTCAGTTTGCCGTCACCGTAATAGTCGGTGATGTTCGGGTTATCGTTGGTCGCATACTCTTCCCGCATGCGATGCCACAACGTCAACTCGGCAAAAAAGTTTTTCCACTGAAAGTGGCTGCGGATATACAGGCGGTTCCACGAGCGCGACTGTGAATCGGTATAAGGACCGTCCGTATATTCGCGTGTCGCATTGAGATCGTTACCCGGCTGACCGTTCGATGCATGCTTGTAACCCAGTGCGACCGCCTTCAGACCGATAGCGTCAAGTTTTCGGAAAAAAGGAACCGTGACAAAGATCTCCGGTTTGTAATTGCTCTCTCTAAAGGGGGATGAGTCTATGAAAAGCTGCCAGTACGAGGTCTGGGTATAGGCACCCGTCCACATCTGCGTAAACCCCCACCACTCCGTCACATAATCGGCGCGCATCGAGATCTGGAACTTCGTCTCGGTGTTGATGTAAAGCGAATCCTGCAGCGCAGGGTCACCGCTGGGGACATTTTCGCTATAGGAGACGACCCAGTAGTTCGGTTCGTAGGCGCGCAGACCGAATTTGCCGTTGGCCGACTGCACCAGGGTGTTGGTCGACTCTTCGCTGTCAAGCGGGTCCAGGTTGCTGTAAAGCGTTTCATAGATCGTCTCTATGTTGCTGTTGCTGATCTCCCACTGGGCCGCTTTTTTGTACCAGAAGATCGCGGCCTTCGGGTCGGCTTCGACCCCCTTGCCGTTTTCATACATCCAGCCCAGTTTGTAGGCGGTCTCCGGGTTTTCATGGTGACGGCTGTACTCCAGATAGATCACAAAAGCCTTCGTATACGCTTCGTTTTCAAAATAGAGCTCCGCTTCGCGCAGCTTGTCGTCGGCAGTCAGCGTGATGGCAAGCAGAAGAAGAAAAAGAACACGAAACATTATGTAGACTCTTTAGTGAAAAATATTATAATACGCCTATTATAGTACAAAGCATCTCTGCCTACCTAATAAGGACGCCTTTTGACCCTAGATACGATTGAACAGACCCTCCGCTCCGAACTTGCCGCGGCCCTTTACTTCAGCGCACCGACCTGCAACGTCTGCCACGCCCTGAAACCGAAACTGCTGGAGGCCTTCGAAGAGAACTTCCCGCAGCTGCAGGTCATCTCCGTCGACATCTCCGAGACCCCGGAGATCGCCTCGCACTTCAGCGTCTTTACCATCCCGACCCTGCTGGTCTACCTCGACGGCAAAGAGTTTCTCCGCAAAAGCCGCCACATGAGCGTCGGCGAGGTTGTCGAAGAGATCAGACGTCCCTACGATATCATGACCTCGTAGAGGTTAGCACTGTAAAAGCACCTTTCTAAGGAAAGGGTCTTTTACAGTGCTTCCCCCTCCTCTTTACCCATATGCAAAATAGACATCGGTTTATTGTTCATCTACTTCAGCAAACAAACTACTCGTAATTAGCAAGAGTACATAACATAACTTTTTCATTACTGTTTCCCTAGCAATGCATCGACATTAAAATCGCAATTTTGACGCATTTCCGTATCAGTTTCATTTGCTGAATAAACACCACCACTTAAAGCAAAATTGTACTTTGCATAAGCACGAGCTCTTTGTACCGTATTGAATTGAATAGCATTGAACTCTTTATTAATTAGGATAGTATGGTCAATTAATATAGGTTCATTATGTCTGGATGCAGTACGTTTAAAATATAAATTACAATTATATGCTGCATGCATATATTTAACGGTTTCCTTTGCTTTTTCCGGTTCCTGGATGATAATCTGTGCGGTTCTGGCTCCCTGCATCGCGATCTCTCTGACGATCTGATGGTATTCGACAGGTTTGTCCTCACAGACATCTTCATAGGCATTGACTACTTTGCCGTTAGGTAGCGTCAATTGAATCTTTTCTTTTTTGCAAGGAACGTAGGTGTCGTAAGTTTTGTAGATCCAGCGCTCTACGTCATCTCTCACACCATTTTTATTGGCATCGACACCTAACAAAGTAGAATTATTCACCACCGGATCGGGCTCCGGCGGGAGCTGATGGCCGTGGATCACTTTGGGTTGTTCGGAAGCGTGCAGTGCGATGCTGCCTGTTACAAGAAGCAGGAGTGCCAGAAAGTGTTTCATCATTGTGCCTTTACCGGCACATTGTATCTAAATAGTTTTATATTGTTTATATCTGTATAGGAAAAGAGGTGAAAGCCCGCGCCGTTCTGCGGAAACGGTGCTTTTAGGGCAGAAAGGCGAGCAGTGCCGCCGTCACGGCGACGTTGAGCGACTCGACACCGCGCTCCATCGGGATGGCCAGTGACCGGTTGCAGAGACGTTCGACGGGCTTGCTGACCCCTTCGCTCTCGTTGCCCAGGACAAAGACGACCCGCTTGCCCATCTTGAGGCTGTAGATATCCTCTTTGGCATGCGAAGAGAGGGCATAGATCTCGCTGCTGTCCGCCAGCTTGGCCAGCGGCGCTTCGAGCGTCTTGCAGTAGAAAATGGGGATCTTGAAAAGCGTTCCCGCGCTTGCCTTGATGACCAGCGGCGAGATCTTCGCACTGCTGTTGGTCGGCAGGATGATGTCGTCGATCTTCCCGGCGGCGGCAGAGCGGACGATCATGCCGAGGTTCTGCGGGTTCTGCACCCCGTCAAGTGCCAACAGACGAAACGCATCCCCGAGCGTCTCTTCGATCTTCTCGCTCTTCTGGTAGTTGGGTGCGATGATGTCGATGGCCACCCCCTGGTCCTGCTTGGCGTTTTTGGAGATGCGCGAAAGCTGCTCTTTGGAGTGCATCTTGATCTCGATGCCGCGCGCTTGCGCCGCTTTCTTGATCTCGAGGATCACCCCCTCCTCGCGATTACTGGTGGAGAGGTGGAGTTTGTGGATCTCTATGGTCTCGTCAGCGAGGACCTCGCTGACGACATTGCGGCCGTAAAGGGTGATAATGCTGTCAAAAAAGGCTTTTTTGTCTAAATATTCTCTGGAATCTTTCATGCACACATTATATCGACATTTATTTTTTCTATAGTGTGAAAAGTAGAGAGCAACCCACAATTTTAGTGAGCGTGTTGCCCATTATCGTAACGCAAAGGAGTATCTATGCTGCGTCTTACCATTGAGAACGGTCAGCTTTTAAAAGATGGCCAAAAAGTCGAACTGTCACAGTGCCAGCGGATCAACACAAAGGTCAAAGAGGTTTTTCAATACCTGCTGAACAACAATATTGATCTGAAGTTTGAAAAAGATGACAAAAACATCTCATTTTCATCCATCCGTCCGGACCTTAAAACGCGTCTGATCAACGCCTTGATGGCCGACAGATTGATTCGCCGCTGAGACGATGCGGCAACCCTCAAAAATCAAGACTGAAGCCGATGCTAAGGTTAACACCTTCCAACCCTTCGCCTTTTGAGACGCTCGGTTCGATAAAATAACGGTAGATATAGGCGCGCTTCTCAGGTGTGTTCCAGTAGACGCTCATCCCCGCCGTCGCATAACTGCTGATCTGTGCCACCTTGGCCAGATCGCCCCAGACATAATTCCCTTTTGCATACGGTTCCAGTGTCAAATACATGCCATTGTAACTGTAAAGAGGGGCTGTCTCAAACCCCAGTATCAAAGAGGCGACCGCCGTCTGTGAGTTCAGCGAGACGATGTCGCCAATCACATCCTCGACAAGGCCTCCGAAGTCCAGCTTGGAGAGGGTTTTGTAGAGCTTGTAGTTGAGTCGCATGTAGATGTCATACGCTCTGTATTGTCGGTGATAAGCATACTCCGCAAAAAGCTTGTAGGAGAAGTTTTCATTAAAGTCATCGGAAAAAAAGTTTTCGATCGTGCTTCCGTCCAGATCCTCATTCGTTCGCACCGAGATCCCGACCCGCGAATAGAGGAGCTCCCCGCCAAAGCGCAGATCCGAATGCTCGGTTGCCCGGTATCGCAGACCGACGCCTATACCGCCGACATAGGTCTGCATCCGATTGTCAAGCTGCAGAAAGGTTCCGTTGGCATCGACCTGGCTGTCGCTTCGGACGTCGCTGTAGGCGAGGTCAAGGACCATAAAGACGTTTGTGTTTTCACTCAGAGGCTCAAGCTCATAGCTCAGCGGAAGGTTGTACATGCGCATCACGGTATCGATCCGGGTAAAGCGGTAGTAACCGGAGCTCAGACCGTCCTGCGATGTAAAGACAACTGCCGCATTGACCGTGGCAAGATAGGCATCCTGAACCAGCTGCTCGTTCAGTGTTGCCGCCTTCATGGATGAAAAAAGTAAAAAACATAAGAGTAATATGCGCATGTACTATTATACACACTAAGCAGTGAACAACGCAGGCGGGTTAACGGAACCTATACCGTTACGATCTGAGTCGCGATTTCAGGACAAGGTAACCCAGGACCCCTGAAAGCAGCGACCCCAGCAGAATCCCGATGCGCTCATCCGTCATATTGAGACAGGCACCTTCGGCACACTCAAAGGCGAGAGAACCGATAAAGAGGCTCATCGTAAAACCGATACCGCCCAGAATAGAGACACCGTAAAGGTGAGTCCAGGTGAGTTTGTCGGGCAGCTTTCCAAGTTTCAAGACGATCGCCAACGCCGCAAAGCTGAAAATACCGACCTGCTTGCCGACAAGCAGTCCAAACGTAATCCCGAGCGTCACATTGTCGGTAAAGTCTTTGACACTGATTGCACCGAAACCGACGCCGGTGTTGACAAAGGCGAAAAGCGGCAATATCGCATAGTTGACGGGACCGTGCAGTGACTCTTCAAGTTCATGAAAGCTCTCTTTGTTGTTGCGAAGCGGGATCAAAAGCCCTACGATCACACCGGCTATCGTGGCATGCACCCCCGACTTTAACACGGCAGCCCAGATAATAATGCCCAGCAGAACATAGACCGTATTGTTGGTCACACCCCGCCAGTTCAGCACCATCAAGACGGCAATGAAGAAGCCCGAGACCGCCAACGCTGTCATGGTAAGGCCATGCCCGAAAAAGAGCGCAATAACAATGATAGCACCCAGATCATCGATGATCGCCAGTGCCAGCAAAAAGACCTTCAGCTCTGCCGGGACGCGCTTGCCGAGGAGCGAAAGTATCCCCAAGGCAAAAGCGATGTCGGTCGCCATCGGAATTGCCCACCCCTGCATCCCGACAGGGTCGTTCCAGTTAAAAGCACTGTAGACCAGTGCTGGGACGACCATACCGCCGATGGCTGCAAAGGTCGGCACGACTATTTTGGAGATATGGCTGAGACTTCCCTCCATCACTTCACGCTTGATCTCCATCCCCACCATGAAGAAAAAGACCGCCATCAGACCGTCATTCACCCACAGCAGCAGCGGCTTTGCGATACTGAATTCATGGACACTGACTACGACCGGAATATCGAGAAAATCTTTATAGTAAGCAGCATAAGGACTGTTCGCCATCAACATGGCAAAGAGTGTCGCCATGATGAGTAAAACACCGACAGCAGATTCTCCTTTAAAGAAATTAACAAGAGATTTGTCAAGTATAGGCATCAATACAGTCCTGATAGTTTAATAATCTAATGATACTTAATTCTAACCAACAGAATGTAAAATCTTTACGTTAACGGTATCGACAGGAGAGGTTTTAAAGTAGTTGTGAAGACGTTCACCTCGACAGGTGAGGCGAACATTGTGGAAAGAGGGTCTAAATCTTGGAGACGATCGCTTCGGCACTGAAACCGAACTTCTCAAACAGCTGGTCTGCCGGTGCAGAAGCACCGAAACTGTCCATGTTGATCAGCTCATCCGCAAGCTTGTACCACTCCATACCGCGGGCTGCTTCGATGGCAACCGTCTTGGTACCCGGCTTGATAATCGTCTCCATGTAGGCTTTGTCCTGCTCAATGAAGAGATCGAAACACGGCACGGAAACGACATTTGCCTTTGTCCCTTTTGCTGCCAGCTTCGCCTGAACCTCAAGTGCAAGCGCGACCTCAGATCCCGAAGCCATAAGCGTGTACGTCGCGCCGGCCTCTTCGGCCAGAAGGTAACCACCCTGGCGTGCAGAACCCGCCGCTGGCGCTTGCAGTATCGGCAGTGTCTGACGGGAACAGACAAAGGCGGACGGCGACTTCGTCATCTCAAGCGCCTGCTGCCATGCCGCAACGTTTTCAGCCCCGTCAGCCGGACGCCAGACGTAGAAGTTAGGCAGCGCACGGAACTGGGAGAGGTGCTCGATCGGCTGGTGCGTCGGACCGTCTTCACCGACACCGATACTGTCGTGTGTCCAGACGAAGAACTGCTGAATACCGCTTAGTGCAGCGATACGTGCGGCCGGTTTCAGGTAGTCCGAAAAGACAAAGAAGGTTGCCGAGAACGGCATCAACGGACCGTACAAGGCGATCGCATTGGTGATCGAGGCCATAGCGTGCTCACGGATACCGAAGTAGATGTTCTTGCCTTTTGGAAAGACGCCCATGTTTTTAAGCTCGGTCTTGTTTGAGGGGCTCAGGTCGGCTGAACCGCCGATGAAACCCGGTACCGCTTTCGCGATCGCATTAAGGACGACCCCGTTGGTACCGCGCGTTGCATCCGCTTTTTCAAATGTCGGCCACTGGATACGGGAAAAGTCAGGGTTCTCAAACGCATCCAACGCTTCGTTCTGCTCCATCAACGGCAATGTCTTAAGGGAGTGTTTCCAGGCACGTTCAGCCAGATCACCCTCTTCGACAGCACATCGGAAACGCAGCAGCACATCTTCCGGTACGAAGAACTTTTTCTTCGGGTCAAAACCGGCGGCCTGTTTTGCCGCGGCGATCACCTCATCACCGAGCGGCGCACCGTGCGAATGGTGTGACCCTTCAAGCGGGCCGGCACCTTTTGCAATCACCGTGTTTGCGATGATAAGCACCGGTTTTGTTGCCGCCTTTGCCTTATGGATGGCATCGTCGATCTCATTGAAGTTGTGCCCGTCGATCTCGAGGACTTCCCAGTTCTGCGCTTCAAAACGTTTGCGGATATCTTCCGAAATACTGAGGTCGGTTGACCCTTCGATCGTAATGCGGTTGGAGTCATAGATACAGATCAGGTTGTCCAGTGCAAGGTGACCGGCCAGTGAACACGCCTCATAGGAGATACCTTCTTCAAGGTCGCCGTCGCCACACAGTACATAGACATTGTGGTCGATCACGGCAGCGGTATCGGAGTTAAGCTGGGCAGCGACATGTTTGCTCGCCATTGAGAAACCGACGGCATTGGCGACACCCTGACCCAACGGTCCCGTCGTGATCTCGATACCGGCCGTGTGACCATACTCCGGGTGACCCGGCGTCTTTGAGTCAAGTTGACGGAAATTTTTAAGATCTTCCATCTCCAGTCCATACCCCCAAAGGTAATAGAGCGAGTAGATCAGACCGGTAGCATGCCCGCCGGAAAAGACCAGACGGTCACGGTTCAACCACTCAGGGTTCTTCGGGTTATGCGAAAGGTGTTCGCTTAACACGACGGCGATATCGGCAAGACCCATCGGTGCACCTGGGTGACCTGAGTTGGCAGCTTGAACCATATCGGTTGCTAAAAAACGGATGCTATCGGCCATCTTTTGGCGCATTGTATTTGACATTGTAATTCCTTTATCGGTGTCTGTTGATGTACTTCGAAAGTATCGGGGAGAGTGTACGCTGTAGACTCTCGTCAAAACTTTGTAACTGTTCTTCTATCTCTGCGGCCAGGGCGTTGGCTTCATCCACCGCTTTTTCCAGGCCCAGCAGGGTGACAAAGCTGTTTTTCGCTTCATCATTGTTGGTGGTCTTGCCCGCCTCTTCATCACTCTGTGTCACATCCAATATATCATCTTGGATCTGAAAAAGCAGACCGACTTTGATCCCAAAATCATAAATAGACCGCTGCAGCTCATATTGGCCTGCGATGATAGCACCCATCTCCAGGGCACAGGCGATCAGTTTGCCGGTCTTGTTGATGTGCAGCATCTTGACCTGCTCCAGCGTCAGCGGCTGGTTCTCAAAATGGCAATCAATAGCCTGCCCCAACACCATACCGCCGACGCCGCCGTTATGCGAAAGAGAACGGATCAGTTTCACCCGTGTCGCGTCGGAAAACGGCGCGTCTGAGAGCACTTCAAACGCGTAGGTGTTTAGCGCATCACCGACCAGGACCGCCGTGACCTCATCAAAACGTTTGTGCAGGGTCTGATGGCCTCGACGAAGATCGGCGTTGTCCATCGCCGGTAGGTCGTCATGGATAAGCGAGTAGGTGTGTAGAAGTTCGATGGCGTATGCCGCATGGTTGGCACCGTCAAGCAGAAGTGCGTTATAGGCCCTGACGACGGCTAAAAGGAGTGCCGGACGGAAACGTTTCCCGCCAGCTTCGAGCATCGTATAGAGTGCTTCCTCGTAGTGGGGATGAAAGCTGGGAGCAACAGGTCTATGTTCTGCTATAAATGCTTCAAATGCTTGCATCTCTATCCTATGTTTTTGGTGCGGAATTTTACCATATTAATAATGAAAGTTCAGACCCAGTTCAACGCTCAAGGAGTGATCGGAAAGTTCGACGTTCTGTGTTGTAGGCGTATTCAGGTTGTAGTTGCCCCACATACGGTATTTGTAATACGTACCCAGCTGCCACTCCAGCCCCTCTGACATACGCCAGAACGTTCCGACGCCGAAGTCCAGACCGACATTGGAGGCCCAGGACTGTGCATAACCCTCTAACGACATGAACTCATAGTCCATCCCGGCTTTAAAATACGGCAACATGGAAGAGCCCCTTTCACTGTAGGTCTTGATAATATCAAAACCGACACTGTAGAGCAGTTGGTTGCTCGAGCCGACAGCCGTACCTGTAGCATCCACATAGTTGTAGATATCTTCGTCAAAATATTGAAGACCGAAAAAGATATTGGTACGCAGATCTTCACCGCTGTCGATACCGAGGTTGAGTTTACCGCCGTAGAGGATCGGGTTCATCGTGACATTCGCTGCCTTCGAATTCTCCTGTTCGATCCAACCGTAACCGCCCTCTAGTGTCACACCCACATATTGACTGCTTGCTGCTTGAAGTGTCAAACCACTGAAAAGTACGCCGTAAAGTAATTTTTTGTAATGCATCATCCGTCCTGAAACTGTAGTAAAAACATTATAGCTGGCGAAGGCTTGAAAAAAGAAGAGGAAGATGCCCAGCGTTACGCTGAGGCTGAAATAGATGTTTTATTGCAGCTGTGAATTAGATCTCGTCAAGGACGTGATCAATATTGTTGTCGTCATTTAACAGTACCACACGCGGCTTGTAGGCCTCAAGCTCATTTTCATGGTAGGTCGCATACGCCACGACGATGATCTTGTCACCCTTATGGACTTTTCGGGCAGCCGCACCGTTGAGGCAAATGTCACGTTTACCGCGCTCACCCAGAATAATATAGGTCGAGAAACGTTCACCGTTATTGATGTTGAGGATCTCGACTTTCTGGCCAACACGCATTTTCGACGCTTCCAAAAGTTCTTCGTCAATAGTGATCGAACCGACATAGTTAAGGTTCGCATCGGTTACGGTCGCGCGGTGGATCTTGCTGTATAACATTTCAATAGTCATCGCAACTTTCCTTATCTGCCCATCTGCTTCATCATGTCAGCAGCTGAAATCGGTGCATCCCACAGCTCCTCAGGGATCACATACTCTTCGACCACATTACCGCCGATAATATGCTCATCGATAATACGGTCGATCTTCGCTTTGTCTAGACCTGTGTACATAACATGCCCCGGTTCAACCAGCATAACCGGACCGACATTACAGCGGTTAAGGCACGCGGAACGAATAGGTTGTACTGTACCTATAATACCCTTTTGCATCAAAGTTTGCGCTAAATGTTGAAACAGATCTTGTGTATCCGGTCTGACGCATGACGGTTTCGGCATTCCTGGAGGTGCGGATTGTTCGCACTTGAAAATATAAAAAGCCGGCTGTGGTATGCCCATTTTGTTCTCCATAAATACAGGTCGAATCTGACCTGTCTAGTAAAATTTCCGCGTATTATATCCAAACTCTTCAGTCAATTGTTTAGTTCTATATTTATATCCCTAGATTTAAGATTCGTTTTTTGCTCAGTCTAAGATGAAATTGCCTAAAATGGCACACAATCTATATTTGGAGCACCTGCTGTATGAGAATCTTATTTGTTCTACCTCTACTCTATGTCTCATTATTTGCAGAAGCGGCAGGCTACATCGGTCTCTCTGTCGAAGACTCAACCGAATTTTTTGTCCTGAATGACAGAACGATACATGCCTCTACACCCCAATACAAGATCAAGGCCGGTTATGGCGACATCGGCGGCTATGCTGTCGAAGCCGCTTTCAGCTACATGGATTATGCGACCGATGTCTTCTCTTCAAACGATGGTGCCGCATTTATGCTCGATATCACGCTGTTCAAAGGGTGGGATGCCGGTTACGATCTCTACCCCTACCTTGACGCCGGGATCGGGATGGGTGACATGAAAGTCGAACGTCAACTGGAAGACTCACTCGCCTTCAGCAGTTTTAACTTCGGCGGCGGAATCCGTTATGTCATTAATCAGACATACGATTTTGACCTCGGTTTCAACTATAAGATCCGAACGTGGCAGACGGTCTCTTTGGTTTCGGAAGGTGTGAATGTCACATCCCACCTCATCAACCCCTATATCGGTATGAACTACCATTTTTAAGCGAGAAACAAGATGAACTATCTACAAGCAACACTACTCTCCTTCAGCCTCGCGACCCTGATGGTGGGGTGCGGTACAGAATCGGATGAGGCGCCGCTGGTCCCTGAAATCGTTTCGATAGAGATCGACGGCACCGATGTCAACAGTAGCCTCCACTCGATCATCATCGATACTGACGAAACGCAGCTCAGCGCGACGGTCACGTATGATGATGGCAGCAGCTCAAGTGTGACCTTTCAACTCGACTGGGAGTCCAATGACACCGACGTGATCACTGTCAGTAACGGTCTTTTAACGCCTGTTGCCAACAGCGGTTCAGCTGCAATCTCGGCTTCGTTCAGAGACAAACTTTATACCACTATCGACAAGAACATCACACTTATCCCCCTGACAGACATCAATATCACCTCCGAAGATATCAATATCACCGAGCTCAACAGCACGTTCTACCGTCTTGATACCAATACGACAGGCAGCTACTCGCTCAATGTCTACGGGACATTTGCGGACAGCAACGTCACCGCTGCTCCTATCAGCAGCAACATCCAGTGGGTCAGCTCGAACACCACAATAGCGTCCGTAAGTACAGAAGGCCTTCTGACCATCAACGCTTTCGACCAAAACAGTACGGCTGATATTAACGTCTCCATTTTCAATGACGTCAATGCCACACTGGAACTCAATATCACCACGCCTTAAACGGCTCTCTCACCTTTAACAACATCAAAAACACGATTGAGCCGGCACCATTTATGCCGGCGTTATAGGAGAATAGAAGTAGAAATTGGGACTTGCTTCACTGTACCAAGCAGCAAGAAAGACAGGTAAGATGGTATCCTCTTCTACTGTGCTGCCAGGATCTCTCTTGCCACCTCTCTGTCATCAAAAGGAAGTTTTTGGTCGTAGATAAGCTGAAAGGCTTCATCACCCTTGCCGAGGATCAGTACGATCTCGTCACCGCTCTGCTCCTCGATCGCTTTGGCGATGGCATTGCGGCGGTTGACATCGACAAAGACCTCTTTCGTGTCGTCGATACCTTTGAGTATGTCCTCGATGATCTTGTCCGGGTCTTCTGTTCTGGGGTTGTCACTGGTCACATAGATCTTCTTGGCGAACTTGGCTGCGACTTTGCCCATCAACGGACGTTTGGAAACATCTCTGTCTCCGCCTGCACCGAAGACCACCAGAACCTCTTTCTCTTTCAAGGCGTTAAGGACCTGTTCCATCCCGTCGGGCGTGTGTGCAAAATCGACGATAACCAGGGGGTCTTCGCTCACCTTCTCCATCCGTCCGCTGACACCGCCAAAGTTATCGACGACCTCACAGATCTCGCTCAACTTTTTGTCGGTTACCAGGTGCACGGCGGCAATGGCCGCTGTCAGGTTGTAGAGGTTAAAAAAACCGTGCATCGAGCTGTTGAAACTTTCGACCTGCTCGAAGTGTTTGATGACACCGCTGACACCCTGGTTAAGTGAATAGGCCATCACTTTATACGTCGCCGGGTTTTCAGCGCCGTAGCTGTAGGCATTTTTATAATTGAACTCCGCACGCGGTTCATCTTTGTTGATCAGTTTCTTACTCTCGTCGGCAAAAAAACTGTTTTTGACATAGATGTAATCTTCAAGGCTTTTATGATAATCCAAATGGTCCTGCGTGATGTTCGTCAGGATCTTCAGTGCGAACGGGACACCCTCTATGCGCTTTTGGACGATCGCATGCGAGCTGACCTCCATCACGAAATATTCGCATCCTGCCGCAACCGCCTGGTAGATATGTCGATAGGTATTCAAGACACTCGGGGTTGTCAGGCTCTTGCCTTCAGCGACCGTATCGTTCAAGAAGAACCCTCTTGTCCCCTGCATCGCCGCCTTATAACCCAGATCCAACAACATGGAGTAGATCGCACTGGCGGTCGTTGTCTTGCCGTTGGTACCGGTTATCCCGATGATCTTTATTCTGTCGAGACCAAAAAGAGGTGCGATCTCGGAAGCGGTGATAATAGAGTGCGCCCCGTTTTGTTTGGCATCCTCTACATAGTTCTCATTCTGTTTTGTTTTGATAAAAGCGGTTTGGGCGTCACACTCTTTCGAGTTTTCAGTGACGTAACGAAAGGGTTGAGATGGGAGCTCAATTTTCAACAGTTTTGCCTTTGGCTAGACGGCGGAGCAGTTTGCGCAACTGCTTATCGTTAGGATGAACGGCTAAAGCACCCTCCAAATAACTTAATGCCATCTCATGATAATTATTTGCCATAAGCTTATCCAAGAAGTCCACAAAATCATCTTTTTCAGTAATAATGACACGGGTTGAGAACATGATGTTTTCAAATATACGTCTGAAATCACCGTCGGTATCAACAAGTTCTTTAAACTCTGAGTACATGATACCGTCTTCGTATTGGACACGTTCCAAAAGAGGCTTTGTGATGATCTCGCCTAGCTGATCCAGTGTTCCGTCCATGGTCTCCAGGATTTCTGAAAGAATGATATCTGCCTGTTCAGCATCGTCTTCGCGCAGGACGGCATAGTAGTCAAAAAGTGCTTCTGCACCGCCTTCGCCACTCATGGCCATCTCTGCCAAAATAGCACCGTTATAGGCCTCTTTCGACCCAGGGTAATCTTTTAGTACCAATGCATATGAGCGCAATGCCTGCTCAAACTCTGATTTTGAAAAACTCTCATTCGCTAGAGCAAGAGTTTTATATTTGTTGACTGTTTTCATAACTCTTCCTTTTTGCAATTATTTATATTGTATCAATCTGGTTTTCCATGCCTTGAGGGACATTGATAACAGAAAGCTCCGGATGGATATCCATACGTAATTGGCGTTCAACACCGTACTTCAGTGTATTTCCAGCACTACCGCAACCGACACAAGCGCCTTGCAGCTGGACATAGACTGTACCGTTCTTTACGGCTAAAAATTGAATGTCGCCACCATCAAGCGCTAACGACGGACGTACTTTCTCTATCGCCGCTTGAACTGGTGAGACTAACTCTTCATCTGTAAATGGGATCATATAAAACCTTATAAACGGGCGGCTAAAGAATCGCCCTATTTTCTATTCATAAAATATTCTAAATGCGCTTAACAAGCGCTAAATCATGGTAGGTTGCTCTTTGGCAAAGCTTTTTGAAAGAATTAAAAAGGACTCGAAAATGCTTTAAACGGTACCCATAATCTGCATCACGTAACTCGGCTTGCGCATGCCCACCAAGATGTAATCGATATTTTCCTGGGCCTGCAAAAAGTCAAGTGCGCACTCTTGCAGCGGTTTATCACACCCCTGAAGTTTCTCTTTTAACTGCACCTTTGTCATCTTTGTGCACTCAAATGCAACCATCCTTGCGTACTCCTGCAAAAAGAGGTCTAACGCTTCGGCCAAAAGTTCAACCACAGAAGGGTCTATCTCTTGCAATGCTTTTTGAAGGTGCGGGATGACCTGTACATGCAAAAACTGGTCATACTCGCCCACAAAACCAAAGCGGTGTTTGACATCATCAAGCTGGGCGATCAAGTTATGGATGCTTCGCAGTGCTTCATCGTCTGTCATCTCCAATACTTCATTGAGATGATGGTAATAGTCGTGCGGCTCACTGTAACTGGCCAGACGGAACATAAGGTTATTTGCCTCTGCATTTAACGGACGGTTTGCCAACACACGAAGCCCGTTCTTCTTGGCCCACGCTGCACATTTCAGCCCTTCCGTCTCGAGCAGGTTGATCGGTAACTGTACCGTTGTAAAGTGGTGCTGATCACTTCCCGCCTCTTTGGCCGCGCGTTTTGCGATTACGACAAGGTCTTCATAAGGGAGGAACTCGGGGTCGTTACTCGCTTTGGAAAACGAGTTGGAGCTGATACCGTAGCTGTTGATGCGACCGCCCTGCACCTCTTTTTCCAAGGCGACAAACGCTTTTTCAATGCGTTCAAACATTCTGTCGAGTGTCTCGTTTCGGTCAAGGTCATGGTTCATGGCATCGAATATAAAATACTCCGGGTTGTGGATAAGGTAACATCCTAACGTGTCCATGTTAAGACGGTCAAGTGACTGTGTTAACTGGTCTTGCATAAACTCCGGCGAGATACAGTGGTAGATATGCTCCGCGTACTTGACGATCTCCGGAAATGTTTCACCCTCTTGGATACGCTGAAGCGTTGTGCCCTGGATGTAGCCGTACTTGCTGACGATCTCGACATGTTCAATTGTCTTGGTCGGCATCGGTTGAAACGCCAAGGCGATCGCCCTCTCTGCGCCGCCGTCCATGTAGTTGGTCGATGTGTCGATCAGGTCAACTCCCTCTTCGACCGCCGTCTTGATCGCCTGAAGATGTTCCGGGTTAAGGTCACTGACCCTGTAGGTTCCAAATCCGATTTTCGCCACAAAATTTCCTTCTCTGAATGTTGGCGTCATTATAGCTAATTAGTGAATAGTGAATAGTGAATAGTGAATAGTGAAAGATAGCGAAGCTCGTATGACGCTAAACTGAACTGCGAAAGTTTCGGATTTGATGTAGATTGTGTTTAACGCCGACCGAAGGCGTACATCGGTACGTCGAGTGTCGGAGTTGGACGCAGGATGCGCCGAAGTCTGAAAATTTAAATAAGCCTAGGCTTATTTAAATGCTTTCGCGAGATCTTTTTCTATTGCACCTGGGACAGACGCAATTGTCATAAACTCACCCATCGTAAGTTGTGGATAAGAGATCGCGATCAGGTACTTAGGCGCAAGCATCTTCGCTTTGCCGTCTTCGATCAGGATCGTATACGGTAAGATCTGCGAATTTTGGTAACCGATCTTCTTTACAAATTTGGAAGTCTTCTTGCCTACGGCATAACCGAGCAGTGTACGACCTTCACCGATTTGAAGTTCAAAGACAAGTTCCTTGCCTTTTTTATAGGCTTTTGCTTTTGCAAGTAACTCCGCATTATCACCTTCACCGATCACGGCAAATTCATCATAATATGGCATACCCATCATGAAGTGGTAACCGGCAAGACCGTCAAATGCCCATTGATCAGCTGAACCTTTCAACTCACCGAATGCACCGGTAAGACTCTTTTGAACCGCTAAAGCTGCCTGATAGTCAAACTCATCCTGCATAAACGCTTTACCGAAATAAACCGGGTTCGTAATACTGATCTCTTTCTTTTCACTGTTGACCAGTAGACGAAGTACCGCGGCGAATCCGCGGTCCGTTTTGTCTGCTGCAGATTTCATTGCCGCATTGGTAAACACAACCGAGATGTATTTACCTTTCTTGTCAACCTTATACGCTGCCAAGACGTCGAAACCCGCTTCTGTAAGTTTCGTCTGCGCTGCATCGGCATCAACATAAGCACCTAGAAGATAGGTACTGACATTTTCTTCCGCTGGCTTTGCTGCCACACTGTCAGAAGCTGCCGCCTCTTTCGATGCGCATCCGCTAAACGAGAGCAGCAACGCTGCGACTACAAAGGCTAAGAGTTTTCTCATATACTTTTAGCTCCAAGACCTTCCATGATACTGATGATCTCTTTGTCAAGTGTGTGGATAGCGTCGACCTTTTTTGGATCTTTAACGCCCATTACAGCGATCCAGTTTTCAAGTTTCGGCATACCGATAACCAACTTGTTGCTACCTTTTTCAATATACATGTACATTGAACATGGAGCAAATGCACCGGCATCCGGGCGTGCATCACCTTCCTGGCCGTCTACAAGGTTAAACACACCGTTTGAGAATGTGAAGTGACATAGTGAATAGACAAAGTACGCATCGTACTTGCCAAATTCAAGTTCAAGGTCAGTATACGCTTCTTTGAAGTTTTTGTAACCGGCAATGATATATTTATGGTCTTCGAACGCTGCTTCAAAATCTTCTTGGAACGTGTCAATGAACTCAGAAAGCTCTTCTGGACGCTCGAATGTCATTTCAAAGTTCATCATCGGATTAGGCGTAAGTTTGTCATACTTAACGATCTCGACTTTGCCGCCAAGTTTTTCATCAACAAGCTTGTCAAGTGGCTCAAAGATCTTAGTAAACTCAGCACGCGTTGCTTTGTCCTGAACGCCTACGATGTCCAGCATCGTGTTTGGCGTGACGTGACCGACACGAGTATTCTCGTCACCTTTCACTTTGTAGATATGAAGGTTGAACGGGCTGAAACCACCTAGTTCTGGTGCCTTTAGAAGTAGTGGACGAAGTGCTTCATCTGCTGTCATAGAGAAGAAACCAAGATTATCAAGGTTGGTTCCGCCGTATTTTGTCGCATACGCGTCATTGATACGCTCATGTGGATCAGAAAGCACAAAACCGATACCTTCCATATCGTTCTCTAGCATATCCATATATTTTTTCTCTACTACAGTTGCCGCTTTCTCATCTTTAGATGGGTTTTTAAGCATACTGTCCTTGATAACATTAAAACGAACGCCGTCTGTCGCCATTGCGAGTGTAGCTGCAATGCTTAGTGCTAGTGCACCTGTTACTAATTTTGAAAACATGAATCTCCTTGTTTTTAGCTTCTTGTGCTTTCGACACAAAAATTTTTGCTGGGTAATTTTATCACAAATGTATCAACAATCATTTATAAAGACTATATTTACAAATGAATTGCACAAAATGTAGCATTCTGACAAGTTCTGCCATTTCATGCATAAATTGACTCTATGACTATTATGAGTGTAATTGATGATTGTGGAGGGAATGTGAAGTTGGTCTAAATTTAAATGCTTACTTTCTCTATATTTACGGACAAACTATTATGAAAAACTTAAAAATCTTAAAACACATTACTGACCTAGCGGTAAATAAAAGAGAGTATAGAAGGACTGTGATTACTCACAGCCCGGGCTTTCAATTATAGATCTCCGGCCGTGAAACCTTAGAAAGCGTAGTTAAGCTGAACGCTAACGCTCTGTTGAGAGTGTTTAACACTCATTTCAGTGTTAGTATCCCAGTTACCATTACCAGTAGTATCTGCTGGCATCGAAGCGAGTGTCGTTTCAGATTCTAGAGCATAGACATATGCAAGGTCAACTGATGTCTGTTTAGAGAAGTTATAAGTACCACCCAATGTGATATGGTCCTCTACTGTTGCTGGAAAGCCCATAAGATTGAACATATTCAGAGCATTACCTGCATAATTTCCCGGAGTAGCACCGCCTTGTGCCAATGTAACTGCGCCAGCATCTGAGATTGGGTTGTTTGCATGGTTATAACCTGCACGAAGTGCCCATAAATCCGCTGCATATTCATAACCTAGTGCAATCACATCCTGGTCATCCCAACCGAAATCTTTATACCCTTCGGCGTCAGACCATTTGATCTTTTTATAGTCAAATGCAATCGTGTTGCCTGCTATATTGTAACTGGCACCCAAACCGATCTCAGCCGGTGTAGAGAGCTTGTCACCCATAGCTTGAGGGAAAATGCCGAAATCTACAAATGGTTGTGTTGCACTAGAAAGCTGTCCTTTGTATTCCATATCGATCTGAGACTTGTACGATAGACCGATTGTAGCACCTGCGATCTCATATGCAGCACCCAGGTTAACACCCAAGGCCAAGTCTTGAGCAATGCCAGCACCTACATTAGCCGGTCCACCCATATCGCTCATGTTGTAATTGATATCCAAAGCACCGTATTGAAGGACCGGTGTCGCACCAACACTAAAACCTGCAACATTGTACGCGAAGGCAACACCGAACTGCATTAACTGCAGGTTTGTGACCATCTCCATACCGCCTTCGTCACGGTAGTCGACACCCATACCGGCAGTACCCCACATACCGATACCCCAAGAGAAGCTATCGTTGATTTTTGATGCCAATGATACTTCTGGGATCATACTCATATCTGCTGCACTTGTCCCATCACCTAATGATGTACCTGCCGGAACATTACCACCAGTACTTGTCATTTCATATGAAACATCCGGCATAAATAGTGTACCACCGAACTGGACTTCAGTACCTTCTACAGATGTGATTAGCGCAGGATTCGCCAATGCAGATTCTGCACCATGTGATACACCGATATCAGTACCACCCATACCACGTGCCTTAGCACCAGTTGCGATTAGTGCAGAACCGTTTGTTGCAAATGCAGATGTTGCACCAAGTACCATTGAAGCTGCTAAAGCCAATTTGATTGTTTTTGTCATTATGTAATTCTCCTAATAGAATTGAAAAGTTGAAAATCCGAGCTCTCGAATTTTTACTTCGTCCATTATATGCGAGTGAGAATAAACTGAAACTTAAACAAAAAGCAAATGGTATAGATTTTTCTTATAAGATACAGAGCTTTTTTTCATGTTACGTTCATTTTGCTGGTTAATTTATATTAATTATTATAAAAAAGGCTCCAGGAGGCATTTTTTTAACATTTAATAACAAATTAAAAATCAAAAAATTATCACAGGCGATATATTAATGTTATAAAACCGAGCGTATAGATGTGTATAATTGAAACATTTGGTCCGCACACACATTATATTGTCGTAGTGATCTTGAATAAAATGTGGACCAAATGTGCTCACAAACTTATCAATCATGTATAAAATCTGGCCCTCTTATCTGCCGATCGATAAGATCATAGCTCTACGGAGCTATACCATACCTATAAAACCTGTCTTTTTATGCAATGTTGGTGTGTATAACTAAAATATTAAAGTATAAACAGATGTGTGAAAAGATGATCGTACACAAAGAGTGATGGCACAAACAATCAATTTTGAATATTGAACTTAGGAATAAAGTTTACATAAAAAAACAATGTACACTAGGACAAAACCTGAGCATGGTAATGTCATGATTGGAATGTGATAAAGTTATTTGTTTTGAGTGTAAGATTTAATAGATTGAGGTGAAGATAGATCCGAGAACTAAGATATCTCATAGAAAAGATGCCCAAAGGCATGTTTTGTATGAGTAAAGTAGGAATAGATAGAGAGTGTAACGATCAATAGCCGCCGATGTGTATGTAATAAAGTTTAGATTGTTTGATATTTAAGAAGTAAATAGAGTGATTGGATATTTTTGTTGTGAGTAAATCCGAGAACTAGTACCCGAAGGGGCAGACCCGCGGCGACCTACGATATCTCAGAACAAAGGTGACCGACGTCACGTTTGGTCTGAGTAAAGTAATATCGATAAAAACCGTAGCGTCGCAAGTTAATAAGTGATTAATGTATGTGTATGATTAAAAGTTTGTGTTTTGGAGATAATCCGAGAACTAGGATATCTCATATAAAAGATGCCCAAAGGCATGTTTTATATGAGTCAAGTAGTAATAAGTAGAGAGTGTAACGATCAATAGCCGCCGGAATGGGTGTTAAAAAAGTATATAAGTAATGAATTTTTATAAAGTTTTGATTGTTAAGAGTTAATGTAGTTTATGGGAGTTTGTAAAATCCGAGAACTAGGCGGCGACCTACGTTTCCACACCTGA